>CAYUBQ010000004.1:100020-116116 GCA_964443135.1 uncultured Desulfobacterales bacterium | reverse complement strand
AAAAAAAGGACTCAGCCGATTCAGCTAAGTCCTTGTCATCTCTGGCGCGCCCAGCAGGATTCGAACCTGCGACCTACGGATTCGTAGTCCGTCACTCTATCCAACTGAGCTATGGGCGCGTTGGTTTGAGCTACAAACATGAAATTTTATCCAGCCTCGTTCGCGCTGTCAAGCCCGGTTTCGGTGGTGTGGGCCCTCCGGAATCCCCGAAACGACGGGATCGGGCTCCGCAGGCGATCAGCCCTTCGGAGGGCCGTTCACGGACCGGTAGGCGTCGACGAAATCCTGGAGGCAGATCTCCACGCCCTTGCGAATGTCCTCCAGCCAGCCGCTCTTTCCCAGGATGGCCCGGCTCCAGGTGGTGGCGTAAACCGGTTCCGCCTCGGGCGCACGGGCTAACCGCACCTGCTGCTTGACCTCGACGCTGATGTTGAACACGTAGACCCGCTCCTCCACGTACTCCCGGCGCATCACGTGCGCGTAGAGGTAGAGCCAGGGGCTGCCCGGCGTCTCCTGCCACTCGGCTTCGGATAGCAGCCGGATGCCGGCGGAGGTCAGGAGCTTCTCGGCGAGGCCGTGGATCTCGTTTCTCGTGAGGCCGTCCTCCTCGATCTCCAACCTGAGGTCCTCCACCACGAGGTACATCCCCGGGAGTCCCTCCAGGCTGGCCCGGGTCTTGTCGTTGTCGAGCGCGAGACAAGGCTCGGCGTGCGCGGCCAGGACAACGGTCAGGGCCAGGAGCAGGCATCTTGCAGTTCGCACAAGCAAGCCCGTTCGCCGTACCGCATCGTGTTCCTTTCGACCTTCGCTTCCCATCTCCTCCCTTTCCCTTCTTTTCCCTTGGCGTCGGAAACGCTCTGTCCTATGCTCCCACCATGAAACCCGACGACCCGATGAAACCTCTTCGCCACAAGCGGCTCTGGCTGGCCGTGGGATGGACCATGGTCGGGCTGGTGGCGGCGGTATCCCTCGTTCCCGTCCCGCCCGAGACCATGACCTTCGAGGCGCAGGACAAGCTCCTTCACGTGGCGGCCTACGGCGGCCTCATGCTCTGGTTCTGCGCGATCTATCGAACCGGGGGCCCCAGGCGTGGGATCGGCGTCCTGCTGGTACTGATGGGGGCGGCCCTGGAGCTGGCCCAGGGCGCCACGGGGTACCGGAGCCCGCAGCTCCTCGACGTGCTGGCCAACGGAACCGGTGTGCTCCTGGGGTGGCTCCTCGCCCACACCCGACTGGGGCGAACCCTTCTGCTCATCGAGTCGCGGTTGTAGAGCCCGGGCCTTCCTCAAGCGGCTCCGGATCGAATGCGCTCGATAATCCCGGTGGTGGAGTAGCCGGGGATGACCTCGATGCGCCGCACCTCCCCCCCGGCCGACTTGACCACGTCCGCCCCCACGATCTCCTCCTCCGCCCAGTCCGCCCCCTTGACCAGCACGTCCGGCACCAGGGCCCGGATGACGGCCAAGGGGTCGTCCTCGTCGAAGAGCACCACCGCGTCCACGAAATCCAGGGCCGCCAGGACCTCGGCCCGGGCCTCCTCCGGCATGATCGGACGCCCGGCGCCCTTGATGGAGCGGACCGAGCGGTCGCTGTTCACCGCCGCCACCAGGTAGTCCCCCAGGGACCTGGCCGCGCAGAGGTACCGCGTGTGGCCGGGGTGGAGCAGGTCGAAGCAGCCGTTGGTGAAGACCACTCGCCTGCCTTCCCTCTGGTACCGCGCGAGCTCGTCCTGCAGCACTTCCAAAGGGCGTATCTTGGACCGGTAGTGTTCCATGGGCCCTCCAAGGGGTCGTGGGTCGCTCGGGCGCGATCGCCCGGGGTTTACACATCGAGCCCGTTCAGGGGGTCGGCGCCCGGGCCAGCGTCAGGCCGAAGACCCTGCGGGCGCCCGCCCTGAGGAGCGCCCGGCCGCAGGCGTCCAGGGTGCTCCCGGTGGTGGAGACGTCGTCCACGAGCAGGACGACCCGGTCCTCGACGGCAGCGGGCGTCTCCACGTGGAAGGCGGCCTGCACGTTTCCCCTTCTCCGGTCTCTCCCGAGGGCGGCCTGGGGAGGCGTGTAGCGGCTGCGGCGCAACGCGAGGTAGTCCAGGGAAAACCCCGGCAGGGCCGCCACGTGCCTGGCCAGGAGCAGGCTCTGGTTGAAGCCCCGCTCCCGGAGCCTTCGCAGGTGCAGGGGCACGGGCACGACCAGGGGCCGGAAGCCCCGAGGCAGCCAGGACCGCGCCAGGTCCGCCAGGCGCGGTCCCAGGATTCCGGCCAGCCGGGTCTTGCCGCCGTACTTGAAGCGGTGGACGGCCTCCAGGGCTGCGCCTTCGTACAGGAGCAGGCCGCGCGCCGCCTCGTAGGCCGGCGGCTCCCTCAGGCAGCGCCCGCACAGCCGGTCCTCCCCGGAGCCGGTCTCGAAGGGCACGCCGCAGCGGGAGCAGAAGGGCGAGCGAACCTCCTTCAGCCCCTCCCCGCAGTCGGGACAGATCGCGCCGGCCTCGCCGGGCCGCAGAAACCGCTCGCAGACCGCGCACCGGGGCGGGTAGACGAGATCAATCCACCTTCGTACCTCTTCCATCCGTTCCCTGCCTGACGAAGGCCTCGTGGGAGCAGTGCCTGTTGATGCCCGGGCAGGCGTCCATGGCCTCGGCCCAGGCCTCCCGGTCGTTCAGCAGCGCGGGGTAGAACGGCCATTGGGCGCACCTCCGGGGCTTGACCGGATGGATCCGGCAGCCCTGCCCGGGCTCGAAGAAGAGGCACTTCCCCTCCCCGTCGCACCGGATGGAGAGCCCCCCGCATCGCAGATCGCAGCAAGAGGACCGGAACGTATCCGGTTCCATGCCCAGGAACGACGCGATGGGCTCGATCTCATCGGGCTCCACGGTGATCCCCCCCTCGCCGTAGCAGCACTTTCCGCACATGCGGCAGGAGAAGGGGGGTGCGTTCCGCTCTTCGTGCTCACGGCGTTCCATGGCGTCCCAGCATGCTCTCCAGCTTCCAGTCCACGAGGAGGCGAACGCGTCGGTCCTCTTTCTTGCGGCGGTACACCAGGTGACCGTTCTCGAGCCCGAACCGGAAGAGGTCCCGGGTCACGGCCACGTCCTCCCTGCAGTAGGCGGTCAGCCGCTCCATGTCGCCCGCCCGGAACCAGTCCACGGCCTGGAGGCCGTCCGCGGTCTTTCCCCGGCTCAGGGTCTCCTTGGCCAGATGGTCGAGCCCGAGGCGGTACCCGAGCCGCCGGTGAACGTCCTGGAGGATATCGAAGGTGTTCAGGGCGTTCAAATCCACGGCCGAGTAAGCGCTCAACACCCCGTAGTCGAACCGCTTCACGTTGAACCCCACCACGAGATCGGCCTCGGCCAGGAGGGTCAGAAGGTCGTCCACCCGGTCCTCGGTGAAGCAGTGGAACGCCCCCGTGCGGCTGTCGTGGGCCACGGCCACCGACACCCGCATGAGGTGGGTGTTTCGCCATCCCCCCACCTCGCCGGCGAGCATCCGGGTCTCCAGATCCAGGGTGACCACCCGCGGCTCCTCGGGCTCCGGCGGAAGCTCGGGCTCCGGAACAGCCTCCAGGGCTACCTCCTCCTCGTCCCCTTCCGCCGCCTCGAGGGGAACGCGGCCCAGCAGGACCTCGAGGAGAAAGACCGCCGCGGCCTTGTCCAGGGGCTTGTTTCCGTTGCCGCACTTGGGCGAGTGGATGCAGGAGGGGCAGCCCTCCTCGCAGTCGCAGTCGCGCACGTGCTCCAGCGTGCGCTCCAGGAGCTCGCTCACGATCTCGAAGCCGCGCTGGGCCAGGCCGACCCCGCCCGGGTAGCCGTCATAGATGAAAATGGCGCCCTTGTCCAGGTCCGGGTGGTGGGGGTAGCAGATCCCGCCGATGTCGTTCCGGTCGCAGAGCGCGAACAGGGGGAAGATCCCGATGGAGCCGTGCTCGATGGCGTGAATCCCGCCCATGAAGTGAAGGCCGCGCCGGTCCACCATGCGGCGGATGAGCGGCTCGATCTCGATCCAGAACCCGACCGTCTCGAAGCTCCTCGAGGGGAGGTCCAGGGGGAAGACCCCGAGGAGCTCCTGCCCCGGCAGGGCCCGTTTCTCGTACCCCGTGATCTGCTCGGTCACCTTCAGGACCCCTTCGCGGACCACGAAGGCCTCTCTGGGACGGCTGCGGTGGACCCGGAGGATCTCGGTCTCCTTGTCCGAGCGGACGCGGGTGAAGTAGTTGAGATCGCCCCGCCGCGCGATCACGTCCCGTTTCTTCAGGTCGAGGCGCTCCACCACGTAGTGCTCCCCGCGGTGGAGATAGACGGCGCCGGGGTGGCACTCCTTGAAGGCGCGCCCCTCGTCCACGGTGCCGATGGCGGCGCCGCTTCCCGCGTCGAAGATGGTGTAGGTCTCGCCGACCGACCGGATGTTCACGCCGAGGTGGGGGCGCTTGGGGACCGCGTACCAGGTGGGCGGATCGTCCACCGACCGGGTGAGCTCCCCCGCCTCCTCCAGGGCGTCGAGCCGGCCTTGAAGGCCCGCCGGCCAGGTGGCTGTGTCGGCCGCGGTGATGGGGTGCTCCGACGCGGCGCAGGTGAGGTGGGCGCCCGTCACGTAGGGGTTGTCCGGATCGAGGACCGCGGATTCGAAGCCCCGCTCGAACAGGTTGTCCGGGTGGCGCATGAAGTACTGGTCCAGGGCGTCCGGCTTGGCGACCAGCACCACCAGGGAGGCCTTTCCCGAGCGGCCCACACGGCCCCCCCGCTGCCAGGTGTTGATCACGGTGCCCGGGTACCCCACCAGGATGCAGACGTCCAGGTGGCCGATGTCGATCCCCAGCTCCAGGGCGCTGGTGGAGATCACCCCCAGGATGGTTCCATCGGCCAGCTTCCGCTCGATCTCCCGCCGCTCCCGGGGCATGAACCCCGCCCGGTAGGAGCTGATGCGGTTCTTGAACCGGGGGGCGATGCGGGAGGCCCAGATGTGCATGAGCTCGGTCACCTTGCGCGCCTGGGTGAAGGCGATGGTCCGGAAGCCGGCCTCCAGGCTCTTCACGAAGAGCCTCGCCGCCAGGTAGTTGGTGCCCGCGTGGGGGTTCAGGAACACGAAGTGGCGGTCCGAGCGCGGCGAGCCTCCCGCGTCCACCACGTCCACGCGATCCTGGATGAGGCTCCCCGCGAAGGCGCCCGGGTTCGCCACCGTGGCCGAGAGCAGAATGAAGCGGGGGCTCGAGCCGTACAGCGCGCACAACCGCTTCAGACGCCGAAGGACCTGGTTCATGTGGGACCCGAAGATGCCCCGGTAGGTGTGGACCTCGTCCAGCACGACGAACGCCAGGTTCTCCAGGAGACCCTGCCAGGCGTCGTGGTGGGGGAGGATCCCCTGGTGGAGCATGTCCGGATTGGTGAGCAGAATGGAGGGGATGCGGGACCGGATCTGCTTCCTCCGGTAAGCGGAGGTGTCCCCGTCGTACACCGCGGCGGTGACCGAGGTGTCGCCCGCGGCGTCCCGGAGGGCCTCCAGCGTCTTCAGCTGGTCGTTCTCGAGGGCCTTGAGGGGGAAGAGGTAGAGGGCCCGGGCCTGGGGGTTCTTGCGGAGGGCCTCCAGGACCGCGAGGTTGTAGATCAGGCTCTTCCCGCTGGCCGTGGGGGTGGAAACGAGCACGTGCCGGCCCGCACGGATCCGCTCCAGGGCCTCGGCCTGGTGGTGGTAGAGTCGCCGAATGCCCAGCCGCTCGAGGGCCGGCATCAGGTCCGGGGCCGGAGGCGGGACCTCGGTGTAGGCGCCCGGCTCGGCCGGAAGGTGGCGGTGGTGGACGAAGGTCTCCCCGAACTCGCGGTCGGCCCGCAATGCCTCGATGTAGTCGGTGATCTCCAAGACGGCCCCTCGTGCTGCACTCCCACGGCCCGGAGTCACCGGAGCCGGCGGTCGGGATCCTATCCATATCACAAGGCCGAGCCCGCGGTCAGCCTTTTTCGGGCAGCGGGACCGGCCGTGGGTCCCAGTGCGGCTTTCGGCAAATACCTCTTGCAATCCAAACAGTTAATCTCATCCGCAACATCTTCCCGGCTTTGCGGATGCGTAGCGGAAACGGCCCTCCGCATCTTCAAAAAAACGAATGACTTAGGCTGCGGGATGTGGTAGTTTGTGGGCCTGAACCGCTTTCGATTCTTCGTTGACCCTCTTCGGTAAGCGAACATGGATGCCAAGGACAGAGCCCATCCCACCGTCCGCCTGAACTACCGCAAGGGTGACCTCATCATGAAGGAGGGGGATTACGGAATCTCCATCTACAGGGTCAAAAAGGGTCACGTTCGGGTCACCCAGCAGCAGGGGGAGATGGAGGTCGCCCTCGCCACCCTGGGGCCGGGGGAGTACTTCGGGGAGCTGGTCTTTCTGAGCAAGTCCGTGGAGACCCGCTCCGCATCGGTGCGGGCCGTGGACGAGGTGGAGGTGGAGGTGATGCACCCCGTGCGCCTGAAAAAGGAGTACGAGGCGATGCCCCCCATCCTGCGCCACATCACCAACCAGACCCTGAACCGTCTGGGCCGGATGAACAGCCTCTACGCGCAGCTCCTGAAAAAGAAGGAGCTCGAGTTCAAACCCAGGGTTCCGGACATCAACCAGAGGAAGTACTTCCGCAAACCCCTCGACCTGACCTGCGTCTACCGGCCCGTCGCATCTTCCGGTAAGATCCGGCTGGAAGGCCGAATTAAAGACATCAGCGTGGGCGGGGTCGGGATGGATGTGAGCTCCCGGAACGCCCTCAACGCTCCTCACGAACCCGGGAAGGAGTTCGCCATTCACACCATCCTGCCCCGCGGGCGCGAGGTCGAGCTCGTCGGGAGGATCCAGACCGTAAACAACAATGCGGCCCCGGGACGCCTCCAGCTCGGGATCCAGTTCACCCGCCTCACGGGCGACGCCACGAAGGCCCTGGGGTTCTTCATGATGTCCTAAGGTTCGGGCGGCGACCCGAATCGTGAAAGCCACCCCCGGGAGGGATGCCCATGACCATCGACAGCAGCGTGTACGGCTACATGGTGGACGAGCACGACTACCCGGACAAGAAGGTGATTCTCGAGGAGGGAAGCATCGGGGACTGGGTGTACATCGTTCTGGAAGGTCAGGTGAAGCTCAAGAAGAAGACGCACAAGGGCATGGTGACCCTGGCCACCCTGAAGGAGGGGGCGATCTTCGGGGAGATCCCGCTCTTCCTCAAGCGCGAGAAGTTTCGGGAGACCATGGCCCAGGCCCACGGCCCCGTGAAGGTGGGCATCCTGGACACCTCGCGGCTGGATCGGGAGTTCGAGCTGGTCTCTCCCCAGCTCAAGGGCCTCATCAAGACCCTGGCGCGCCGCCTCTCCGAGAGCATCGACAAGATCAGTGAGGTCGCCGGCCGCTAGCCTTCGTTCATCTCCTCCCGGGCGCTCTCCAACCGCTCCTGGGTTGTTTCCCAGTCCGCCAGCAGATCCTCCAGCTCCCGCTTCACCCGGTCGTACTCCTTGAGCATGGGCACGCTTCGACGCTCGTCCCGAAAGAGCTCCGGATCGGCCAGGCCCCGCTCCAGCTCCTTTTGCCGGGCTTCGAGGTCTTGAATCCGCTCTTCGATCCACCCGAGGGACTCCTCCAGCGGTCGAATCAGCTCCCGGGTACGCCTCCGCTGCTCCGCCCGCTCCTTCCGAAGCTCCTTGCGGCTCTGGCGCGACTTGTCCTGTTCGTCCCCTGCAGCCGCCGCACCGTCTCCCGCCTTCTCCTCCACGGCTTCGAACGCTCTGCGGGCGAGATGGGCCTCGTACTCGTTCAGGGTTCCGGGATACTCCACCACCTCCCCGTCCCGCAGGTCCCAGATCTTCGTCGCCAGGCTGTTCACGAACGAAAGGTTGTGCGACACGAACACCAGGGTTCCCTCGTACTCGGCGAGGGCATCGATCAGGGTCTCCGACGACATGAGATCCAAATGGTTGGTGGGCTCGTCCATCACGAGAAAGTTGCCCGGTTTGACCAGGATCCGGGCCAGGCAGACCCTCGCCTTTTCCCCGCCCGAGAGAACCCCCACGGGCTTGTCCACATCGTCGCCCGGGAACAGAAATGCGCCGCACACGCCCCGAACGGCGCTCACCGACTCGTGTGGGACCACCCGGTACACCTCTTCGAGCACGGTCCTCTGGGGATCGAGCATCTCGGAGTGATGCTGGGCGTAGTAGCTCTTGGTGACGCCGTGCCCCAGGCGGATCCGGCCCGCATCCGGCTCGACCTCGCCCTCCACCATCCTCAGGAGCGTCGTCTTTCCCGAGCCGTTGGCGCCGATCACGGCGACCCGCTCCCCGCGCAGGACGTTGAGGTGCAGGTCCCGGTACAGGAGCCGATCCCCGTAACGCTTGGACACGCCGTCGATCTCCAGCACGCTTCGGCCGCTCCGCGGTACCTCGGGAAACCGGAAGCGGACGGTCTTCCGCCTCCGGTGGGTCTTGACCATCTCCATCTTCTTGACGAGCTTGATCTTGCTCTGGGCCTGCCTGGCCTTGCTGGCCTTGGAGCGGAACCGCTCGATGAACCGCTGCGCCTCCTTGACCTTCTGCTCCTGGTTCCGGGCGCGGTTGTCGAGCGTCCTCCGCTCCTCCTCCCGGGCCTCGAGATAGCTGCTGTAATTTCCCTTGTAGAGCCGGAGGCCCTCCGGCTCGAAGCTGAGGACGCGGTTGATCTGCCGGTTCAGGAAGTCGCGGTCGTGGCAGACGAGCACAATCGCCCCGTTGAACGCGGCCAGATGCTGCTCGAGCCAGCGCACGGACGGGATGTCCAGATGGTTCGTGGGTTCGTCGAGGAGCATGAGGTCCGGCCTTCGGTAGAGGAGTGCAGCCAGCGCGGCACGCATCTTCCACCCCCCGCTCAGGGAGGAGACGGGCCGGTCGAAGTCTCCCTCGCCGAAGCCCAGCCCCTCGAGGATCTTCTCGGCCTCGTGGGCCGGGTAGCGGGCCTCCAGGTCGCCCATCTCGTTGTGCAGCCCGGCCAGCCGGACGGCGAGCCGTTCCTGCCTTTTGGGGGAAGGATCCTGCGCGAGCTCCTTCTCGACCTTCCGGGCCTCATCCCGGAGGTGGACCCGGCCGGGTACGCTCGCCAGCACGGACGGAAGGACCGCGCCTTCCAGGGTCTCCTGGACGTCCTGGGGGAGATACCCCACCTGGACGCCCTCCGCGAATCGGACGACGCCCGACTGCGGGGCGGCCTCCCCGGCCAGGAGCCGCAGCAGCGTCGTCTTTCCGGACCCGTTGGGGCCCACCAGGCCGATCTTGTCCCCGGTCTCCACCTGGAGGCCGACCCGGTCGAACAGGACCCGGCCCGAGTATCCGTGGGAGAGGTCGATGATGTGTACGAGACTCATGATGGCTCCGCTCCGGACAGGCATCCTATGACCCGGCGTCCCGGAAAGCAAGCCCTGATGGTTGCCCGCCCCGGCCGGCCTGCTGTACAATAACGATGATCACACCCCAACGGAGGGAGACGAGCCCATGAAAACCGTTCACGAGTCCATCGGCCGACTGGTCAGCGAAGTGGCGGACATTCACCCCAAGCGCGACGCGCTGATCCACACGGAGGCCGGACTTCGCTACGACTACGAGCTTCTCCTGTGGGAGGCCGGTCGCATCGCCCGGGGCCTCATGGCCCTGGACGTCTCCAGCGGCGACAGGGTGGCCCTCTGGGCCTCCAACCTCCCCGAGTGGATCGTCTCCCAGCTGGCGCTCGCCCGGATCGGGGCCGTGATGGTTCCCCTCGATCCCGGGACCGGTCAGGACGACCTTCACTACATCCTGGAGCAGTGCGGCGCCCGGGCCGCCATCGTCGACCCGGGGTTGCAGGCGGACGAGGCCGTTTCCATGATGCAGGCCGAACGGGAGGGAACTCCCGGACTCGAGCATCTGATCACGCTTTCGGACCATTCGTTTCCGGGCGCGCTTCTCTGGAGCGAGCTGGGGGCCATGGGGGACGATCTCCCACTGCGGGCCCTGGAGGAGCGGGAGGCCCGGGTCGACCCCGAGGAGCCGGTTGCGATCATGTACACCTCGGGGACGACGGGCCGTCCCAAGGGCGTGGTGCTGGACCACCTGGCCCTGGTGAACAAGTCCCTGGCCGCGACGGAACGACAGGGCATCGACCACACGGACCGGCTCTGCCTGTTTTTCCCCCTGTTCCACATGTTCGGGAACACCTGCATCGCCCTCTCCGGCCTTCTTCGAGGCGCCGCCCTGGTCCTTCCCTGCCGGAGCTTCGATCCCGAGCCGATCCTCCACGCCCTGGCCGCCGAGGCATGCTCCGCCGTCTACGGCTCCCCCGGCATGATCATGGCCCTGCTGGAGCACCCCCGCTTTCAGCCGGGGAAGTGGCGGACCGTCACCAAGGGCACCCTGGGCGGGGCGCCCTGCCCCATGGAGCTCATGAGGCGGCTGGTGACCGAGGTGGGCGTATCGGACATCACCGTGGCCTGGGGCATCACGGAAACCGCATCCTGGATCACCATGACCGACCCGGCCGATCCCCTGGAGCTCCGCGTCTCCACCATCGGAACCCCCCTCCCGGTGAACGAGGTCCGCATCGTGGACCCGGTCTCCGGGGACCCCGTTCCGGCCGGCCGGCCGGGGGAGCTCTGCATCCGCGGTTTCATGATGAAGGAGTACTTCCGCATGCCCGCGGCCACAGCCTCTGCCGTGGACCGGGAAGGCTGGTTTCACTCCGGCGATCTCGGGGAGATGGACGAAAAGGGCTACGTTCGGATCACGGGCAGGCTGAAAGACGTCATCGAGCGTGACGGGGTCCGTGTTCATCCGACCGAGGTCGAAGAGGTCCTGTACGGTCTGTTCGGGGTCGGCGAGGTCCAGGTGTTCGGGTTTCCCCACCCCGAACGCGGCCAGGAAATGGTCGCCTGGATCCGACCTAGGGAGGGCGCGGACCTCTCCGTGGAGCGGCTGGAGGCCTACGGCGCGGAGCACCTTCCGCCGGAGATGCGGCCCCGGCACTACAAGCTCGTGAACGCCTTTCCCACCACGCGTTCCGGCAAGGTCCAGAAGTTCAAGCTCGCCGAGCGGGCCCGGGAGGAGTATTTGGGCGATTCTTGATCCGGTCCGGGACGGCCCGTCAGTCCACGACCTTCCAGACCTTGTCCACCTTCTTCTTGACCGACATGGCCCGCTTCACCCCGGGCACCTGCTCCAGGACCTTTCCGGCCATCCGGCTTTCGAGGTCTTTCTCCTCTTTTCCTTCTCCGTCGGCGGCTTTCCGGCCCTCTGATGCGGGTCCGTCCTTGGCGGCGGAGAGCTCGCGCTTCACGCCCCTGAACTCGCGCACCGCACCCCCGAGACCTTTGCCGATCTCCGGGATGCGCTTTGCGCCGAAGAGCACGAAGAGAATCACCCCGATGATGACGAGCTCCCACGGCCCCAGACCAAACATGGCTTACGCTCCTTTGCCCGCCCGATACCCCGGCGCCTTCCCGGTCGCCGCGGAGCCGGGGGCGAGCTCTTCCAGCCCGGGCGGCAGCGGCCCGGACGGATCCAGTTCCACGACCCGCAATCCCTCCGAATCCAGCAAAGCGGCTGCAACGCCCGGGCCGCCGCCGGGTCGATCGCAGTACGGCGTGCGCAGGCCGCAGGAGGGGCTTCGATCCTTCAACACGGCGAGACCGACCCGGAAGGTCCGGGCCAGGCGAACGGCTTCCCGGGCCCCCCTCACAAACGCATCGGTGACGTCGCGGCCCGGTTCGTCTTGAACCCGGGCATCACCCGCCAGCACGTCCTTCCCGTCTCCTCCCCGGATGACCGCGGGGGGCCGCGGCGTGGGAAGCCCGCCGAGCTGCTCGGGGCACACGGGGACCAAACACCCGCGGCGGGCCAGGCAAATCAAGGCCGGTGAGGCCTTCGACGTCCCGTCGTATCGGCACCGCACCCCCAGGAGGCAGGCGCTCACGAGCACCCGGGGATACCCGTCGGGGAAGGGGGGCGGGTCAGCTGGTGAACTCGATCGGATCCTCGGCCTCCTCCCGTTCCGCCACGCCCCCCAGATGACAGGCCGTTTCGCCCATGGCTTTGAGTCGAAGGAGGACCTCGTCCAGCTCGCTTTCGCTGACCACGAGGACCAGGCCGATGCCGTTGTTGAATGTGCGCATCATCTCGCGGGGTGAAATCCCCCCCTCCCTCCGGAGGACCTGGAAGATCGGGTGAGGGCCCCAGCTCGAGGTGCGGATCACGGCCTTGCACTGGCCGGGAAGAATGCGGGGAAGGTTGTCCACCAGACCTCCCCCCGTGATGTGGCTGATTCCGTGTATCTGAAAGTCGCGGCGCAGGTTCGTGATCGCCCGGGTGTAGATCCGCGTGGGTTCCAGCAGCTCCTCGCCGAGGGTCCGTCCGAACTCGGGCACGTGGTCGTTCACGGACATCTTCAGCTCCTCGAAAAAGACGTGCCGGGCCAGGGAGTACCCGTTGCTGTGAAGCCCGCTCGACGCGATTCCCACGAGCTGGCACCCCACGGCGATCTCCGACCCGTCGAGAAGCTCCGCATTGTCCCCCAGACCCACCACGAACCCGGCCAGGTCGTACTCGCCGTCGGGATAGAACCCCGGCATCTCGGCGGTCTCGCCTCCGATCAGGCTGCACTTGGCCTCCGTGCACCCGACCGCAATGCCTTTGATGATCTCCACGGCCTTGTGGGTGTCCAGCTTCCCCATGGAGAGGTAATCGAGCATGAACAGGGGGGTGGCTCCCTGGACCATGATGTCGTTGACGCACATGGCCACCAGGTCGATCCCCACGGTGTCGTGCTTGTCCATCAGGAAGGCGATCTTCAGCTTCGTCCCCACCCCGTCCGTGGATGCGACCAGCACCGGGTTCTTGTGGTCCTGCGTGTTCAGAGAGAACACGCCCGCAAACCCCCCGATGTCCGTGATGACCCCGGACTTGAACGTCTTGTTCACCACGGGGCGAATCAGGTCGATGAAGCGATTGCCCGCCTCGATGTTTACCCCGGCCTCGGCGTATCGATCGACGTTCTTTTCTGCCTGTTTCTTCTTTTCGGCCATGGCTGCTGCTCCCGACTGGATTGCCTCTCGCGTCGCGTTCGGGCCCCTGAGGCCGGATCCCGCTTGGCCATTTACGCACTCCCGAACCGGGCTGTCAAGCCACCCTGGGACCTCGAGGCGCGTGCTTCGCGCCCAGGCCCCATGCACCCACCGCCCGCCCCCGGAAAGAGGAGCTCCACGCCGCTCAATCGACGATCAGCCTCAACCCGCCGAACGCGAGGGCGCACATGGCTGCAAGTCGAAGGACGGTCTGAAGGATATAGGCCGCTTCGGGTCCGAGAAACCCGAGGAAGTGGGTGTAGTCGGCGCAGAGAAGAAGGAGGGTGTTGATGATGATCAGCTTGATGACCATCTCGATGGTTCCGCCCTTGAACTTGCGGCGGGCCCGATCGTAGATGTAGAGGATGATGATGTAGATCACCAGCATGAACAGGTAAACGGTATTCTCCGGCGTCATGAAACCCATCGCTTCCCTCCTTGCATCACATCGCGGGCCCGCGGAACCCGCCTCCCATCATGATGGCGTCGCAAAAAAGCAAAACTTTGAGATCCACCCTTGAAATATCAACACGTTACAGTGCTTCCCGCGGCGCGTGAGCGGGTTTTTGCGAACCGTCAATCAGGACTTGACCTGTCTCAGGTAGTCTTCCAGGTTTCCCTTCACGTAGTTCATCATTTCCGCGTCCTGCCGGTATTTTTCCACATAGTCCAGGATGTTCATCATCTCCCGAATCGTCTTCTCGGTGAGGCCGATACCCAGGACCTTCTTCATCCGCATGATCAGCAGGTAGACCAGTTTGTTGAAAGACGACTTGAGAAACAGGACCGCGTCCCCCTGCGGGGCCTCATCCCGGCACCGGGCGGCGATCTGTCGCGGAAAATCGGCTTGTGCGTCCTTGGACAACGCCAGGGACTCGAAGAGCGCTCCGCTGCGCGTCCCGAGCTCCTCGAGGGATTCGGCATACACCTTCTCGAACTGCTTTCCCACCTCTTTCCGAAAATTGGCCTCGATGATGTTCAGCAGGTCGAGGTAGAGCTGTGCGATCTCCTCGTAGTCGACCTCGCCTTTCTCTTCGGCCCCGCCTCCGGGTTCGATCAACCCGAAGCAAAACAGGAGATACAGGGTCCTGTAAAGCTCCGGCTCGTTTACGCCCGCGGTTTCCTGGATCTCCTTCACGCTGCGCCGGCCGTCCACCAGGCGGAGCACGGCTGCTTCGGACGGCGTGAGAGGCATCCGGTCCTTCAGAGCAGCCGAATCGACCGACGTCTCGTAAATCCCTTCGGGGCCTTCGATGTAACGCCGGAAAAAGGCACCGTCCCGCATGCCTTTGACGGTTTCCATGAGGAGCTGAAACAGGTTGTAGTCGATGGAATCGAACGGATCGACCTCCACCGGGCTCTCGCTGAAACCCAGGTCGGCGTCCGTCATCTGGAAGGCTGCGGTCAGGGTCTGCTTGACCTTGAACAGCAGGAACCGGCCCCAGACCTCGGGTTTGACCAGACCGCGATCCACCAGGGTCCGTCCCAGGGAACGGGGATCCTTCGCCAGCAGGCGCTCGAGCTTGCCCACCACCTCCGGGGACAGCCCCTTCTTCCGGGCGAGCTCCTTGATCAGGCGGCTTTCCGCGTTCAGGCCGTCGGCGCTCGTGACGTGCCCCTGCCTGAGGTAGACCCTCAAGCTCCGCCTGTCGTCCTTGATCGTGACCGTACCGGTCATCTGATCGCGGTTCAGCTTGATCAGCAGCTTGGGCAGCTGGCTCGTCTTGTAGATTGGCGTAGCACCCATGATGATCGGCAGCCTGGTTCGGTGTTCCGGGTCGCGCACCTGGATCCCGAAGGACCGTTGCGGACGGGTCTTCGGTGGCGAATCCTCCGGGATATGAAGCTTTTAGCAGGTTCCCCAGGAATGTACAAGCCCAAACGGACCGGAAAACGCCCGCCCGAGACCGTGCGTTCCCCCGCCTCCCCGGCGCCTCGTGGGGCGGAAATCAACCCTCGGGCTCGATCTTCACCTCCAGCATCAGGTCGCCGACCTGACCGTCCGCCTGCTTCCGTCCCAGGCCGGCGAGCCTGAGCACACGGCCCTCGTCCGTTCCTTCGGGAACTCGAACGTTGAACAGCCTCCGCTGGGCCCCCCAGGGAATGTTCACCAGCTTGCGGGCGCCTTCCTCCGCCTCCCGCGGCGTCACGCGGATGCGCCCGTAGAGGTTCGGGTCCCCGGGCCGGCCGGTGGTTCGGATCACCTGGAGTCGATGGGGCTTCCGCTCGGGGCCCACGGAGCGAAGCCGTCCGGAGAGGCCCACGGGAGGCACCTTCAGGAACAGCTTGAGACAGAGAAGGCCGAACACGAACCCGCCGATGTGCGCCCACCAGGCCACCCCGCTGGACTGTGCCTGCGGCCCCGCGGCGCTCAGGAACTGAAGGACGAACCAGATTCCCAGGAAGACGAAGGCCGGGATCTCGATGAAGTAGGGGATGAAGAAGATGGGAATCAGGGTCAGGATCTTCGACTGGGGATACAGGATGAAGTAGGCCCCCATGACCCCGGCGATGGCGCCGCTCGCGCCGATGGTGGGGACCTGGGACTGGGAGTTGAGCGCCAGGTGGAAGAGGCCGGAGACCAGCCCGCAGAGCAGATAGAAGGCCAGGTATCTCGCGGAGCCCATGCGGTCCTCCACGTTGTCGCCGAAGATGTAGAGACTCCACATGTTGCCCAGGAGATGCAGGAAGCTTCCGTGAAGGAACATGAAGGAGACCAGGGAAAACGCCTGCTGGCCGAAGCCGAAGTAGCGGGAGATCTCGGGTACCGTGTATCGGGCGGGGATCAGTCCGTAGACCACGAACAGCTCGTGGACGGCGTCACCCTTGGCCAGGGTGACGAGATAGATCGCCGCGTTGATGCCGATGAGCATGTTGTTGACGAGGGGATAGCTCTTGGACTGGATCGTGTCGCGGATGGGAATCATGACAAAACACCGAGAGGCCTCAGCGCCACTGGTCCGCCCCCGCGGTCGCCAGAGCTCACGGCGCAGCCGGCGGCGGGTGAGCGGGTTTTCGCGAAT
>CAYUBQ010000004.1:57875-99920 GCA_964443135.1 uncultured Desulfobacterales bacterium | reverse complement strand
TTTTCGCGAATGCGTCAATCATAACAAAACACCGAGAGGCCTCAGCGCCACTGGTCCGCCCCTGTGGCCGCCACAGCTTGCGGCGCGGCCGGCGGCGGAGCGGGGTTTGCGAAAAATTGAACCCTCGGGCGGGTGAAATGTCAAGGCAGTTCCGGCCTGGCCGGAGCATGATGGGGTCGCGGGACCGGTTCGTCAAATTGCTGACGCTTTCGGGCGCTTTGCGGGCGGGAAACGGTCCGGTTGCAGCGGGGACCGGCGAAAGCCTCCACGGACCGAGGTCCGGAGGGCCGCCGGCGGCCCGTGACCGCCGGAGCGCCCCGATGGCACGGGATGTGCTTTCCCCCTTGGTGACATCTCCGAAACCACAAACGTCTGGAGGAACCATGAAACCGTTCGCCCGCATCGCGGCCTGCACGGCCCTGCTCTTTATCCTGATCGGGGGGCCGGTCGGCACGGGTACGGCCGCCGCCCAGGACGGCTCCTCCGGGGCCCGGATCCCGGAAGGGGTCTACCTCGAGCTGACCGAGGAGTTCTACGAGGCCCTGCGGAGAGAGCCCGGGCGACAATCCACCGTTTACAGCAACGATCCGTCGGCCGACCGGTTGAGGGAGATCGCCGTGTCCGCACGATTCATGGTGCAGACCAACCTGGAAATCCTCAAGCAGCAGGAGGAGATGATTCAGCTGTTGAGGAGGCTGCTCGAGACGCAATGAATCGGTGGTCGATCATACGGGCCACACTTCTCCCGGCCCTCCTCTTCCTCGTCCCCCTCTCATGGTGTCCCGCGCAGGCGTCCGCCGACAACAGGGCCCTGGGCGTCGCGCTGCACCGGGAGCCGGAGCGGATCCGCTGCATGATCCGGCTCGAAGCCCGTCCGGTCTACACCCTCGAGGCCGTCTCCCGGGGCCGGGTCCGGCTCCTCCTTCACGGAACCGCCGGTTCCGGAAATTTTCTGGAAAGGATCGCAGCCGGAGGCTCGATCCTGGAGCTGGACCCGGAGGTCGCCGAACCGGACACGGGGCTCCTCTTCACCCTGCCGGGACCCGTTCGGGACGCGAGCGTGGCCTGGATCGCCGATGCGGGCTCCCTGTACCTGGAGCTCTTCCACAGCCGAAACGGACCGCAGACCCCCGAAGGCACCCCGGAGGAGTCGACGCTGCAACCCGTGCAGTTCGGTTTCGTGGACATGCGGACCCGCATGGTCCTCGCCCTGGACCGCCCCCCCGCCTGGGAGCTCAGCCACCCCTCCCGGGGCCGGGTCCGGCTCCGCCTTCCCTTGGTGAAGCCTGCGTTCGATCGAACCCGGTACGGCCCGGCCGGCAACCTGTCCCTGGCGACCGTTCAGACCAACGGACGGGAGACGGAGATCGACATTCAGCTTCTCACCCGGATCGACCGCGTTCGGGTTTTCTGGACCGGGGACGGCCGCCGGCTGGTCACCGATCTGTTCGAAGGGGAACCGGTCCCCGCCCCCGTTCTCACGGCGGAGGCCTCCGGTGTGACGCCCTTCCCTTCGGTCGCTTTACCGGTCTCTCCCGATGCCCCGCAGGAGGAAAGCGAAACGGGTCCGAGCGTCGCCGATGAGCCGGCAAGACCCGTCGGCGCCCCTCCGGCCTCCAACGACGGACCGGTCTTCCGGGGTCGGATCGCCTCCGGCGCCGATCCAGCCGGCGCTCCCTCCCCGGAGGCGCCTTCCCCGGCCCCGGGCCGGACCGAGCGGGAAGGGGTCTCGGAGGACGACCTCCTGCGGGAGCTGGACCCGGACGAGTCCCTCCTCTACGGCGACCTCCGCCAGGCTCACGAAGCCGGAGACCACGAGCGTGCCGCCGACCTGTGCAGCCGTTTCCTGGAGCGCTTCCCCGGATCGCCCATGGAGGAGAGGGTGCTCTTCCTCGAGGGGGATGCGGCGTTCGCCCTGATCAGGAGTGGAGAAACGGACCGCTTCTCCACCATGATGAAGACCTACCAGAGCGCCATCTCGAGGTTTCGGCAGTCTCCCCGCGTCCCCGGAGCCTATCTGAACATGGCCCGCGCGAGCTCGCTGCTGGGGAACGACTACGCAGCCATCGGGTACTTGAACATCGTGCTCCACAGCGCCGGCGATCCGGAAACCGCCGTACGCGCGCGGCTGGAGCGAGGCCGCGTCTACCTGAAAGTGAACCGTCCCGACAAGGCGGTCGAGGATTTCAAAGCGGTCCTCGAAGACCACCCCGATTCGCCCCTCGCCCGGGAAGCCCGCATGGACGTCGCGCGGTACTTCCAGGCCGTGGGACTGCACGAAAAGGCCTGGGAGGAGCTGAACGGGCTCTCCGAAGCACACCCCCGATTCTACCTCGATCGCCCCGAGTTCCTGTTCCTTCGCGGGAGGAATGCGCTCTACCTGAAACGTTACCAGCCGGCGAGGGAGTTCTTCTTCCGCGCCCTGAACATCGGGGGGCAGCCGGAGGGCGCCGACCTGATCCTCGCCCGAATCGGCGACACCTACCACCATGCGTCCCGGCCGAGAGAGGCGGAGCGTTTCTACCGGGCCGTCATTCGTGAGTACCCCGACGGCGACGGGGCCTCCATCGCCAGACTGCGTCTCGCAGGCTACGAGTCCGGCTACCAGGCCTTCCAGGATTTCCGCAAGGACAATGCGGGCAAGCCCCTGGGCGACCTGGCCGCCCTCGAAATGGCGCGAAAGCACTACGAGGAGGAGCAGTACGTCCGGGGCCTCGAAATCCTTCGGGAGCTCATGGAGAAGCCGTTTCAAAACGAGATGAAGATGGAGGCGCAACGACTCTATTATTGCAGCGCCGAGCAGGAGATGAAACGCCTCGACCGGCTGAAACGGCCCGAAGCGCTGGTGGAGTTCTACCTGGCCCGGAAAGCCCTTCTTCGCCGGAACATCGATCCGGAGGTCCTCCTCCTGGCGGGGCTCTCCATGCACGATCTCGGACGCCATCGGGAAGCCGCCGATCTCCTGGAGTCCATCAGGCCGTACGACCTGAACCAGATCTCCAAGGGCCGAAGGGTTCTCGGCCTGACCGGGAGCCTGATCGCGGAGGGAGAAGAAGACCGGGCCCTGGAGCTCCTCGAGAGGAAAGAGGATCGGGCTCTCCTGCCCGCCGCCGACCGCCAGCAGCTGGACCTCGTCCTCGCCGGTCTCTACCGGGATCGCGGCCGCAGCGGGGAAGCCTATGAGCTCTACCGGGGACTCGTGCGTGGAGAACGGCTCCTGACCGATCGCGACATCGCCTCCATCCAGCTGAACATGGGGCGGATCGAAAGAGAAAGGGGGGACGTCGAGCAGGCGCGGGCTTCCCTGAACCGCTGCATCGGTCTCGCCGAGCGGCTGGAGAAGTCCCAGCTCATCCTCAGGCGGGCCTATCGCGAGCTCGGAATCGCCTGTGCGGGGGAGGGCCGCCACGAGAACGCGCTCGAGTCGTTCGAGAGCGCCCTCGAGGAAGGCTATGCCCCGGGAGAGAAGGGATACTGGGAGCTTCGGTTTCAGATGGCCCAGGCCTACCTGGCTCTCGGGGATTACGGGCGTGCCGAACCCCTCCTGGTGGAGATCTCCGAGCAGGGCGACGGGCCGCTCCAGCAGCGGGTTCGCCTCCGGCTGGGCGCTCTCGGCCTGGAGAAGCAGCTGCGGCGGCTGTCCAGCTGGTCGAATGGAAGCTGAAAACAATGCCTGAAAGCCACAACAACATCCTGTGGACGGCAAACCGGATCCCGCTCCCCAAGGGACTCTGGGACCGTATCGAGGCCTTGGGGTACCGGGTCGTGATCGCGGAGGCCGCGGAAGGGCTCCTCGAGACCATCGAGCGAACGCGGCCCGGCGTCTGGGTGGGACAGGTCAACGGAGGCGGTGAGCTCGCCGTCCTCCAAGAGGTGCGGAGCGCCTTCCCGTCCATGCCGGTGATCCTCGCCAGCACCCGGCCGACCATCGAGGAGGCGACCGAGGCGATCCGCATGGGCGCCACGGAGTACCTGCCGGAGAACGTCGACGCCGAACGGCTCTGGGCGGTGCTGGAAAACACGCTTCGCATGCCGGGTGCTCGGGCGCCTCTCGATCCCCGGGTTTCCATCTGCCTGCCGAGCACCTCCCGAAAGCGCCCCGTTGCGGTCCACCCCGAGATGACCGGGATCATCGAACTGGCCGCCCGGATCGCTCCCAGCCGGTCCACCGTCCTGATCCAGGGTGAGAGCGGGACCGGCAAGGAGGTGATCGCCAGGTTCATCCACGAGAACGGCCGGCGCAACGCAGGCCCCTTTGTCGCCGTGAACTGCGCGGCCCTGCCCGAGAACCTCCTGGAGAGCGAGCTGTTCGGCCACGAGAAAGGCGCCTTCACCGGAGCGGTCGGCCGCAAGAAGGGAAAGTTCGAGCTGGCCAACGGGGGCACCCTTCTCCTGGACGAGATCAGTGAGACGGCCGTGCCGGTCCAGGCCAAGCTCCTGCGCGTCCTCCAGGAGAGGGAGGTGGACCGGGTGGGCGGGCAGGACCCGGTCGCCGTGGACGTCCGCGTCATCGCCACCACGAACCGGGACCTGGAAAGGGAGGTGCGGGAGGGATCCTTCCGTCAGGATCTCTTCTACCGGCTGAGCGTGGTTCCCCTGCGCCTTCCCCCCCTGCGGAGACGGCCGGACGACATCCCCGTACTCGCCGAGCAGTTCCTCCGTGAGACCGCCGCCCTCAACGGGCTCCCGTCCAAGACCCTGTCGACGAAAGCGGAAGGCAGGCTGAAGCGGATGCCCTGGCCGGGCAACGTCCGGGAGCTGGAAAATCTGATGGAGCGAGCCGTTCTCCTGGTGGACGGTGACGTCGTGCGTCCCGAGGACCTGGATTTCCTGGCGGGTCTGGGCGGCCACGAAGCCCCAGGAACCGGAGCGGAGACCGGAGAGAGCCTTTTGCCTCTCCGCGAGATGGAGAAACGGATGATCTTCCGGGCCCTGGACGATCACCAGGGCAACCGCACCCGGGCATCCAAGGTCCTCGGCATCAGCGTTCGCACCCTGAGAAACAAGCTGAACGAGTACCGGAAGGAGACCGGCGACTCGACGGCGGAAAGTGCCGATCCCTGACGTTGTCAATATCTTGACGTGCTTTTCCCGCCGGAAAACCCGCCGTCCCTCATGCCGCTCCTGCACCCCTGTGGCCCGACCTGGTCCCTGCAACATTTTCCTGCCCGGGCCCGGATCGGGGAGCTTCCACCGCCCGCCGGACCTTGATTGCGCCTGCGAATCGCGCCGACCGTGCGGCCGTTCCTTTTGGTATCGCTTTTGCAGATGTGGAGGGAAGAGCAACCAAGGAGGCGGACATGGAAATCGAGAGCATCCTGCGAAACCGGTTGATGGGAAGAACCGTGAAGGCGCTCGAGCAGGCCCTGGACTTCAGGGCGGCCAACCAGTCGGTGATTGCGGGCAACATGACCAACATCGAGACCCCCGGCTACACGCCCAAGGAGGCCACCTTCAACCAGGCCCTCCGAGACGCGGTGGACCGGAACCGGGTCTCCCGCACGGAGGAGGTGATCCTCCGGAAGACCCACGAGAAGCATTTCCCCGTCTCTCCGGATCCCGAGCGGGTGTACACCGTCCAGGACTACGCGGCGGGCATCACCGGCTCGAACCGGCTGAACCTGGATCGGGAGATGGCCAAGATGGCCAAGAACAACCTGCTCTACGAGGCCTCGGTCACCCTCCTGTCCAAGAAGTTCCGGGCCCTGAGGGACGTGATCGACGCGGGAAGGAGATAGTTTCATGGATCTCATTCGAACCATCGACCTGGCGGCCGGCGGGATGGTGGCGCAGCGGACCCGGCTGAACGTCATCTCCACGAACCTGGCCAACGCGAACACGACCCGGACCGAGGAAGGGACGCCCTACCGGAGAAAAATCACCGTTTTCCAGGCCACCCAGGCGGTGCAGGGGTTCGACGCCCACCTGGCGGACGCTCTGGACCGTGAGCTGAACGGCGTCGAGGTCACCGAGGTGGTCCCCGTGGAAGGGCCCTTCAAGCGGACCTTCGATCCGACCCACCCGGACGCGGACCCGGAGGGGTACGTCCACCTCCCGAACGTGAACCTGGTGGAGGAAATGGTGCTCATGCTGAACGCCAACCGGGCTTACGAGGCCAACGCCGCCGTGGTGAAGGCCGCCAAGGACATGGCGCTCAAGGCCCTGGAGATCGGCCGCTGATGACACCCAGGCCGGACACCGGAGCAGGCAGGTAATCCCATGGATCCGATCCGGGGCTTCCCGAACATCCTTCAACAGATCCAGCCGCAGGACCGCACCGAGGCGGCTTCTCCTTCGAGCTTCCGGGACACGCTGGAGGCCTTCTACACGGAGGTCAACGCGAATCTCAAGGCGGCGGATCGGAAGGCGGCCGAGTTCGCCGTAGGCAAGCGCCAGAGCCTTCACGAGATCATGATCGCCTCCGAGAAGGCGGGGGTCTCCTTCAAGCTCCTCGTCGAGATTCGGAACAAGCTGCTCGACGCATACCAGGAAATCATGAGGATGTCGTTCTAGCCGTTTCGGCCGGTTCCGGCGAAAACCGCCGGGAGCACCGGCGAGGCTGAGACCGAGACAGAGGGTGAGCCATGGCGGAAGAAGGCGCCGGTAAGAACACGATTCAGCAGTTCGTCGAGATCCTGAGGAACATGCCGCCCGCCCGAAGGATATCCCTGGCGGTGACCATGCTGCTGGTGGTGGGCGGGTTCGTCGCCCTCCTCCTCTGGACCAACCGTCCGAACTACCAGGTGCTCTTCAGCAATCTCGGCACCGGGGATGCGGCGAAGATCACCGAGAAGCTCAAGGAGCAACGGATCCCGTTCGAGCTCAAGGAGGGCGGCGGCGCGGTTCTCGTGCCCGAGGAGATGGTCTACCAGCTGCGGCTCGACCTCGCCGCCGAGGGGCTTCCCCAGGGCAGCAACGTGGGGTTCGAGGTGTTCGACAACGTCTCCTTCGGAACCACCGAGTTCGTGCAGAAGCTGAAGTTCCAGCAGGCGCTGCAGGGAGAGCTGGCCCGGACCATCACCCAGTTCGACACCGTCAGCCAGGCCCGGGTCCACATCGTTGCGGCCGGCGACAGCCTGTTTGCGGAACCGGAAAAGCCCGCGACCGCTTCCGTGGTCCTCCGCCTCGTCCCGGGCCGGGTCCTGGACCGCCGGGAGCTCCAGGGGATCGTGAACCTGGTGGCCTGCGCCGTGGAGGGGCTCAAGCCGGAGAACGTCACGGTCGTGGACATGGCCGGCGGGCTTCTGTCCCAGGGACAGGACGCCCCGACCGCCGGAGGGTTGAGCCGCTCCCAGTTCGAGTACCAGCGAAGGCTGGAGCGCTCCCTGGAGAACCGCATCCAGACCATGCTGGAGCCCGTGATCGGGGCCAACAAGGTCGTGGCCAGGGTGGCGGCCGACGTGGACTTCCGGCAGGTGAGCGTCTCCGAGGAGTCGTTCGACCCGGACAGCGCGGTGGCTCGAAGCGAGCAGGTTCAGAAGGAGTCCTCTTCGCAGGGCCGGGGCCTCCCCGGAGGCAGCCCCGACCTGAAGTACCAGGTGGTCCAGCAACAGAACACGGCCGGCAGCGGGCGGTCCAGCGAGGGGTTCGAGAAGGAGAACTCGGTCATCAACTACGAGATCAACCGGGTGAACCGCCGGATCGTCAACTCCGTCGGAGACATCACCCGCCTCACAGCCGCCGTCGTCATCGACGGACCCTACACCACCGCGGCGGGGCAGGACGGCGAGACCGACCGGCAGTTCTCTCCCCGGAGCCGAAGGGAGATGAAAACCTTCGAAGAGATCGTCATGAAGGCCATCGGTTTCAACGAGCAGCGAGGGGACCAGGTGAGCGTGTCCAACATCCCGTTCGCCCTTCGGGGGGCGGAGAATGCCATGGTCGGCGCCCAAGCCGAACCCGCGTGGATCGCCTACGCGAAAAAGATGACCAAGCCGGGCCTCAACCTCCTCCTCATCGTCCTGTTCTTCGTCCTGGCGGTCCGGCCGTTCCGGAGATGGCTGAGCCAGGCCGGCCAGCAGCAGGCGCTTCTGCGCCAGGGTTCGGACACTCCGCAACTGGAAGGCGGAGGCGCCAAGGCCAGCCCCGAGATGGAGCAGCAGACCCAGCTCCTCGAGCTGACCAAGAAGAACCCGGAGATGGCGGCCAACATCATTCGATCCTGGCTGAGTGAAGGGAGCGCTTGACCGTGGACCTGATCAAAGGGTTGACAGGACCTCGAAAAGCCGCCGTTCTCCTCATGGTGATGGGCGAGTCCTTCGCCACCCACGTGTTCAAGCACCTCGACGACGAGGAGGTGAAGGTCATCGGGGAGCACATGGCCCAGATCAAGAGCGTGGACACCCACGTGGTCGCCTCCATCATGGACGAGTTCTTCGCCGCCTGCCGTGAGACCAGCCTCCTCGGCGTGAGCGGATCGAGCTTCTTCAAGAAGACCGTGAGCCAGGCCTTCGACTCCCGGAAGGCGGACTCCCTCCTGAGCGGTTTCTCCCCCCAGGACGGCGGTCGCCCCTTCGATATGCTCCGCAGCCTGAGCCCCCAGGTCCTGTCGAACCTCCTGAGGGACGAGCACCCCCAGACCGTGGCGCTCATCCTCGTGAACCTGAACCATCAAACCGCCGCCGAGGTCATCCAGCTCCTGCCCGAGGTCGTACAGAGCGAGGTGGTGGTTCGGATCGCCGAGCTCGACAACGTCCCGGACGAGATCGTGGACGAGATCCATGAGGTGATCGTGGAGCAGATCGCCGACATCGGAAACGAGTCGAACGAGAAGCTCGGCGGCGTCCAGGCGGCCGCCGAGATCATGAACCAGGTCGACCAGAAGACGGAGAGCTCCATTCTCGAGCGCATAGAAGAGGACCGGGAGGAGCTGGCCGAGGAGATCCGCCAGTCCATGTTCGTGTTCGAGGACCTCATCCACCTCGACGACCGCTCCATACGAACGCTGCTCAAGGAGATCGGCAACGACGAGCTCATCCTGGCGCTCAAGACCGCCAGCGAAGGCCTGGGGGACAAGATCTTCGGAAACGTCAGCCAGCGCGCAGCGCAGATGATGAAGGAGGACATGGAGGTCATGGGCCCGGTCCGGTTGCGGGACGTGGAGCAGGCCCAGCAGAACATCCTGAAGACGGCCAGGAGGCTCGAGGAGGAGGGCAAGATCGTTCTCGGCGGCAAGGGAGGGGACGATGTCCTGGTCTAACGTCATCAAAAAGGAGGACGGCGTCCAGTTCAACATCCGCTCCTACGATCCCGACACCGTTGGGCGGGAGGACGAAGACGCGTCGCCGTCCCGGTCCGAAACCGGAGCGCTGGTTCTGCCGGGAGGACCCCCGGGACCCCCGCCCCGACCGGAGACCGGAAACGACCAAGAGGAGACCGAAGGAGTTGAGGAAAGGCTGGCCCGGCTGGAACGGGAGGCCTACGAGAAGGGGTTCGAGCAGGGCCGAAAGGACGGCCTGGAGCTGGAGAACAAGCAGATCGAGGAGCAGCGTCAGCAGATGGAGATCCTCTTATCGGAGCTGCGCTCCCTGAAATCCTCCCTGTTCCGCGAGGCCGAGCAGGAGGTCGTGATCCTGAGCTCGCGCATCGCGAGACGGATCGTGCGGGAGGAGATCCGCACCGACCCGGCCGTCATCCGGAGGACCGTGCAGGCCGCGTTCGACTTTGTCGCGGACCGGAGCCGCCTCGCCGTCAACGTCCATCCGGAGGACATGGAGGAGATCCGCAGGATCCTTCCGGAGCTTGCGTCCATGACGGAAGGGGGGCGGTTCCAGGTGAAGGAGGACGAAGCGGTGGACCGGGGCGGGTGCGTGCTGGAGACCGGATTCGGTACCATCAGGGCGACGGTCTCCGAGCAGCTCTCCATCATCGACAAGGCGATCGAGCGGGCCTTCATGGCAGGCCGGGAGGGCGAGTCGTGAGCCTGAACCTCGCCAGGTACGTGCAGGCGGTGGACGCCGTCGAGACCGTCACCACGGAGGGGCGCATCACCAAGGTGGTGGGCACGGTTCTGGAGGCCAACGGCCCGGCCATGCCGGTCGGGGCCATCGGTCGCGTGGTTCCGGCCGGCGACGGGAGCAGGGCCGTTCCGGTCGAGGTGATCGGGTTTCGGGAGGACCGGGTTCTCCTCATGCCCCTGGGCAAGGCCGACGGGATCGAACCGGGAAGCACCGTCATCGCCGACCGATACAGGGCGGCCGCCGCGGTGAGCGGGGACATTCTGGGACGGGTCCTCGACGGGCTCGGCAACCCCCTGGACGGCGGGCAGGTGCTCTCCCCGGACCGCGAGATACCTCTCTATGCCGACCCGGTCAACCCCCTCCACCGGGCACGCATCACCGATCCCCTGGACGTGGGCGTGCGCTCCATCAACTGCCTGACCACCCTCGCCAAGGGGCAGCGGGCCGCCATCATGGCCGGGTCCGGTGTGGGAAAAAGCGTCCTGCTGGGGATGATGGCGCGGTACACCTCGGCGGACGTGAACGTCATCGGCCTCATCGGGGAGCGGGGAAGGGAGGTCCGCGAGTTCATCGAACGGGACCTGGGAACGGAGGGCCTCGCCCGCTCCGTCGTGGTGGTGGCCACCTCCGACTCCTCCCCTCTCTCCCGCATCCGGGGAGCCTACTTCGCCTCGGCCGTGGCCGAGTTCTTCCGGGACGAGGGCAAGGATGTCCTGCTCATGATGGACTCGGTCACCCGGTTCGCCATGGCTGCACGAGAGGTCGGACTCGCCGCGGGCGAACCGCCCACGAGCAAGGCCTACCCGCCCAGCACCTTCGCTCACCTCCCCCGACTGCTCGAACGGGCCGGGACGGGTTCGGGACAGGGGTCCATCACCGGCATCTACACCGTGCTGGTCGAGGGCGACGACATGAACGAGCCCATCGCCGACGCGGTCCGCTCCATCGTGGACGGACACATCGTCCTGGATCGGGACCTGGCCTCCCGCGGCCACTACCCGGCCGTGAACGTGCTCTCCAGCGTGAGCCGGCTCATGTCCGAGGTGGCCTCTCCGGATCACCGAAAGCGCGCCATGGAGTTCCGGGGACTTCTGGCCGACTTCGCAAAAATCGAAGACCTCGTCAACGTCGGCGCGTACGAGAAGGGGGTCAACGATCGAACGGACCACGCCCTGGAGATGATTGACGACTTGAATGCGTTTCTGACTCAAGAAGTGGGCACCCGTGCCGAGATGGGAAAAAGCATCGGGGAAATGACCAAGCTGCTCACCGTACGCAATCTCGGTCGCGCGGCAAAAACCCGCTCGCGATAGCGTAAGCAGGCATCATGGGGTTCTCTTTTCGATTCGAAGCACTTCTGAGGTATCGGCTCCACCGCAAGGAGCGGGCCGAGATCGAGCTCGGCCGCGCCAGAAAGAGGCTGTCCCAGGCCCGGGAAACAGTCGAGGCGCTTCAGAATCGACGGCGGGAAACAGGCGAGGAGCTCCAGCAGGCCCTCAAGAGCCGAACGCCCGCTTATCTCCTTCAGAGCCACGCGGATTTCGTCTCCGGGCTCGAGGGGCGTATCCAGGCCCAGGAAGCGGAGGTCGAACGTTGCAAAGAGGGCGTGCGGGACCGCTTGCAGGGGGTCCTGGAGCGGACGAGGGAAGTGCAAATGGTTGAGAAGCTCGAGGAGAGGGAACGTCAGGCATGGCTTCAGGAAGAGCAGCGAAAGGAACAGAAGGTCCTGGACGAGATCGCCGTAATCCGCCACGGGAGGGCGTTCGCATGAAGCCCAAACGACTCTTCGTGCCGGCCGCTGCAGCCTTTACCCTGCTCATTCTAGCCAAGATCCTGGTCAGCGGCCTCCTTCTGACCGGCGCCTCGCTCGATCTCCCGGGAACGGTGGCCCTGGCCGGGGACGAGGCCCGGCAACAACCGGCCCCGTCCGCGGAAAAGAAGCGGGCACTCCTGGAAAAGGAGCAACGTCTCCGGCAGTGGGAGGAGGAGCTCCGGGAGCGGGAGGAGCAGATCCGTCCCCTCCAGAAGGAGATCGACCGGAAGATGGCCGAGCTGGAGGAGGTCCAGGCCGACCTGACCTCGTTCGCCAAGAAGCTGGCCGAACGGGAGCAGGCCCTCAACGACACCAAGGTGCAGCACCTGGTGTCGCTCTACCAGTCCATGGAGCCCGAGCGCGCCGCGGCCATCATGGGTGAGCTCGACATCCCCAACGTGGTTCGGATCCTCGGCAACATGCGCGGCAAGAACGCCGGGCAGATCCTCGCCTCCATGCCCCCGGACCGGGGCGCAGCCATCAGCGAGCAGCTGAGCCGGATGGAGTGACCGCCGGCCGAATCCGGGTACGACAGACTCAACGAACGGATGCAGCGTCACCGTCCTCGAACCCCTTGAAAACCGGAATATGAGAGATTGATCAACCCGTCGCAAGCGTACCCGAGCTCGTTCTCGGGTTTTCCCCCGTGGTCGACGTCCGTCCCTTTTCGTGTACGAGTGTCGTCCCTTCGGGACTGAGTACGAGTACGATGATCTTTGTCCTGCCGGGTGTGGTCGGACAAAGGACGCGGCCCCGGAAACCTCTCCGAGAGTACGGCAATTTTTGCCCTCCCCCGAAGCATCCTGGCAATTCCTTCCTTTCCTCCGCACGTTCCCCAGTCCGCCGCCTGGAACGTTATCATTTCATATCAGACAGTTAGGCTCGAAACCCCATTCTGGCACGCCGGTTGCTCTTCACCAGGGCGTCGATTCTCCAATCACGAGACCGAGGACGAGCCATGAACACCTTTGCACCCCAGATACCCCTCCCCGTGAACCCGTCGGGCGGAGGAAGCTTCAACCGGAAGGCGACCCCGGGCGATATCGGGGACAGTCTTTTCGGGAATTTTCTCCAAAAGGTCAACGATCAGGACGACCAAGGGGTTCCGGCCTGGCTCCCCCTTGCACTGAGCGGGAACGAATCCGGAGGGAGCGAGGGGGGAAGGTTCTCCGCTGAGGCCGGGGCCGCCGGGAACGGCTTGGAGGCCCTCGGGCTCGGCGCCGGCCGCGTCATGCTCTCCTCGGGCGAGCTCTCCAGGCTCGGCCGGATCCTGGAGCAACAGGGCTTCTCCTCCCAGGCGATCCAGAAGCTGTTCCAGTCCCTCGCGGACAAGAACGGCGACGTCCGGATGGACCGGCTGCTGACCAAGCTTCAGTCCCTGTTCCATAAATCGTCCGATTCATCCTCTTCCCTCGTGGTGGACCGAAGCGACGTCCCCCGGCTCCAGGAGGCCCTGTTCAAGATGGGGCTGGGGGCCGGGGAAGTGCGGGCGGCCGTGGAAAAGGGTACGAACGCGGACGGGGATCTCTCGGTGAAGCGCTTTGTCCTCGCACTGCGCGATCTCTTCCCCGACCTCACCGCGGGCATGGAAAAACGGATCCAGACCCTCCTGCAGCAGGAAACGGGGGTTCGCTTTCGCCCCGGCGACCTCCAGAAATTCGTCCGCGATGCGGGCCTGGAGGCGGAGCTCAATCGCCTGACCGGAAACGCATCGGAGGCCGCCCGGAACGCCGCCAAGAAGGAAATCGCCGCCCTCATGCAGGAAAAGGGGATTCCCCTGGAGGACGTGAAGCGGTTTCTGGAATCCCTCCACGTCCAGCGGAGCGGCTCGCGGGCCTTCTCGAAGATCGGGGGGCTCGAAGGCGCCGGACGGCAGACGAGCGGATCCGCCGACGGCGAGGCCCCGTCGGTCCGGGTGTACATCCGCCGGGACGGCACCGACTGGGAGCGGGGAGGATGGAAGCAGCAGATCCTCGACATCCTGAACCGACACGAGGCCCTGGCGGGTCGAAAGACCGGGCCCGGGCCCGGGGCCGGAAAGTCCGCCTCCTTTCAGGAGCTGGCAGGCATGCTCGAGGAAGCCCTGTCCGGTCGAAATGCATCCGGGAAGGCAGGGGAGAAGCCCGGACAACCGCCGTTTCCCTGGGCGGATGGGAGACCGCTCGCCGCCGGTGGAAGAGCCGCTCCCGACTTCACCTTGGCTGAACAGGCCTCCTCGAAACCGGGAGCCCAGCGCCAGGGGGCCGCGGCCGAGTCCACTCCGTCTCGCTCCCCGTCGGGCGCCGAGGTTTCTCTGCCCCGGGCCGATCGGGCGGCCGCAGCGCAGCAGGCCAGCCCCGTGAAGGCGACGGCCGCATCGGCCAACCTTCCGGAGCCGCTTCCGAAAATCGTCGATCGCATGGTCTGGATGGTGCGCGCCGGAGAGCAGACGAGCCGAATCCACATCTCGCCGCCGGATCTGGGGCGGCTCGAGCTGGACGTCGTCATTCGCCAGGGGCATCTGCACGCGCACCTGAACGCGGAAAACCCGGCCGTCAAGGAGCTCATCGAGGCCAACCTCCAGCAGCTCAGGCAGCAGCTGAACAACCTGGGGTTCGTCGTGGAACGGTTCGAGGTGGCCGCCGGATTGACAGACCGACGCTTCGCAGAGAGCCAGGCCCAGTTCAGCGGCCGGAAAGGGCGAAACGGGCAGGGCCGAACCTCGGCTGCAGGCTCGGGTGATGACAGCGCGGATTCCGCCCGTTCGCTTGGTCGCAGCGACAGCGGACGGTATCGAATCGACGTCCACGTCTGATCGGGCGCAAAAGGCGCGAACCCGGCCGGCGAACCACCGGCGGACCACAGAAACAAGAGACAGGAAAGGAGAAGGATATGGACATCTCCTCGATCAGCGGGCTCCCCAAGGTGGAAAAACCCGATCCCCACGCAAAAGAGAGCTCGAACGAGGTGGACCGGGACGCCTTCATCAAAATGTTCCTCGCGCAGCTGGAGCATCAGGATCCCCTCAACCCCATGGAAGGCTCGGAGTTTGCGGCCCAGCTCGCACAGTTCAGCAGCCTGGAGCAGCTCTACAATGCAAACGAGAACCTGGAAGCCCTCTCTACGGCACAAGACAACCAGGCCCGGTACGAAGCCTTGAGTCTCATCGGCAAAGAGGTTCTGGCTGAGGGCAGCGGGCTGGCCTTGGACGGCGGAGGCACGGCACGAGGGGCGTTCGACCTGGATCGGCCTGCGGAGTGCCTCGCTGTCATCTCGGACCAACGGGGCGTTCCCGTCCGCTCTCTCTCCCTGGGCACACTCCAGGCCGGTACTCACGAGTTTACGTGGGACGGGAAAAGCACCGCGGGGGCGGAGATGCCCGAGGGGAACTACGGCGTCGAGATCACCGCCCGGAACCCTGTCGGTGAATCCGTCCGCGTCACCCCCCGGGTCCTGGGTACGGTGGACCGGGTCCGCCTCGAGGGCGACGCATCCACCCTCTATGTCGGGGACATCCCGGTGGAGCTGGGGTCGGTCCTGGACGTTCGGCTGGCCGGAGGAGCCTCCGGAGAGGACGCCCCCCCGACAGAGGACCCGGGCGAGGAACCGGACGGCCCCTGAAACCCATCAAGCGTAAAAGGGGCGCTTTGTGCGCCCAAGAAAGCGGAGTCACCCCCCATTGGGGGGAACGATCATCTCAACGGGAAAAGGAGGACGAGACCATGGCCCTTTCCAGCGCTCTATTTTCGGGCATCAGCGGGCTGAGCACCCTGGGCAATGCCATGCAGATCATCGGCGACAACATCTCCAACGTGAACACCGTGGGGTTCAAGAGCAGCCGGTTCACGTTCCAGGACCTGCTGAGCCAGTCCACGGCCACCATGTCGGGCACGGCCCAGGTGGGACGGGGCACGGCCATGGGGGATATCACCAGCCTGTTCCAGCAGGGTTCCTTCGAGTCCACCGGCAACACCACCGACCTGGCCATCGGCGGGGACGGGTTCTTCCAGCTGCGGGAGTCCGGAAGCGACCAGCTGTTCTACTCCCGGGCGGGCAACTTCCGTTTCGACAACGACGGGTACCTGGTGAACCCGGAGGGCTACGTGGTCCAGGGCTGGGAGCTGGATCAGGACACGGGTCAGGACGTGGGATCCGTGACCGACGTCGTGCTCGATTCCTTCACCTCCCCGCCGGAGGAAAGCACCCAGATCCAGTTGATCACCAACCTGGACTCCAGCGCAACGAGCCAGACGTCCCTGCTCAGCAATGCGTGGAATGCCGCGAATGACCCCCCCATTGCCGCTTCCAATCAAGAGTACCAGTCCACGGTCAAGGTGTACGACTCCCTCGGGGACACCCACGACGTCACGGTGCATTACGATCCCGTGTCGGACTCCACCTGGGAGTACATGGTGACGTGCAACCCGGCCGAGGACGCACGTTCCGGCTTCGCCGGGACATCCAGTGCGGGCCTCCTGGCCCGGGGGGAGATGACGTTTTCGGACAGCTCGGGGACCATGACGGACATGACCATGGAGACGCTCGACTCCGCAGGGCACGAGCAGTCGGTGAGCAATGTCGTGCCGAGCGGTACCGTGAGTGTGGAAGAACTGGCGGTGAATCCAGGACGCCTCACGGCGGACTCAACGGGCTTTGAACTGGAATACGATGCAGTCGCAGGCAGTTGGACCATCAACACCAGCCCAGGCTACGGCTCTGCAGAGCCCAGCGTCGGGGGGAACAACAGCGCGACGGCTCTGGATATCGATCTCGACGGGGGCGCAAACGGCGATGTGGACATCTCCCTGGAGTTCTCAGGAGCGGGTAATGGTGATACGGTCACGTTTGATATCACCGGCTCGGCCGATTGGAACCCCGCCTCCACCAACGCCAACGGCTACTACGAGTTCAACCCGGATTTCATCGGCGGGAACCCGATGCAGGTGGAGTTCAACCCCGGGACCCAGGACGACGGGTCAGGGGCCTTTGTCAACGACTCCCTCACCTCCACCCAGTTCGCCAGTGCCTCCACCACGACCTTCCAGTCCGGCAACGGGTACGGGGCCGGCGACCTCCAAGGGGTGGACGTGGACGTGGACGGGGTGATGACCGGCATCTACTCCAACGGCCAGATCCTGCCCCTCTATCGCACGACCCTCGCGAAGTTTCAGAACGAGCAGGGGCTCCACAAGGAGGGCGGGAACCTGTTCCGCGAGACCCGCGAGAGCGGCGATGCCATCACCGGGCAGCCCGGAACCAACGGCCTGGGGAGCATCGCGCCCAACTCCCTGGAGCAGTCCAACGTGGACATCGCGAACGAGTTCGTCAAGATGATCACCACCCAGCGCGGTTTCCAGGCCAACGGGAAGATCATCACCGTGACGGACCAGATGCTTTCGGAGCTGATCAACCTGAAGCGCTAGCAACGGTCGGGGGCGGCGTCCCGTCGGTCTTCCTCCTCAAGTCGACTGAACGCGGGACGAAGCCCCCCGGCTCCAGACGGGTTCCGGCCGGGGCGGTCCATCTCCTCCTCTCCCGCCCTGACCGGAATCCCGTTTTCCGGCCTTCGCCCCTCCCTCGACCTTCCTCGAGCCAGGGAAGCCCTGCCGGCCCGGGCGCCCTCGACTACCGTCAATATCTTGACTTGGTCTCCCGAGGTCACCCTCCAATCCCCGACGGGAACCGGTCCTCCGCTCGGCGCAGCCACGGCCCGGCAGGGAACCGCGTGGATTCTTGAGAAATAGGTCTTTCCTCGACAGCATCCGTTTTCTCGCGAGAAACCACTATCTATAATTTTATCAATGGGTTGGCCGAAAACGGCTCCCGTCCCTCCACGGCACCGGAAACGGCCGGGGCCGAATGGCACAGAGGTTGCTTTCCCATGGGGCGATCCCAACGGAAACGTCTTCGGAGTCGAGGCCCCATGGATATCGCAACACTCATCGGCATCTGCACCGCCTTCGCCCTCGTCGTCGGCGCCATCCTGATGGGCAGCGGCCTCACGCTGTTCATCAACATTCCCGGCCTGATGATCGTCGCCGGGGGCACCCTCGGCGCCACCATGATCAACTACCCCCTGCCAGACATCCTCAAGGTGACGAAGGTGGTCAAGAACGCCTTCTTTCACCGCAAGCAGACCGTGAAGGAGCTGATCGGAGAGTTCGTGGCACTGGCGGGGACGGCGAGAAGGGAAGGCATCCTGGCCCTGGAGTCGAGCATCGGGGACATGAGGGACGAGTTCATGCGCAAGGGTCTGCAGCTGTCCATCGACGGGCTCGAGCCCAGCTCCATCCGCGAGATCCTGAGCACGGAGATCGATTCCATCCAGGACCGCCACAAGCTGGGTGCGGAGATCTTCACCACCCTCGGGACCTTCGCCCCCGCCCTCGGCATGATCGGCACCCTGATCGGCCTGGTCCAGATGCTCCAGACCATGGACGACCCGAGCACCATCGGACCGGCCATGGCGGTGGCCCTGCTGACCACGTTTTACGGGGCCCTGATGGCGAACGTCCTGTTCCTGCCCATCGCCGGGAAGCTCCGAAACCGGAGCAGCGAGGAGGTCATGGCCAAGGAGCTCATGGCCGAAGGCATCATGTCCATCGCCAAGGGCGACAACCCCAGGCTGCTGGAGCAGAAGCTCAACGCCTTCCTGGCTCCTCAGCTGCGAGAGTCCTCGTTCGACTGATCGGCGCCCCGGTCGGCTCGAGGGGAATGACATCGAAGGGAGTGTGATTCATGGCAGAACAGGAAGAAACGCCCATCGCGGAGGGCGGAGGAAAGAAGGGAGCTCCCGTCAAGCTGATCGTGGCCGTATTCGGTCTCCTGCTCCTGCTGGGCGGGGCCGGCATGGTCCTCAAATCAGGGATCATCGGCCAGCTCGGCGGAGGAGAGGAAACGGAAGCCGCCGTCAAGCAGGACGGCGCGGCCTCGGACATGGGCCCCATCTATCCGCTGGAGACCTTCATCGTCAACCTGGCCGACGAGCGGGGAAAGAAGTACCTGAAGACCAGGCTGGAGCTAGAGCTCGACAGGGCGGCGGTCGTCACCGAGATCGACAAGCGGCTCCCCCAGTTCAGAGACACCATTCTGACCATCTTGAGCAGCAAGTCCTTCGAGGACGTCCGGCAGCTGGAGGGCAAGTACCAGCTCAGGGCGGAGATCATGACCATGCTCAACCAGTTCCTGAACTCCGGAGAGATCACCAACATCTATTTCACGGAATTCATCGTGCAGTGAGGCGGGGGCCGTCCGTCCCCGCGCAGAAGGATTCGAGCCTTGAGCCAGCTGCTTTCCCAGGAAGAGGTCGACGCCCTGCTCAACGGTCTGGACACCGGCGAGATCGAGGCCGAGCAGGAGTCCGAGGAGCCCGAAGGGGAGCTCGAGCTCTTCGACTGGACCACCCAGGAACGGGACGTCAAAGGCAACATGCCGCTTCTCGGCGTGGTGAACAACCGCTTTTCCCAGAAGATGAAAAGCGCGTTGTCCACCTCCATTCGGAAGGTGGTCGAGGTCTCGCAGGGGCCTCTCGAGATGATCAAGTTCATCCACTTCAAGCAGTCCCTGCCGATCCCCACGAGCCTTCACCTCTTCAAGATGGACCCGCTGAGAGGCACCGGCATTCTGGTCATCGAGAGCCACCTCGTCTTCAACCTGGTGGAAGCCTTTTTCGGGGGGCGGGGCACGGGTTCCACCAAGGTGGAAGGAAGGGACTTCACCCCCATCGAGAGCAAGATCATCCGGAAGGTGGTCCAGATCGCCCTGTCCAACCTGATGGACGCCTGGGAGGACATCCATCCCATCAAGACGGAGTTCATCCGCTCGGAGAGCAACCCCATGGTGGTCAACGTGGAACGCCCCGAGGAGTACCTGGTGTCGGTCAAGTTCGACATCGAGCTGACCAAGCCCCTCGGCTCCGTCACGCTCTGCATCCCGTACTCCTCCTTCCAGCCTATCCGCCACAAGCTGGCCGGAGGATACCAGAAGGACGAGAACGGGCAGGCGGACCCGTTCTGGATCAACAACCTCCGCGAGCGTCTCAAAGAGACGTTCCTCGAGCTCACGGTGGACCTGGGCTCCACGCAGCTCTCCATTCGTGATCTGCTCAACCTGAAGGAGGGGGACATCCTCATCCTGGACAAGTCCTACAAGACCCCTCTCACGGCCCACGTGGACGGCGTCCCCAAGTTCCAGGGATACGCGGGGCGGACCCGAAACCAGAAGGTCTTCAAAATCGAAGAGGCCGTGACACTGGCGGCCTGAACCGAAGAACCACGGCCACCCGAAACCCGGGAAGGGGCGTGAAGAGAACGAGGGCGACCCATGTCGGAAGAAAACAGGGAATGGAGCGAAACCGAGGAAGCTGCAGGCGGGACCGCGGGCACAGCCCAGGAGGTCGATTTTGCGGACATGGAGCCCGGCATCCACGAGGACGATGAACCTCACGGCATGGAGTTCCTGCTCGACATTCCCCTGGACATCACCGTGGAGCTCGGAAGAACGCGCATGCCCATCGGCGACCTGCTCAAGCTGAGCCAGGGGTCCGTGGTCGAGCTCAACAAGCTCATCAATCAACCCCTGGACATCTTCGTGAACCAGAAGCTCATGGCCACGGGAGAGGTCGTGGTGGTCAACGAGAAGTTCGGCGTGCGACTCTCCCACATCATCAGCCCGGGCGAACGGGTCAAGAGCCTGACTTGACGAGCACGGCCGCCCCGGGGAATGCCGCCGGGAAGCGTCCCCCGGCGTCCGCGGGGGTCCAGTCGGAAAGGATACGATCATTGGAGGCGGATCTGGCCGCAAGCGCAGTGAAGACGGCGGGCGCGCTCGTCCTGATTCTGGGGGCGATCGTCTGTCTCTTCTACCTTTTCAAGAAGGCTCGAATCGGGGGCGCTTCCGCCGCCGGCATGTCCCGCATGCGCATCCTGAGCTCTCTGAGCATCGCCCCGAAACGATCCATCGTCCTGGTGGAGATCCGGGACGAGTGGCTGGTGGTCGGGGTCGGGACCGATTCGGTCACCCTCCTCACACGAATGAACCGCCCCGAAGGGGCCCCCCCGGCCGAAACGAGCGGAACCCCCGCCTCGCAGAGCTTCGGCACCCTCCTGGGAAACCTGACGGGTCGCGCTCCGCAGAAGGGCGAATAGGTACCGGGCCATGAACGGTCGAAAACCACGATCCATCCGCCTTGCGCTGTCGCTTCTCCTTTTTGCCGCGGTCCTCATCCCGCCGGCCCTCGGTGCGCAAGAGCTGCCGCCCCTGCCCTCCATCCAGATCGGAATCCAGGACGCCGATCGGCCGGAGCAGGTGTCAGTCCTTCTCCAGATCCTCCTCCTGATGACCGTACTGTCCCTGGCGCCGGCGATCCTGATCATGATGACCTCGTTCACCCGGCTGGCCGTGGTGTTCTCCCTGGTCCGGCACGCGTTGGGGACCCAGCAGATGCCGCCAAACCAGATCTTGATCGGTCTCGCCCTGCTCCTGACCTTCTTTCTCATGACCCCGGTCTACGAACGAATCAACAGCGAGGCCCTCCAGCCCTATCTGGCGGAGCAGCTCTCCGAGGAGGACGCCCTGGAGAGAGCCCTCACGCCCATACGCGAGTTCATGTTGAAGCAGACCCGCAAGAAGGACATCTCGCTGTTTCTGAACATCTCCGGCGCGGAAAAACCCCAGGCCTACGAAGAGATCCCCACGACCGTCCTCGTGTCCGCCTTCGTGATCAGTGAGCTCAAGACCGCCTTCAGCATCGGCTTCCTGATCTATGTCCCGTTCCTGGTGATCGACATGGTGGTGGCGAGCGTGCTCCTCTCCATGGGCATGATGATGCTTCCTCCGTTCATGGTCTCCCTGCCGTTCAAAATCATGCTTTTCGTCCTCATCGACGGCTGGTACCTGCTGGTGGGATCCATGGTCAAAAGCTTCTCCTGAGAGGTCGAGCATGACACCGGAATTCGTGGTCAGCCTGGCGAGCGAAGCGATCCAGACGGTTCTCCTGCTCGCCCTCCCCCTGCTGGGGGTCGGGCTCGTCGTCGGCCTGATCGTGGCCGTGCTCCAGGCCGCCACCCAGATCCAGGAGATGACCCTGTCCTTCGTGCCCAAGATCGTGGCGGTGCTTCTGGCCCTCCTCGCGGCAGCGCCTTGGATGCTCACCAAGATCAGTTACTTCACGACCCAGCTCATCACCAGCATTCCCGAGGTGATCCACTGACCGGACCGGCTCGGCAGGCCCGGCGCCATCGGGACACCATCGTCCCGGCCGGGGGAAGCGGGAAATGCTCCGGATGGATTCGACATGCCGATTCCCATCGAGACATTCCAGCAGTTGCAGGGATTCTTCTGGATCCTGGTCCGCGTGAGCGTGCTGGTGTTCCTGCTTCCCCTCTTCGGGGCCCGAAACGTTCCCACGCTCTGGAAGGTCGGCCTCTCCTTCGTCCTGGCCGTCATGCTGACGCCCGTGGTCCCTCCTCCCGAAAGCCTGCCCCGGTCCCTGGCCGGGGTCGTCCTGGGAATCGCCGCAGAGGTCCTCATGGGGATCATCGCCGTCTTCGGGGTGCGAATCCTGTTCGCCGCGGTGCAGCTGGCCGGCGAGATCATGAGCTTTCAAATGGGCTTCTCCATGGCCCGCGCCATCGACCCCAACACGGGGGTCCAGAGCACGGCCTTGAGCCAGTTCCTCTACCTGTTCACCGTGCTCCTGTTCTTCGCCATAGACGGACACCACCTCATGATCCGGGCGATCGCGGCCTCCTTCCGCCTGGCCCCGCCCAACGGTCTCTCCTTCGACCCCGGCCTCGCGGAGGCCGTGATGCGAATCACGGCCCACATGTTCGTGCTGGGGCTCAAGGTGGCCGCGCCGATCATGATCGCCCTGTTCCTGTCCAACCTGTGCCTGGGCATCGTGGCCCGCACCGTTCCGCAGGTCAACATCCTCATGATCGGTTTCCCCATCAACATCGGCATCGGTCTCGTTCTCTTCGGCCTCCTGCTGCGCAACCTCTCCCCCTTTCTCACGGACCTGACCCGGGAGGCGGGTGAAACCATGATGCAGCTGATCCGACTGATGTGATGTAAGGGGATCAAGGGATGGACGGTCCGCGGAGTCCGCCGGACCCGCGGTGGAGCTCGAGACACCCGGTACAAGGATGAACCATGCCGGAGCAAGGCTTTCAGGAGAAGACCGAACGCGCAACCCCGAAGCGGAGGCAAGAGTCCCGCAAGAAGGGACAGGTGGGCAAGAGCCGGGAGCTTTCCTCCATTGCCGTGCTCTGCGCAGGCGCCGCCTACCTCTTTTTCCAGGGGAAGCACCACACGCTGGAGCTGGGCCGGCTCATGCAGCGAACCTTCCTCGACATCCCGGCCCTCGCCTCTGCCCCCCACCAGGACCTGTTCAACTGCCTGATCGAAAAGACCGTGGACCTCCTCCTGATGCTCCTCCCCATCATGATCGTTCTATGCGTGGTGGCGATCCTGGCCAACGCCCTCCAGACCGGTCTCCTCCTGAGCGTCGAAGCCTTGACTCCGTCAGCGTCAAAATTGAACCCGGTGTCGGGCCTCAAGAAGCTCTTCTCCATGAAGTCCCTCGTGGAGCTGGCCAAGTCCATCGCCAAGCTATTCATTGTCGGCTGGGTGGCCGTGTCCACGCTGAAGGCGGCTTTTCCCCGTCTCATACCTCTCACTTACCAGGACAGCAGTTCCATCATCGCCCTGCTCGGGCAGGAGTCCATCACCGTCCTCATCAAGTGCTGCTGGGTCATCCTCATCCTGGCCCTGCTCGACTACTTCTACCAGCGCTGGCAGCACGAGGAGAGCATCAAGATGACCAAGCAGGAGGTCAAGGACGAGAACAAGCAGACCGAAGGGGACCCCATGGTCAAGGGGCGGATCCGGTCCATCCAGCGGGAGATGGCCAAAAAAAGGATGATGGAGGAGGTTCCCAAGGCGGACGTGGTGATCACCAACCCCCTGCGCCTGGCCGTCGCGCTCCGCTACGACCCCCTCAACGGCCGCGCCCCGGTGGTGGTGGCCAAGGGATCGCGCCGGATCGCAGCGCGCATCCGGGAGATCGCCCGGGAGCACGACATCCCCATCGTGGAGAACAAACCCCTGGCACAGAACTTGTATAATTTGGAGCTCGGAGACGAGATCCCGGCCGAGACCTATCAGGCCGTCGCGGAAATCCTCGCCTACGTTTACGGCCTCGAGAAAAGGAACCCGGCCGGGTAGCGGGATCTCGACAAATGCGGCCGCGGCCGCGGCCGAACAGCACGGGAAAGGGATACGGGAATGGATGCGATCAAGCTGCCTCTGAAGCGGTTTCCCATGGGAGCCAACGTGGACATCGGCATCTCCCTGGGCATCGTGGCCATCCTCATGGTCATGATCATCCCCCTTCCGACCGGCATCCTCGACCTCCTCCTCGCGCTGAACATCACCATCGGGGTCATGGTGCTCCTGCTGACCGTCTATGCCGTGCGTCCCCTGGACTTTTCGGTGTTCCCCTCCCTTCTCCTGGTGACGACGCTGTTCCGGCTCTCCCTCAACATCGCTTCGACGAGGCTGATCCTCCTGAACGGTCACGGCGGCTCCCTGGCCGCCGGACAGATCATCAAGAGCTTCGGATCCTTCGTGGTGGGCGGCAACCCCGCCGTGGGTCTGGTGGTCTTCGTGATCCTGGTGGTCATCAACTTCGTGGTCATCACCAAGGGCGCGGGGCGCATCGCCGAGGTGGCGGCGCGGTTCACCCTGGACGCCATGCCCGGCAAGCAGATGAGCATCGACGCGGACCTCAACGCCGGGCTCATCGACGAGTCCTCGGCCCGCTCGCGCCGTTCGGAGATCGCCAAGGAGGCGGAGTTCTACGGGGCCATGGACGGCGCGAGCAAGTTCGTCCGCGGCGACGCCATCGCGGGGATCATCATCACTCTGGTCAACATCATCGGCGGACTCGTCATCGGCGTCCTCCAGATGGGACTGGATCTCTCCACGGCGGTCCAGAACTACACCCTGCTCACCATCGGGGACGGGCTGGTGAGCCAGATCCCGGCCCTGGTCATCTCCACCGCAGCCGGCATCCTCGTCACCCGGGCGGGCGCCGAGGGCAACATCGGGACGGAGCTGGCACAGCAGTTCGGGGTGAACCCGCGCGCCCTCATGCTCTCCTCGGGGATCATCTTCCTGTTCGGCCTGGCCCCGGGCATGCCGGCCGTTCCCTTCATGATTCTCGCCACGGCGGTCTTCTTTTTCGGACGGGCCGTCACAGGGGCCGCGCAGAAACAGAAGCAGGAGGCGGAGGAAGCCGAGATCGAGGGGGCCGTCGAGGAGACGAGCCCCGAGGAGGTGGAGAGCCTTCTTCCACTGGACATGCTGGAGCTGGAGATCGGCTACGGGCTCATTCCCCTGGTGGACAACAAGACCCAGGGAAACCTGTTGGAAAGGATTCGCTCGCTCCGAAGACAGTTCGCCGTGGAGATGGGTCTCGTCATGCCCTCGCTGCACATCCGGGACAACCTGGAGCTCAGGCCCAACGAGTACGCCGTCTGTATCAAGGGCAACGAGGTGGCGCGGGGCGAGCTCCTCATGGACCATCTTCTGGCCATCGACCCGGGGGACGTGAAGGCCAAGGTCGAGGGGGTGGCCACAAAGGACCCCGCCTTCGGTCTCCCGGCCATCTGGATCTCTCAGGACAAGAAATCCGATGCGCAGTTCGCCGGATACACGGTGGTCGATCTACCCAGCGTGATCACGACCCACATCTCGGAGCTGGTGCGCAGGGACGGCTATGAGTTCCTCGGCCGGCAGGAGGTTCAGCGACTCCTCGACAGCGTCGCGGAAAGAAACCCCAAGGTGGTGGAGGAGCTCGTGCCCGGCCACCTCAGCCTGGGCGCGCTCCAGAAGGTCCTCCAGAACCTGGTCCGGGAGCAGGTTTCCATCCGCGACATGCTCACCATCCTGGAGACCCTCGCGGACTATGCTCCCATGACCAAGGACACCGATCTCCTGACCGAGTACGTCCGGCAACGGTTGGCCCGCTCGCTGACCAGGCCCTACATCGGGAAGGACCGGGTGCTTCGGGTCCTGTCGGTGGGCGCAGGCCTCGAGGAGGCCGTGGCATCCGGAATCAATCAGAGCGAGTACGGCTCCTATCTCGCCCTGGACCCCAGGCAGGCGAACCACATCATCGAGGCGGTCAAGAACTGCCTGGAGCGGGCCGCGGTGAAGCTGGAGCAGCCCGTGATGCTCTGCTCCACGACGGTGCGGCGGCACCTGAAGAAGCTCTGCGAGCGATTTCAGATCCCCCTGACCGTGCTTTCCTACAATGAGATCCCGAGCGGCCTGCAGGTCGAAACCGTCGAGGAGATCCGGGTCAAGGCCTCATGAACATCAAGCGATTCATAGCCGAAAGCAACGGGGAAGCCCTGCGGCTGGTCAAGAAGGAGATGGGACCGGATGTAGTTATTCTCCGAACGAGGACCCTGGCACCCCCGGACGACGGCCCGGAGAAGGGCCGAAAGCGCGTGGAGGTCACTGCGGCGGTGGACTACACCGCACCGGAGGTCACGACCCGCGGAAAGGGCGGGGACCTCCCGGACCGGGAAGCCGTGACGGAGCGTTGGGAAGCCCTGGAAAGGGAGCTGAGGGACATCAAGGCCGCCCTCCTGAGCACCGATTCCAAGCGGGAGCTGTCCCCCGAGCTCTACTACAACCGCTTCATCCGCTCCATGCACGGACATTTTCAGTCCTTCGGCCTGAAGCCCGAGATCGTCGACGACATCCTGACCGAATGCTACCGGAGCGGGGGGCCCGGAAACGGAGGGAGCGAGACCGAGCTGCTTCAAGAGTCCCTTTCCCGAATCCTTCGCAGGGTTTCCGTGGCAGCGCCGAAAAAGCGTTCCGACACGCAGGAGATCTACGGCTTCATCGGTCCGACGGGGGTGGGCAAGACGACCACGCTGGCCAAGCTGGCGGCCCTGCGCGCGGTCAAGCAGGGCATGAGGACGGCCCTGATCACGCTGGACACCTTCCGGATCGCGGCCGTCAGCCAGCTTCAGACCTACGGCCGGATCATGGGCGTTCCGGTGCACGTGGCCTCGGGCAGGACCGAGCTGGACGACGCCATTCGACGAAACCGGGACGCCGGCCTGATTCTCATCGACACGGCCGGACGAAGCCCCAACCAGGAGGAAGACATCGAAGAGCTCGTCCGGCTCTTCGGGCACCGTGAGGACGTGCACCATTTCCTCGTGCTCAGCGCCACCACCGACTACGGAAATCTCCTGCGCGCCCGCGAGCAGTTCGGACGCATTCCTTTCAAGAGCTACATCTTCACCAAGCTGGATGAAGTGGTGGAAGCCTCGGCGATGCTCAACTTTCTGGCCGCCGGGCGGAAGCCTGTATCGTATTTCACGACCGGACAGCAGGTACCCGAGGACATCGAGGTCGCCACGAGGAAACGGCTGGCAAAGCTGATGCTCGGCGCGTCGAAAATCGCAGTGCGATCTCCGTCCGGAGATGCAGACGAGGAAACGGAACATGGATCAAGCAACAGGGCTCAGGTCCTTGGTCGAGGGTCAAATGGCACAGGATAAGCCGCTCCGGCCCTTGCCCCGGGATCGATCCGACCGGGAAAGCTCTTCCAGGCGGATCCGCGTGATCTCGGTCACCAGCGGGAAGGGCGGCGTCGGCAAGACGAGCGTCGTGGCCAACCTGGCCCTGGCCCTGTGTCGAATGAGGCAGCGCGTCCTCGTGCTCGATGCCGACCTCGGTCTGGCCAATCTCGACGTCATGCTCGGCCTGAACCCGCTGTACACCATCGATCACCTCCTCCGGGGGGAAAGGAAGCTCGAGGAGATCCTGATACAGGCCCCCGGGGGGTTCAAGCTCCTTCCGGCCGCATCGGGCATCCCCGAGCTCACGGAGCTGGACAACACCCAGCGGCTGCTGCTCCTGGATGAGCTCGACGCCCTCAAGGACCGCTTCGACGTTCTGCTCATCGACACGGGGGCCGGGATCTCCTCGAACGTGATGTACTTCAACTATGCGGCCATGGAAAAGGTCGTGATCGTCACCAACGAGCCCACATCTCTCACGGATGCATACGCCCTCATCAAGGTCCTGACCAGCCGGTACAAGCAGAAGCGGTTCAAGGTGCTCGTCAACTCGGCGCAGAACGCCAACGAGGCCGAACGGATCTATCGCCACCTGAGCCTGGTGGTGGACCAGTTCCTGGGGTCCCCGTCGCTGGACTACCTCGGATGGATCCCCTTCGACAAGCAGATGCCCGCAGCCGTCCGGAAGCAGCGCACCGTGCTGGAATGCTTTCCGAAAGCCGCCGCCAGCAGCCGGCTTCTCGAGGTGGCCAAAGCCCTTATGGCCAGCGAAGGGGAATCGGTCCTGGAGGGGGACATCCGGTTCTTCTGGCAGAGGTTCCTAGAACACTGATCAGGATGAAGAGATGCCGAACCCGGCCACGAACAAACTGAAACGGTACAGCCAGGCCTCGCCTCCCGGGAAGCCGCCGGAACTCTCCCCCGACGAGCGGGAGAAGCTCATCCTGCAGTACGCACCCCTGGTCAAGACGATCGCGGGACGACTGGGCATGCGCCTTCCCCAACACGTGAGCCAGGAGGATCTCGTGAGCGCCGGCATCATGGGCCTGCTGGACGCGGTGGACAAGTTCAACGAGGACAAGGGCGTGGCCTTCAAGTCCTATGCCGAGTTCCGCATCCGAGGGTCCATGCTGGACGAGCTTCGGGCCATGGACTGGGTGCCCAGGTCCGTGCGGCGGAACGCCCGGAGGCTCGAGGCCGCCTTCGCCAAGGTGGAAAACGAGACCATGAGGCCGGCCACGGACGAGGAGGTGGCCCGGGAGCTCGGCATCGACATGGAGGCCTTCTACGAACTTCTCGAGGAGACCCGCGGGATCTCCGTCATCAGCGAGGACGAGTTCGGCCGGATCCTCCCCGCCGGGGGGACGGACCACCGACCGGGGAGGGCCCCCGCGGAGCTGGTCCCCGGCAACCCGTCCGATTCCCTGGATCTGACCGAGATCCGCGACATCATCGCAGAGGCCATCGAGAATCTGCCCAAGAAGGAACGTACGATCGTATCCCTCTACTACTACGAGGAGCTGACCATGAAGGAGATCGGGGAGGTCATGGACTACACGGAGTCCCGCATCTCCCAGCTGCACACCAAGGCCGTCCTGAGACTGCGGGGAGCGCTCAGGGGGTACTTCGAGCTCGGAGACGCGTGATCTCCCAGGGGAACAAAGGACGCGCGGGAGGTGACACCGATTCATGAATTCTCCGGAAGAGACAGTAGAAGGGTCGACGATCCAGCCGACGGAAGGCTCGGGCAGCGCCGATCCGGATGATTCGGAAGAGCGACGGGCCGCAACCGGCCCGTCGCACGGTCTTTTCGCCCGGCTCGGCGCTCACCGGGCCGCGATCCTCGGGGGACTGGCGGGGGTTCTGATCCTGGTGCTCGGAGGGACTGCGGCCCGGCTCATGTTCCCTTCCCCACCGAGCGACACACCCGGGAGGCCGGCCGACCCTCTGTTCGCTTCGGTCCGGGACGCCGGGGCGCCCGATCGACTCGTCGAACAGGAGCTGGCGCCTTTTTACGTCCCGCTTCCCCCGGGGAAGGACGGGCAGATGGCCAGGGTGAGCTTGTGCGTGACCTGGGATCGGCCCTCCTCGAGCCGTTTTCGGAGTCTGGAAACCCGGGTCCGGGATCGCCTGTATCTCCGGTTGACCGAGCTTGCCGCCGAAGGGGAGCACATGCGGGGCATGAGTCTGACGGTTCGCACGGAGGCTCGAAAAATTCTGGAGGAGCTCCTCCGCCCCGAGGAGCTTCGCGTCGTCGTCACCGGCATCTTCATCGTCTGAAATCGGAAACGGACCTTGCTCGCCTGGATCTCGACCGCTCCCGCTGCTGCCAAAGACGACGCCTTCGGCGACCAAGCAATGGAGGTCCGTCATGAACGATGTATCCAGGCTCGGCGGCGCCTCGCCCGTGAGCCCCACGTCCAGCCGGGTCTGGAAATCTCCCCGGGAGCAGAAGCCCGGGGACCGGCCGGCCGGGAAGAGACCGAAGCGGTATCGAAAAGAGGAGGAGAACCGCGATAACGCCGGCGATCGGGAGGAAAATGGGACGGTCGAGATCGAGGAGATCGAGACGGCGGGAGACAGGGGCGAGCCCTCGAGCTACGGTTCGGGCGTGTTCAAGAAATCGCGCAACCACAAGATCGATCTGATCATCTAGCGCTCCTCCTTGCCGCGGAAGGCCTGCAAACAACCATGAACATTCAACTCTGGATTGTTGGACAGATCGCCGTCGACGCCCTGCTGGTCGGAGTCCTGCTTTGGTTGATCGTGGCCGGGAATCGACGCCGGACCCGCGACGCCGAGGCCCAGGACGAGGCGCTTCGAAAGTCCGAGGAGATTCTTTCGGAAATGCGGGACATCACCCGCGAGCTCGAGGGCAACCTGGAGGAAAAACGGGAGCTCACCCGGCGCCTGTTGGGGAGGCTGGACGAGACCCTGGAGCGCGCGGATCGCCGCTACGAGCAGCTCAACGGGCTGTGCGAGAGAACGGAATCGACATCCAACCGGGATCGGATTGCCCCGAAGGAGCAGACCGGCACGCGCGCGTCCATTCGAACCCTGCTGGACAAGGGGTTGTCCAAGGAGGAAGTGGCCCGGCGCCTGGAGGTATCCGTGGGGGAGATCGAGCTGTTTCTCAAGCTCGGGGGCCGCACCGCGCATCCGTGACCCCTGGATCCCCCCTCTTCTCCTGAGCGGACCCGGACCTTTTGACCGGCCGACACGACATGCTTCGAGACCTGCCCCCCATCCTGAACCAGAACTCCCCTTCCCGGAACCCTTCCGGAACGTCGAGCCTCCGGTTCACGCCGGGGGAAACCTTTCGCGGCACGGTCGTCGAAGCCAGAGCCGAAGGAGACGTCCTCATCCTGGCACGGGGTACGAAATTCTCGGCCTTCACGACCCGCCCGCTCCAGGCGGGAGAGAACCATTTGTTCCAGGTGCGTGCCGCAGGCGAGCGCATCCTGCTCAGGGTGGTCGGGGGAGCCCGGGATGAGCAGACCTCGGCGGTCCGGCTCTGGGCCTCGGGGCGATCAGCCCGCGCGGGGCTGGGGCGGCTTCTCGGGTCCCTCGTCGCGGGGGCGGAGGACCGGCACGTCGGCGAGCCCGTCCGCGGCCTGCTGGGCCTTCTGCGGGACCGCATGCCCGCCATGGTGTACCGGACCCCCGAAGGGAAAGGCGTGGACTGGCTGGCCCGGCAGCTCCGGGAATCCGGTCTCTTTTTCGAGGCCCGCGCAGCCCGGTTTCTGCTCGAGGGAGGCGACACGCCGCTGCGGAGGCTCGGGTCCACGGATCTCAAGGGAATCCTGCTCGCCCTGAAGGCGGCCCTGGGTGAGGGCTCCGCCGAGGATCCAACCGCCCTCGGCCTGGCGCGCCGGGTCGACCGGGCGCTGAACATGGTTCAACAGGACCAGATGCTCAACCTGACGGCCTGGAAGGAAGGGCTGGGCTGGTTCTGGTTCATTCCCGGCCACCCCGACGGCGATTTCCGGGGCGGTGAGCTGTTCGCACGAAAGGCCAGCGATGGCGAGGAGGAATACTCTCTTTCCCTCACCCTGGACTTCACCCGGCTGGGGCGCGTGGACGTGGCCGTCTCCCTGAACCGTTCGGTCGTGAGCCTGCGCATCCTGGTGGAGGACAAGGAGACGGCGGATCTCGTCGGCGACCATCTCGAGGAGCTCCGGGAGCGCATCGGTTCCTCGGGGCTCGACACGGGCACGATCACCTGTCGGGCACGGCGTGAGGACGACACCGAGTGGACGCCCTTTTTCGACTCCGCTTCGTTGTCCGGTGCCGTGGACGTGGTGTTCTGATGCTGGACAAGCTGAAGAAGGCGGTCGCACTCAAGTACGAACCCGGCAAGGACGGGGCCCCCAGGGTCACGGCCAAGGGACGGGGACGGGTGGCCGACCGCATCATCGAGCTCGCCCGCGAAGGGGGGGTGCCCCTCAGCGAGGACCCGGACCTCGTCGGGGCGCTGATCCAGCTCGACTTCGACGAGGAGATCCCTCCGGAGCTCTACCAGGTCGTGGCCGAGGTCCTGGCCTTCGCCTACCGGTTGAACCGCCGCGCAAAGGAAGGCGGCTGACCTCCCGCCGGCTCCGGGGCTCATCCCTCGCCGGGAACGTCCAGGACCCGGGGCCTGTGTCCGGTCAGGGCGAAAAACCGCTCCATGTCCTGTTTTGCGACGACCAGCGTGCTCGTGTTCACGAGGGGATGGCACTGAAAGGCGTCGTGCTCCCAGACGGCCCGGTCGATCACCACCTCCACCGCCCCCTCCGCGTCGTTGATCACGCCCAGCAAAGAGACCGAACCCGGATCGAGGGCGAGCGTCTCCCACAACCTCCCGGGAGAGCCGAATCGGAGATGGGGCACCTCCAGACCCCGGGCCAGGCCCTTCAGGTCCACGCGTTTGTCGAAACCCACCGCCACCAGGAAATGCCGCCGCCCCTTCCGGTCGCACAGGAACAGGTTCTTCAGCTTGGCGCCGGGGAGCCGCGGCACGTACCGCAGCGCCTCCTCCACCGTGTAGACCGGGGCATGGTCGTGTCGCTCGTAAGGAATGCCGGATCGATCCAGGAAGGCGAGCACGTCAGTCATGGGCGAGCTCCGGGAGATCGACGGCGGCCTGCAGGATCGCAACCCCCGGCCGTGGGTGCACCGGAACGGTGAAAACCGAGAACAGAACAAGGAAGAAAAACAAGGATCCCTTTACCCGTCTCACCATCAGCCTCCTCGATCCGGCGACCTTTCCCGCGAACCGGAGGACCCGGCGGCCTTTTCGGCCTCCCGGATGCGCTCTGAGGCCTCGACGCCCTCCTGCTCGCGGGACGCCGCCTCGTGCTCCCGGTCTCCTTCCGCTCCCTTTCGCCGCCGATCCAGCCGATCCAGCGCCGGAGAGCGCCCGTACAGGATGAGGGTGTCCCCCGAATGAATCTCGGTCTCTCCGTTGGGGGCGCCGAGGTAGGCGCCATTCTTTCGAAGGATTCCCAGGACCAGCACCCCTTCGTCCCTGAGCTTCGCCTCTCTCAGGTGCCTCTCCGAAAGCCAGTCCGTGGGCTGCACCTGGAGCTCGGTGACGCTGTACTCGCCGGAAAGGTTCAGGAGCCTCGAAAGGTCCCGAACCTCCATCCGGGTGTAGCGGCTGAGGGCCCAGCCGATGACCCTGGAAAGGTGACGGTCCACCCACGGGCTCACGGCGACGATCCAGAGAAGGATGATGCCCGAGAAGAGAAGCGCCATCCGCCAGAACATGGACGAGGAATCCCCGGTGCGGAGAAATCCCAGAATCAGCGAGGACATGGCCGAGACGATTCCCACGTTTCCGAGAAGCATCAACAGGAGCAGGATGCGGCGACGGACCGGGTGGTTCACCACCTCCTCGCTCTCGGTGGTCGTGAAACCGACCCCTGTGAAGGCGGATCGCGCCTGGAACCGGGCGGATTCCCTGGAGAGTCCCGTCTGGGTGAGGGCCACCGTGGCGATCCTCGTGACCAGGATCGACAGGGTCAGGATGACAAGCAGAGAGACGATGGAGAGCATGAAGGGCCTCGTGGAGCGAGCGTCCCCTCATGATACCCCAAGGGGCCCACGGAAACATGGGGGAGATCCTGTATTTTTCGAACCGGCGCCGCGAAGGGCCTTCCGGCGCGGTCTCGAGCGATCCCGCCGACCGAAGCCCCGGCCTTCAGCCCGTGAAAGAACCGGGAAATCTTTTCCTTCGGAACAGGGAAAGCCCTGCTCCACCTCGGGGGACCCGGCTCTGAGGGATGGGCTGCGATCCAAAAACTTGCCTGTATTTCAACCGGTTTTGAACTTTTCCGCCCTTTTGCGACCCTGATTTTCCTTGGTACGGGATTTGCAGAAACAGGGGGCGTCCGGAGAAACCACCGGAACGCCCATCGGAGGACTTTATGCATCAGGGGATGATCGACGCAGTCAAGGCCTGTCTCAAGGAAGAGATGCGGATGGACGTGATCTCCAACAATCTCGCCAACACGTCGGTCCCGGGACACAAGAAGAGCCGCATCTCTTTTCAGAACATCCTCCAAGACCGGTCCGCGGACGTGGGAACCGCCTCCGCGGGGAATCGGGCCGCATCACCGGATCTGGTCCGGATCGAGATCGACCACACCCAGGGCGACGTCCGGGCCACGGGAAACGACCTGGACTTGGCCCTCCACGGAAAGGGCTTCTTCAAAGTCCTGACCGCGGACGGGATCCGCTACACCAGAAAGGGGAACTTCGCCCTGGACACCGAAAGGTTCCTGGTCACCCAGCATGGAGAAAAGATCCTGGGCGAGGGGGGCCCGATCCAGATTTTTGGAAACAAGATCGAGGTGAACGATCTGGGAACGGTGAGCGCGGGCGGCGAGGAGGTGGGCAGGCTCGACCTGGTCTCGTTCGAGGACCCGAAAAGGCTTACCATTGTGGGACGGTCCGTTTTCGCCAACCTCTCCGGCGAACCCGAGGCCCCGCTTCCCCTGAGCAGCCGGATCAAGCAAGGCTACCTCGAGCTGCCCAACGTGCAGGTCGCGGAGGAGATGGTTTCCATGATCCACTGCATGAGGGCGTTCGAGAGCTATCAGAAGGTCATCCAGATCCTGGATGACGTGGACCAGCGCGCCATCAACGAGGTGAGCCGCATCCGCTAGAGCGGGAAGGAGGAAACAGTCAAATGATACGGAGCCTTTGGACGTCCGCCTCGGGAATGGCGGCCCAGAAGCTGAACATGGACGTCATCGCCAACAACCTGGCCAACGTGAACACGGTGGGTTTCAAGAAGAGCCGGGCCGACTTCGTGGACCTGCTCTACCAGAACCTGCGGTCCCCGGGGGCGGCCACCAGCTCCGGCGGGGAGGTGCCGACCGGCATCCAGGTGGGCATGGGCACCAAGCCGGTCTCGGTCCAGAAGATCCTCAGCCAGGGAGACTACGTCCAGACCCAGAACGACCTGGACTTCGCCATCGAGGGGGAGGGGTTCTTCAAGATCCTCAGCAACGGCGAAGAGCTGTACATGCGGGCGGGCGCCTTCAAGATGGACTCCGAGGGGTATGTCGTCACCTCGGAGGGCGAGCGCCTCCAGCCCGAGTTCTCCATTCCCGCCGAGACCGTCAACTTCACCGTCGACCCGGGCGGCAACATGGTGGCGCTGGGTCCGGACGGAACGGAGCTCGCCAGCGCCCAGCTCACCCTCCACAGCTTCCCCAACACCGCAGGGCTCCTGAGCGTGGGTGGAAACCGGTTCCGGCCCTCCGACGCAACGGGCGATCCCGTGGAGGGGAACCCCGGCGTGGACGGCATGGGGACCATCTCCCAGGGGTACCTGGAGATGTCCAACGTGGATGTGGTCGAGGAGATGGTGAACATGATCGTGGGCCAGAGGGCCTACGAGGTCGCGTCCAAGTCCATCAAGGCCGCCGACGAGATGCTCCAGATGGCCAACAACATCAAGCGGTAAGAGACAGGGGGATGTCATGCAGGCCTTGATCAAGACCTTTCTCTCCATTCTCCTCGCGGCGGGCGCCGCGGTGCTCACCCCGGGACAGGCGCCGGCCGCGCCCGGGACCCTCGAGATCCGCATCTCCGGCGAAGTCACGGTTCGGGGGGATGCCGTGACCCTGGGGCAGATCGCCTCCTTTCGGCCCGCCGGGGACCCGCGGGCGGCCTCGCTGAAGGAGGTGGAAGTGGCGTCGGCCCCTGCGCCCGGGAACAGCCACCGCTTCAATCGGCGATTCCTCGACTACAAGGTGGGCTCGGCCGTTGCGGGCCTGGGGGAAGAGGTCACCGTGAAGACACCCGACAGCCTGCTGGTGCACCGCACCGCCCAGGTGGTGACCTCGGCCCGCATGGAGGAGATCTTCCGCGACCACGTCCTGCAGGCCGCTCCGTGGCCCGAGGACGAGATCACACTGGAGTCGATCCGGGTGCCGGAGGACGTGGCCCTCCCCGAGGGCGCCCTCCGCTGGGACATCCGGGAAAACGGCAACACCGACTACCTCGGCAACGTGTCCGCAACCCTCACCTTTTACGTGGACAGCCGTCAGATCCGGAGGGTGCCCCTCTCGGCCCGCGTCTCCATCACCCGGGAGGTGGTGCGCGCCGTCCGGAGGATACAGCGGGGAAACCTCATCGACAAGGCGGACGTCCAGCGGGTCCGGGAGACCTCCATGCGCGGGCGGGGCAACACCCTGGTGGACCCGGAAGAAGCCGTGGGCAAGCGGGCCTCCAGGAGCATTCGATCGGGAAGCACCCTCACCGAGGCCATGGTGGAGGACCCGCCCGTGGTGGAGCGGGGAAGCTCCGTGATCATCCTGGCGGAAAGCGAGAACCTGAGAATCACCACCCGGGGAGAAGCCCTGGAGGACGGCCGGCACGGCGAACCCATCCGGGTCAGAAACCTTCAGAGCGGAAAGGAACTCTCCTCCACCGTCAAGGCCCCCGGATGGGTGACGGTCACCTTCTGACGGGGCCGCTCCGGCCTACCCGGCCAGGCGGACCCCTTCACGGCAAGACGTGAAACCGCGTCGAGCACCACGATCGAGGAGACGATGAACCCAGCAGAGAAACCCAGCATACGCAATCTCGTCCTTCCCGCCCTGACAGGGCTCATCCTGCTCACCGGCTGCGCAGGTCTCCCTTTCGAGGAGGATCCCCGCGAGCCGCTGACCCGCCCGCCCGAACCCCGGCCCGTTGCGGTGGTGCCTCCCGCACAACCCGCGGATCCGACGGCCGGCTCGGGGCTCTGGAGCGAGGTCACCTATCGGAACGCGTTCCAGGACCTGCGCGCCAACAAGATCGGGGACCTCATCACCGTCGACATCGTGGAGACCTCCAAAGCGAACAAGAAGGCCACGACCAAGACGGGACGGGAGTCCTCCATCAACGCCGGGATCAGCAACCTGCTGGGATGGGAAGGAAAAATCGACAAGATCGGTGTACCCGCCTCGTTCGACAACGAGGCCATGTTCAAGGCCTCCCTGGAAAACGACTTCGACGGCACCGGCGAGACCACGCGGAACGAGACCATGACCGCTTCGATCACCGCACGGGTCATCGAGGTGACGCCCAACGGAAACCTCTTCATCAAAGGCTCCAGAAAGGTCAAGGTGAACAACGAGGCCCAGTACATCACCCTGACCGGTCTCGTCCGGCCGGCGGACATTTCCCCCGACAACACGGTGCTCTCCAGCTACATCGCGGAGGCGGCCATCGAGTACACCGGGAGCGGTCCCGTGAGCGACAAACAGAGCCCTGGCTGGCTGATGCGGGCCGTGGACTTCGTGTGGCCTTTCTAGAGGAGGAGACCATGCACGGCAGAAAGCACGCCCTCGTCGCAGCCGTCCTCTTGTGCCTCGGCCTGTCCCTGGCCTGGGGACCGGCCGCCCGCGCGGCGCGGATCAAGGACCTGGCCTCCATCAAGGGGACCCGGGACAACCAGCTGATGGGGTACGGGCTGGTCGTCGGCCTCAACGGAACGGGGGACGGAGCCGGGACGCGGTTCACCGTGCAGAGCCTCGTGAACATGATGGAGCGGCTGGGCATCCACGCCCTTCCCAAGCAGGTCAAGGTCGCCAACGTGGCCGCCGTCATGGTCACGGCCGATCTTCCGCCCTTCGCCCGGGTGGGAAGCGAGATCGACGTGCTGGTTTCCTCGGTGGGAGACGCCAAGAGCCTCCAGGGCGGAACGCTCCTCCTCTCCCCCCTGAAGGGAGCGGACAACAAGATCTACGCGCTGGCGCAGGGTCCGCTCCTGGTGGGCGGGTTCTCCACATCCGGCGCGGCCGGGGGCGGGGTCCAGAAGAACCATCCCACCGTGGCCAGAATCCCGGGCGGTGCGACCATCGAGCGGGAGGTGCCTTTCCGGTTCAACGGGCTGGGCGAGCTCACCATCAGCCTGAACAACCCCGACTTCACCACCGCGTTCCGCATGGCCGGCGCCATCAACCGGGAGATCGGCTCCCGGGTCGCCTCCCCCTCGGACGCGGGAACGATCCGGGTCCAGGTCCCGGAGCCCTTCCTGGGCAACCTGGTCCCGCTCGTGGCGGAGCTCGAGCAGATCCAGGTCCGGCCCGACAACAAGGCCCGCATCATCCTGGCGGAGCGGACCGGCACCGTGGTCATGGGTGAGAACGTCCGCATCTCCCCGGTGGCCATAGCCCACGGCAATCTGAGCGTGCAGATCAAGGAACGGAAGAACGTGAGCCAGCCACAGCCGTTCTCCCAGGGAGAGACCACGGTCACCGACGAGACCGAGATCAACGTGGCCGAGGAGGACCAGAAGCTGCTCCTCCTGCCCGAGGGAACCAGCCTGGGCGAGGTGGTGAAGGCGCTGAACGCCATCGGCGTCTCCCCCAGGGACTTGATCACCGTGTTCCAGGCGATTCAGGCCAGCGGCGCGCTTCAGGCCGAGCTGGAGGTCATCTGACGAAATGGACGGGGAAACGGCATGTTCGGCGACATCTCGAACCTGAGACCGGAAATCCTGAGCGGCGACGAGCCGGGAGCCAGGGATCGCAATCTGCGAAAGACATGCGAGGAGCTGGAGTCGGTCTTCCTGTACCAGCTCCTCCGGAGCATGCGCCGGACCGTGGAGAAGTGCGACCTGTTCCACGGCGGGAGCGGTGAAGATATGTACGAGTCCATGCTCGACCAGGAGCTCTCGAAATCCATGGCCGGCACGGGCAACCGGGGCCTGGCCGACCTGCTCTACCGGCAGCTGCGACCAAAGGACGCGCCCGGCGGGCTGGAAGGATCGGAAAGGGACCCGCTTTTCTCCACCAGGGGTCCCGACCCCGAATCGCCGTTCCAGCCCATCCGGGGTGGACGCGTATCCTCCGAGTTCGGGTGGCGAACGGATCCGATCGACGGGAAACGGCGTTATCACGAGGGGCTCGACCTCGCCGCCGGGCAGGGGACCCCGGTGGCGGCGTCCCTTCCTGGAAGGGTCGTCAAGAGCGAGTACCGCGGCGGATACGGAAACGTGGTGGAGCTGGACCACGGTCGGGGATTCACGACGCTTTACGCCCACAACCAGGAGAACCTGGTTCGCGCGGGCGACTGGGTCCGGGCTGGAGACCCCGTGGCCCGCGTGGGGTCCACCGGAAGGAGCACGGGGCCCCATCTTCACTTCGAAGTGAGGCGTCACGGCCGGCCGTTGGACCCTGCCGAGTTTCTCCGCAGCCGGAACCTGGTGGATACGGCCGATGCCGGTTCAGGCGATTTCAGTTCGAGTGGCGGATAGCCGATAAAACCTCGTAAAGGAGACCTGCCATGGAGATGGGGATCCATTCACACCTGGACTTTCGGGAAAGCAAGGTGGCTCTGCTGAAGGATCTGGTGGATTGTCTGCAGCGAGAGCGTGAAATCCTCGCCGACCTCCACATCCAGGATCTCTGGACCGTTGTCGAGGAAAAGCAAAAGATCCTTCAGGAGATCGAAACGCTTTCCCCCCAGGCAACCGAGGCCGGGTCCGGTAGGAAAAGCACCGATATGGGACCGCATTTCGTAGAGGACCCGGCACCGGCGCACACCATCGCCCGGCTGAAGGAGGAGATCCGCGAAAGGACCCGCGAGAATGCGGCCTTCATCCGGGACTCCCTCCAGTTCGTCGACGAGCTCGTCGCCCTGATCACCGGCGATCCGAAGGACAACGGCACTTACAGCCCCGACGGCGGGCAAAACCGGTCGCATCGGTCCCGGCTCTACGGGAGGGAGGTGTAGCAGCATGGCCGGCATCGGACTCGTTCTCAACACGGCCAAGGACGCGCTCCTGACCCAGCAGTACGCCATGGACGTGGTGAGCCACAACATCGCCAATGTGAGCACGGAGGGCTACTCCCGGCAGACCCCGACCATCGAGGCCAAGATGCCCGGCCCCTATGGGGGACTCATCTTCGGAAGGGGTGTGGAGCTCCAGGAAATTCAGAGGCAGCTGGACACCTTCGTGGAAACCCGGCTCCGGGAACGGGAGTCCGATCTGTCCGCCATGTCCGAAAAGGAAACCTACCTGACCGTGCTGGAAGGCGTCTTCGACGAGAGCTCGGGCAGAAGCATCTCCGCCCAGTTCGATATGTTCTGGAACGCCTGGCAAGACCTGTCCAACAACCCCTCGGGCTCCGCAGAGCGTACCATCGTGTACGAGTCCGGTGCCCACCTCGCACAGTCGTTCCAGGACATTCGGAACGACCTCGACCGCTTCGGACAGGAGCTGAACATCTCCCTGGAGGCCGGCACGGAAAAAATCAATCAACTCACCTCCCAGATCGCCACCCTGAACGAGCAGATCATCAGCATGGAGATCAACGCCAACGCCAATGACCTCAGGGACCAACGGGACACGCTGATCCGCGGCCTGTCGGAGCACCTCGACATCAATGTGTTCGAGGACGGCCGTGGGCACCTCACCGTCACCACGGGAAGGGGCTACACCCTGGTCAGCAAGACCGACCACTACGAGCTGTCCTTCGAAAGCGGCGAGGTCCGCTGGGAGGGCTCCAGCGGCAGTGTGGACATCACGGACATGATCACGGAGGGGAAGCTGGGAGGCTGGCTCGAGGTGCGCGACGCCTTCCTGCCCAAGTACCGGAACGAGCTGGACGAGCTGGCCGGGTCGGTGATCTGGAACGTCAACAAGGTGCACAGCCAGGGGGTGGGGCTGGAGGGGATGACCGATGTGACCGGGACCTACGCGGTCGAGGAGACCGACCAGCCCCTGGGAGACCCTGGAAACACCGGCGCGGGCCTGGACTTCGTGGAAGGCCTGCACATGGGGAGCTTTACGGGGGATGAGGACTTCAGTGGTCAAACACTCGCAGCGGATATGGATCTGGAGTTCTACGAAGGGGGGAACCACGTAACGGTCAATCTCCTTTCAACCATGAATTTGAATGCAATCAAGTCCACCATAAATTCTGAATTGACTGCAGCCGGGATGGAGGTCTCGGCCTCGATCACCAACGGAGACACTACCGAGGAGTACTTGACGCTTTCCCACAATCGGGCCGCATCGGGCGCCACGTTCGGTCTCGGGATCTCCACCGCGGATGATGAGTTGGGTCTGAACCAGAGCTTTCACATCTGGACCAAGGACGAATCCGATCCTGACTCCGTACCCATTGGCGAAGAGGTATCCCTCAACGCAGACACCACCCTGGATGAACTGGTGACGGAGATCCAAAGCATTGCCGGGCTTTCCGCCTCCGCGGCAAACGGAAAACTGAGCATAACCGCCGGAGGGGCCTACACCTTCGCCTTTTCCGACGACACCTCGGGCATTCTCTCCGCCCTGGGCATCAACACCTTCTTCGACGGAAAGGACGCCCGGGACATCGGCATGAACGAGACCCTCAACACCCACAAGGAGCACATGGCCGCGGGTCGGGTGGACCCGGACACCGGTGAAATCGCCGTGGGAGACAACACGAACGCCCTGGCCGTCGCCGACCTGAGCGAGCAGAAGGTGGCGATGGACCGGTTCACCTACGACAGCCCGGAAACCCCTGTGTCCAGCCCCGAGGACACCTTTCAGGGGTATTACGCCCACCTCGTCGGATCCCTCGGCATCAAGAGCGAGAGCGTACGACGCGAACAGGAGTACGCGGAGGTGGTCGTCAACCAGTTGACGCAAAAGCGAAACAATCTCTCCGCGGTCTCCCTGGATGAGGAGATGACCAATCTGATCAAGTACCAGCACGCCTACTCGGCGGCGGCCAAGCTGGTGTCCACGGCCGACCAGATGCTCCAGACCCTGCTCCAGACCCGCTAAGGGGAAAAAAACCATGAGAATCTCCAACCAGACCGTGTACGACACCGTAACCCACAACCTGGCCAAGGTCTCCGACGCCATGCTTCGGGCCAACCAGACGGTCAGCTCGGGCAAGCGGATCAACCGCCTCTCCGACGACCCGGTGGGCCTCGTGAGCGTAATGAACCTTCGCTCCTCGCTCGAAGAGATCGGACAGCTGGAACGGAACATCAGCATGGGCGAATCCTGGCTCAGCATGGGCGAGTCCGCGCTGGGCCAGATGGAGGACATCCTCACGGAGACCAAGACCCTGTGCATTCAGATGGCCAACGCCACCCAGAGTGAAGCGGAGCGCGCCGACGCCGCCATTGTGGTGGAAGGCCACCTCCAGCAGGTGCTCTCCCTGGCCAACACCCAGGTGGACGGCCGGTACATCTTCTCGGG
>CAYUBQ010000004.1:0-57775 GCA_964443135.1 uncultured Desulfobacterales bacterium | reverse complement strand
ATGGACAACCTCCGCTCCCTGACCTCGGACACCGGAGCCAAGCTCCTGCGGCTGGAGAGCAAGGAAAACATCATCCAGGACCTCGAGCTGACCTACTCGGAAAGGAAATCCGGTATCGAGGATGCGGACATGGCGGAGGCCATCATGGAGCTGAGAGCGAAAGAGACCGCCTATCAGGCCGCCCTGGCCAGCTCCGCCAAGGTGATGAAGATGAGCCTGGTGGACTTTTTGTAGGAGATGCCGGCAGGAGCGTTCCAACAAAAGCTGTTCTGGCGCCAAGGAGGGTACCAGTGCTCGTACTGACCAGAAAAGTCAACGAGAGCATTACGATCGGAAACGACATCACAGTGGAGGTCCTCGGGGTTCGCGGAGGGCAGGTTCGGCTGGGAATCAAGGCGCCGAAGGAGACGTCCGTGAATCGGACCGAGGTCCACGAGAGCATCCAGAAGGAAAATCAGAAGGCGGCACGCACGCCTCGGGACCTGGACCTCTTGAACGACGTGATGACCACAAGCACCCGGAACAAGCCGGAGTAGCCGACCATGGAACCAGTCAAGACCACCCGGTTCGGTGACGTTCACATCGACGAAAATCGCCTCATCTCTTTTCCTTCGGGATTGCCCGGGTTTCCCGACAAGAAACGGTTCGTGCTCATGGAGCACACACCGGGCTCACCCTTCATGTGGCTCCAGTCCGCGGACACGCCGGACCTCGCCTTCGTTGTGATGGACCCGTTCCTGATCCAAAGCGGCTACCTTCAAGACCTTCCCCCTCGAGACCGGGAGACGGCGTTGGGAAAGGCCGACCCCCCTCCGCTGGTCCTGACCATTGTGAACATCCCCCATGGCGCACCCCGGGAAATGACCGTGAACCTCCTTGGCCCCTTGGTCATCGACCCCGAAGCCAAAACAGGAAAGCAGGTGATCCTGACCGGCTCCGGCTACCAGACACGCCATCCCGTCATTCCGGAGTGAGATCCGCGTCCCTCGCTTGCATTCCCCAGGTCGATCGATACCCACGATAGGGCGCGCCCCGGGCGTCGCCGCCGTGATTGGGCTTGGCATCAGCCAAGCCTTTGACGTTTTGTGGGAAAAACTCATTGATTTTTCCAGAATCAATGTTAGGATTTTGGCATCCATGCAAAGTAGGCCAATTTTTTGGCGACCATGAGTCCTCCCCGTCCTCCGGGAACGGGGAAGGGACAGGAGTGGGTATGACGGAACACAAGATCCTGGTCGTGGACGACGACCCGAAGATCCTGGAAAGGATCCGGGAGTTTCTGGAGAAAAAGGATTACGCCGTGGAGACGGCGAAAAACGGTGAAGTCGCCGGCAACATGCTGGATCAGGACTATTTCGATCTGGCCCTCATCGATTTGAACATGCCGAAGGTCGACGGCATGACCCTCCTGAAGACCCTGGTGGATTATCATCCCGACACCGTGGGCATCATCCTCACGGGACACGCGACCATCCGCAACGCGGTGGAGGCCATGAAGCTCGGGGCCGCCGACTACCTCGCCAAGCCCGTGAAGATGGAAGAGCTCCTCCTCGTGGTCCAGAGGGCGCTGGAGTTCCGCGACCTCAAGCGGGAGAACTTCGCGCTCAAGAGACAACTCAAGAAGAAGTACCGGTTCGAGAACTTCATCGGCGACAGCCTGCCCATGAACAAGGTGTTTCGCATCATCGAGAAGGTGGCCGACACGGACAGCACGGTTCTGATCCTGGGCGAATCCGGGACGGGCAAGGAGCTCGTGGCCAAGGCCATCCACTACCACAGCATGCGGAAGGACAAGCCCCTGATCCCGGTCAACTGCGGCGCCATTCCCGAGGAGCTCCTGGAAAGCGAGCTCTTCGGGCACGAAAAAGGGGCGTTCACCAACGCGATCCGCACGCGAATCGGACGGTTCGAGATGGCCAACGGAGGGACGATCTTCCTGGACGAGGTGGCCGAAATGAGTCCTCATCTGCAGGTGAAGCTCCTTCGAATCCTCCAGGAACAGGAGTTCGAGCGCCTCGGCGGTACCAAGACCATCCGCTGCGACGTCCGGATCCTGGCCGCGACCAACAAGGATCCGGACAAGCTGGTCGAGGAGGGAAGCTTTCGGGAGGATCTCTACTACCGGCTCAAGGTCATCCCCGTCTCCCTGCCTCCCCTGAGGGATCGAAGGTCCGACATCCCGCTCCTCGCCCACCATTTTCTCGATAACATCGCCAAGACCAAGCGAAAGAAGGTCATGAGCATGACCCGGGATGCCATGAAGGCCCTGGTCAACTACGACTGGCCGGGAAACGTGCGGGAGCTGGAAAACATCATCGAGCGCATGGTGATCCTCTCCGAGGGAGAGAACATCACCGTGGACGACATGCCGGAGAAGGTCGCCCGGAAGCACGCCCTCGACCTCGACGAGGAGGGGCTCATCCCCGAGGAGGGGCTCTCCCTGAACAGCGCCGTGAACGAATACGAGCGCCAGCTGATCCTTCATGCCCTGGAGAAGGCGGGATGGGTGAAAAACCGCGCGGCGAAGCTGCTCAAAATGAACAGGACCACGCTGGTGGAAAAGATCAAGAAGCAGGGGATCGAGAAGGATCGCATGGCCGGCTGAAACGCCGGCTCACTTTCGATAGACGCTGGGTCGAACGTACCGGAACCGGTGCTGGACCCCCGTCAGGCTCTCCGAGTGTCCGATGAAGAGGTAGCCCGCCCCCTGAATGACCTCGTAGAAGTTGTTGACCAGCCTCTCCTGGGTTTCCTTGTCGAAATAGATCATGACGTTCCGGCAGAACACGATGTCGAAGACATGGTTGAACGCGAACGGTTCGATGAAGTTGAGCCGCTGAAATCGAACGACGTCCCGGACCCGCGGCTTCACGCGATAGAAACCCGTCCACCGGTTGACGCCTTTCTGAAAATATTGACGGCGCATCGCATAGGGGACCCTGTCCACCCTGGCCGCCTCGTAGACCGCCTTTTCCGCGATCTGAAGCATTCGGGTCGAGATGTCGGTTCCCAGGATGTGGAGGTCCGGGTGCCGGTTTTCCGGGAGGGCCTCGAGCAGGGTCATGGCGATGGAGTAGGCCTCCTCGCCGCTCGAGCACCCGGCGCACCAGACCCGGATCTGACCGGAGCTCCTCGGGCCCGTGGCCGGAAAAAGCTCGGGGACCGCCGTTTCGGCCAGGAACTCGAAATGCTTGGGCTCTCGAAGAAACGCCGTGAGGTTCGTGGAGATCACGTCGAGCAGCGGGATGAAGGCGTCCCCGCTCGTGTCCTTCATGAGAAAGTCGTAGTAGTCGCCCACGGACTCGAAATCGAACTGACGGAGCACCTTGGCGAGCCGGGCCTTGAGCAGCTCCCGCTTGCCGTGGTGGAGATTGATGCCCGACTTTTCATAGATGAGCGTGCTGAAGTTTCGAAAATCCCGGTCGGTCAGATCCAGCTGCATCGATGATTCCAGCCTCCGTGACATGCATGGCCGACGCCTCGGAACGGAGCCGTTGCATGCGCCGCCGGCCGCGTCGTTTGCGGGAAGAACCCTGGGGCCGGCGTTCCGCCCGATCCCCCCTTGACAGGCAAGATCCATGCCGATACGTCCTGCCGGAAAGGGCCGTTCATTCCGACCCCGGGGGACCGACGGCGTCGAAGAATTTTTCTGAAAATCCCTCAAGTAATTCTCCCGGCGGCCGATGTCTGTGATTGAGGAGGAGGACCTTGGTCACAACACATCAAATACGAAATGTTCTGCGTGTCTACGGCAACCAGTTGAAGAGGCGGAACACCCTCGTACAGGAGACCCTGGGGCCGGATCGAACGTACAAGGATCGGGTGGACATCTCGGCGGAGGCGCGTCACCGACAGGCGCTCAACAAGATGTCCGAACGCGTCATCTCACAGATCCCCGTGCCTGCGGAACATGGACGGGTCGTGGGATCCGGCGGGGGCGTGCCCGGAAGCGGCCGGGACGAGGCCGAGTAAACAACACACAGTTTCCGAAACGGAGCGGTTCATGAAAGTCGACGAGACCCACCAGTCTGTCAACCTGATCGAGCAGGCCCGAAAGTCCGGGGAGACCCGGAAAAACGAGGAGCAAGGCGCCCGGGTCGGCGATGCGGGAAAGCAGGAAAACCGCGGGGAAGGCACCGAGGTGGCCCTCTCCAACGCCTCCAGGGACATCATGAAGGCCAATGAAGCCGTGGAGACGCCCGATCCCAAGAGGGCCGAGAGGGTGGCCGAGCTCGAGAAACAGGTGGCCGAGGGGACCTACGAAGCTGACCCCCGGAAGGTGGCCGACCGCATCCTCCGCACGGCCCTGTCCGAGCTCCTGTAACAGCCTGCCCCGATCCGCCCGTTCCTGAGGGTTGCCGCCTGCCTGCGACGACGGCTTGCGTCTTTTCGCCTGCCCCCGAGGCCGGAGGGCGCCCCTCCCCGGGACGCGCTTCGGGCTTGCATTCATTCGCTCATATGCTTAATATATAAGGGAGGTTCTTGTGACAAGGGATCTTCCACATGGACGTCGGCGCCACAACAGCTCTCATACCGGCCGAGCCGTCGAACACCGTTGGGCTCAGGACCCCGCGGGATCCGGGAAGCGGCGTTCCGGCCCGTGGATCGAAAGGGCGGCGGGAGTTCGTCTTCCTCGGCTATGGGCCGTCGTCCGGGGGGGAGCTTTACGACGGGTGCGGCAGACCCGTTTCATGCAGGAGCCACCCCGGATCCATCGTGGACCTTTATGCCTGATCCCTTCCCGTCCCGCTAAGCACCGAGCAGCAGGCTCCTCTTCTTCAGCAGCCTCCGCTGGCTGTAGTAGATGAAACGGTCGAGCTGCTGCTCGTCTTCTTTCTCCATGCGGACAAACTGGAGGGCGAACTGGATCCTCGAGCTCTCCGGAATCTTCTCCGCACGGATCACCTCGGCCCTCCGGATCTTCACCTCGAGCTTCTCCTCCTCCATCGTGCTCAGCAGGCGGACGTCACGAAGGGTCGATCCCGGTCCCAGGTCGAGCGACCTGGCCTCCCCTCTCTTCGGGCTGATGACCAGCCCGCCTCCAAGGCTGAGGTTCAGCACGGGGACCTCGATCTCCCTACCCGGGAAAGGGAGCAGGATCCGGGTGCCCTGGGGAGGCTCCACGCGGAAATGCCGTCTTCTCTGAATCCGCTCCACGGAATCCGGCAGAACGAGCCAGAGGTCGTCTCCCTCCGGGCGGTGGATCACGGTCCGGCAGGAGTGGGGGATTCGCTCCCTGTCGGCGAACTCGAGCTGTACCCGCAGGCCCTCGCAGTCGGGCAGCTCGGTCTCGAACTGCATCGGAAGATCCACCAGGAGATAGCATTGACCGTTCCGGGACTCGATCCCCGTAACAATGCTCAGCCGCTCGTATCCCCGTCCCAGAACGTGGATGCGCAACGGGCTCCTCTGACGCTGCAGCTGTCGAAAAACCGCGCTCACCGTCTCACCTTGAATCTGGCTGCGGAACTCCATAGATCCTGCTTCTGAGTGGAACCGGCGCCCACCCTGCCTTCCCCCGACGACATGCCATACTCTGCAATCCACATGCCAGGCGCGTCCTTCCCGGGCCCCCGCCGTCTCACCGCCGGACGCCCCGGCGCCCTCGGTCCGGGTGTCCGGTTCTTTGACGCTCGAGACGCTTCTGTGGTGACCACTCCCGGACGTTGTGTAAGCGGGGCCGGTGCTAGGAGGATCGCTTCCCGCCGATCCCGGCCCATCGGTTGAGGGCCAGGACCGCCAGGAAGCCCGCCGTTGCCAGGACCAGGGCCAGGGTCACCTCGGGCGTCCACTGGCCCGGGAGGACGTTGGCCGGGACCGCCGCCACGGACCCGGCACCCTCCCCGGCCGCAGCCGCGGCCTTCCAGGGCCAGATCTTCCGGAGGGAGCCCAGCATCAGACCGGTGAGAAAAGCGATGGTTGCATCGTGAAACCGCCGGAAGAGCCAGCCCAGGAGTCGTGAAAACGCGATGAGGCCCGTTGCGGCGCCGGCCGCCACGAGGCCCAGGGTGGCCAGGTCGCGGTTGTTCACCGCCTCCAGGACGAACAGGTATTTTCCGAGAAGGACCAGGATGAAGGCCCCGGATATGCCGGGAAGGATCATGGCGCAGATGGCCACGGCCCCGGACAGGAACAGAAACCAGGGGGCCTCCGGCGTGGACATGGGGACCACGCCGACCAGGAGATAGGTCCCGACCGCGCCCACAAGGATCCCCCCGGGGACACGCGGCCGCCACCTCCGGATCCGGCGGCTCACGGTGAACAGAGACGCGACGATGAGCCCGAAGAAAAAGGCCCAGACCGGAACCGGGTGGTTGTGAAGAAGCCAGCTCAACAGCCGCGCCAGGGAGAACACCGCACCCAGGATCCCGGCGCCCACGGCTCCGACGAACTTCCAGCGGGCGTGGCCCGCGGCCTCCCTGAGCCGCATCGAAAGGAGCAGCCGGAGGAATCGTGCGTCGAAGGAGCGGATGGCGCCGATCAGCTCCTCGTAGATCCCGAGGATGAAGGCCATGGTACCGCCGGACACCCCGGGGACCACGTCGGCCGCCCCCATGCAGAACCCCTTCAGGGCCAACCCCACATGGTCCCGGGCCGAGCGTGCGGGGCCTTCGAGCGGCGTCATGGGGCCCGATGCTCGTCGCGGAGCAGGTCCAGAATCGTTTTCACGGGATTGAAGGTCTCGATGGGGACCTCCACGAAGACCGTGTTCCACGCGGCCATGGCACCGTTCCAGAGACCCGGGAGCTCCAGGGCCTTGAGCTCTCGCCCCCCCTTGGACTTGATCGACACGAAGCCCGTCTCCGGATCGCGGAAAGCGGGCAGGTCGAAAGGCCGGTCTCGAAAATCCCGCAGCCCGCAGACGAGATCCACGGGATTGAAGTGGGTGGAGGAGGACCAGATCTCCTTCTGGTCCGGCGAGTCCATGTCCACCTGGCTCGACTCCACGATCTGAATGGACAAGCCCCCGTCCCGGTTCCTGACCCAGAAGGGGCCTCCGCCCGGCTCTCCCTCGTTCCGAACCATGCCGCACACCCTCAGAGGACGGTTCAACCGGTCAAAAAGAAAATCGCGCTGCTCCCGCAGCGAACCTTTCCTCATCTCCGGGGGAGGCTGGATGGAGAGGCGCGACACCACGAAGGTCCAGGCCCGGTCCATCAGGTCCTCGGAAAGACCACCGGACGCCAGTTCCTCGAGCTGCCGGAAGATCTCTCCCTGGAGTGCGACGAGCACGCCGCCCAGAGCCATTTTGTAGGACACGGTGATCCCCTTCAGGCGATCGGGCACCACGTTGTCGATGTTCTTGACGAAGACCAGGTCGCCCTCCAGCCGGTCGAGGTTTTCCAGCAGGGCGCCGTGCCCGCCGGGCCGAAAGAGGATTCTCCCCTCCTCCCCCCGAAAGGGCCTTCCCTCCATGTCCAGGGCGATCGTATCGGTCCGGGGCATCTGGACACTGAGGCCGATCTCGAACCGGGTGTCCTCTCCCTCGTAGCGCGGGCGCCTCTCTTCCAGGTGGGAACGAATCGCCTCCTCGTGCTCCGGCGACGCGGTGAAGTGGACCCTGGCCACGCCCCGGTCGTCCCGAACGGTCAGGGAGGTTTCCACCAGCTGCTCCTCGAACGGGGTGCGGCGCGTGCCGTCCGGGTATGCGTGGAACGGGATCAGCCCCTTGGGAAGGTTGGCCGCGTCCATCCCCTTCGGACCCAGCAGGTACTCCAGGCAGACGTCGAAGCGACCCTCCGCGAGCACGGCGTCCGCGTCGAGGCCGTCGGCGTCCATGGACTCGCGCAGGTCCTCATACAGGGCCAGACTCTTCAACTCCCTGAAAAAGTGGAGGAGCCGGGCGCTCCCCTCGTCCTCCTCACCCGCTTTACGGACCAGATCCGCCTCGTGAAGCCCGCCCGGACGGTTCCGCGCGGACTGGAGCAGCCCGAACATCCGGCTGGCCGCGCCCGAGGCGGGCACGAACTTCATGGCCCTTCCGGATCGGGCCGCTTCTTCGTACACCCCGGACAAACGGCGGACCTCGTCCCCGTCCAATGCCACGATCCCGTCTCCCACCGTGCAGGGACGATCCAGCACAGTCCAGGGAAACCCGTTTCGAATCTCCTCCACCTGCTTCCTGATCTCGTCGGGCGACATCCCTCTGGCCCGGATCCGGGCCAGATCCTCTTCGGCAAACAAGGGCTCTTCCATGCGGCTTTCCTCCTTCCAAGGCCCGGGAGACGCCCGGCACAGACGTCCGTCTCAACCGTACATTCCTGCCTCGAGGATAGGGAAAATCCACGATCCTGTCAAATGCGGCGGGCTCGAATAGTCCCGGCGGACCGAACGGGTCGTCCGTCCCCGGAGGGCCGAAAGGGGTTGTCTGCCATCCCCCGTTCCGATAGGATGCCCCCCGGTGCATGCCCGGCGGTCTGCCGGGGAAACGCGAACGGCCTCCACGGCGCACCGGGGGGAACAGAGCGTTGGAGAACGAAGAGCAGGTGGAGAGTCGGGGTCCCCGCGTCTACACCGTCTCCGGATTGACCGCGGGGATCCGCGATTTACTGGAGGACCGGTTCCCCTTCGTCTGGGTGGAGGGGGAGCTCTCCAACGTCCGGACGCCGGCCTCGGGACACTGCTACATGGCCCTCAAGGACGAGGCCGCCCGGATCCGCGCCGTGATGTTCCGCCCCAAGGTCCGGACACTCCGTTTCCGCCTGGAGGACGGCATGAAGGTCATCGCCCAGGGGCGCGTCGGCCTGTACGAGCCCCGTGGGGAGTACCAGCTCGTTCTGGACTATCTCGAACCTTTGGGCGTCGGCGCCCTTGCGCTCGCCTACGAGCAGCTCAAGCAGAAGCTGGCCGCCGCGGGATGGTTCCGGAAGGAGGACAAGAAGCCTCTTCCCTTCCTGCCGTCGCGTGTGGCGGTGATCACCTCGCCCACCGGGGCGGCCGTTCGCGACTTTCTGAACGTCATCCAACGCCGCTTCGGCAACATCGGGATCACGGTGGTTCCGGTCCGGGTACAGGGCGACCGGGCGGCCCGAGAGATCAGCGAGGCGATCGAGACCGTCAATCGACACCTCGACGTCGACGTGATCGTCCTCACCCGGGGAGGCGGGTCCCTGGAGGACTTGTGGCCGTTCAACGAGGAGATCGTGGCCCGCGCCATTCGAGGCTCCCGCATTCCGGTGGTCTCCGCCGTCGGGCACGAGATCGACGTGACCATCGCCGACCTGGTGGCGGACTTCCGGGCCCCGACGCCCTCGGCCGCGGCCGAGCTGCTCGTGTCGGAAAAGGAAATCCTGAAAACCCGCATCCGTGACCTCCGCGACCGGCTCGTCTCCGGCCTCCGAGTCCGGCTCCAGCGGCGCTCGGAGCGCCTCGGCCACCTCGGAGTCAGGCTCCGGGACCCCAGGAAGGCGATCGAGCAGTCCTGGATGCAGCTCGACGATCTCGGAGCGCGCCTGGTTCGCAACGAAACGTTCCTGGTTCGGGAGCACGCCGCCAAGCTTGGGGCCGCCACCGACCGGCTCGCCCGAAGCGGCCCCCGGCGGCGCATCCGGGATCTCCGGCAGGAGCTCGGTTTCTTCCGCCGCACCCTGGACGCGGGCCTGGAACGCACCCTCTCCACCCACCGTTCCGCCCTCTCCGTTCTCGAGGGACGGCTCCGCGGTCTCGATCCGCACGGCGTGCTGCAGCGCGGGTACAGCATCACACGCCTTCTCCCGGAGGGGGGGGTGCTGCGGCGGGCCTCGGCGGCCCGAAGGGGAGACCGCGTGAAGGTGACCCTGGCCCGGGGGACCCTCGAGTGTCGAATTGACAAGGTCTTTGAATCGTAAGATAATGAAGGATTAAATCGCTTCCCGGCGTCCAGCAACGGTGCGCGACACTCGCGAGGATGGAGATGGCCGACAAGACCTTCGAAGAGTCCATGAAACGACTCGAGGAAATCGTCCAGCAGCTCGAGGGCGGCGACATGCCCCTGGAGGAGTCGCTCAGCGTGTTCGAGGAAGGGATGAAGCTCGCCGCTTTCTGCTCCCGCAAGCTGGAAGAGGCGGAGAAGAAGGTCACCCTTCTCGTCCGGGAACAGGAGGGGCGCCTGCTCGAAAAGCCCTTCGGGCCCGGAGATTCCGAGGACGAAAACCCATGATCGATCTCAAAGCCTATCTCGCCGGGAAGCGCACGATCGTCGATCGCGCGCTCGAGTCGTGCTTTCCTCCACCCGAAGGACCGGCCGCCGACGTGATCCGGGCCATGACCTACAGCCTCTTCGCAGGAGGAAAAAGGCTCCGCCCGATCCTGTGCATGGCCGGAGCCGAGGCGACCGGCGGAAGGTCCGAGGACGTCCTCCCGGCGGCCTGCGCCCTCGAGATGATCCACACCTACTCCCTCATCCACGACGACCTGCCGGTCATGGACGACGACGATCTCAGGCGGGGAAAGCCGACCAACCACAAGGTGTTCGGAGAGGCCATCGCCCTCCTGGCCGGCGACGGACTGCTCACCGAGGCCTTCGCCGTGCTGGCGGGCGTGCGCCTTCCCGCAGGAACCTCCCCCGACGCCCACACCCGGGCCATCCGGCGGGTCTCCGAGGCGACGGGGTTCCGCGGCATGATCGGCGGGCAGGTGGTGGACATCCTGTCCGAAGGAACCCCGCCCGACGAGGAGCGTGTTCGGTTCATCCACACCCACAAGACCGCCGACCTGATCACCGTCTCCTCCGTGTGCGGCGCCATTCTCTGCGGCGCACCCGAAGCCTGGGTCGATGCCCTCGAGGCATACGGGAGAGGGATCGGCCTCGCCTTCCAGATCTCGGACGACATCCTGAACATCGAGGGGGACCGGGGGACCCTGGGCAAGGACGTGGGCAGCGATGCGGAGCGGGGCAAAGTCACCTGGCCCGCGGTCTTCGGCCTGGAGACCTCGCGCAGGGCCCGGGAGGACCTGGTCCGCGGGGCGCTGGACGCCTTGAACCCGTTGGATCACCGGGCGGACCCGTTGCGGGCCGTCGCCCGGTACATCGTCGAGAGAAAGAGATGAGCAAAGGGAACCGGCAGGAACCGATCCTGGAGAGCATCGAGAGCCCTGCGGATCTGCGGGAGCTCTCCACCGAGGAACTGGAGCAGCTCGCGGCCGAGATCCGGAGCGAGATCATCCAGACGGTCTCCAGGAAGGGCGGTCACCTCGCGCCCAGCCTCGGCGTGGTGGAGCTCACCCTGGCGCTCCACCACGTGTTCGACACCCCCAGGGACAAGATCATCTGGGACGTGGGGCATCAGGCTTACACCCACAAGCTGATCACGGGGAGGCGGGACCGGTTCGAGACCCTCCGCACCTACGGTGGGATCAGCGGATTCCCCAAGCGGGCGGAGAGCCCCTACGACCCCTTCGACACGGGCCACAGCAGCACGTCCATCTCCGCGGGACTCGGCATCAGCACCGCGAACGAGTTCAAGGGTCTTCAAAACCGGGTGATCGCAGTGATCGGAGACGGATCCATGACCGGAGGAATGGCCTACGAGGGCCTGAACCAGGCCGGGCACATGGAAAAGGATTTGATCGTGGTCCTGAACGACAACGAGATGTCCATCGCGCCGAACGTGGGAGCCTTCTCCTCTTTCCTCAGCCGCAAGATGTCCGGAAAACGGTTCGTGAACTTCCGGAAGGACATCGAATCTTTTTTGAAATCCATTCCCGGCGTGGGCGAGAACATCCTGAACATCGCGCGTCGGAGCGAGGACTCCTTCATCACCTTTTTCACCCCCGGCATGCTCTTCGAGGCGTTCAAGTTCAAGTACATCGGCCCCATCCAGGGGCACCGGCTCGACCGGCTCATCGAGAGCTTTCAGAACACGCTTCACATCCCGGGCCCCGTGCTCGTCCATGTGGTCACAGTCAAGGGCAAAGGGTACCCCCCGGCCGAGAAGGACCCGGCCCACTTCCACGGCGTGGGGGTGTTCGAGATCGAAACCGGCACCCCCGCCAGGGCCGCTCAAGCCCCTCCGCCGACCTACACGGAGGTGTTCGGGAACGCCATGGTGGAGCTGGGAGAGAAGATCCCCGAGCTCTTCGCCATCACCGCGGCCATGCCGGAGGGCACCGGCCTGAACCGTTTCTCCGAGATCTTCCCGGACCGTTTCCGGGACGTGGGCATCGCCGAGCAGCACGCCGTCACCTTCGCGGCCGGGCTGGCCGTGGAAGGGCTCCGTCCGGTGGTGGCCATCTACTCCACCTTTCTCCAGCGGGCTTACGACCAGATCATCCATGACGTATGTCTCCAGAACCTCCCCGTGGTCTTCTGCCTGGATCGCGGCGGGCTCGTGGGGGAGGACGGCCCCACCCACCACGGACCGTTCGACCTCTCCTACACGCGCATCCTTCCGAACATCACCGTCATGGCCCCCAGGGACGAGAACGAGCTCAGGCACATGCTCTATACCGCCCTCAAGCAGCCGGGACCCGTGGCCCTGCGCTACCCCAGGGGAACCGGCACCGGCGTGCGCCTGGAGGAAGATTTCCGGGAGATCCCGATTGGAAGGTCCGAGCTCCTCCGGGAAGGCGGCGATCTCGCCATCCTCGCCGTCGGAAGCATGGTCGCCCCCTCGCTTGTCGCCGCCGAGGCCCTCGAGGAGAGGGGGATTCAGGCCCGGGTCGTCAACGTCCGCTTTGTCAAGCCCCTGGACCCGGCGCTGGCCGAGCACGCGCTGAGCACCGGGCGGGTGCTCGTGGTGGAGGAAAACACCCGGGCGGGAGGGCTGAGCGGCGCAATCCTGGAAGCGTTCAACGACACCGGAACCCTCGGCGAGGTCCGGGTTCGGCGAATGGGCCTTCCCGACCGATTCGTCGAGCACGGCTCGATGGAGGTCCTCCGGTCCCTGTGCGGGCTGGATGCCCCATCCATCGTGGAGGAAGCCGAGCATCTCTTCCGCTAGACACCGAGATCCCAAACAGAGGCTGGACCTGCTGCTGGTCCGGAAGGGGCTGGCCGAGAGCCGCGAGAAGGCGCGCGCCCTCATCATGGCCGGCGTCGTGGAGGTGGACGGCACGCGGGTGGACAAGCCGGGACACGCGGTTCCGGAAGCCGCCGGCATCGTCCTGCGTTCCTCATCCCTTCCCTACGTGAGCCGGGGAGGCCTCAAGCTGGCCGAGGCCCTCCGGCGGTTCTCCCTGGACGTGCGGGGACGGACCGTCATGGACGTGGGGGCGTCCACCGGCGGCTTCACCGACTGTCTCCTTCAGAACGGCGCCTCCCGGGTGATCGCCGTGGACGTGGGACACGGACAGTTCCACTGGTCCCTGCGGAACGATCCGCGGGTCCGCCTGATGGAGAGGACGAACATCCGCCACCTCACGCCCGAGGGCCTGGGTGAGCCCGTGCAGGGGACGGTGATCGACGTCTCCTTCATCTCCTTGAGAATCGTGGTTCCGGCGGTGAGTCGGCTCCTGGAGCCCGGGGCCTGGATGGTGACCCTGGTGAAGCCCCAGTTCGAGGTGGGCAGGGAGCGGGTGGGCAAGGGCGGCGTGGTGCGGGACCCGAAGCTCCATGCCCGGGTCCTGGAGGAGCTCTCCGAGCAGTTCCGTTCGGAGGGCTGGTCCGTGAAGGCGCGGACGGAGTCGCCCGTCCTGGGCCCCAAGGGAAACCGCGAGTTCCTTCTCCACCTGGAGAGGACCGGGCCCCGAACGACCGGGGCCCCTCGATGAACCGCCCGCCGGCCGGACGACCTCCGGCGCGGGGACGGAGTTCGCCGCCCGGCGTCGGAAGCGCTCCCCCGGCCGTTCCTTTCTGGAGATCCCGCTGTGGCCGGAGACCGGCGGCGGTCCCGGTCAGTGTCCTCGCCGCTTGGAAGCCTTCAGCGGATTGATCTTGCCGTTTGCCTGGGTGCCGTTCGAGGCCTTCACATGGGTGGCCATGCTGCAAACCCCGGAACGCCACTTGATGGACGGATCGGGGAAGCTGGAGCAGTACTTGCCGGTGGAAAGCTCCTGAACGCGCTGACAGCCCTCGCACTGCTCGATGATCGCGTGGCAGTGGCCTCCGTTGAACCGGCAGCCGCCCTTGTCCATGAAGAAACAGTCCTGTCCGTCTTTTACCGTTGCACAAAGCATGGGTATCACGTCCTTTCTCTTAAAAATAAGGCCCCGTCGATGCCGGGGCCGCTGAAAAACAAAATCAGGTAATAATAGTTTATTTTTCCCCGATGTCAACTCTTTTTTTGGCTCGACTTGTGCCTCCGCCCCCCGCCGGGGAGAAAAGGCGTTGACCGGTATCTCAAGGGTGGTAGGATTTCATCCTTTGCAACCCCATCACGCCAAGGAGGGAAGCACCCCATGAACCCCCGTGATACCGTCACCTTCGAACAGGGCCGGCTCGAGGTGCCCGACCATCCGGTCATCCCCTTCATCGAGGGGGACGGCATCGGGCGGGACATCTGGAAGGCCGCGTCCAGGGTCATCGACCGTTCCGTGGAGCTCTGCTGGCAGGGAAAGCGAAGCATCGCCTGGGAGGAGATCCTTGCCGGAGAGAAGGCCTTCGAGAGGACGGGGCAGTGGCTCCCGCCCGAGACGCTCGAGGCCCTGCGGGCATACCGCATCGGTATCAAGGGCCCGCTCACCACGCCGGTGGGCGAGGGCTTTCGAAGCCTCAACGTCACCCTTCGACAGCAGCTGGACCTGTACGCATGCGTCCGGCCCGTCCGCTGGTTTCAGGGGGTGCCGAGCCCCGTTCGAGAGCCCTGGAAGGTGGACATGGTCATCTTCCGTGAGAACACGGAGGACGTGTACGCCGGGCTCGAGCTGGAGGCCGGCAGCGCGGAGGCCCGGGCCCTGCGGAGCTTCCTCCAGGAGCGGTTCGGGTGGGACCTTCGCGAGGACTCCGCCCTGGGCGTCAAGCCCATCAGCCGGACGGGGAGCCGGAGGCTCGTTCGAGCGGCCCTGGAGTTCGCCCTGTCCCGGGGCAGGAAGAGCGTGACCCTGGTCCACAAGGGAAACATCCAGAAGTTCACCGAGGGGGCGTTCCGGAGCTGGGGGTACGAACTCGCCAAGGAAGCCTACCCGGACAGCACCGTGGCCTGGGAGGACCTGGGGAAGGACGGTCCCGGGGACCGCGTCCTGATCAAGGACGCCATCGCCGACATCTTCTTCCAGCAGGCCCTCACTCGGAGCGACGAGTTCGACGTGATCGCCACCATGAACCTGAACGGCGACTACATCTCCGACGCGCTGGCGGCCCAGGTGGGCGGGATCGGCATGGCGCCCGGCGCCAACATCAACTACGAAGAGGGGTTCGCCCTGTTCGAGGCCACCCACGGAACGGCGCCCCGGTACGCCGGCCTGGACAAGGTCAACCCCTCCTCCCTCATCCTGAGCGGGGCCATGATGCTCGAGCACATGGGCTGGTCCGAGGCGGCCCGACGCATCGAGCGGGGGCTGGAAACCGTGTTCGCCCGCAAGATCGTCACCTATGACCTGGCGCGCCTCATGGAAGGCGCCCGGGAGGTCTCCTGCTCCCGCTTCGCCGAGGCGGTCTGCAGCGCCATGGCGGAGGCCTCGGACAGGCCCCTCTGAACCGTCCGAGGGACCAGGGACCGGCCGGGGCTCACCGCTTGTAACCGACCGGCATCACCAGCAACGGGGTCCCTTTGCCGGGAAGCCCGATGGCTTTGCCCAGGTCCCCATCTCGAAAGGCGCCGACGATCCCGGCGGCGAGCCCAAGGGCCACGGCCTGGAGAAAGATGTTCTGCCCGATGTGGCCGGACTCGATCACGGCGTACTGCACGCCCCGCCGGCCGTACTTCCCCGTGATCCGCTCGTACTCGGCCGCGATGGCGAGGATCACCGGGGCGTCGGCCACCCACATCTGGTTGAGGCAGGCCTTGGCCACGGCCTGACGGACATCCCCCTCCAGGGTCGCCTCCAGCCCGTGCCCTCCCGGCGAGTACCGGTACACGCCCGCATTCAGCCTGCGCACACCGCCCGCCGCGGCATAGACGGTCATGGGGTACAGGGCCCCTGCCGAGGGCGCCGCCCGCTTCATGCCCAGCGAGCCGGTCACTCCCTGGGCCGCCCAGAGAAGCTGTCCCAGCTGTTCAGGGCTCAAAGGCCGGGAAACGAACCTGCGGACCGTCCTCCGCTCCTGGATGGCTCGCTCCAGGCTGACCTTTCCCTCCGTCCTGGCTCCGGGTAGTCTCATGGCCGTCTCCTCTCCCTGTTCGAATCCTCTCCGCTTGACGGTATTGTACCATGTTTCGGTCGGGATCGACAAAACATTCAACTCGAGCATCGAACGTGCCGATCATGCCAGGGACGGGCACCCGCCCATGGGGGGTGCCCCCCCGGCCGGTGTCCGTCTCCCGGCGATCACGCCGGCTCCTTGCGCTGCCAACCCGGGGACGATCATGAAACGCATCGCCTTCTGGATGTTCTGCTTTCTTCTGCTGCTCCCTCAACCCGGCTCCTCCGGCGATCGGGCATCGATCACCGCCGGCGGGAACCTCCACGTGGACGGATCCAACCCTCGGGAGCGATTCCGGATCGCCGGAAGCCTGGCACTCCGGGATCTGGATTCCGCTTCTCAGGCCGAGCCCTCCGCAGGGGGCCGGGCCGGCCCGGCTTGGTGGGAGCACCGCTCCTTCTGGGCGTCCGCGGTGGGGACCGGGGCGCTGCTTCTCCTGATCCTGGCCAGCTTCGTCCTGAGGCTCCAGGTGAATGCGAGGACCTCCGAGCTCTCCCGAAAGGCTCGGCTGCTCGAGGGGCGGATCCAGGAGCGGGATGCGATGGAAGCCGCTCTCCGGAGCTCCGAGAGCTGCTATCGGGGGGTCTTCGAAAACACGGGGACCGCCACGGTCATCATCGAGGAGGACAGGACGATCTCCATGGTCAACTCGGAGTTCGAGCTCCTGAGCGGCTACACGCGGGATGAAATCGAAGGCCGCATGACCTGGACCTGCTTCGTGCATCCCGACGACCTGGAGAGAATGACCTGGTACCACGAAATGAGGCGGAAGAAGGGATTTCCCGTGCCCACCGACTACGAGTTCCGGTTCATCGACCGCCTGAAGGTCGGCAAACGCGTCCTCCTCCGCATCGGCCTGATCCCGGAGACCTCCAGGAGCGTGGCCTCTCTCATGGACATCACCCTCATGAGGCAGACGGAAAAAGCCCTTCGAAACAGTGAGGAAAAATACAGAAACATTCTCCAGAGCATCGTCGAAGGATATTACGAGGTCGATCTCAGGGGCAACTTCACCTTCATCAACGACGCCATCTGCCGGATCTTCGATTATCCCAAGGAGACGCTGCTCAGGATGAACCTGAAGGAGTTCACGGACGTGGAGAACGGTCGCAAGGGCCGGGAGGCCTTCCGCTCCGTGTACGAAAGCGGCCGGGTGATCGAGGCCTTCGAGTGGTGCATCACGAGAAAGGACGGCACCAGAAGGGACGTGGAGGCCTCCGTCTCCCTGGTGCGGGATTCGAACGGCCTGCCCGCCGGATTCCGGGGCATCCTCCACGACGTGACCGAGCGCAAACTCGCCGAGGAAGAGCGCAACCAGCTGTCGCTCCAGCTGAGGCAGGCCCAGAAGATGGAAGCCCTGGGGACCCTGGCGGGCGGGATCGCTCACAACTTCAACAACCTCCTCATGGGCATCCAGGGGTACGCCAGCCTGATGCTCCTGGAGGCCGCCGAAAACCGGCCGCAGAGAAAGATGCTCGAAAGCATCCAGAAGCAGGTGCAGAGCGGAGCGCGGCTGACGACCCAGCTCCTGGGCTATGCCCGGGAGGGCAAGTTCACGGTGCAGCCCTTCCAGCTGAACGACCTGATGCAGGAGACGGCCGGCACGTTCGGAGCGACGAGAAAGGACATCGTGGTTTCCGTGGATCCGGCCCCGGACCTGCCCCCCATTCTGGGAGACAACGGCCAGATCGAACAGATTCTGATGAACCTGCTCATCAATGCGGCGGACGCCATGCCCCGGGGCGGCGAGGTCGTCCTTCGGACCCGGTCCGCCGCCCCGGACATGATGCGTGACAAGCCCTACGAGCCCAGGGCAGACCTTTACGTGCTCCTGTCCGTTCAGGACAACGGGCTCGGCATGGATCGGGAGACCCGGGACCGGATCTTCGAGCCGTTCTTCACCACGAAGGGGCTGGTCAACGGGACCGGCCTCGGGCTCGCCTCGGTGTACGGCATTGTCAAGGCTCACGGGGGGTTCATCGACGTGGAATCCGAGCCGGGGGAAGGCACCACCTTCTCCGTGTTCCTGCCGGCCACCCGCTCGTCGGACACGGCTCCCTCCCTCTCCAGCGATCCGGCTCGAGGCGGGCCGGAGACCATCCTCCTCGTGGATGACGAAGCCATCATTCTCGAGGTGGGGGGACGAATGCTTCGCCAGCTCGGGTACCGCGTCCTGGCCGCGGAGAGCGGGGCCGAGGCGCTGGAGGTCTACCGTTCCCACGACCGCCCCATCCACCTGGTCGTTTTCGACATGATCATGCCCGGCATGAGCGGAAACGAGCTCTTTGAAGGCCTCCGAAAGCTCGATCCGGGTGTCCGAGCGCTCCTCTCGAGCGGGTACGGCCTCAACGGACAGGCCCGGGAGATCCTGGATTCCGGCTGTGCCGGGTTCATCCAGAAGCCGTTCGACCTGCGGGAGCTCTCCAGAAAGGTCCGCGAGCTTCTGGAGACCTGATCGTACCCCCATCCCCAAACCCGTGGGGAAGCCTTCACCGACGGATCCCCCTCCCCGCCGCCGGTCTCGAACCCGAATCGCCGAACCGAGCCGGACTTGGGAATTGACAGTGCGGCCCAGGCGTGCCTAAATGAGTCCCGATTCGGAAACCGCCGCTCCGTGGGCGTTCGGCTCGAACGCTCCCCGGAAAACCTTCGATCCGTATGTCCGGGCGCCGCAGTCGCGACCCCGTTCCAGAGGGAGGATGCATGAGGATCGAGTCCGTCGAGGCCCGGGATCTTCCGGACGCCTGGTTTCAGTGCGTGTACAGGCTCCTCGAGACGGGTCGCGAGTACACCATCGACCGGGGGAGCTACGAAGGACAGAAACGGCTGGAGTTCGACTACATCACCGTGCACGTCCGGCACCCCGGCGTCCGCCCCCTCCTTCCCGACATCCCGCCGGGCCTCGGCATTCCCAACCCGGTGGCCGAAGGCTACCTCGAGGAGTACCTGCCCTACCTGATGACCGCGATCAAGCAGCCGGGGGAAGACTACACCTACGGCTGGTATCTGGAGAGCCAGATCGCAGAGGTCATCCGGATGTATCGGGAGGACGGTTTCGGGACGAACCAGGCCTACATGACCGTCGGGGACCCGCAGGCCGTCTTCCTGAAAGATCCCCCGTGCCTGCGGGGGATCGACACCCGCGTGCGGGAGGGGAGGCTCCACTTCATCGTCTACTTTCGGTCCTGGGACCTCTGGAACGGGTTTCCCGCAAACCTCGGGGCCGTTCAGCTCCTCAAGGAGTACATGGCCTCGGAGATCGGGGTCGACGACGGGGAGATCATCGCGGCGAGCAAGGGGCTGCATCTCTACGATTACGTGTGGGAGCTGGCCAAGCTCAGGACCATGTGCGAGAACCCGTCGGCGCTCAGCAAAGAGGGCTGTTGACGTGTCCGAGGCGAACCCCAGAGAGGCCTCCCCGGAAGGAGACCCTCACCGGTCCGATCCCCCGGGGGCGGAGAGACGTCCCATCGGCGTTCCGGACGACCCCGACCTCAAGGGGCTCACCGGGGCCGAGACCGAAGCCTGGTGCGAGAGTCGAGGACTCCCCGCCTTTCGCGGCCGGCAGATCCGCCGGTGGCTCTTCAAGAAGGGCGCCTCCTCCTTCGACGACATGACGAGCCTGCCCAAGGCCCTCCGCGAGGAGCTTGCACGGCTCGCCAGTGTGGACCGGCTCGAGCGGGAGGAGACCCAGACCTCCCGGGACGGGACCGAGAAATGCCTCTTCCGCCTCCCGGACGGGCACCGCATCGAGTCCGTGCTCATCCCGGAGAGGGATCGTTGCACCCTCTGCATCTCCTCCCAGGCCGGTTGCGCCATGGGGTGCAGATTCTGCGTCACGGGCCGGGGAGGCCTGAGGCGGAACCTCGCCGCCGGGGAGATCGTGGAACAGGTGGTCCAGGTTCGAAGGTCCATGGCCGATCCGGCGCGGTTGACCAACATCGTCCTCATGGGCATGGGAGAGCCCCTGGCCAACTACGACGCCGTGGTGCGGGCCATCAACAATCTGACCTGCGACGACGCGCTGAACTTCTCCCACAGGAGGGTGACAATTTCCACCAGCGGGCTGGTTCCCGCCATGGAACGGCTGGGGCGCGACGTGAGCGTGAACCTGGCCGTGAGCCTGAACGCGGCGGACGACGACACGCGGAGCTTTCTCATGCCGGTCAACCGGTCCTATCCCCTGGACCGCCTCATGGCGGCCTGCCGCGATTTCCCCCTCCCCAACCGCCGGATGATCACCTTCGAGTACATTCTCATTCGGGACGTCAACGATCGGGACGAGGATGCACGCAACCTGGCCCGCCTGCTTCGGGGACTCCGGGCCAAGATCAATCTGATCCCGCTGAACCCCCACCCGTCCCTGGGGCTCTCCCCGTCCCCGCCGGATCGCGTCCAGGCGTTCCAGGAGATTCTGGTCCAGGGCCACTACACGGCCATCGTGCGCAAGAGCAAGGGACGGGACATCTCCGCCGCCTGCGGCCAGTTGAGCGGCGAGGGGTCCGGCTGACCCTCCTTCTGCGGGGGCATCATTTCCTTGTCCCTCCGGGGCACGCTGTGCTATGGGGTACTTCTTTCGGAGGTTTTCGACATGATTGACCTGGATTTCGACAAAGGGGACGGCCTGCTCCCGGCCGTGGTCCAGGACCACGCCAGCGGCCGCGTGCTCATGCTCGCCTACATCAACGAGGCGTCCTGGCGCAAAACGCTCGAGACCGGCGAGGCCCACTACTGGAGCCGGTCCCGAAACGAGCTCTGGCACAAGGGCGGCACGTCCGGGCACGTGCAGAAGGTCCGGAACGTCTTCGTCGACTGCGACGACGACACCGTCCTCCTTCAGGTGGAGCAGGTGGGCGGAGCCGCCTGCCACACCGGCTACGAGAGCTGCTTCTTCCGAAAAGTGACCCCGGAAGGCGGGCTCGCCGTCGTCGGGGAGCCCGTGTTCGATCCCAAAAAGGTGTACGGAAAATGAAGAAACTGAAGTTCGGCATACCCAAGGGGAGTCTCCAGAAGGCCACCATCCACCTGTTCGAGAAATCGGGATGGCGTATCAACGTCAACGGGCGCAGCTACTTCCCCGACATCAACGACGACGCCATCGAGTGCAGCATCTGCCGGGCCCAGGAGATGTCCCGCTACGTGGAGAGCGGCGCCATCGACGCGGGCCTGACCGGCAAGGACTGGATCGAGGAGAACGGGTCGGTCGTGGAGGTCGTGGACGACCTCGTCTACTCCAAGGTGAGCCAGAACCCCGCCCGCTGGGTCCTGGCCGTGCCCAGGGACTCGTCCATTCGAAGGCTCGAGGATTTGAAGGGCCGCAAGATCGCCACGGAGCTCGTCAACTACACCCGGCGCTACTTCGAGGAGCGGGGTATCGACGTCCAGGTGGAGTTCTCCTGGGGGGCCACCGAGGCCAAGGTGGTCTCGGGTCTCGCGGACGCCGTGGTGGAGGTGACCGAGACGGGCAGCACGATCCGGGCCCACGGCCTGGAGATCATCCACGAGTTCATGCAGAGCAACACCCAGCTCATCGCCAACCGGGACTCCTACAAGGATCCGTGGAAGCGGGACAAGATCGGCCAGATTCTCCTGCTGCTCCGCGGCGCCCTCCGGGCCGAGAACATGGTGGGGCTCAAGCTGAACGTACCCAGGGAGAAGCTCGACACCGTCGTGAGGCTCCTCCCGAGCCTGAACGCGCCCACGGTCGCCCACCTGCACGAGCAGCCCTGGTTCAGCGTGGAGACCGTCGTGGAGTCGCGAAAGGTCCGTGATCTCATCCCCGAACTCATGAAGGCGGGGGCCGAAGGAATCATCGAGTACCCCCTGAACAAGGTCATCTAGAAACCCGGGCCTCCCGCCGCGGGAGGCCCGGGACGCGGAGTCCGCCATGCCCCCCCACACCGATCGTTCCGAACAGATCACGCCCTTCATCGTCATGGAGGTCCTGGAACGGGCCCACGAGCTGGAACGGGAGGGCCGGCGAATCATCCATCTGGAGATCGGGGAGCCGGATTTCCCCACCCCGGACTGCATCTGCCGCGCGGCACAGCGCGCCATCCAGGAGGGCCACACCCACTACACCCACAGCCTCGGCATCATCGAGCTTCGCGAGGCGATCTGCCGCCACTACCGGGACAGGTACGGCGTGGAGATCGATCCGGGCCGCGTGGTGGTGACCTCCGGCACGTCGCCGGCCCTGTTCATGGCCTTCTCGGCCCTTCTCGGCCCGGGTGACGAGATCATCGTCTCCAACCCCCACTACCCCTGCTATCCAAACTTCGCCCGGTTCCTCGGGGCGGTGCCCGCCTTCGTGGAGGTGTTCGAGGAGGACGGCTTCCAGTACCGGCCGGAGGACATCCGCACGCGGATCGGTCCCGGAACCCGAGCCGTTCTCGTCAACTCCCCGGCCAACCCCACGGGAAACGTTCTTGCGTCGGAGCGCATGGAGGCCATCGCAGACCTCGGGCTCCCCGTCGTCGCGGACGAGATCTACCACGGTCTGGTCTACGGCGAAGAGGAGCACACCATCCTCGAGTACACGGACGAGGCCTTCGTCCTGAACGGCTTCTCCAAGGCCTACGCCATGACCGGCTGGCGCCTGGGTTACATCATCGCCCCGGCCCGTTTCGTCCGCGCCCTCCAGAAGTTCCAGCAGAACCTCTTCATCTCCGCCGGAAGCGTCAGCCAGTGGGCCGGCGTCGCCGCCCTGAAAGAGGCCGGCCCCGATGTGGAACGCATGCGCAGGGTCTACGACGAGCGGCGCCGGGTCATGGTCCGCCGGCTGCGGGGGATGGGATTCGGTCTGCCCGTGGAGCCGGCCGGGGCCTTCTACATCCTGGTGAACGCAAAGCACATCTCCGAAAACTCCTACGACCTGGCCTTCGAGATCCTGGAGAAGGCCGGGGTGGGCGTGAGCCCGGGGATCGACTTCGGGAGCGGCGCCGAGGGATATCTCCGGTTCAGCTACGCCAACTCCCTGGAGAGCATCCACGAGGGCCTGGACCGGATCGAGGCGTTCCTCGAACGCCGCTGACCCCGTCGCGAGGCATCTCCAATTCGGGGGACACCATACTTAATTCACGGATGAAACTCCGTCACCGCTCGTGGCTCCCTTGAATTGAGTATGGTGTCCCCCGAATGACTCCCATTGTCGTAAGGCCGACCATGAACGTTACCTTCGTCAAGAGCGCCTTCAAGCCCGAGCAGTATCCTCCGGCGGATCGCCCCGAGGTGGCCTTTGCCGGTCGCTCCAACGTGGGCAAGTCCTCCCTGATCAACGTGCTCGTCCAGCGCCGCAACCTGGCCCGCACGGGCTCCACGCCCGGCCGCACCCAGTCCATCAACTTCTTCTCCATGGACGATCGGCTCCACCTGGTGGACCTGCCCGGCTACGGCTTCGCCCGCGTCCCGCGAGAGGTCCGGCAGGCCTGGAAGCCCATGGTGGAGGCCTACCTGAGGGACCGAGAGGACCTACGAGCCGTCGTGGTGATCCTGGACATTCGAAGGGAGCCGTCCGACGGGGACCTGGACCTGCTCCAGTGGCTTCGGGCTTACGGGGTCCCGGCCGTCATTGTCCTCACCAAGGCGGACAAGCTCTCGCGACAGAAGGCGAAGTCCCGGGCCGGAAAGCTGGGGCGCGAGCTGGCCGCGTTTTCCGACGGGAGGCCGGTCCTTTTCTCGGCCAAGAGCCGGGAAGGGAGGGGAGACGTCTGGAGGCGGATCGAAGAGGCGGTGGGGAAAAACGTTCAACGGCCCGTGTCCAGGCCGTAGGCCTTGATCTTCTTGTGGAGGTTGCTCCGCTCGATCCCGATGGCCTCTGCGGTCTGGGAGACGTTTCCGTTGAACTCGCGGAGCTTCCTGGCGATGAACGCCTTCTCGAACTCGGCCCTGGCCTCGCGGTAGGTGTCGAAATCCGACGGGGGGGGCTCCGGAGCGGCGGCCGCACCTTCTCCCTGGTTGAAGGGAGGGGGGATGTCGGAAGGTCGGATCTCCTCGGACGCGGTCATGATCACCAGCCGCTCCACCAGGTTTTTCAGCTCCCGGACGTTCCCCGGCCAGGGATAACGCTGGAGCAGGCGGACGGCCTCCTCCGAAAACCGCTTTGCGGGAAGATTCGTGTTCAGCGAGACCTCCTCGGTGAACTCCTCGAGGAGCTCGGGAATGTCCTCCGCCCGCTCGCGCAGGGGGGGCACGCGGATGGGAATCACGTTCAGCCGGAAGTAGAGGTCCTCCCGAAAGGCGCCTTTCTCGATCTCCGCCTCGAGGTCCTTGTTCGTGGCGGCGATCACCCGGACGTCCACTTGGATCGTCTTGGACCCGCCCACGCGCTCGAACGTCTGCTCCTGAAGGATCCTCAGGGTCTTGGACTGGGCCTTGAGGCTCATGTCCCCGATCTCGTCCAGAAACAGGGTGGCCTCGTGGGCCAGATCGAACTTCCCCCGCTTCATGGCCTCCGCCCCGGTGAACGCCCCCTTTTCGTGCCCGAACAGCTCGCTCTCGATGAGCTCCTCCGGGATGGCCGCACAGTTCACCTCCACCATGGGCTTGTGACTGCGCCGGCTGAGCCGGTGGATGGTGTGGGCCACGAGCTCCTTTCCCGTTCCGTTTTCTCCGGAGATGAGCACCCATGCGTTCGTCGGGGCCACGATGCGGATCTGCTCCTTGAGGTCCCGGATCGGTCCGCTGTTCCCGGTGATCCGATGCCTGACCTTCTCCTTCTCCTTGAGCAGGCCGATCTCTTCTTCCAGCCGGTTGTGCTCGAGTGCGTTCTGGATGGTGAGGAGCACCTTCTCCAGGGACAGGGGCTTCTCGATGAAGTCGTAGGCCCCCAGCTTGGTGGCCTTGACCGCGGTCTCGATGGTTCCGTGACCGGACATCATCACCACCTGGAGGTGGGGATAGGCTTCCTTGATCCTGACCAGGGTCTCGATGCCGTCGAGGTCGGGCATCCAGATGTCCAGGAGCACCAGGTCGGGGATCTCGTCCTCGATCCTTTCCAGGGCCTCCAAGCCGTTGCCGGCGTTCTGGACGTCGAAGCCCTCGTCCGAAAGGACGCCGTCCAGGGACTGGATGATGCTTGCCTCGTCATCGACCACGAGAATGCTTCTGGCCATGTGGATTTCCTTCAGCCCGAGCGGTGCCCCAACATGAGATCCGCCGGATTCACCCCGCCCGCCCCATCATCCCCAGCGCGATCTGCGCGGTACGTTCGGAGGCCCCGCCTTCCCCGAGCAGCCCTTGCACCCGCACCAGCCCTTTTAACACATTTTCCCGGACCGGGCCAGCCGCAAGGAGACGAGCGGCTTCACGCGCCAGACGAGCCGGCGTCACCTCCTCCTGAATCAGCTCCGGCACGACCTCCCGGCCCGCCACGAGGTTGACGAGGCCGATGAACGGGACGCGGATCACGGCCTTCCCGACGCGATAGCTGAGCGGGCTGACACGGTAGGCAATGACCATGGGCACATGATGGACGGCCGTCTCCAGCGTGGCCGTGCCCGAGGCCACCAGGGCGGCGTCGCAACCGGGGAGAACCAGGTGCATGTCGTCCCGCCACAGGTCCACCTTCACCGGGCTGCTCCGGACCCGATCCTCGATCCGCCCGGAAGACACGGTGGAAGCCACGGGCAGGACGCACCGCAGCTCGGGCCACACCCCGCCGAGCAGCTCCGCGGCCCTAAGAAAGGCGGGCAGGAGGTTGTCCACCTCCTCGTTGCGGCTGCCGGGAAGGATCCCCAGCAGGGGCGTGTCCCGGCCCAATCCCAGGCGCCGGCGGGCCTCCTCCCGGTTCGCCCCGGCGGGAAGGGCGTCCAGCAGCGGGTGACCGACATAGGTCACGGGCATGCCCGTCCGGCGATAGATCGATACCTCGAAGGGCAGAATCACCGCCATCCGGTCCACCCGGCGGGCGATCTTCCGGATCCGGCCGCGCCTCCACGCCCAGACCTGGGGACTGATGTAGTAGAGAACCGGCACGCCGCATCGCTTGGCGATCCGGGCGATATGAAGGTTGAACTCCGGGTAGTCCAGAAGGACGAGCAGGTCGGGCGGTGCGTTCTGGAGGATGCGCCGGATCCGTCGCGCGGCCGACCGGATCGAGACCAGCCGGGGGATCACTTCGACGAGGCCGACGACCGCCATCTCCGACGACGGGATCAGGATCTCCACACCGGCCCGGGCCATTCGAGGACCGCCGATCCCCCGGAACGCCACCTGAGGGTCCAGGCGGTGAACGGCCCTCACCAGGCCGGCCCCGTGGGTGTCGGCGGACGCCTCCCCCGCCACCATGAGCACGCGGCCGGCCTGATGCTTATCAGCAGAGGCCTTTGGTATGCTTACACCCCTGTTCAATCTGCTCCATGATGTGCAGGGCGACCTCGAGGGCCCGTTTCCCGTCCTCACCGGATACCACGGGGGCCGATCCGTCCCGGACGGCGCGCACGTACGAGGCGATCTGGTCGGCCAGGGGATCGCTGTCCGGGTAGGTGAGCTTTCGTGTGGTGACGCCGGGGGATTCGCCTCCGAAGACGCCCTGCCCGTCCAGCCTGGTGATGCTGAGGTCGCGCCGGGCGCAGTTCACGGATATGTACGCATCCGGCTGGAACACCCGGATCTTTCGCAGGGTCTTGTTGGAAACCCGGCTTGCGGTCAGGTTGGCCACGGTCCCGTTTTCGAAAATGATCCGTGCGTTGGCAATGTCCGTGGTGTCGGTGACCACCCTCATCCCGACGGCGTGGATCTCACGGACCGGCGCCCGGACCGCGCTCAGAACGATGTCCAGATCGTGAATCATGAGATCCAGGACCACATCCACGTCCGTGCCCCGAACCGTGAACACGTTCATCCGGTGGCTCTCGACGAACACCGGCCGGTCCAGGAGGGACTTCATCTCGATGACCGGAGGGTTGAACCGCTCCACGTGGCCCACCTGGAGAACGAGGCCCTTGTCTCTCGCAGTCTCCACCAGCCGGGCGGCGTGTTCCACGCTGTAGGTGATGGGCTTCTCCACGAGCAGGTGAACCCCGTGATCCAGGATCTCCAACGCCTCCTCGTAGTGGTGCTCCGTCGGAACGGCCAGGCTCAGGGCATCCACTTCCTTCAGCAGTGCAGGAAGATCGGGGAACGCCCGCGCCCCGTAACGATGAGCCATGTCGCCGGCCTTGGCCCGGTCCACGTCGAACACGCCCACGAGCCGCACCTCCTGCAAGGCCGCGTACTTCTGCACATGGTAATGGCCGAGGTGACCCACCCCGACGACGCCTACGCGCAGCTTCTCTCTTTCAGAGCCCATGCCTCCCTCTGCACTCGACCGGACCGGGTCGGGTTTTCGGTCCACCACGGCGTCCGGCTTCTCGGCCCCGTTCCTAGAAACGGTCTTCCGCGTTCTCCATGGCGAGGATCGAGATGCCTTTCTCGTCCGCCAAGCGAATCATGTCCGGTTTCTCGAACAGCAGGGTCTTGGCCGCCTCCAGGGCGAGCACGGTCGCCCCGGCCTCCTTCATGACCCGGACGGTCTCCAATCCCACCGAGGGCACGTCGAAGCGCAGGTCCTGGTCCGGCTTGCTGACCTTGACCACCACCGCCTTCTCCCTCGCGATCCCGCCTCCCCTTCGGATGGTCTCGTCCGTGCCCTCCATGGCTTCCAGGGCGACCACGGTCTTCCTGCGGACCACCACGCACTGCCCGATGTCGAGCCTGCCGAGCTCCTTGGCCATACGCCAGCCGAACCGGATGTCCGAGGCCTCGGTCTTGGAGGGTCTTCGGCGGGTGAGGACGCCCGCCGGGGCGATCAGCTCGGGGAGGAAATGGGTGGAAGGGATGACCTGGATGCCCTCTTTCTCCATTTCACGGCTCACGCTCCTCAGGATGCCGTCGTCATGGAACACGGCCATGCGGGACATGAGGGCGAGTCCCTTCAGGTCCGGCCGGACCCGACTGAACATGCGGTGCTTGGCGATGGTGCCGGCCATCACGACCCGCTGCACATCACGCTCTCGAAACACTCGAATCAGGCGTCCCAGCTGGCCGAGTCGGATCCAGACCAGCTCGTCCACGTGCTCCCCGAGCTCCGGGGCCGTCTCCCCTTCGTGGGCCACGGCCACGGTCCGGCAGCCTCGAGCCCGCGCCGCATCCGCCACCATCACGGGAAACCTTCCTCCGCCCGCGATGATGCCGACCTGTTCCCGTTCCTCGGGCATCGCCCCCGGCCTTCTCAGTGCAGCCTCCTCCGCCCGGGCCATCCTCGCGGTTTCCGGGAGGGAATCATGATGGAGTCGGAAAAAGCCCCAACCCTCAAGATCTGCCTCTGGGATTTCAATAGGTTATATCGTCCCCAGCGGCGCGTGAGCGGGTTTTTGCGAATGCGTCAATCATCGCAGGATGCCGCGCTTCGACTCTTGCAGGAACTCCAAAAGAAGCTCCAGCTCCGGGCTGGACGGGACGCTTTGCCGAACCTCGTCCACGCCTTCCCGAAAGCTGCGGTTTTCCCTCCAGATGATTCGATAGGCCGCCTTGAGCCCGTCTACGGCCCGCTTCTCGAAGCCCATCCTCTCCAGTCCCTTCCGGTTGACTCCGTAGAGCCTGGCCCTGGGGCCGGCGGTGATCATGAAGGGAGGGACGTCCCGGTCGATACCCGACTTGGCGCCCAGGAAGGCGTAGGCACCGATGCGGACGAACTGGTGGACCGCCACGAGCCCGCCCAGGATGGCGTGATCCCCGATCTCGATGTGCCCGCCCAGGGTCGCCACGTTGCTCATGATGATGCGATTGCCCAGCCGGCAGTCGTGGGCGACGTGGGCGTAAGCCATGATGTAGTTGTCGTTCCCGATCTCGGTCAGCCAGTCCTGCTTCGTCGTGGCCCGGTTGATGGTCGCGAACTCACGGATGACGTTGTTGTCCCCGATGACGACCCTGGTGTCCTCCCCCTTGTACCCCACATCCTGGGGGGGCGAACCGATGGAGGCGAAGGGGGAGATCCGGTTCCCCTCTCCGATCTCGGTGTTTCCCTCGATGCTCACGTGTGACCCGATGATCGTGCCTTTGCCGATCTTGACGTTCTCTCCGATGCAGGTGCAGGGTCCGATCTGGACGCCGGCGGCCAGCTCGGACCCTGCACCGACCACCGCCGTGGGATGAATGTCCATGCTCTCCTCGTTCTCTTCCTGGAACGTCTGTGTCTTCAAGGGCACACGGAGATCAGCCCACCTGAGCCACGAGCTGGGCCTCCGCGGCCAGCTCGTCGTCCACCCTGGCCTTGCCCTCCACCTTCCAGATGCGGGACCCCGTACGGAGGGCCGTGATCTCGTACACCAGCCGGTCCCCCGGGACCACCGGCCTTCGAAACTTCACCTTGTCGATGGCCATGAAGAAGGTGGCGTTTCCCGGCTCGATCCCCTCGGTTTCCGTGACGGAGACCCTCCCCAGCACCCCGCCGGTCTGGGCCATGCCCTCGATGATCAGAACGCCCGGCATGATGGGCTCCATGGGAAAGTGGCCCTGGAAAAACGGCTCGTTGACCGTGACGCATTTGTACCCCACGATTCGCTTCCCCAGCTCCAGCTCCGTAATGCGATCCACGAGCAGGAAGGGATATCGATGCGGCAGGATTCTCTTGATATCCTCGACATAAAGCGGCAGCTCCACCATGCCCGCACACCCCCGTTCTCACCGTACGGCGCTCGGGATCCGGGCCCGTCGGCTCGAATCACTCCCGTCCGTCCAGGCGTCGCATCAAGGCATCCACGGTCTTCTCCAGGCTTCGGACCCTTTCATTCAGAGCTGGCAGGCGGGTCAGGAGCCGACTCGTCTTCAACCACAGGCGGTGGGATATGGCGGGGGTCCCGGAAACCAGCTCGCCGGGTTGGACCGACTTGGCCACGCCCGCCTGGGAGCCGATCATGGCCCGGTCCCCCACGTTCAGGTGGTCGCCGATCCCCACCTGCCCGCCGATCACCACGCCCCGGCCGATCTCCACACTGCCGGAAACGCCCGTCTGAGCGACGATGACCGTGCCCTCGCCCACAACGACGTTGTGCGCGATCTGGATCAAATTGTCCATCTTCACGCCGCGCTTGATCCAGGTCGTTCCGAGGGCGCCGCGGTCGATGGTGCAGTTCGCGCCGATCTCCACGTCGTCGTCGATGCGCACGGTTCCGATCTGGGGGACCTTGACGCTCTCCTCGCCGTCCCTCACGAAGCCGAAACCGTCCGCACCGATCACCGTTCCCGCGTGGAGGATCACCCCGCTCCCCACCGAGCAGTCGTGGAGCACGGAGACGTTGGGGTGAACCACGGTTCCGTCGCCGATCCGGGTCCGGTCCCCCACAAACACGCCTGGGTAAAGCACGGCGCGATCGCCGATCACCGAGTCCTCACCCACGTACACTCCGGGATGAACGGTGACCTCCCGCCCGAGCCGGCTGCTCTCGTGGATGAAGGCCTGCCCGTGCACGCCCTCGAACCCCGAGGCACGCGGGGCGAAGAGACGGGCCGTCCTTGCGCAGGCCAGGTCGGGACGGTCCACCACGACCTGGGGGCGCGGAAAGGCCGGAACGTCCTTTCCCACGATCAGGGCACCGGCGCGCGTCGATTCCAGGAGGCCGAGATACCGGCGGTCCGTGAGGGGCGCGATCTCCTCCTCCGTCGCGTCCTCGAGCGAACGGATCCCCGACACGCGGAAGGTTCCGTCGCCGAGCACACGCCCGCCCGCGAGTGCCGCGATCTCCTCGAGTGCGTATGTCCGGTTTGCTCCCATGGTCCCCCGAAAACTGGACCCTATGCACGGCGGCTACCGGTTCGCCCGGTCGTAGGCCTGGATCACCCGGTCGGTGATGTTGATGGCATCGTCCACGTAAACCATCCCGGGGGAGTTTCTCTCCAGGATCAGCGTGAACCCGTCCTCCGCGGCGATGGTCTTCACGACGCCCTCCAGCTCCTGCAGCACCCGGCGGGTGGCATCCCGCTCGGCGTCCTTCATCTGCTCGGAGAGGTCCTCGGCAAGGTACTTGTAGTATCGCCTCTTCTTCTCCAGCTCGCTCCGTTTGTCGTCTCTCGCACCGAGGCTCAGCATCATGCTCTGCTTCCGAAAATCCTCCTCCAGCTGCACGAGGGCCTGCCTCTCCGCCTCCAGCTTCTGCTGGAGGGCCTCGAACTTGCGCTTCAGCTCATCGCGGATCTTTTGGAACGTTGCGGACTCATCCTGGAACTCCTTCACATTCACCACGCCGATCTTGACATCCGCCGCCCAGGCGGGACCGACCAGAAAACCGATCAGCACCAGCGGCACGATGATTCCCCTTGCAAAACGTGTCATACTTTTCCCCCTTTTCATGCGCAGGTCCGATGCCCTCTCTCGAGCACACCGGATGATTGTTTTGACGGCACCCACCGGCGGGTCAGAACGTTCCACCGATGCTGAACTCCAGGTTGCCCGACGGTTCGTCGAACTCCGGGCTCAGGTTCCATCCGTACTCCACCCGAAGCGGTCCGAACGGAGAGTACCAGCGGATGCCGGCTCCCGCGGACTTGCGAATCCCTCCGAAGCCGTAGCTCTCGTCCTCGGTGAAGACGTTGCCCGCGTCGAAGAAGGCCACGCCCACGAGGCCCTGCTCCTGCATCACCGGGAACCGGTACTCCACGGTGTACGCCATCATCTTCTCCCCGCCGATCCGGTCGTTGGTGGCCGGGTCCCTGGGAGAGATGGTCCCGTACTCGAAGCCGCGCACCGAATCGATCCCGCCGAGGTAGAACTTTTCGTAGAGGGGCAGCTTGCCGTCCGAGCGCTCTCCAGCCCAGCCCCACTGTCCCCTGAGGACGAAGACCGTGTCCCAGGGGAACGGGAAGTACCAGGCCGTGGAGGCCTCGACCTTGCCGAAGGCGGAGTCCCCTCCCAGAAATCCCCCGGCATGCTCGTAGGTGATGTAGCTGTACGAGCCCTTGGTGGTGAGGAAAGGCCGGTCCTTGGAGTCCCGCTCCAGCCCGAGGGTGATGCTGCTCTTGACGTTCCTTCCCTCCATGTCCTGAATCACGGTGGCGGCGCCCGGATCGATGTCCGTGACATCCGCGTCGTCGTAAATGTAGCGCACGCTCCCGCGGGTGTACTCCTCGTCGATGCCGACGGGGAATCGGAATCGAACGGCTCCGCCCAGGCTGTCCTTGGTGTACTCCCAGTACTCCCGCTCCCACTTGTAGAGGTCGAACCCCGCTGCCACGCGCGTGCCCAGGAACCAGGGCTCGGTGAACCGCAGGTCGAACTGCTGGGTCCGCGATCCGACCCGCGCCGAGAGCTTCAGCTGCTGGCCGTAGCCGAAGAGGTTCCTCTCGGTGATCGCGACCGAGCCCATGGTCTTGTCGAAGGAGCTGTACCCGGCGCCCAGGCTGAAGGATCCGGTGGCCCGCTCCTTCACGTTGACGTTGACGACCATATCCTCCTCGCTGGCGCCCTGCTCGGTCTGGACCTCGACCTCCTCGAAGAAGCCCAGCCGGTGGAGGTTCTCGGTCCCCTTCTTGAGCGCTTTGTGACTGTAGGTCTCCCCCTCGATGGCCTTGAGCTCCCGCCGGATCACCTTGTCCCGGGTGGCCTGGTTTCCTCCGATGTTGATGCGCTCGAACCGCACCTTCACGCCCTTGGAGACCCGGTAGGCGATGTCCACGGTTTTGCTCTCCTCATCCTCCACCACCATGGGATCCACCTCGGCATAGGCGTACCCTTCGTTGGCATAGAGCTCCTGCAGGACGAGGGCGTCCTTCCTCACCACTTCCCGGTTGAAGTACTCCTCCTCCTGAATTCCGGTCTCGGCCAGGAGCTCCTCCGGCTCCCGAATCAGGTCGCCTGCCACCTCCACCTGGTCCACGCCGTATTGGGGACCTTCGATGACCTCGATGGTGATCGTGAGACCGTCGCCTTCCTTGTAGGTGATCTCCGGCTCTCCGGTCCTCGCCTTGATGTAGCCGTGGTTGTGGTAAAACGAACCGATCTTGTGGAGGTCGAACTCCAGCATTTTCCTGTCCAGGAGGCCCGACTTCGTGAACCAGGAGAGGAACCCCTTTTCGCTGGTCTCCATGATCTCCTTGAGATCGTCGTCCTCGAACGCATCGTTTCCCTGAAACTCGATGTGGGTAACGTAGACCTTCTCCCCCTCGTCGATTTCGTAGACCAGGGAGACCTCGTTCCCGGCCATCTCCTCGATCTGCTCCCGGATCTGGATGTTGTAGTATCCCGCCTGGCGGTAAAACTCCTCGAGCCGGTTGACGCTTTGGGTGACCTCGCTCCGGTTCAGGATGGCATATCGCTTGATGCCGACCTCCTCCGCCAGCTCGTCGTCGTCGAACTCGTCGTTTCCTCTGAACACGATGCTGCCGATGGAAGGCTTCTCCTCGACGTTGAAGGTAACGACCTTCCCTTCCTCGCTGTCCTCCACCTCGATGTTCACGTCGGTGAAGTACCCCATCTTGTACACGGACCGCAGGTCCCGGTCCAGGACGTCCTGGTCCAGCCTGTCTCCTTCGCGGCTTCCGATGACGGCCCGAATCGCCTCCTTCTCGATCCGCTTGTTCCCCCGGACCTCGATGGAATCGATCTGGACCACCCCGGCCACCTGGTTGTAGATCCCGTCGGCGACCCGGTCCGCCGCATCCGAAAGGCGTTCCATGTCGTCCTCGACCACGAACACGGAAAACGTCGGAGCCTCGGCGGGGACGTTCACCCCCTTGATGTCCAGGCTGATCTTTCGCCCCACCTGGGTGATGCTGCCGGAGAAGACCCAGCGGGTGCCCAGGTCGCCGCCGATGGTTCGGAGATCCCGAACCTCGAACATGGGGAGATAGGCCATGGGGTGCTCGTTGATCTCTCCGGCCGGAACGACGTCGAACCCTTTTTCCGCCAGCCGGTTGATGAGCATCTCCTGGAGCCCTTGCCTCAGATGATCCATGGGCGTGAGGGAGTGGACCCGGAACGGCAGGACACCCACGCGGGGAAGAATCTCCCCCCTGGACGATCCCGATCCGGCGATCCAGAACAGGGTGATCATCACCACCATCGACACCATCGTCCTGACAGTCCGCACGGGTCTGAGTCTGCCCCTCATGTGCCTCCCCTATTCCTGGTGGACCTGAAAAAAAAGCCCCCAGCGTCAGAAGCTGGACCGGTTATTCGAACAAGTTCATATCTGCGCAGCAGCGGATGAGCGGGTTTCAGCGAATCCGTCATTCCTGAGCTTGGATTCGGCCGTCTACGATCTCCATCCTCCGGTCGAGCCGGCCTGCAAGACGCTCGTTGTGGGTCGCGACGACCATGGCCAGCCCCTTCTCTCGATTCAACCGGAGGAGGAGGTCCACGATCTCCTCGCCGGTGACGCGATCCAGGTTACCCGTCGGCTCATCGGCCAGCAGCAGCTTGGGGTTCATGATCAGCGACCTTGCAATGGCCACCCTCTGCTGCTCTCCCCCCGACAGCTCCCCGATCCGGTGCTTCATCCGCCGCTCGAGACCCACCTTGGCCAGAATTTCTTCGGCCTTCCGCATCGCGTCCCTGCGCGAGCGCCGTGCGATGAGCGCGGGCATGACCGTGTTCTCGACGGCGTCGAACTCCAGCAGCAGGTGATGGAACTGAAACACGAACCCGATGTCCCGGTTTCGGAGCCTGCAGAGGGCCGCCTCGGTCAACTCTCCCACGCTCCGGTCCTCGAACAGGACCCTCCCCGTTGTCGGCAGCTCCAGCGTGCCCATGACGTTGAGCAGAGTGGACTTGCCCACCCCGGATGCCCCCAGCAGGGCCAGCGTGTCTCCCTGACTTACGGAGAGATCGATTCCGCGCAGCACGTCGATGATGTTGCCGTTGTGCGTGAACGACTTGTGTATGTTTTCGAGTACGAGCACCGGGTCCCTGGGTGACTCCTCATTCGTAACGTAGCGCTTCGACGGGATTGAGCCTTGCCGCGTACCACGACGGGTAAATGGTTGCCAGAAACGAGATTCCAACAGCGGCGAGTGCGACGAAGGTCACGTCCCAGGCCTCGACCCGTACAGGCAGGGTCGAGATGTAGTAGACGTCGGCCGGCAGGGTGATGAACCTGTACTTGGCCAGCAGGTGGCAGATCCCCAGCCCCGAGGCCAGCCCCGCCAGCGTCCCCACGACCCCCACCAGGAGCCCCTGCAGCATGAACACGGCCATGATGCTTCTGGCCGTGGCCCCCATGGCCCTCAGGATCGCCATGTCCCGCGTCTTCTCCATGACCACCATCACGAGCGTGCTGATGATGTTGAGCGCACCCACCAGGACGATCATGGTCAGGATGACGAACATGGTGATCTTCTCGAGCTTGAGCGCCGCGAACAGGCTCCGGTTCATGAGCTTCCAGTCCTTGGTCCAGAAGGGGTAGCCGAGCTCCTTTTCCAGGGTGGAGGCCACCTCGTCCGACCGGTCCACGTTCTCCACCCGGACCTCCAGACCGGTCACGCGATCCTTCATGCCGAGAAAGTCCTGCGCCTCCTCCAGGGACACGTAGGCCAGGGAGGCGTCGTACTCGTACATGCCGGAGTCGAAGAGGTCCACCACCCTGTAGGTTCGATTGTTGGGCGTACGCCCCATGGGCGTCAGCTTTCCCTGGGGCGAGATCAGGGACACCTCGCTGCCGATGCGCACGCCGATCTGGCGCGCCAGCTGCTTGCCCAGGATGATTCCCGGTCGTTCGCGGCCTCCACGATCCAGCTTTTCCAGGCCGTCTGCCTCCAGCATGGCCTCGATGCCGATCACGCTCCCGGCGGTCTCCGGATCCAGGCCTCGGTACACCGCGCCGCTGACCTTTCCGGCATGGTTCACCATGACCTGGCTGTAGATGAACGGACTGGCCGCAACCACCCCTTCCGCCTCCCGCACCTCCTTCTCGAGCGCTTCGTAGTCGGGAAAGGCCCCGTCATAGCTCATGACCAGGAGGTGGGAGTTCACCCCCAGGATCTTGGAGAGCAGATCGGCGCGAAAGCCGTTCATCACCGAGAGGACCACCACGAGCGCCATGACGCCCACCATCACCCCGGCCACCGAGATCAGGGTGATGACCGAGATGAACGTCTGCTTCCGCTTTGCTTTCAGGTACCGGAGACCGAGAAAAAGCTCGAAAACCATCCACGCCCTGCCCTTTCAGCCCGCCGCGGCGGCGATCACCCGCCCTTGGTCCGCATGTGCGGAAAGAAGATCACGTCCCGAATGGAAGGGGAGTCCGTGAGCAGCATCACCACCCGGTCGATCCCGATGCCTTCGCCTCCGGTCGGAGGCAGGCCGTACTCCAGGGAGTTGATGTAGTCCTGGTCCATGAACTGGGCCTCCCGGTCCCCGGCCTCCCGCAGGTCCACCTGCCGCTGAAAACGCCTGCGCTGGTCGTCGGGGTCGTTCAGCTCCGTGAACCCGTTGGCGATCTCCTTGCCGCCGATGAACAGCTCGAACCGGTCGGTGAACGATGGGTCCTCGTCATTCATCCTCGAGAGCGGCGAGGTCTCCGTCGGGTATTCCGTGATGAAGGTCGGGTTGTTCAGCCTGGGTTCCACGAGGTGATCGAAGAGCTTGGTCATGATCTTCCCGAGCCCGTCCCGCTCGGACAAGGGGATCTCGAGCTCCCGCGCAAGCCCGGCTGCAGCCTCCCTGTCCTTCAGGACCTCCTCCTTCACCTCGCCGATCTCCCGTAGGGCCTCCCTCAGCGGGATACGCGGCCAGGGTGGGGTGAAATCGATGGTCACCCCCTGGTACTCCAGCCGAGACGAGCCCAGGAGGTTCGTGACCAGGTCCAGGAACAGCTCCTCGCTCAGCGCCATCATCTCCTCGTAAGTGGCGTAGGCCATGTAGAACTCGAGCATGGTGAACTCCGGATTGTGCTTCAGGTCCACCCCCTCGTTGCGGAAGTTCCGGTTGATCTCGAACACCCGCTCGAGCCCGCCGACCACGAGCCGCTTGAGGTAGAGCTCCGGCGCCACCCGCAGGTACAGCTCCATCCCGAGCGCGTTGTGGTAGGTCTTGAACGGCCTGGCCGTGGCCCCCCCGGGGATGGGCTGCATCATGGGGGTCTCCACCTCGAGAAAATCCTTGTGGATGAAGAACTCCCGGATGCGCTGCACGATCCGGCTGCGCATGACGAAGACCTTCTGCACGTCGTCGTTGACGATCAGGTCCACGTAGCGCTGGCGGTACCGGGTCTCCTTGTCCGTCAGGCCGTGCCACTTCTCCGGCAGGGGACGGAGCGACTTGGTCAGGAGTCTGACCTCGTCCGCCAGAAGGGTCAGCTCGTTCGTCCGCGTCCGGAAGAACGTACCCCGGACCCCGACGATGTCCCCGATGTCCATGAGCTTGAAGGCCCGAAAGGCCTCCTCGCCCACCTTGTCCTTGCGGATGTACGCCTGGATGCGACCCGAGCGATCCTTGATGTGAACGAAGGAGGCCTTGCCGAAATCCCGCCGGCTCACGATCCGGCCGGCCATCTTGTGCGTCTCAGAAGCGGCCTCCAGGGCCTCGGCGTCCATCTCCCCGAACCGTTCAAAGGCTTCCCCCGCCGTGATGTTCGGATCGTACCCCGCCGGGTAGAGAGCAACCCCCATCTCCTGAAGGGCCTCAGCCTTCCTTCGCCGCTCCTCAATGATCGGATTGCTCGATTCCATCACACCCGGATTTCCGCCCTCGCTCGACTCACACGACCAGCGGGCATTTCTTAGTCATTTACATAAGTTGAACATACCCTTCTAATCCAATCCGCATGGATAGTCAAGGTTAAAAACAGCCAGCCCACACCGTCGTGAGACCAGCGCTTCGGATTACAATCCAGCGGGTACGGCAATAGGGATTACAGGCGTGGAGGTAGGGATGTAAGATTAGCCAGGACACTTACAGCAGGAATTATATTTCATTTTCAGTATTTAAAACTCAACCAAGGATCATATCTATATTTTTCATATTTACTTTATAGAACAAACAGCAAATTACCAGAAATATTTTTTCTATATAATATAAAACTACTCGAATGCAATATAATCCTATTTTTATCATCGATAAACATAAAACGCAAGAAGTCATTTTTCATTATTTAAATGGCCAAACCCTAGGAACATCATTATCTTTTTTATTGTAATAATAAATAAAAGCAATACGTATAGGCCATGAAATCAGTATTGCTATAAATAAAAATAGCGCACTAATATTCGGCACGCCTTCAGATACAAAAAACAATAAACCGTTGATAAGCGTTAGTATAGACATTAAAAAACAAATGACAAACGCAAACTGATCTCCTGCTTTGAGTAGTCTCTTGTCCTTTATATTTGGGAAAAGCAGCCTGTCGATGTCAAAATAGACTTTGATAATTTTACCTTTTTTCGTCCAAATGCCTTCTAGAAACATTAAACCTACAAGCATCATTACAAATGATAGCATTATGTTAAGAATAAAGCTATTACTCATGGCTCTATTTCTCGCAAGGGTCTAAAGGAGCAGTTAATGTGACTGGAAACCCTAAACCTAAACCAAGCCCTAGACTTATACCATCTAAATATTTTAAAGGATCGTACCATTTTCTGCTTAAATCAAACTCTTTCCTTAATACGAATTGCACTCCACCATATCTTCCAGACCCAAGGCCTATAATTGCCCCTGCTTGATTACCTGTGGCACTTAGATCGCCAATACCAGCACTAACACCAAAATCCCCCAAACACCTACTGTGGCTTCAGGTCTTATATCTCTTGCTTCAAGTTTCCCTGAAGCACTCAAAGGATCAACCAGCTCAGAGCCCACCGTTAATCCTGCGGCAACCGGCCAAGGACCTGTAGGAGCATGTGCGCCTGCATCGTATGTGAAAGTCCACAATCCCAGCGGATCAGAAAAACATGTGGGGTTGTTCTGGGCATAAGCAAATAGATTTATTTCCTCAGCTTGACCAATCGGATCCGCTCTTAAATACCTCCCTATCTTCGGATCATAGTACCGATGGTAGTTGTAGTGCAAACCGGTTTCCTCATCGAAATACTGTCCCGGGAATCGGAATGGGTTCTGAATCTCTTCCTTGATGAGGACGGTTTCTCCGAAGGGAAGGTATGCGGCATGCCACACGATTCGTCCATCCCCGTTCAACAGCCTGTGGGGGGTACCGAGGTGGTCGTTCAGGAAGTAGTAGATCCCGGCCCGGAAACCATAGACCTTCATGGCGATCCGCTCTCCGTCCCGGTAGAGGATATCCCTGATGGGATCGCCATTGGCTCCGGTCTCAGCAATCAGGTTCCCCTCGAGGTTGTAATGATAGTATGTCGCGCTCCCTGGGCAACCTTGCTGACCCTGCGGCCCATGCCGTCGTAGGCGTACTCGGCGAGGAGCTCCTCTCCTTGGGTCACCCGGGCCAGGCGATTGTTCCGATTGTACTCGTAGGCGCGGATCCCGTCCGAGAGCGTGTTCCCGTTGGCATCGTAGATGAAGGTGCGCCTCTGGCCGTTTTCCACAGCGTTCAACCGGTTCCCTTCGTACTCGTAGGTTGTCAGGCTGCCTTCCCCCACAGGATCGGCCGCACCCAGGATGGACTGGATGTTTCCAACCCCATCCCGCGTGTAGCGGTAATCCATGAGGTCCGTCACCGAGATCCGGTTCAGATGGTACCGGGGGTCGAACTCCCGCGTTCGGGTGGACCCCGTCTCTCCCAGCACGGTTTCGGTTGAAGGTCCGAAGGGGAGATAGGCGTCGATGGTGCAGAGGATCTCATCATCGGCCAGGACCTGGAAAACTCGTCCGTCGGGATCCCGTTCGTAGGTCACCTCGAGACCGCTCGGATAGTCCATGGAGCGGAGATCCCCGTTATCGTCGTAGCTGTAACGGGTGGTGTAGGCGACGCCCTCCATGGTTCGGGTCTCCACCACCACCCTCCCGAAGGCATCGTAGCCGTAGTCTGTCCGGCCCGCAGCATCCGTCAGGGAGGTGAGACGGCCCTTTCCGTGGTCTCCTTCGTCATAGGTGAAGCGAAGGTCGTCCGATGCATCGGGATGGGCCACGTGGAGGAGGCGGCCTGCAGCATCGTACGCGTATTCCGTTCGAACGCCTCCGGCATCGGTCCTGGCGATGAGGATGCCGGCCTCGTCCATCTCGAGCTCGACCTTCCCCGTATCGAGGGATTCCGTCTCGACGACCCTTCCCAGATCGTCATGGGTGTAGGTGGTACTGTTTCCCCGGGCATCCGTGACCCGGATCAGATTGTCGTGGGAATCGTAGGCGTATCGGGTCTCCACCCCGCCGGGCTGAAGGATGGCCGTCAGCCGACGGTGGAGGTCATAGGTGTATTCCGTGGCCCGGTCGTTTTCGTCCAGCCGGGTTGCCACGTTGCCGGCATCGTCGTAGGCCAGAGTCTCCACGGCGTCTCCCGGGTACGCGATGCTCTTCAGGCGGTTGTGTGCATCGTAGGCAAAAGCCAGGTTCTTTCGGAGGACTCCCTCCGGATCGTAGACCTTCTCTTGGATCCGGTTGCCTTCGGTGTCATAGGCCAAGCGGATCTGGTTTCCCCGTCCGTCTTCGATCGCCTCGAGCTTTCCGGCCTCGCCGTAGCCGTAATAGAGGGTTTTGCCGCCCGGCAGGATCAGGGCTGTGAGGTTCCCCGCCTTGTCGTACTGCCGGCGGGTCTCCTTTCCGTTGGTCACGGAGGAGACGAGCCTTCCCCGAAGGTCATAGGAGTGCGTGGTGACCACACCGCTCGGGTCCTCCACCCTTTCCGGGAGGCCCTGGCTGTTGTACATCCCGAAGACCGTTTCATGGCCCATGGGATCGGTGATCTTTCGCAGCATGCCGCGGTTGAGGCCCTGATCCGGGGTCTCGGGGAAGTAGGCGAAGCGGGTCACATCCTCCACGTCGGTCCTGGACCCGTCCACGGAGAGGATGCGGCCCAGCTCATCGTAGGAGTACGCCGTGGCTCGCTGGACCGACTCGTCGCCCGAAAACCCCTTTTGAATCCGCAAAACCGGATTTCCTTTCGGATCGTATGCGTAAAGGGTCAGGGAAAACCGGGATGGGTCGAATGCGTGTTCCCGGATTGGATATCGTCACCACCGGCGTGTTATCGATGTCAAAGGTCCCTTCCGCCCAGTCGGACCAGGTCCCGTTGTTGGCCTGGGCTCGGGCATAGATCTTGTGGGTGCCGTTCTTGATCTTGCCCGCGTCCAGGAGATGGCCTTTCATCTCCTCGTAGCTCCAGCTCACCTGGCTCCCCTCGTAGCCCTTTCTGCACACCCGTTGCCGCCATCCCTTCCCGTCGATGTAGAGATCCACCCGCCCTTCCCTGCCTCCGGCGTGCTCCTTGAACTCCACCGTCCCCTGGATGTCGAACAGACCGGCCACCAGGCCGGGGCTCGTCACGCTCACCTCCGGGCGGTTGTCCACCTCGAAGGTCCCTTCCGCCCACTCGGACCAGGTCCCATTGTGGGCCCGGGCGCGCACGTAGATCCTGTGCGTGCCATTCTTGATCCTCCCTGCATCGAGAAGCTCCCCCTTCATCTCCGCGTAGCCCCAGCTCACCCGGGTCCCCTCGTAGCTCTTGCTGCACCTCCGGTGCCGCCAGCTCTTCCCGTCGATGTACAACTCCACGCGGCCTCTTTGTGGCCATGGTTGCGTCTGAACGGGATCGAGGGGATCCCGGCTTTCGGGCCGGATCGCGGGGCAGGAGAGCGAAAACGAGCACAGGTATCCGTGCAACGTGCACATGGTTCTGTGCGTCCCGCCCGCCGGTCCTCTGCCTTGACGCCGATAGAGCACAGCAGGCGGAGAGGGACGAACGATCGGTTTGAAAAACGGGAAGGTTGATGATATGAAGGGATCCAATGAGAACGAGAGCCCGGAAGATCCGTTCCGTGCCGGAAGGTTCGTGGCGGCTCTCGACCCGGAAGGCGGGAGCTCCCGAAGGTCATGGACCGCCGCTAACCCGTATGCCGCTCACCCCGGATGGTGGAGGAGAGCGAATCATCACAAGGGAGGAGATCATGGCGAAGAAACTCTGGCAGCCGTCCGAGGAACGGGTCCGCAGCAGTCACATGTTCCGGTTCATGAACGGAGTGAACGAGAAGCACGGTCAGTCGTTCGCCGCGTACGACGACCTCTACCAGTGGTCCATCCAGAACATCCCCGAGTTCTGGGCGGCCCTGTGGGACTTCGCGGACATTCGCGCTTCCCGTCCCTATGACCGTGTTGTGGACGACCCTTATCGGCTCCCCGGGGCCCGCTGGTTCGAAGGGGCCCGGCTCAACTTCGCCGAGAACCTCCTCCGGTTCCGGGACGACCGCACGGCCCTGATCTTTCACGGGGAGGACCGGGCATACCGAAAGATGACCTATGCGGAGCTCTATGACGAAGTGGCCCGTGTGGCCCGCTCCCTGCGCGCACTCGGCATCCAGCCGGGCGATCGGGTGGCCGGGTTCATGCCCAACATGCCCGAGACCATCGTGGCCATGCTGGCGGCCGTGAGCCTCGGGACCACCTGGTCCTCCTGCTCACCCGACTTCGGCATCAAGGGCGTGCTGGACCGGTTCGGGCAGATCCGCCCCCGGGTCCTGTTCACGGCCGACGGTTATGCCTTCAAGGGGAAGGCCTTCGACTCCCTCGGCCGCGTCTCGGAGATCCTGGAGGACCTTCCCTCCATCGAGAGGGTGATCGTGGTCCCGTACATCGGGAAGGCCCCCGACCCGGACCGCCTTCCCAACGCGGTGTCCTACGGGGAGTTCAAGTCCGGGGAGAGCGGCCTGGAGATCGACTTCGAGCAGCTCCCGGCCGATCACCCCCTCTACATCATGTTCACCTCCGGGACCACGGGCCTGCCCAAGTGCATGGTCCAGTCCTCCGCCGGCATCCTGGCCAATCAGATGAAGGAGCTGATGCTCCACACCGACCTCAAGCGGGACGACACCATCTTCTACTTCACCACCTGCGGCTGGATGATGTGGAACTGGCTCACCTGCTCCCTTGCGGTGGGCGCGTCCCTGGTCCTGTTCGACGGCAATCCGTTCCACCCCGATCCCGGCGCGCTCTGGCAGATGGCCCAGGACGACCGTATCTCCATCTTCGGGACCAGCGCCGGCTACCTGGCCGCCCTCCAGAACGCCGGCGTCACCCCGGGAAGCAGTTACGATCTCTCCAGCCTGAAGGCGCTGCTCTCCACGGGAAGCCCGCTCTCCGTGGAGGGGTTCGAGTACGCCTACCGGGAGATCAAGCAGGACCTTCAGCTCGCCTCCATCTCGGGCGGCTCGGACATCAACGGCTGCTTCGCCGGGGGGAACCCCATCGGGCCCGTGTACGCCGGGGAGCTTCAGTGCCGGTGCCTGGGCATGAAGGTGGAGGCCTGGGACGAGAACGGCAAGCCCGTGATCAACCAGCAGGGGGAGCTCGTCTGCACGGCCGCCGCTCCGTCCATGCCCATCCACTTCTGGGACGATCCGGACGGCAGGAAGTACCATGCGGCCTACTTCGACGTGTACCCGGGCGTGTGGCGTCACGGGGACTTCATCGAGATCAACGATCGCGGCGGCGTGGTCATCTACGGCCGCTCGGACGCCACCCTGAACCCGGGCGGCGTGCGCATCGGCACGGCCGAGATCTACCGCCAGGTGGAGAGCATGGACGAGATCGACGACAGCCTGGTGATCGGTCAGGACTGGAAAGGCGATGTCCGCGTCGTCCTGTTCGTCAAGATGGCCGAGGGGACGGCGTTCGGCGACGAGCTCGCCGCCCGCATCAAGAAGCTGATCCGGGAGAGCGCGTCGCCGCGCCACGTCCCGGCCAAGATCCTGCCCGTGCCGGACGTCCCCTACACGCTGAACATGAAGAAGGTGGAGCTGGCCGTGAAAAAGGCCGTCGAGGGAAAGGCCATCCTGAACCGGGACGCCCTGAGAAATCCCGAGGTGCTGGACTACTACGCCAACCTCGAGGAGCTCCAAAAAGACTGATCCAGCGAAGCACAGGAGAGCCCATGCAGCCGAACCCCGCCGTTCTGTTTCCCCACGCCGGACTGGCCCGGCCCGAGCTGGGAAAGATCCTGGCCCTGTTCTGCCCACTCAGGGTCTTCCTGCCCTGGCGGATGGCGCCTGCCGAGGCCCTGTCCCAGGACCCGCCGGTCGCGTGCGTGGAGGTCCGTCACCCGCCGGCCGAGCTGGATCCGGGGCCCTCTTTCGGCCGGGCGGTCGACGAGTACCGCGACTGGGTTCGGCTCCATCTGGATCGGAGCGGTCTCGATCTCCTCAAGACGGGCGCGGGCCCCGGAGAGGAGGACCCCCTCTGGAAGATCCGGGAGAAGATCCGCGAGCAAGGGGTTCCGGTGAATGGACAAGAGGCGGAGGGCGCCTTTCGGCGGCACATGGTCCTCCATCTGGCCCGGGAGATCGAGGAGCAGCGGACCGAAGCGGACCGCATCCTGAATGCGCTCAAGAAAACCCGGTCTCCCCTGGAGGGTTTGACGGACGACCCGGAGGAGATCAGGAGCCTGTTCGAAGATCTTCCGGGGTTCGACTGGGCGCCGGAGACCGGGAGCCGTGGCGCCATGTCGATCGTGCAGGCCTGGCTGGGCCTGTTCGGACAGGCCCTCGACCCCGGCGATCCGCTGGTGACCCTGGATCGCCGCTTCGTGGATCTCCTGACGGGCCTCTGGGTCGAGGCGGCCCATCCGCCGGTCAGCGCTCCGCCGGCCGTTCGCTTTCCCTTCCCGGACCTCTCGAGCCATCCCCTGGATCGCATCCTGGAGATCCGGGGGGAGCACTTTCCCGACGAATCCGTGCGGGAGCTCCGCGCCATCCTGCTCGAACCCGGCAGGGCATCCGTGGACACCGAGGCCCTCTCCAGACGGGCCGCCGAGCTGGCCGACTTCTGCCCCGAAGGGCTGAGCTCCGGACGGGTGAACCTCACCTCCGTCTTTTTGCCCCGCCGGCCGGAGCTCGAGGGAGGGGACCGCGACTCCCTTCCACCCGCAGAGCTTCTGGAGCGGCCCCTCGTCTTTCTGGAAGACGCGCCGTGAGGGGCCCATCGAACGACCATCCCCTCGTGCGAAACGGATGGACCCGTCAGTTCACGGCGAGCGAGCCCCGGCTGAGCGAGGCGGTGGCCGCATACGAGGAGGCCGGCTTCGAGGTCCGGCTGGAGCCGCTCCCTCCGGCGTCCCAAAAAGAGGAGGAAGCCGGGGACGAGTGCCGGATCTGCTTCGAAGGGTTCGAGGACCGATACCGCATCATCTACACCCGGCCGAGGAGCCCCGCCTTCGCTCCGGTGGGCCCGGACGACGACCTGTTCGACTAGTCCTCATCGGAGACGGCCCCGGGTCGGATGCGACAGGGGATCCCCTTGATGTTCGGGGTTCCGAACTCCCTCCCCAGCGCATCGGTGGAGGTCAGCATGTTGAAGTTGGCCCGCTCCCATCCGTACAGCCCCTCCGGGCCGTCCTCCGGAAACCACCAGCCGTGTCCCCCGATCACCACCCCGGGGTGGACCCGTTCCGTCACCCGGGCCCTGTGGATGATGGACCCGTGGGCGGTCTCGATCACCACCTCGCCGCCGTCGGTCACACCGAAGCGCCCGGCCGTTTCCGGGTGCATCTCCAACTGGGGCTCCGGGTACCGCCTGCGCAGCGACTCCACCCAGCGGTAGGAGGAGTGGAGAAAGTACGGGTTCTTCGACGAGGTGAGCACCAGCGGGTAGTCCGGATCCTCCGCCACGGGCAGATTCCGGAACGACGGAAGGGCCGGCAGGCCGAACTTCTCCGCCGTGCTCAACCGCAGCTCCACCTTGCCGGTGGGGGTGCGGAACCCTTCCTTCCTGTACCGCCCGAAATCCTCCGGGCCCTTCAGGCAGCCCCGTTCCACGAACTCGGCGTAGCTCAGGCCCGAGGGGGCCAGGACGTCCTCCAGGAAATCCTCGTAATCCTCATGCCAGAGCTCGGCGGGGCTCACCCGTTTTCCCAGCTCGTTCAGGATCTTCATGTCCGGCCAGCAGCCCGGCGGCGGATCCACCACCCGGGGCCGGGCCAGGATCAGCCCATGGCCGATCCCGTAGTGGCCGATGTCGTTGAACTCGAACTGGGTGGCCACGGGGAGCGCCAGGTCCGCCATGGCCGCCGTGGGGGTCATGAACAGGTCGGCCACGGCCAGGAACTCGAGCTTCTCGAGGGCCGCCCGGGTCTGGCGGCTGTCCGCCCAGCTCATCATGGGGTTTCCGCACATCACGTACAGACCCCGGACCGGGTAGGGGGTCTCCTCCAGGACGGCCTGCTTGAAAAAGGAGGGCGGCACGGTCATCATGCGGGGGATGGTCCGGTGGTGGGCCCCCAGCATGGTCTTGCGCTTGTCCGGGAGGAGGTCGGCCCGCACGAACCGGCCCAGGGGCGTGATTTCCGGGTCCCGGGCGTGGACGTTTCCTCCGGGGACGTCCAGGTTGCCGGTGACCGCCATGAGGCAGAGGAGCGCCCTCGTGACGTCGAACGTGGACCGGTGGTGCTCGATGGGATTTCCCCACTGGACGGCCGCCGGCCGGGCCCCGGCATATCGGCGGGCCGCCTCCCGGATCTTGCCCGCGGGTACCCAGGTGATCGCCTCCACGCGCTCCGGCGTGTACCCCCCCAACCGCTCGGCCAGCTCGTCGAAGCCCACGGTGTGCCGTTCCACGAAATCCCGGTCGTACAGGGCCTCCGTCACGATCACCTGCAGGAGACCGAGGGCCAGCGCATGGTCCGTCCCGGGCCGGACCGGCAGCCAGAGGGCCGACGTGTCGGCCAGCTCCGTCCGCCTGGGATCCACCACGATCAGCTCGGTGCCGTCTTTCAACTGCTCCAGCAACAGGCTGCAGATCGCCCCCTCCTCGTTGGTGGCGGTGACGTTGCTCCCCCACAGAATCACGAGCCGGCTCGGGTGGTGAAAGTCCGCCACCGGGTAGAAGCCGCAGGTGTGGAGCCCGGAGATCTCCCGCGGCGCGTGGCAGACATCCTGGGAAGCCACCACGTTGGGGGAGCCGAACAGGTTGGCGAGCCGGATCAGGACGAAGTGCTCCAGCCCCTTGGGCATGCCCACCCCGAAGGCCGCCGCCCCGGCCCCGTCGCGCGCTCGGATGGCTTTGAGCCGGTCCGCGATCTCACCCAGGGCCTCGTCCCAGTCCACGGCCTCCCAGTCGCCGCCGCCCCGCTTTCCCTTTCGCCGCAGCGGCCGGGTCAGTCGATCCGGGTGGGTCAGCCGGTCCGGAGAAGCGAGACCTTTCGGGCACACGTACCCCCGGTTCAGGTAGCCTTCCGGGTCCCCCTTGATCTTCACGATCCGGTTGTCACGGACCCCGACCCAGAGACCGCATCCGCCGTGGTCCATCCGGGCGCAGTGCGTCCGGGACCAGCTCAGCGAGTCGTCCATGGCGCTCATGCCTCCTTTGTGACCGGAGCGGGGCTTCCTGCGCTTTGCCCCGGGTTGGATGATCATACCGGAGAACCGCGGAGGATGGAACCCCCGCCGGATCGGGCCCTGTCGTCCCGATGAAACGAAAAGGCGGTTCTTGTACTGGAATAAGCATACCTATATGCCGTTTAAAAAAATAGCTTGCATTTGATTATTATTCATATATAATTATACATCACTTTATGTTCCGGTCCAACCTCGATGGTCCCGGTACCCTCCCCGGCCGGGAGCGAGGAGCTTGGAATCATGAGGACGCCACCCGCCCGCAACGGGCCGCGACGCGGAAACGCCCCGGTCGTGCTTCTGGGCGCACTCTTGACCCTCGCCGGCCTGGCCGTCCTGGGATCCGTCCTGTTCGCGCTGTCTCAACCCCACGAACGCCTGCCCTCCGTCCTCCAAGAAGGTCCGAACAGGTCCCCTTCCGCCGGTCCCGATCCGTGGACCGGCGCGGCGGTGCGGCTCCCCATCGAACGGGATGCGGAACCCCTTTTCACCCCGCCGGGTCCGGGCTGCCCGGAGAGCTCGCCCCCCGGGGCCGCCCCTTTCGCTCACGCCGCAGAACCCGCCCCGGCCGTCGAAGAAACGGACGGCTCCCGGCCCGAACGAATCCCGCTCCGCATCCAGGCCGTGGCCGTCGAACGATCGCCGGACGGTGCCGAATCGCTGACCATCCAGGCCACCGGCCCCTTCCAGCCGGACGTCTTTCCCCTCGAGGGAGAGAACCCCTTCGGCTCTTCCCTGCGGCTGGTGGTGGACGTGAAGAACGTGGCGTCCGTGGCAGGGTCCGTGGGCGGGAGGGATCTGAACGGGCAGGTCCTCAGGCGGATCCGCACGGCGTTCTATCCGGAAGACCGAGCCTTTCGCGCCGTCCTGGATCTGGATCCGAACACCCCTTATCGGATCGGCCGGAGCGTCTCCGAGGACAGGCGCTTTGTCCTGCACCTGAGAAGGAAGGGGGAGGGAAGCGGGTCGAACCGCCCCGTCCAGATCCGGGCCATCACCTTCCGCCCGCCCGACGGTTCGGGAAAGGAAAGACTCCTGATCCAGGCCGATCGTTTCTTCGAGCCCGTGGTGTTCGGTCTGGAGGGCGTCAATCCTTACGGCGAGAACGCCCGGCTCGTCGTGGACATCCCCGGCGCCCGCCCACCCGCCGGGGAACAACCCGTTTCCGTCCGTGGAGGACGCCTGGTGCGGGACGTCCGCACCCACTATGACGACGTCGCCGGAAAGCTCCGCGTCGTCCTGGATCTCGCTCCGGCCGCCGGGTACGTTGCATCGCAGGCGTTCTTCGAAAAGCGGAACCTCTACTGCCTCTCCGTCACCGCCCCCCCTCCTCAGGCCGAACGGGCGGCCGAGGAAGGGCCTTCCCCCGAGTCCGCCCCGGCGGGCGTCCCGCCGGACCTGCTGGCCATGCACACCCCGGTCCGCCGGGCGCCCGGGCCCCTCCGCTCCAGGGCCGCCGAGCTGGACGAGGACCGGGTGCGCGCCATGTTCCAGGAGCACGGGTTCTACTCCACCTGCGGGATCTACAACGCCCGATACTGCAACCAGGAGGGGGGCTTCGCAAACCGGCTGCGCGAGTGCGGGTCCGGGGTGATCTGCGACGACGCCACCGCCCTGATGTGGGAGCGATCCGGATCGGACCGACCCATGACCTGGGACGAAGCCGCCGCCCGCGTCCGGGATCGGAATCGCCGCGGGGTGGGAGGGCACGACGACTGGCGTCTTCCCACCCTGGAGGAGCTGCTCTCGCTCATGGAACGCTCGTGGGGGGACGGCGGCCTTTACGTCAGCGATCTGTTCGATGCGGCTCCGCGTTCCTGCTGGAGCGGGGACACCCGGGGGAGGGCGAGGGCCTGGAAGGTCAACTACCACCTGGGCTATGCCGTGGAGGCGCCGGTGGAAGAGCGGAACTGGGTTCGGGCCGTGAGGAGCGTCGATCCCGCCTCAACCCTGGCTGGAGGCACCCCATCGTCCCCCGACCCGGCCGGGACACCCGTGATGGCCCGTCAGACCCTGTGGAGATGAGAGTCCGGCGCCGGAGACCGCGTCCCATGCACATCGCCATATGCTCGGACATCCACGACAACATCTGGAAGCTGGAGGCGATGCTTCAGCAGGTCTCCGGCTGCGAGGCCCTGGTCTTCGGAAGAAGCAGTTTCGCCGTCTACGACACGGAGACCGGGGAAGGGTCCTCTCACGAGATCCGCTGATCGGGGAGGGCCCGGGAAAAGGAAGCGCTCACGCCCTGACCTCCAGCTCCCGCTCCTTCAGGACCTGGATCTCGTCGCGCAGCCGGGCCGCTTCCTCGAACTCCAGGTCTTTGGCCGCCTCCATCATGCGTTCGGTGAGGACCCCGACCCGCGCACGGATCTCCTCGGCCGTCCGATAGGCCGGGGCCTCTTCCGCCACCGCTCCCACCGTGACGTAGTCCCCCTCGTACACGGACTCCAGGATGTCCTCGATGTTCTTCCGAATGGTCTCGGGGGTGATTCCGTGGGCCTCGTTGTAGGCCTTCTGGATGCGGCGTCGCCGGTCGCTCTCCTCCATGGCCCGCTGCATGGAGCCCGTCACCCGGTCCGCATAGAGGACGACCCGCCCGCGCACGTTGCGGGCCGCGCGGCCCGCGGTCTGCACGAGCGACCGCTCGGATCGCAGGAACCCCTCCTTGTCCGCATCCAGGATGGCCACCAGAGAGACCTCGGGCAGGTCGAGCCCCTCCCGCAGGAGGTTGATGCCCACCAGCACGTCGAAGGCACCCAGTCGCAGGTCGCGGATGATCTCCATCCGCTCGATGGTCCGCACGTCCGAGTGCAGGTATCGGACCCGGACCCCCAGCTCGTCGTAGTACTCCGTCAAATCCTCGGCCATGTTCTTGGTCAGGGTGGTGACCAGAACGCGCTCCCCCTCCTCCACCCGCTCCCGGATCCGAACCAGCAGATCGTCCACCTGGTTCCTGGCCGGAAGGACCAGGATCTCCGGGTCCATGAGGCCGGTGGGCCGGATGATCTGCTCGGCAATGGCCTCGCTCCGTTCCAGCTCGTAGGGTCCGGGCGTTGCGGAGACGTAGAGGACCCGATTCACCCGCTTCGAGAACTCCTCGAACTTCAGCGGCCGGTTGTCCAGGGCCGAGGGCAGCCGAAAACCGTAGTCCACCAGGGTCTGCTTGCGGGACCGGTCCCCGTTGTACATCCCGTTGAGCTGGGGAACGGTGATGTGGCTCTCGTCGATCATCACGAGGAAGTCCCGGGGGAAGTAGTCCAGGAGGGTGGGCGGCGGCTCCCCGGGCTCCCGGCCGGTCAAATGCCTCGAGTAGTTCTCGATGCCGTGGCAGTAGCCCATCTCCACCATCATCTCCAGGTCGAACCGGGTCCGCTCCTCGATCCGCTGGGCCTCCAGCAGCTTGTCCCGGGCCCGGAACTCCGCCACCCGCTCGGCCATCTCGTCCCGGATGGCGTGGATGGCCCGCTCCCGGATGTCCACGGTGGTCACGTAGTGCGTGGCCGGGTAGACGGTCACCCGGCTGAGCTCCCGGCCGGGGCGTCCGGTCAGGGGGTCGATCTCCCGGATCTCCTCGATCTCGTCCCCGAAGAAGCCGATGCGAACGGCCCGGTCCTCCTCGTGCACCGGGTAGATGTCCACGATGTCGCCCCGGACCCGGAACCGCCCCCGCACGAAGTCGTAGTCCCCGCGCTCGTAATGGATCTCCACGAGCTTGGCCAGCACGTCCTCCCGGGCCATCTCGGTCCCCCGCTCCAGGTAGAGGAGCATGTTGTAGTAGGCCTCGGGCGATCCCAGGCCGTAGATGCACGAGACGCTCGCGACGATGATCACGTCCTCCCGGTCCAGCAGGGATCGCGTGGCCGAGTGGCGCATCTTGTCGATGGTGTCGTTGATGTGCGAGTCTTTCTGGATGTAGGTGTCCGACTGGGGGATGTAGGCCTCGGGCTGGTAGTAGTCGTAGTAGCTGACGAAGTACTCCACCGCGTTCCGGGGAAAGAAGGCCTTGAGCTCCCCGTAGAGCTGGCCGGCCAGGGTCTTGTTGGGCGCGATGATCAGGGTGGGCTTCCGGACCCGGGCGATCACCTGGGCCATGGTGTAGGTCTTGCCGGAACCGGTCACCCCCAGGAGGACCTGGTGGCGCAGCCCGGCCCGCACGCCCTCCTCCAGGATGTTGATGGCCTGGGGCTGGTCCCCGCAAGGCTCGAATCGGCTCACGAGCTCGAAAGCCGCCGTGGAGCGGGCCGTCCTTTCCGCAGCCTGGCTGGAGTTACCGGATCTCATATCGCCAGGTCGTACCGCCGGGACCGTCTTCCAGGACCACCCCCAGCTTCTGGAGCTCGTCCCGGATCTCGTCGGCCCGCCGCCAGTTCTTCAGCCTTCGGGCCTCGGTGCGCTCCGCCACCATCCGTTCGATCCCTTCGGCGTCCTGGTCCCCGGCCGGGCGGGACAGTGCCTCCAGGAATTCGGACGGAGTCTGTTTCAGGAGGCCCAGCACCCGGGCGGCCAGGAGCAGGCGGCCGCGGTCATCCGCCAGGGAGCCGCCTCCGGTCTCACCGCCTGCGTCCGACCTGTCCATCCGGCGATTGAGCTCCTTGACCTTCTCGAAGATCAGGCCCGTGGCGGCCGCCGTGTTCAGGTCGTCGTCCATGAGGGAGACGAAATGACTCAAAAAAGGATCCTCCGGATCGCCCGACAGGACGCCCGGCGCATCCACGCCCGCTTCGGGCTCCGTGCCGATCCGTTCCTCCAGACGTTGGAGTGTCCGGTAGATGCGCACGAGCCCGGACTGGAGGTCCCGCACCGCCTCCCGGCTGAAGTCCAGCGGGCTCCGGTAGTGCTTGGAGAGAAGAAAGAGCCGGAGCACTTCGGGGTGGTACTCCCCGAGGGCGTCCCGGATGGTCAGGAAGTTCCCGAGGGACTTGGACATCTTCTCCGACTCCACGGTGACGAACCCGTTGTGGACCCAGTACCTGGCGAAATCCGCGCCGTTGGCCGCCATGGACTGGGCCCGCTCGTTTTCGTGGTGGGGGAAGAGCAGGTCCCGGCCGCCCCCGTGAATGTCGAAGGTGGGCCCCAGGAAGCGGTTGCTCATGACCGAGCACTCCATGTGCCAGCCCGGCCGGCCGGGGCCCCACGGGCTCTCCCAGGACGGCTCGCCTTCCTTGGCCGACTTCCAGAGCGCGAAGTCCATGGGGTGCCGTTTCTTTCGATCCACCGCGATGCGGCTCCCGGCCTTCATCTCCTCCAGCTTTCTGCCGGAAAGCCCGCCGTAGTCCCGGAACGCCTCCACGGAGTAGAACACATCGCCTTCCACCTCGTAGGCGACCCCCTTTTCCATCAGGGTTTCGATCATCCGGATCATGTCCCCGATGTGCTCCGTGGCCTTGGGCTCCACGTCGGCCCTCGCCACACCGAGCCGGGCCATGTCCTCCTGGAACGCCTCGATGAACTCCCGCGCCAGGTCCGCCGGATCCCGGCCCAGCTCCCGGGCCCGGGCGATGATCTTGTCGTCCACGTCCGTGAAGTTGCGCACGTAGGTGAGCTCGTACCCCCTGGCACGCAGGTACCTCGCGAGCACGTCGAAGACGATGGCCGAACGGGCGTGCCCGATGTGGCAGTAGTCGTAGACCGTGACCCCGCAGACGTACATTCCCACGTGCCCCTCACGAAGGGGCCGAAAGACCTCTTTTCTGCGATGGGCCGTGTTGTAGAGCATGATGGGCATGACAGCTCCTCGGCTCGGTCCTATCCTTCACCGACCAGGCTCGCCACGGCGAAGGCCTCCATGGCCTCTCCGCGGCCGCAGTAGCCGAGGCCTTCGGTGGTGGTCGCCTTGACGTTCACCCGTTCGGGAGAGGCGCCGAGCGCGGCGGCCAGCCGCTTCTCCATTTCCGGGATGTGAGGCGCCAGCCTGGGTCGCTGCGCCACGACGGTCGCGTCCAGGTTGTTGAGGCGGAAGCCTTCGCCACGCATGATCTCCTCCACCCGCCCCAGCAGCTCCAGGCTGCGGGCGTCCTTGAAGGAGGGGTCCGTGTCCGGGAAGTGCCGGCCGATGTCCCCTTTTCCCACGCCCCCGAGAACGGCGTCCATGACCGCGTGGGCGAGCACGTCCGCATCCGAGTGCCCCTCCAGGCCGAAATCGGCCTCAATGGGCACCCCTCCCAAAACAAGCGGACGCCCACGGACGAGCCGGTGGACGTCGTTTCCGAAACCGATTCGGAACCGCAACGCTCTGTCGCCCTCCTGGAGACTTCTGGAAACAGGCAGACGGTTCCGCTCCCCTTCCGGGAAGCGGGCCGCCTCAGTGGCAGCTGCTGCAGCTGGTGCTGGAACAGCCGGAGCAGGACGAGCCGCCGCCCCCCGTGGAGGGCGCCGAGTAGCTTCCGTCCGACTTGAAGCTGCACGCCGACATCAGGCGCTCCACCTCGGTGGCGCTGCAGTCGGGACAGGAGATGTCGTCACCGGGGCCGATGACCAGGCACTCGAACTCCTGATGGCACTTGTTGCACTTGTATTCGTAAATGGGCATGGTTCTTCCCTTCTTGTGGTTCTCACTTCGTCATGAACAGCATCTCGTCCACCAGCTGGCAGATCATGTGGCCGGCGAAGATGTGGGCCTCCTGGATCCGTGCGGTCACGTCGCTCTTGACCACCAGGCCGAGGTCGGCCATCCGCCGCAACGCCCCCCCGTCCTTGCCGGTGAGGGCTGCGGTGTAGAGACCCTGCTCCCGACCCACCTTGACGGCCTCTTTCACGTTGGCGGAGTCGCCGCTGGTGCTGATCCCGAGGAGGACGTCCCCCTCCTGCCCGACGGCCTTGACCTGCTTGGAGAACACCTCGTCGAAGGTGTAGTCGTTTGCGATGCTGGTCAGGATGGAGCTGTCCGTGGTCAACGCGATCGCCGGCAGAGGGGGCCGTTCGAGGACAAAACGGTTCACGAACTCCGCGGCGATGTGCTGTGCGTCCGCAGCACTCCCGCCGTTTCCACAGAGCAGGAGCTTCCGGTCGTTCGTGAGGGCCTCGGCGATGCGTTCGGCCAACTGAAGGAGGGCGGCCCCGCTCTCGTTGACGAAGGCCTCCTTGACCCTGATGCTCTCCTGAAGGGCTTTGCGTATCCGTTCCATGGACGTCCTGGCGAAACTCCGGCAGTTGTGCGGATTTTTTCGGGATTCGTGCCTTACAAGGTAGATACGAACGGGGTCTTTGTCAACCGGAGGCCCCTTCCCCGTCCCCCGCCGCCCCGGCCAGCCGCTGGACCGCCCGGGCCACGGTCGAGAGCTCTCCGTCCTGGATCGTGCGTACGTCCAGGAGAACCTGTTCGTTTTCCACCCGGCCGATGATGGGTGGATCCTGCTCTCTCAACCGCTTCTCGATCCTGTGCGCGGACATCCGGCCCGGCAGCAGCGCGACCAGCCGGGTGGGGAGCTCCAGCAGGGGAAGGGCCCCCCCTCCGGTCTTGGAGGTCCCGTCCGCCAGGGCCACCGTGAAGTTCCCCGAATCGATCTTCCCGATCCGTCTCCGCAGGCCCGCGGCCCGGGCCCGGAGACCCTTGTAGGAGCGGAAGATCATGCCCAGCGTGGGGATGGTTCGAACGGCCGTTTCTTCGTTCCGATACAGCCGGAGGGTCTCCTCCAGCGCAGCCAGCGTCAGCTTGTCGATCCGCACGGCGCGGTTCAACGGGTTCGCCTTGATCCTCTCGACGAGGTCGTTTCTTCCCAGGATGATGCCCGCCTGGGGACCTCCCAGGAGCTTGTCGCCGCTGAAGGTGACCAGGTCCACGCCGGAGGCGAGCACCTCCTGCACCGTAGGTTCCTTGACGAGCCCGTAGCGTGAGAAGTCCACCAGGCAGCCGCTGCCCAAATCCTCCATGACCGGAATGCCGTGCTTCCGGCCCAGGTCGACCAGGTCTTTCGTGTCCACGTCCTGGGTGAACCCCACGAGCTGGAAGTTGCTCCGGTGCACCCGCAGGAGCAGCCCGGTCTGCTCGCCGATCGCGTCCTCGTAGTCTCGCAGGTGGGTCTTGTTGGTGGTACCCACCTCCACCATGAGGGCCCCGCTCTTTCTCATGACGTCGGGGATGCGGAACGCGCCGCCGATCTCGACCAGCTGCCCTCGGCTGACCACGGCCTCACGCCCCCGGGCCAGGGTCTCCAGGCCGATGAGGACTGCGGCGGCGTTGTTGTTCACCACCATGGCCGCCTGAGCCCCCATGAGCTCCCTGAGGATCCCCTCCACGTGAGCGTAACGGCTTCCGCGCCTCCCCTGGTCGAGCCGGTACTCCAGGTTGCTGTACCCCCCTGCGACCGAGCGCAGTCGCTCCAGGACCCGCTCCGGCAGGATGGACCGCCCCAGGTTCGTATGCACGATCACACCGGTGGCGTTGATCACGGGGCGGAGGCTGGGGCGGCTCAGGGATTCGAGCCGGTCGATCACAAGAAGCGAAACCCGGTCCGGGTCCAGCTCGACTGCGTCGAGGATCTCCCCCCCGGCGACGGCCCGGCGGAGATCGTCCAGCACATCCTGGGCCGCCTTGACCACGAGAGACCGCGGGTGGCGGGAGGCGGCCTCCGTCAGCCGCGGCGACCCCGCGAGACGGTCCACCGCGGGAATCTTCCTGAAGAGGGCGTTCTTTTCCATGGTTCCGGCGACCTGTGAGCCTTGGATTCGCGCCCATGATAGGGGAGAATTTCCGGGGCGTCAAATCATCAATGGCCTCCGGTGCGCCCTTCTGTGAGGCGGAACGGGGGGAGCCCTCGGTCCAATTACGCGGACGCGCGGTTTGCGCTTGATTTTTGGTTGATGCAGACTTAGAATCATGGCTTCACGGTGGGTGTAGCTCAGTTGGTAGAGCACTGGGTTGTGGCCCCAGTTGTCGTGGGTTCGAGTCCCATCACTCACCCCATAAAAAGGCAAGGAATCAGGGGGGCTTACAGGCTCCCCTTTTTTTTTGATGGGACCTCATCGGGGGAATGGGTGTATTCTTGTTGTAGCAGATCTCGAGAGGAAGCCGCCCGGCCTGGCCATGGTATTGACGATGAACGCCAAGACTCATAGGCCCATTTCTCAGAGATAGGTAGGGCTTTGGGTTTTGCTTTAGGACCCCACGGGATTCCGACATGGCCCAAGTGTATGATTAAGGGTTCGATACTTGAATCCGGCGGTTTTCAAGGTTTGTAGTGTGATCAACAAACAGTGCCTCAACCGCCGGATCGCCGATATCGAGTTGGTCCGTAGCGAGGTGTCGGCTTGGCAGGCCCACCGGAACAACCGCGAATCCAAAGTCAACTGGCGGTTCACAACCGAGAACGCTCGGATCAAGCTCGAAAGGCTTTATCCGACAATCGATGGTTGACAAGACGCTAGGTGGGAAGATATCCAGGAGAGGATTAACTTCGTGGCGGGTGTACGCAAAGGTCTCCGTGAGCTCGAGGAAGGGAGGGGACTTCCGCATGCGCGGATCAGGGAGGAGTTCAGTGAATGGCTTTCGAATTGATCTGGTCTCCGACGGCAAAGTTTGATCTTAAGGGGGTCTGATATGGATTTGATTGAAGTTGTGCGAAACAGGAGGAGTATTCGCGCGTTCTTACCTGATCCGGTTCCCAGGGAGCTCGTAACCAAGGTGGTGGACCTGGCCCGGTGGGCGCCCTCGTGGGGCAATACTCAACCTTGGGAGGTCGTGGTTGCAGACGGCGAAAAAGCCGTGCAATTGGCGGATGCATTTGAAGCGGAAGCAAGAAAGGGAGAGGGACCCAGACCCGATATCGCCATGCCGGGGGAGTTCCCGTCCCCGTACAAGGAGCGGTATTTCGGATTGGGAAAGTCGCTGTTTACGGCCATGGGTATCGAACGGGGAGACAAAGAGGCCCGCTTCCGGCACTATATCAACATGTACCACTTTTTCGGAGCTCCGACCTGTGTCTATTTCATCATTGGCGGGGCACTCAACGAGCCTTACTCATGCCTGGATATCGGCTCCATAGGCACCACAATGTGCTACGCAGCCCATCAAGAAGGGCTCGGGACCATATACCTGGCGCATGCTGCCCACTTTCCGGATATAATCAAGAAGACCCTGGATATCCCTGCTGAAAAGAAAGTGGTTATCGGAATCGCCGTCGGATATCCGCATCCGTCTGCACCGGG
>CAYUBQ010000003.1:42521-131605 GCA_964443135.1 uncultured Desulfobacterales bacterium | reverse complement strand
TTCCCCCAGGCGTAACCGCCGCAATGACGAAGGCCTCCCGCAATGTCCGCTCCGGAAGGCCCGCTCCTCCTCCGCCACGAACCGCCACCAACTTCGGGGACGCAGCTGTCTCTCACGGGTTGCGGTCCCCCTGGGGACCAGAGAACGTAACGCGGTTCCCACAAGGGGCGAGGCCACCGGGGGCCTCGCGGACGGCGCCCGTTCCATGGCTCCGGAGGGGACCGGAGAACACGACGCGGTTCGCACAAGGAGCGAGGGGCCGAGCCCGGGCTGTTCTCAGGGAGCCTGGGCGACGGCCCCGCCGATTCCGGCCGCCTCCTCCAGCGCGGAGAGGGACGTCTCCTCCAGGGAGACGCCGACCACCTCCTCGACCCGCCGGCGCGCGAAGGGGAGGATCCGCTCCACGGTGGCCTCCTCCGCCCCCTCCTGCGCCAGGGACGTCATGCCCACGCCCTGGAGCCCGCAGGGGTGGATCCACTGGAAGGGCGTCAGGTCCGGGTTCACGTTCAGGGCCAGGCCGTGAAAGGAGACCCCGCGGCGGACGGCGACCCCCACGCTTCCCAGCTTTCGCCCGTTCGCCCAGACGCCCCGGTTCCTGGGGTCGCGGACGGCCGGGACCCCCAGGTCCGAGGCGGTCCGGATCATGACCTCCTCCAGCTTCTCCACGAGGGTCACCACCTCCAGGCGCGCGGCCATAAGGTCCACGACGGGATAGACCACGAGCTGGCCCGGCCCGTGGTAGGTCACGTCCCCGCCCCGTTCCACGTGCACCAGGGGTACGCCGGCCCGCTCCAGAAAGGCCTGCGTGACCCGCAGGTTGTCGGTCCCGCCCCTCCGGCCCAGGGTGAAGACCGGCTCGTGCTCCAGGAACAGGACGACGTCCCGGTCCAGCCCGCCCCCGTGCCGAGCCGCCGCCAGTGCGAGCTGAAGCTCCCACACCCGGGTGTAGGGGGCGGTCCCGAGGTCCACGGCCAGCCATGGGAAGTTGGGGGGCCGCACGTTCATCCCTGGAGGCAGGGCCTTCTTGCGGCCGCGGTTTCGTCCAGCCGTCGCAGGCGGCAGCGGGTCGGTGCGTTTCGCAGGAGGTCCGGGTCTTCCTCGGCCTCCCCGGCGATGGTCCGCATGGCCTCGACGAACCGGTCCAGCTCGTCCCTGGACTCCGTCTCCGTGGGCTCGACCATGAGGGAGCCGCTCACCACCAGGGGAAAGTAGATGGTGGGGGGGTGAAAGCCGTAGTCCATCAGCCGCTTGGCGATGTCCAGGGTGGTGATCCTGGCCTCTTTCTGCCGCTTGTCCGTGAACACGCACTCGTGCATGCAGGGCCGGTCGTAAGGGAGGTCGAAGACGTCCTTGAGACGCTCCTTCACGTAGTTCGCGTTGAGAACGGCCAGCCGGCTGGCGTTCTCGAGGTTCTCCGCGCCCATGCTCAGGATGTAGGCGCAGGCCTTGACCATCACCCCGAAGTTGCCGTAGAACGCGTGGAGCCGCCCCACGGACCGGGGGAACGCGTCGGACAGGGCGTATCGCTCCCCCTCCTTGACGATCCTCGGGACCGGGAGGAAGGGCTCCAGCTCGGTGGTCACGCAGACCGGCCCCGAGCCCGGACCGCCTCCCCCGTGGGGCGTGGAAAAGGTCTTGTGCAGGTTCAGGTGCAGCACGTCCACGCCGATCCGCCCGGCGTCCATGATCCCCATCACCGCGTTCATGTTGGCGCCGTCGCCGTAGACCAGGCCGCCCTTCCCGTGAACGACCTCGGCGATCTCCCGAATGTTCTCCTCGAACAGGCCCAGGGTGTTCGGGTTGGTCACCATGATGCCGGCGGTTTCCTCGTCCATGACCTCGGCCACGGCCCCGGCGGTGAGCACGCCGGCGTCGTTGGAGGCCACGGGAACCGGCCGGTAACCGCAGAGGGCGGCGCTGGCCGGGTTGGTGCCGTGGGCCGTGTCCGGCACGATGATCCTGGTGCGCCTGGAGCGCCGGCTCTCGTGACACGCGTGGATGAGCAGCATGCCCGCGAGCTCGCCCTGGGCCCCGGCTGCGGGCTGGAGGCTCACCGCCTGCATGCCCGTGATCTCGGCCAGGAACGTCTGGAGGTCGTGCATCAGGCGCAGCGCGCCCTGGCAGAAATCCGCGGGCAGGAGCGGGTGGGCCCCGGTGAAGCCGGTCAGGCCGGCCAGCTCCTCGTTGATCTTGGGGTTGTACTTCATGGTGCAGGAACCCAGCGGGTACATCCCCGTGTCCACCCCGAAGTTCCACTGACTCAGGCGGGTGTAGTGGCGCACCACGTCCAGCTCGCCCAGGTCGGGGAGGTCCGGCGCCTCCCCCAGCAAATGGTCGGGTACGGGCGCCCGGTCCACGTCCCGTGCGGGCAGGGAGAAGCCGTCTCTGCCGGAAGCGCCCTTTTCCCAGAGGAGCGGCTCGTTCAGGACCAGGCCGGTCGTTCCGAGTGTCTCCTTCATGATCTCATCCCCTCCACCAGTCGATTCATCTCCTCGACGGACCGGGTCTCGGTCACGCAGAACAGGTAGTGGTTCTCGAGCTCCGGGTACCAGCGGGAGAGCGGCCACCCGGCCACGATCCCCTCCTCGAGCAGGCGCGCGTGGGTGCGGTCGAACCCGTCCGGGGCCCGGACCGTGAACTCGTTGAACACGGGCGCTTCGAAGACGGTGTCGAACCCCACCTCCTCCAGGCGGCCCTTGAGGTGCTCGGCCTTGTCGTGGTTGAGCCGGGCCAGCTCCCGGAGACCGGTCCCGCCGAGACAGGCCAGGTAGACGGCCGCGGCCAGGGCGCAGAGGCTGTTGTTGGTGCAGATGTTGGAGGTGGCCTTCTCGCGGCGGATGTGCTGCTCCCGGGTCGCCAGGGTGAGCACGAAGCCCCTCCGCCCGTCCCGGTCCACGGTCTTCCCCACCAGCCGGCCGGGGACGCTCCGGACGTACCTGTCGCGGGTGGCGAAAATCCCCAGCAGGGGCCCGCCGAAGGACTGGGAAATGCCGAAGCTCTGGCCCTCACCGCAGGCGACATCCGCTCCCTGGCTGCCCGGTGACCGATACAGCCCGAAGGCCAGCGGCTCGGAGAAGGCGGACACCAGGAGACCGCCCGTCTCGTGGACCCTGTCCGCGGCTCTCTCAACGTCCTCCAGGCAGCCGAACACGTTGGGGGATTGCAGGGCCACGGCCGCGAGGTCCGAGTCCGGTCCCAGGGAGGAGAGGTCCGTGGTCCCGTCCTCCAGGAACGGGAGCTCCACCAGCTCGTAGCCGGTGGGCGCGAGGTAGGTCCGGACCACCTGCCGGTAGTGGGGGTGTACGGCCCGGGACACGGCCACCCGCTTCTTCCGGGTCGCACGGACGGCCATGAGGAGCGCCTCGGCCAGAGAGGAGGCGCCGTCGTAGAGAGACGCGTTGGCCACGTCCATGTCCAGCAGGCGGGCGATCATGGTCTGGTACTCGTAGATCGCCTGGAGCGTTCCCTGGGTCATCTCCGGTTGATACGGGGTGTAGGCCGTGTAAAACTCCGAGCGCTGTACCAGGGCCCGGACCGTCGCCGGGATGTGGTGCTCGTAGCTGCCGGCCCCCACGAAGGAGAGGCAGGCGTCCGCCGACGCGGTGGAAGCGGCCAGGCCGGCCATGTGCCGGGACAGCTCCCACTCGGTCATGGCCGGCGGAAGATCCATGGGGGCCCGCCTGCGGCAGTCCGGCGGGACGGTGGCGAAGAGGTCCTCCAGGGAGCCCGCCCCCGCCGTCGCCAGCATGGAGGCGATCTCCTCGGACGTGTGCGGGAGGTATCGCATGCCTATTCCTGCTCTTTCAGGTTCTGGAGGTAAGCTCCGCGGTCCAGCAGGGCGTCCGCTTCGGACGGGTCCCCGGGGATCAGCTCCAGCATCCAGCCCTGGCCGTACGGGTCCCTGTTCACCAGCTCGGGGGCGTCGGCCAGCGCCTCGTTGACCGCCGCGACCTCGCCCCCCACGGGGAGGTAGACCTCGGCCACGGCCTTGACCGACTCCACGGTGCCGAACTCCTGTCCCTTCTCCAACCGCTCCCCGACTTCGGGCAGCTCCACGAAGACGATGTCTCCCAGCTGGCTCTGGGCGTAGTCGCTGATTCCGACGCGGACCTTGTCCCCGTCCACCTTGGCCCACTCGTGGCTCCGGCTGTATCGCAGGTCCTCGGGCAGCACGAGCTCATGGATCTCTTTCATCGGGTCTTCCTCCTCTCGTCCGGGCCGCGCGAACCGCGGCGAAAACAGGTCGGGGTCGCTCCCCGTGCACACTGTACGGCATGGATGCAAACCGCCGGGAAAAAGCTCAGAGCACGTAGGGTACCCTGATGTTGTACCCCTTGTACACCACGAAGGTCTCCACGGACTGCACGTCCTGAACCCGGCTCACCTCCCCGGTATAGAACTCCAGCAGGCCGAAGCCCTCGTTGAACAGGACCTGCAGGAACAGGTCGAAGCGGCCGGTGACCACGCTGACCGACACCACCCCTTTCAGGCGGCTGAACTCCTCCCCCTTCTTCACGAGCTCCATGGTGTCGAGCTTGACCCCGATCAGCGCCAGCCTGTGACCGGGAATGCCCTCGGGGTCCACCAGCCCGGCGATCTCCAGGAGCCCCTCCCGCTCCATGCCGGCCACCCGGCTCCGAACCGTGTTCTCGGACACGCCGACGTCCTCGGCGATGCGGCGAAAGGATTTTCGGCCGTCCCGGAGATGCCTGATGAGGGCGATGCTGGTCTCGTCGATCTTCACCGTCGGTCCCCGCGGGGATGGCGCTCGCGATTGACGGATTCGCAAAAAGCCGCTCACCCGCCGCCGGGCACGCGATCGCCGATTGAAATCACAAGGGCGGATCTCGTAGCTTCGGGCTTTTTGCGACTCCATCACCATTGCGGTCTTGCCGTATCTGATACATCATTTTTGATCGATCTGTCAATATGATTTTCCATTTCTTCCGATTTCATCAGCCCTGTTTTCATTTTTTCTTGAAATCACCGGCCCCGAATGGTACACCTGACCCTGTCGTGCCGGTCCGGGCCGCCGCGTCCCGGCGAGAGTGCTCGGGGGGAGACGAACGCGGCGCGCACCGCAGTCGAAAGGGCCCTGCATCCAGGGCAACGAGGGGAAGAAGCCATGCCAGACATCCTGCGAACGCCGCTCCACGATCGACACGTCTCTCTGGGTGCGAAGATGGTGGAGTTCGGGGGCTGGGACATGCCCGTCATGTACCCGGCCGGAATCGTCCAGGAGCATCTGACCACGCGCAAGGGGGCCGGCCTGTTCGACGTGTCGCACATGGGACGGTTCACGGTCCGCGGCCCGAGCCGGACCGCCTTCCTTCAGCACGTGCTCACCAACAACGCCGAGGCCCTGGACGGACGTGAGAACGGGGCCCAGTACACCTTCATCCCCAACGAGACCGGTGGGGCCGTGGACGACGCCTACCTCTACCGGTTCGAGGAGGACGCCTTTCTCCTGGTGGTGAACGCGTCCAACAAGGACAAGGACTGGGCCCATCTCCGGTCCGCCGCCGCCGCATTCGACGGGGTCGAGCTCGAGGACCGGACCGCCGAGATCGCCATGCTGGCCCTGCAGGGCCCCCTCTCCCGCGACATCCTGGTGCCGCTGGTCGAAGCAGGCGACCTCCCCGAGCCCATGCGGAACGCCGTGGGCACGGTGACGATCCAGGGTCACGAGGTTCAGACGGCCCGGACCGGGTACACCGGGGAGCCCGTCTGCTTCGAGCTGTTCCTGCCCTCCGAGGCGGCCCCCCTCGTCTGGGACCTCCTGCTGGAGCACGGCGCCTCCCCCGTGGGACTGGGCGCCCGGGACACCCTGCGCCTCGAGGCGGGGCTTCCACTCTACGGGCACGAGCTGGGAACGGACCCGGAAGGCCGGGAGATCCCCATCATGGCCTGCCCCCTGGCCCGCTTCGCCGTGAGCTTCAGTCCCCTCAAGGGGGCGTTCGTGGGAAGGGAGATCCTCCTCCGCCAGTTCGAGGCGCGCGGCCGCATCCTGGTCCGGGACTACTCCGGGATCGCCGATCTCCCCCGCATCGTCCGCCCCCTGGCCGTGACCGGGAGGGGCGTGGCCCGGGAGGGCTCCCGGGTCTTTCGGCACGGCGGGCACGTGGGCTGGGTGACCAGCGGCACCATGGTTCCCTACTGGAAGGTGGGAGGAGAAGGGCTCGCCTCGGTCCAGCTCGAAGAGCACGGGCTTCGGGGGCTGGGCCTGGCCTACATCGATGCGGACCTCCTGGAGGACGACGAGGTGACCGTCGAGGTCCGGGGCCGCACCGTCGAGGCGAAGGTCGTCCCCTACCACCTCAGGAACGACGCCCCGCCCTATGCCCGGCCCATCGTGGCGGGCGCCGAACCTGCCGAGCCCGAGCCGGCCGCGACCTCGGCCCGGAAGCTCCTCGAGGAGGCCGTCGAGAACACGGTCTGGCGTCAGAGGGAATGCATCAACCTGATCCCCTCCGAGATGACCCCATCGCCCATGGTCCGGCTCCTCTCCATCATGGATCCCTCGTTCCGCTACGCCGAGCACCGCAAGGTCCGCGCCTTTTACGACACGGAGGTGTTCTACTACCAGGGTACGGAGTTCATCGCCCGCGTCGAACGGCTCCTCGAGCGGGAGCTGGCCCTCTTTCTCGGCTGCACCGAGCTGGAGACCCGGCTGATCAGCGGGCAGATGGCCAACACCGCCGTCTTCAGCGCCATGATGCAGTACCTGAACCGGGACGACCCGAGGCGGGAGCCCCGGCGCATCGCACCGGTCATGAACCACCACATCGCCAAGGGGGGCCACCTGAGCTCCCAGCCCATGGGCGCGCTCCGGGACTTCGTGGCACGGGACCCCCGGACCGAACGGCCCGCCGTGGTCCCCTTCCCCGTCCTCCCCCACAACCCGTACCGCGTGGACGTGCAGGCGACCCTCGAGCGCATCGACGAGGTGCGCCCCCGGCTCATCATCTTCGGGAAGAGCATGGTCCTCTGCCGGGAGCCCGTGGAGGCCGTTCGCCGATTCCTCGACGAGAGCGGCATCGACGCGGTGGTGATGTACGACATGGCCCACGTTCTCGGCCTGGCGGGACCCCACTTCCAGGAACCCTTCCGGGAAGGGGCCGACCTGGTCACCGGCTCCACCCACAAGACCTTTTTCGGCACCCAGCGGGGCATCGCGGCGACCCGACTTCAGGAAGAGGAGGAGCGCTACGCCCTCTGGGAGTCGGTGGCCGCGCGGACCTTCCCCGGTTCGGTCTCCAACCATCACCTGGGCACCATGCTGGGGCTTCTCATGGCCGCCTACGAGATGAACCGGTTCAAGGACGAGTACCAGCCCCGTGTGATCGCCAACGCCCGGGCCTTTGCGCGGGCCCTGAACGACTGCGGCCTGGACGTGGCCGGCGATCCGGACGAGGGGTTCACCGAGACCCACCAGGTCGTGGTCCGCGTGGGCTACGGAAAAGGGCCCGAGGCCGCATCCGCACTGGAGGACAACAACATCATCTGCAACTACCAGGCGACCCCTGAGGAGGAGGGCTTCACGGCCTCGGGGGCCCTTCGCATGGGCGCGGCCGAGATGACCCGCTTCGGCATGGGCGAGCCGGACTTCCAGGAGCTGGCCCAGATGATCCGTGACGTGCTGGTGGACGGCGCGGACGTCCGCGACGGGGTGCGCGCCATGAGGCAGCCGCACACCACCCTGCTGTACTGCTTCCGGGAAGACGAGTTGGATTCCTTGATGGAGAACCTGCACGGCCTGGTCCGATCCGGGTAGCACCCTTTACCGTGAAAAAGCCCCTCGGTGGTCCGGGCGTAGGGCGGCATTTCACACGCCGCCGCAAGGCTTGCGACAAGCACGACGGGGTGTAAAACCCCGCCCTACGACACCCGTTTTCATCAGCGGGGGTGACCGGAAGCCGGACGCCGGCCATGGACGTTTGGGTACCGACGGATTCGCAAAAGCCCGCTCACCCGCCTCCGGAAACGCTGGAGCTGTTGATATTCCAGGGACGATCTCGAAGCTTCGGGCTTTTTGGGACTCCACCGGTATCCGCGTCATTTCGAGCTTCGGGCACGTTGGGAGGACCGAAACGATGTTCGTCATCGAGGCCGGTGACCTGACCATGCACCTGGAAGTCGTCCGGGTCGAGACGCTTCGAGAGCACGAGGAGACCCTTCCCCACGTGGCCGACAGCCTCGCCCTCGAGCTCAAGGACTGGGCCCGCCTCCAGAACCCGATCATCGTCGAGCGGAACCACATCGTCCTGGACGGCAACCACCGCACCTTCGTGTTCAAGCGTCTGGGGTTCCGCACCATCCCGGTCTGCAGGATCGACTACCACAGCGATCACGTGGGGCTGCGCTACTGGTTCCGGCTGCTGAAGAGGGTGTGCAGCCTGGAAGGGCTCTGCGGGATCGTCGAGGAGATGGGGGGAAGCCTGGAGCCTGTGGCCGGCCGGCGGGCCCTCGCCGCCCGGCTCGAGCAGGACCCCCTCCTCATGGGCGCGGAGTGCGGGGAGGCCAGGGGGGTGCTCCGCTTCCCCCCGGACCGGGTCTGCGGCGGGGTCGAGGCCTACGAGGTCCTGGAGCGGATCCAGGGGCGGCTGGTGCGGGAGGGGGCGGAGCTGGAGTACGTCCCGTGCCAGGACCTGGCCGGCGACGCCTCCTGCCGAGTGCCCGGCCGAAACGCACTCGCCATCTGGACACCGCACATCACAAAAGCTATGGTGGTGGACGCGGCGAGCCGCGGCCAGGTGTTCGCGCCCAAGGCGACCCGACACCTGGTGTCGGCGCGCCCCATCAACGTGAACGTGCCGGTCCGATGGTTCCGGGAGGACGTTGCGCTGGAGGAGATGAACGAACGGTTCGAGAGCTTCCTCCGGGGCAAGCAGATCCGGCGTTTCGGACCGGGGCAGGTGATCAACGGCCGCTACTACGGCGAAGAGGTCTTCGTGTTCTACGACCGCCGGTCCTCCGGACCGGATCGACCGTGAGAGGGAGGGGAGGAATGTCCGAGCTCAAGCAGATCATGAGCCTTTCGGCCATCGGGCTGGACTCGCCCGGGCTCGTCTCCAAGATCACCGGACGGGTCCTGGGGCTGGGCGGAAACATCCTGGACGTGGAGGAGAACTGCCGCAGGGGTCTCTTTTCCATTTTCCTCGTCATCGACTTCACCGGCTCTCGCCGGGACCCCGAGGAGATTCGAGGGTCGCTGAAACGCATCGAGGAGGAGACCGGCCTCAAGGTGATCCTCCGGGCGTGCGACGAAGACCGGGGCGAGGGGCCCGGCGAGCACCTTCTGGTGACCGTTCTCGGCATGGATCGGCCCGGGATCATCGCCGGGATCTCGTCTCTTCTCCACCGGTTCAACGCGAACATCGAGAGCTGCCGCATGATCGCGCGGGGCACCTTTTTCTCCATGGAGACGACCGTCGACGTCCGGGACGTCCGCCGGGAGCCTTTTCCCTCCCGGGCCGGGGCCCTGGAGGGCATGAAGGAGCAGCTGAAGGAGCTCTGCAGCCGCCTGAACCAGAGCGTGGTCATCCAGAGCGAAAGCGCCTACCGGCAGGCCAAGAAGATCGTGGTGTTCGACGTGGAGTCCTGCCTGATCGAGGAGACCTCCGTCCGCCGCTTTCTGGATGCGGTCAACGAGCGCATCGCCCCGGCGGGAAAGCGGATCGCGCCGCCGCTCCAGGCGGATCCGGGCGGCTGGACCCAGTCCCTGGTCGATCGGGTCGAGGCCCTTCGGGGCGTCCCGGTGCAGGAGCTCGAGACGGCGGGCCGCTCGCTGGAGCTCCACCCGGGGGCCCTGGAGCTGCTCCGCATCCTCAAGTCCATGGGGTACAAGGTGGCCCTCCTCTCCACGGGGCTGGACTGCTTTTTGAGGGGCATCTACGAGGCCGAAGGCGTGGACTACGCGTTCTGCAACACCCTCCAGAAAGACGAAGCGGGAAACGCCACCGGGAGCCTCGAGGAGCCGGTGCTGACCGCGGCCACCAAGAACGAGATCCTGGAGTTCATCATGAACGTGGAGGAGATCAGCCGGGACCAGGTGGTGGCGGTGGGAGGGGGATCGGCCGGGTCCCGCTTCATGAAGGACGTGGGCCTTTCCATCGCCTGCAAGCCGTCCGAAAGCATCCCGCCCGCGGACGGCATATTCAGCGGCGACCAGATGATCAACATTCTCTACTGCCTCGGCATCACCGAGTCGGACATCGCGCGGTACCGGGAGTCCAGGGAGAGCGGGCCCGCCGGACCCGAGAGGAGCGGAACATGACCGGGACCAGAGTCGCCGTGGTCGGGGCGGGTCCCGGAGGATACGCCGCGGCGGTCCGGGCCTCGCAGCTCGGGGCCGAGGTCACCCTCGTCGAACGGGGAAACGTCGGGGGAACCTGCCTGAACTGGGGCTGCATCCCCTCCAAGGTGATGAAGACGGCCGCCGACGTCCTGGAGCAGGTGCGCCGGGCCGGGGAGTTCGGCGTCGCGGTCGAAGGGGGCGCCTCTCCGGACATGGCGGCGCTCATGCGGCGAAAGGAGCGGGTGATCCAGGGCCAGATTCAGGGCCTCCTCCGCCTGTTCAAGCAGCGGGGGATCCGGCACCTCCAGGGGCAGGGCCGCGTCGAGGGCCCCGGCCGGCTCTCCGTCACCCCAGCCGCAGGCGGCCTGGAAACGGTCGAATGGGACCGGCTGATCCTCGCCACCGGCTCGGTCCCCGCGCCCCTGCCCCACCTCCCGTTCAACGGCACCACGGTCCTCTCCAGCGATCACGCCCTCTCCCTGGAGGCCGTGCCCGACGCCATGGTGATCGTCGGGGGCGGCGTCATCGGCTGTGAGTTCGCCTCCATCTTTTCCGGGCTCGGCTCGCAGGTGACCCTGGTGGAGGCGATGGACCGGCTGCTCCCCATCCCCGGCGTGGACCGGGACTGCGTCAAGACCCTGCTCCGGGAGATGAAGAAGCGAAAGATCCGGGTCCTGGCGGACGCCGGGGTGGAAGGCGTGGAGGAGCGCGGGGGACGCTGCGGCGTGCGCATCGGGGGGTCCCCTTTCGCAGGATCGGAACAGCGGGAACGCCCCGCGGAGATCGTGGAGGCGGACTGCGTCCTGGTGTGCGTGGGACGCCGGCCCGACACGTCCGGGCTGGGCCTGGAAAACCTCGGGCTGGAGCCGGATCCCGCAGGATGGATTCCGGCGGACGATCGCCTAGGCACCGGCGCCGCGGGCGTCTACGCCGTGGGCGACGCGTTGGGTCCCGGCCGGATCATGCTCGCCCACGTGGCCACGGCCGAGGGAAGGCTGGCCGCCGAGAACGCAATGGGCATGGATCGGCCGATGCGGTACGACGTGGTACCCGGGGCCATCTTCACGGCTCCCGAGATCGGCGTGGTGGGCCGGACCGAGGACGAGGCCAGGGAGGCCGGGCTGGGGGTGCGCTCGGAATCGGTTCTCTTTCGGACCTCGGGGAAGGCCCAGGTCCTGGGAAGGATCGCGGGCGAGGCGAAGCTGGTCCTCGAAGAGAGGACCGGGCGCATCCTCGGGGTTCACCTGGTGGGGGCCGGCGCCACCGACCTCGTGGCCGAGGCGGCCCTGGCCATACGGCGGCAGTGCACGGTCCAGGACGTGGCCGACACCATCCACGCCCACCCCACACTGGCCGAGATCCTGCTGGAGGTCGCGGGAAAGGCCGCAGGCCGGCCGTTTCACGAGTGAGAGTTCAATCCTCCTCGCCTCGGCGGCGAACGCTCAGGACGGGGACCGGGGAGTGCCGGAAGACCTTTTCAGCCGTGGACCCGAACAACACGTCCGCCAGGTTGGTCCGGCCTTTCGCCCCCATGACGACCAGATCCACCTCGAAGTCCTGCATCACCTCCATGATCCGCGAGAAGGGAACGCCGCGGAGGACAATGGTCCGCATATCCAGTCCGCTGTTCGCCCCCCCGAACCGGTCGAGGAGCTCCCCCAGCCGACGCTCCCGGTCCTGCTCCCGGTGCCTGAAGTACTCCTCCGTCGAGAGATGGCTGATCTGCTCGGCGATCTTCTCCATGGCCTCGATGTCCCGTTGATTGATCACGTTGACGACGATGAGCTCGGCACCGGTGGCATGGGCGATCTCCAGCGCCAGTCCCACGGTCTCTCTCGAGTAGTCGGATAGATCGATCGCTGCCAGGACCTTCCGAATTCCACGCATCCCTTTCCTCCTCTTTCCGATTTCGTCCTGTGGAAGCTCTTTGCAGGGGGGGTAGAGAGATCCTATCCCATTTCGATGGTTGATGCATCTCCTTTCTCGGGATGCGAAGCCGGTTGCAAATTCGCCGTCGATGCCCTATACAGGAACGGGGCACGATTCTCATGGCCGCTGCGGCAGCGCGCCTGGAGAACAGCATGAACAGCTCGGAGACATCCGCCTTTCGAAAACGAAGCCATCGTGCGTCCATGGCCCCGTCTTTTCCCGCCGGTTGCATCGTAACCGGTCCCGCAGCAGTCCTCGAGAAGGCTCTCTCCCGTTCCCCGGTTCCCTGCTCGATCCGGCCGTGGACCGTTGGAACGGATCTCCAGCGGGTCCGGGCACCGGACCCTCCTTCCGGTTTCGGAAGCGGGATACATCCCGGTCCGATCCCGGCGGGCCTTCGACCGGGAGAGAACGGGTGAGGCGACCGGGCCGACGACCCGACACCCGGCCGCACCTCCGCTCCGGGAGGACGCCCCCGCTCGAATCAGGAAGGAGTCGTAAAAAGGCCTCAACCTCGAGATCTGCCCAGGTAATGTCAACGGGTTATAGCGTTTCCAGCGGCGGGTGAGCGGGTTGTTGCGAATCCGTCAATCAGGAGACAGCGGGAAATGATCGATCCAACAGACAGGCGGAGCGAGCAACGCGTCCCCGGAGGGGATTTCCACAGCGTGGAGCTTTCCCTGCCCGAGCTCGACTATGTCTACCAGTTCAACCTGTGGAACCTGTCGGCCCAGGGGCTGTGCTTTCTGGTCCGCATGGATTCTCCCGTGCTGGATTTCCTGCACGTGGGTTCGACCCTCGAAATGAAGTTCTACGGTCCGGTCAGCCCGGAACCACCCAGGATCCTGCGTGCGAAAATCCAGCACGTTTCACCGGCCGTCGAGGGTCGATTTCGCAATCACACCCTCGTCGGGCTCTCCATCCTGGATGCGATGTCTCCCCTGCCCCCGTCCGAGCCCGCGGGTGCTTGACCGGATCCCGCCGCGGCGCCGGCCGGGGGGTGTCTTCGTCCGCCGAACCGCCGGGAAAGGAAGGCTCTTGTGGACACCATGAAAGCGCTGGTCAAGGTGGAGCCCGGCCCGGGCCTCCGGCTGGAGGACGTGCCCGTACCCTCGCTCCGAGCGAACGAGGTGCTCATTCGCGTTCACAAGACCGCCATCTGCGGCACGGACCTCCACATCTACAACTGGGACGAATGGGCCCGTAGCACCATCCCGGTCCCCATGCACGTCGGTCACGAGTTCGTCGGCCGCGTCGAGGCGACCGGCGAGGACGCCTCCGAGTTCGAGCCCGGCGAGCTGGTGTCGGCCGAGGGCCACATCGTCTGCGGGCACTGCCGGAACTGCCGCGCCGGGCAGCGACACCTCTGCATCAACACCGTCGGGGTGGGCGTGAACCGACCGGGCGCTTTCGCCGAGTACCTGGCCGTTCCCATGACCAACGTGTGGCGTTGCGACGAGGACGCCCCCCTGGACGTCCTCGCCTGCTTCGATCCGCTGGGCAATGCGGTCCACTCGGCCCTGTCATTCGACCTGCTGGGGGAGGACGTCCTGGTCACCGGGGCCGGCCCCATCGGCTGCATGTCGGCGGCCGTGGCCCGCTTCGCCGGCGCGCGCCACGTGGTGGTCACGGACGTGATCCCCTATCGCCTCGAGCTGGCCCGGAGGCTGGGCGCCACCCTTGCGGTGGACGCGAGGAGCACGGACCTGAAGGAGGTCCAGAACGCCCTGGGCATGAAGGAGGGTTTCGACGCCGGCCTGGAGATGTCCGGCACCCCGGACGGGCTCAGGGCCATCCTGGACAACGTGCGCAGCGGGGCCAACATCGCCCTCCTCGGGATCCTCTCCGGGGAAACCGCCATCGACTGGGCCCGGCTCGTGTTCAAGGGGCTCACCCTCAAAGGGATCTACGGCCGGCGGATGTTCGAGACCTGGCACAAGATGGGCGTCATGGTCCGCATGGGGCTCGACATCGAGCCGGTCATCACCCACCGTTTTCACTACACCGAGTTCGAGAAGGGGTTCGAGGCGATGAAATCCGGCCGTTCGGGAAAGGTGATCCTGAACTGGACGGAAGGAGAAGCCCCTCTCGAAAGGAGCATGCGCCATGGCACTGGATCGACTGGATGAAGCGCTGAAGCAGGACCTGGAGGCCCTCGAGTCCGAAGGCAGGGCCAAGCCCCCGGAACGGGTCATCGTCGAGTACCTCCCCCCGAAGGGAAAGCGCGGACCCCGCTACCGGCTTCGAGGCCTGGACCGGCCCTTCCTGCGGATGAACTCCAACAGCTACCTCTCCCTGTCCAACCACCCGAGGCTCGTCGATGCGGCCCACGAGGCCACCAAGGCCCTGGGCGCGGGCCCGGGCGCGGTCCGGTTCATCGACGGGACCTTCGCCCAGCACGCGGCGCTGGAGGCGCGGACCGCGCGTTTCATGGGAAAGCCCGCCGCCAAGATCTTCAACTCGGCCTACACCACCGTGCTGGGCGCGGCCCTGGCGATCGCCCACAAGAGAACCTACTGGATCGGGGACGAGCTGAATCACAACTGCATCATCCGCTCCATGCGCATCGCCAACGTGCCGAGCGAGAACAAGGCCATCTACCCCCACAACGACATGGCGGGCCTGGAGCAGTGCCTGGACAACGTCCCGGAAGGCGTGGAGCGCGTGGTGGTCGTCTTCGACGGCATCTTCAGCATGCGGGGCGACTTCGCCCCGGCGGATCGGATCGCGGACCTCGCGGGAAGCTACAGCGGCCGGTTCCGGGACGGGGTGATCACCGTGATGGACGACTCCCATGGGATCGGCGCCTACGGGGCGACCGGCCGGGGGACGGCCGAGCACACCGGAGCCTCTCCGGACGTGATCGTCGGGACGTTCGGCAAGGCCTTCGGTGTCAACGGCGGGTTCGTGGCCTCCAGTCCCACGGTCATGGAGGCCGTCCGGCAGAAGGCGGACACCTACATCTACACGAATCCCCTCAGCGTGGGGGACTGCGCCGCCGCCCTGGCGGCCCTGGAGATCGCCGACGGCCCGGAGGGCCGGGACCGCCTGGTCCGGCTGAGGCAAAGAACGGAGCAGTTTCGGGAGGGCTTGTCGGCCCTGGGTCTGGAGTCCATCCCCGGCCCCCATCCCGTGGTGCCCCTCCTCGTACGGGACACCGGCGCCACCCGGCGCATGGTCGGAGACCTCTTCGAAGACGGCGTCCTCGCCGTGGGCCTGACCTTTCCGGTGGTCCCCAGGGGGGACGAGACCATCCGCTTCCAGGTCAACGCCGACCACACGGAGCAGGACATCGACGGGCTGCTCCAGCTGCTCTCGCGCCGCCGGTGAGTCGGCGGGACCCCCGCGGGGCAGCTGACAGGGCCGGCCGGGAGACCCGTCTGTGATCGGCCCGTGAGACGGGCAGGCCGGAGCTCCGGAGGGGAAACCCCGCTCCATGAATGAACAGAACATCAAGCGTCACCTCACGGCCATTCTGAGCGCGGACAGCGCACCGGGGATGAATGAGACATGACGAACAAGATTCAGGAGCACATCGCCCGCGGCTTTGCCGAGGCGTCCCGCGCCGCCTCTCGTTACGAGGCCTTCGCCATGCTGGCGGAGAAGGAGGGCCGCGGCGGGCTCGGGCGTCTCTTCCGGGCCCTGGCCCAGGCCGAGAAGGTCCGGGCGGGCCGCTTCGGCCACCTCATGCGGGGCAAGATCGGTCCCACGGACGCGAACCTCCGGGAGGCCCGGGAGACGGCGAGGCAGGGAATAGAAACCTACGAAGCGATGATCCCGGACGTCAAAGCGGCCGAGACCAGCGGCGCCGTGCGCAAGGGTTTCATCCAGTCCAAACGCGCCCGGGAGGAGGTGGTGGAGCTTGCGGCCGGGGCCCTCGAGGGCGACGACCCGGCCGAGGACCTCGACTACTTCGTCTGCGGGATCTGCGGGCACGTTCACCCGGCCGACATCCCGGACCGCTGCCCGGTCTGCGGGGCGGTCCCGGGAAGGTTTCGCAGGGTGGACTGACAGCCGGCTCGAACGAAGCCGGAGGACGAGCCCGGGTGCTGCGATTCAGAGGTAGGCTCTGGCCCCGACGTAGTGCCTGCGGAAGTAGGGGTTCGAGAGGGAGTCCACGCGAATGCCCTTTCCCGCTCCCGGGGCGTGGATGAAGGCCCCCTCTCCCACATAGAGCCCCACGTGGCTCACCTTTTTCCCCGACCGGATGGAGAAGAAGACCAGGTCGGCCTTTTCGAGGTCTTTCCCCGACACGACGCGGCCCCGGCGGAACTGCTCCCGGGACGAGCGGGGGATGTTGAGCCCGTTCATCTGGTAGGAGGCCATGACCAGCCCGCTGCAGTCGAACCCCCTCTCCGGGCTGTCACCCCCCCACTGGTAAGGCAGACCGATGAACCCTTTCGCCGTCCGAACGATCTCGTCTCTCAGCAGGCGGTCGCCGTGGATCCCGGCCCTCGCCAGGGCATAGTCCTCGGGGCCGACGACCCAGTAGGTGTCCACGAGCCCCTCCGCCACGAGCTCGCGGGCCTTGGAGAGGGCCTCCGCCCGCGTGGGGTAGTCGCCTAGGCGGACCTTGTAGAGGCCGGAGGCGTGACGGAAGTAGTAGGCGGCCTCCCCCCGGGCCTCGAGCCGGTCGGTGAGGCGGACGGCGTTCCCGAGCACCGAAAAGGCCCCGAGCTGCACGGCGTAGCCGGCTTCCGTGACCCCCGGCGTGGAGGGCCTCCCGGGAGAAGGCGCCGTGGCGGGCTTCGAGCCGCATCCCCCCGCGACGAGACAAAACGACAGAGCGATCAGCTGAAACAGGAATCGGTTCATCGGACTGTTCGGCTTCATGGGGGGCCCGCGCCTCGAAACCGGCGCCGTGCCGCGGAACCTTCCGGATGAAGGACCGCCAAAGGCGCTCTCGAATGCCGGAGGACATGCGTTCGTCCGGACACCGCAACATACAGAGAAAATCGAGAAATGACAAAGCGGAAACCCGGGGATCGCAGGCGCGAGGGTCCACCCTGCGCAGCGTGGACCCCTCTGCGGGGTTTCGAAAGCCGGAGCGACGAATCCGAAAATGTTCTGGTACCTGCGGTTTTCATTTGCTATTCGAAGAATGCGGCGGAGCGGCGCGAGCGAAGCCCCGAGGATCGGACCGGGGTCCGCCCCGGTCCCCGCTCGAACCGAACCCCCCATAACGGAAGGAGGACGTCATGACCTTCGACAGGAACGCGTTTCGGGATCTGGATCCGGGCCAGAGGATCCTCATGGGCCCAGGCCCCAGCGACGTGCACCCCAGGGTCCTCCAGGCCCTTTCCGCCCCCTGCATCGGTCACCTCGATCCCCGCTTCCTCTCCATCATGGACGAGACCCAGCAGCTCCTGCGGTTTCTCTTCCAGACGCAGAACCCCCTGACCATGCCGGTCTCGGGCACCGGGAGCGCGGGCATGGAGACCTGCTTCGTGAACCTGGTGGAGCCCGGGGACGAGGTGGTGGTCTGCGTGAACGGCGTGTTCGGGACAAGGATGGCGGACATCGTGAACCGGCTGGGAGGCAAGCTCATCCGCGTGGACGGCGAGTGGGGAAGGGCCGTCGACGCGGATGCGGTCCGGAAGGCCGTTCAGGGCCGGAGCCCCAAGGCCCTCGCCATGGTCCACGCCGAGACCTCCACCGGGGCCTGCACGCCCCTCGAGGACCTTTCCCGAATCGCAAAGGACTGCGGGGCGCTCTTCCTGGTGGACATGGTCACCTCCCTGGCCGGCATGGAGGTCGCCCTGGACCGGATGGGGATCGACGCGGCATACAGCGGCACCCAGAAGTGCATCTCCTGCCCTCCGGGTCTCTCGCCCGTCTCGTTCAGCGCTGCGGCCATGGAGGCCCTGAACAACCGGAAAGGCCCGGTGGCCAGCTGGTACCTGGACATGAGCATGGTGAGCAGCTACTGGGGCTCGGAGCGCAAGTACCACCACACGGCTCCGATCAACATGATCTACGCCCTGCGCGAAGCCCTGCGCCTCATCGCGGAGGAGGGGCTCGAGGCCCGCTTCGAGCGTCATCGCCGGAACCACCGGGCCCTGGTGGCCGGGCTGGAGGCCATGGGGCTTTCCATGCTGGTGCCCGAGAGCGAGCGCCTTCCCATGCTCAACGCCGTGCGCATACCGGAGGGTGCCGACGACGGGAAGGTTCGAAAGAGTCTGCTGAACGACTTCGGCATCGAGATCGGGGGCGGCTTGGGGGACCTGGCGGGCAAGGTCTGGCGCGTGGGAATCATGGGACACGCCTCGTGCAGGAGGAACGTCGTCCTCTTTCTCGCCGCCCTGGAGTGCATCCTGAAGGCGCAGGGCGTGAAGGTGAGGCCGGGCGGCGCGGAGGAGGCAGCGGCCTCCCTCCGAACACCCGCCTGTAAATGATCTCCGCGGCGAGCCGGTGCCCCTCCGGCGTCCAGTGGAGGTCGAGGGGAAAGTAGTAGGGCTCCCCCTCGGTCCCGGTGATCCCGGCGATGAAGTCCGGCATCAGGTCCACGAGCGGGATGCCATGGCGGCGGCAGACGCCCCGGACGATCCGGATCTGCTCGTACTCGGGCCTCCCGGAGGCGATGTTGTCCCCCGTGGGCACGTAGACCACGAAGAGGTCGATCCCGTTCTCCCGGCAGAGGAGGGCGATCCGCGAGAGGGCGTGCTCGAATACCGCCACCTGTTCTCCCATGGCGGGCTCTTCCTCCTCCGCTCTCTCCCGTTTCCCCGGGTCCCGCGGTACTTTCCCGCTTTCCCGGCGCTCCCGGAGCCACTGCTTCAGGCGGGCCTCGGCCAGGTCCACGTACTCCCGGAACACGTTGTGGTAGTAGCGCAGGTGGGTGAGCGCGTAGGAGTGGCGCATGACGGAGCGCAGGCCGCCGCCGATGGGGTTGGCAACGGGGAGGTTCCTGAGCACGACCCGGCCCGCCTCCACCTCGCAGTAGGGCCTCGATTCCCCCCGGCCGTTCAGGTTGTCCTCGAGGTCGTTCCCATAGAACAGGAGGCCGACCCGGCCCGGCCCCATGGGAACCACCTCCTTCTCCATCTGGATCCACTCCTGGACCGTGCCGAAGGTGTTGATGCCCAGGTTGACGACGTCGTACCGGGGCCCCAGCAGGTCCTGGAGCACGTCGCTGAACAGCTCGCCCTGGCTCACGCCCCATCCCCAGGCAAAGGAGTCCCCCAGAAAGACCACCTTCTCGGCATCCGGCAGGGGCCGGGTTCGGGCCCCCTTCTCGCGGTACCCCTGCTCGTCGATGGCGATGCGGGCCTTGAAGTCCTCCCGCACGAACACCCCGGTGAACCCGGGCAGGCCGCGCCAGCCCAGGTCCGGGTCCGGCTCGTGAAAGGAGTTCAGTGCGTTCCTGTGGTAGGGCGCGGTCCGGGTGAGCCGAAGGGCCCCTTCAGCGATCGCCAGTGCGAGGAGAAGCCCCAGGAGGATGGCGACGAGGCTGAACAGGGTCTTCTTCAAGCCGGATCTGAATGCGCTCGAGATCATGGATGCTCCTTGAACGCTCCCGTCCGGAGCTTCGGCACGGGATATGGTGCCGGAGAAGGTAGCCAATCCTCCCCGAGGTGTCAAACCTTAGTGGCGTCGCAAACAGCACGGAAGCCACTGATCTGCCTCTGCCGCACCCCTTGCCTTCCCAGCAGCGGTGCTCTTAATTATATATAAATTTTATTCAATTTAAATATTTTATAAACAAAGTCATATCCCAAGGGGTCTCATGACCACACCCATCACCCAGCCGCACGGTGCGTGCCTTCCACGGAAGACGGCGGCCGGAGCCTGCTTGACCTGTGCCCGGACAGGCCTTATGGTTCGTATACAGGGATCGATGGATTCCCTCGACACGGATCCGGCTCTGAAACGGGCGCACCTTGCCGGCTCCCCCCCTTGCGCCCACCCCGTGCAGCCATGCCGACGATCGACCGCAAGCAGCTCGAGCGATACCTGGCCGGCCGGTACGGCGCCCCCGTGCGGGTCCTGGAGATCACCCCCCTGGGGGAGACCAAACCCGGCCCCGGCGCCCTCAAAGGCTACGGGTACGGCACCCCCCTCAAGATCGACCTCGAAGCGGACGGGAGGCAGGTTTCCGTCGTGCTGAGCACGGTGAACCCGGGCGGCTTCGGCCACCAGAGAATGAGCGACAGGGCGGCCCTCCTCCTGTGGCAGTACCGGGGGTTCAACAGCCTGCCCCGGCACGTCCGGGCCCTGGACGTGGGAGGCTTTACCCCGGAAGGCCCCACCTCGCTGGCCCCGGTGGAGGAGCTCTTTCTCGTCACGGAGTTCGTGGAGGGCACCGTGTACGCCGAGGACCTGAACCGGATCAAGCGGGCGGGAAGGCCCGATGCTCTCGACCTGGAGCGCAGCGGCGCTCTGGCCCGCTACCTGGCCGAGATCCACGCAGACAAGCAGGATGATCCCGGCATGTACAAACGCCGCACCCGGGAGCTGGTCGGCCACAACGAATGTCTCATGGGGCTGACGGACAGCTATCCCGAGGATCACCCGGACGTCTCTCCCGAAATGCTCATCGACATCGAGAAGCGCTGCATCGACTGGCGATGGCGGCTGAAGCGGTTCACCCACCGCCTCAGCCGGGTCCACGGCGACTTTCACCCCTTCAACCTCCTGTTCCGGGACGGCACGGACTTCACTGTGCTGGACCGGAGCCGGGGCTCCTGGGGCGAGCCCGCCGACGACCTGGCCGCACTCTCCGTCAACTACCTGTTCTGGGGCCTGCTGCACGAGAAGGCCTTCACCCCGCCGTTCCGGACCTTGTGGGAGACCTTTTTCCGGACCTATCTGGAGGTCTCCGGGGACCAGGAGATCCTCTCCGTTCTGCCCCCGCACCTCACCTGGCGCCTGCTGGTGCTGGCCAGCCCGGTCTGGTACCCGGACTACGAGCCCGCGGTTCGCAGGGCTCTTCTCCAGCTCGCGCGAAGCGTGCTCGAGGACGATATGTTCGATCCAACCACCGTCGATCGCCTCTTGGGGAAAACGCCATGACACCGGGCTGGGCCGTCTGGATCACGGGGCTTCCCGCCTCGGGCAAGAGCACCGTCGCCCACAGGCTGACCGCAGAGGTCGAGGCCATGGGGATCGCCGTCCAGATCCTCGAGTCGGACGCCCTCAGAAAGGTCCTCACCCCCCGACCGAGCTACACCGCCGAGGAGCGCGAGGCCTTCTACAACGCCATGATCCACATCGGGTTCCTGCTCGCCTCCAACGGGGTGAACGTGGTCTTCGACGCCACGGCCCACCGGCGCCGGTGGCGCCGGAGGGCCCGCGAGACCTTCCCCCGGTTCCTGGAGGTGTTCGTGGACACCCCGCTGGAGCTGTGCGTGGAACGGGACCCCAAGGGTATCTACCGGAGAGCGGAAGAGGGGAAGGCGAAGACCGTCCCCGGGAAGCAGCTCGCCTACGAAGCGCCCGAGTCGCCCGAGGTTCGCGTGGACGGGGCGTCGCCTCCGGAACGGTCCGTGAACGCCGTTCTGGATGCCATGAGGGCCCATGGATTCGATCTCCCTTTTCTGGCATGAAATCCTCCGAGAGGCGGCGAGCGCCGTGCGGGGACGCATTCGGCATCTGCTCCCCGAACGGGGAACCGTGTCCATCCCCTCCTTCAAGGAGCGGTTGGACCTCCAGGCCCACGAGGCCGTCGTGGAGACGCTTCGGGGCCGGGGCGTCTCCGCCAGGCTCGTGAGCGAGGAGGGAGAGGAGACCTTCGGGGGAGGCGAGGTCACCGTCACGGCGGACCCGGTGGACGGGACGACGAACCTGGCCCGCGGCCTGCCGCCGAGCGTGGTGAGCCTCAGCGCCGCGCGCGGCCGGTTTCAGTCGGAGGTCGTCGCCGCCCTGGTCTCGGATCTGCCGTCCGGATCCACGTACGCGGCCGACCCGGTCCGGGGGGCGATGCGCGACGGTCGGCCCGTCATGGTGTCGCGGCCCGTTGCCTACCGCGACGGTCTCATCTCCATGGACGTGAGCAAGATGAACGACCTCTCCAGGATGGTTCCCCTGATCACCCGGGCAAGGCACATCCGGGCCGCCGGGTGCGCGGCCTCGAGCCTGTGCCGGGTGGCCGAAGGCTCGCTCGACGCCCACGTGGACGAACGGGGGTCCATCCGGGCCGTGGACGTCTCGGCCGGCCTGTTCATCCTGAAGCAGGCCGGAGGCGTGTGGGCCGTGGACGGGGAGGCTTTCCGCGACTTCCCCCTGCAGCGCGACACCCGGTTCCGCCTCACCGCGGCCTCGAGCCCGGACCTCCTCGAGGAGATCTCGGCCCGGCCGGCTCGTTGACACCCCCTGGCGGCATTCCTATAATGGGCCTCCCGCACTTCTCATGAAACGGAGGTCACCGTGACGAGTCGCATCGCAAGAACCCTGCCCTTGTTGGTCCTGGCCCTTCTCCTTGCGGGACCCGTTTGTGCCGAGAGCTCTCCGGTCGGTCTCTGGAAGACCATCGACGACGACGGAGAGACGGCCAAGTCCCACGTCCGGATCTTCGAGAGAGACGGGGTGCTCTGCGGAGAGGTGGTGAAGCTGCTGCAGAGCGACCCGGGCAAGCGCTGCGAGGAGTGTCCGGGCGGGAAAAAGGGCCAACCCGTCCTGGGCATGGAGATCATGTGGGACCTGCAAAGGCAGGCGGGCGGGGAGGAGTACGCCGACGGCAAGATCCTGGATCCCGACAACGGCAAGGTCTACCGGTGCAAGATCTGGCGCGAAGGAGACACCCTGAAGGTCAGGGGGTACATCGCCTTTCTGTTCCGGACCCAGACCTGGCACCTCGTGGGCGAGTAGGTGGAGAGCCCTGCATCGGAGAGCAGTCCGCGCGGCGACAGCTACTTCGTCTCGCTCCATCACCGAATCCGGCTGGACGAGAACCTGCCGCCCATCGGTCCCCTGGACGAGGCGGCCGCCCGTCTGATCGCCGGCGCGACGGGCGTGCTCATGCCCAAGTACTGCCCGCCCGGTCGCTACCGCGAGGTCGTCCCCCTGGCCAGATCCCATTTCCCTCACCTGGCACCCCGGTACGCCTACCGTGGAAAGGCCGGGCAGATCCGTCTCTTCCGGCGCCTCGGGGTACCCCATCCCCACACCGTGCTCTACCCCTCACCCGCAGCGGCTGCAAGGGCCGCTGGAGCCGGGCCGCCGCCCCTGCCCTTCCCCTTCGTGCTCAAGGGCGACACCGGGGGAGGAGGCTCCGCGGTCTTTCCCGTTGCCTCCCGCACCGAGTATCTGCGACGCCTCGATCGGCTCCCGCCGGAGGAACCCGTCCTGGCCCAGGAGTGGATCGACAACGCCGGAAGGGACCTGCGGGTGGTGCTCATGGGAAGCCGGGTCGTGAGCTACTTCCGGGTGGGCGGGGACTCCTTTTACAACAACGTGAGCAAGGGGGCCCGAATCGACCACGACCTCCTGCCGGGCCTGCAGGAGGAGGGAAGGAACCTGACCCGGGAACTGGGCCGGAGAACCGGCATCGACCTGGCGGCCTTCGACGTCATGTTCCCCGTGGGAGGCGCCCCCCCCCTGGTCGTGGAGATCAACTTCCAGTTCGGGCGGAAAGGGCTCGGAGGCCTTCGGGGATACGAGCGGATGGTTCGGGAGGCGGTTCAGGAGTGGATGCGGCGGACGGCGGCCTCGGGGGAGAGCGTCCCGCGGGGAGACGCTCACCCTTGATGAGCAGCCCGCAGGGGGGCCTCTTCGAAGGCCCGGGGGAACACCAGCCGGAAGGTGGTGCCCTCGCCAGGCTCGGACTCCACCTCGGCCCTGCCGTTCGCCGCCTTCACGAACTTCTGGACCATGGGCAGGCCCAGGCCGCTTCCGTCGGACCCCTTGGTCGTGTAGAACAGCTGGAACACCTTGTCGAGCTCGTCGGGCGGGATCCCGCAGCCGTTGTCCGAGACGCCGACGGTCAGACGCCGGCGATCGTCCACGGAGGTGGAGATCACGATCCGGGCGTTCGGGACGCCTTTCAGCGCGTCCTCGGCGTTGACCACCAGGTTGAGAACGGCCCGCTGAAGCTGTACGGGATCCAGAAGGCCTTCGGGGAGGTCGGGGGCCAGATCCCACACCAGATCGATGCCGGCCCCTTTCAGCTGCTTTTCGAAAAGCTCTTTGTTGTCGTAGAGCGCATCGTTCACGTCGATCCAGGTTTGCGGCGGCGGTTCGATCCGGGAAAACTCGAGCATGTCGGCCGCCAGGCGGTTCATCCGCTCGAGAGACCGCCGAACGAGATGCCACCGGGTGTGGATCTTGTCGTCCTCGACCTCCTCCAGACGCTGGTTCATCATGGCGACGGCGTTCATGCTCATGTGAAGCATGTTCTTGAGGTTGTGGGCCACATTGGTGACGGTCATGCCGATGGCCGCCATACGTTCGTTCCGGATGGCGTTGCGCTGCAGGCGGTGGTTTTCGATCCAGACGGCGATCTCGTTGCCCGCCGCCGCCACGAACTCCATGTCGGGTCCGGTCAGCGGGTTCAGGTAGTCGCGGGTGTCCAGGTGGATGGCGCCGATGACCTGGCGGCCGCTCATCATGGGAACGCAGATGATGGACTCGAGGCTGTGCACCCTGATGGACTCGGACGTCTCGAACCGGGAGTCGTCCGGGGCGTCGCGGCTGACCAGAGCCACCCGTTCGCTCACGACCCAGTCGAGCACCGTACGGCTGATCGGGATCGGACCGCCGTCCTTCGCCGGGTTCCGGAACCGGACCGCCCGGACCTCCAGGGGTCCCGCGGTCCCCTCCTCCCTGAGGAGGGCCACGGCATGCTCCGCGGTCGGCACGGCCTGGAAGATCAGGTCGAGGCCCCGGCCCAGCACCTCGTCCGGCTCTCCGCCCGAGCGAACCTGCTCGGTCAGCTGGTAGAGGAGGTAGAGTCGTTGATGGGCCACGCCGGCGGGATCGGTCCGATCCCCGCCGGCCTCCGAGAGGTGGAGAAAGGTGTGGACAGCCTGGTCCGCCTCCCGGGCCAGGAGATCGGCGGGATCGATGTCCGCGTCCTCGGTGATGGTCACCGTCGCCGGCAGGGAGAGAGGCGTCTCCAGTTCAGGTGCAGAGGCTTCGGTGTGTTCCAGCTTGAAGAGGAAAGCCCGGTTGCCGAAGTAGATCGTGTCGCCCGAGTGGAGGGTGGCTCGCTGGGTGCGCGTCCGGTTGACAAAGGTGCCGTTTCGGGACTGGAGATCGGTCAGGACGTACTGGTCGCCGATCTTGGAGATCCTGGCGTGAGAGCGGGAGACCGTGCCGTGGGCCAGGCGAATCCGGTTGGAGGTGTCCCGGCCGATGGTGGTTTCGTCGTGCTCCAGCCGCACCGGATGGGTGAAGCTCTCCGCCGGAACGGGTACGAGGTACGCCACGGTCTTATGGTGCCGGCCTTCGTGAGTCAAGGCTGGGCCGCCTTTCGGAGGTCGCACCGCCCGCACGGGCGATGCGTCGATTCGATCCCCGCCCCGGACCCGATCCAGGGAGGGAGCTCGTTTCTCGGCGTGCGCCGGGCGGACCCGGATCGCAGTATTCCGTCAAGTATGGGAAAGAAGTCCGAAGATGTCAAGAGATGACGCAAGCAAGCGAAACACAGGCAACGATGCGGATGCGTCCGTGAACCCCACGGCCTGGCCGGAGTTCACGGCCCGCCTCTTCGAGGCGGCCGATCCCTGCCTGGAGGTCCGCGGAGACCGCCTCCACACGCGCGTCGCCCACCGGTGCGCCCTCGCCCTCATGGAACGGGAGGGAGGTGCACGGGAGGTCGTGGAGCCCGCCGTCATCCTCCACGACGTGGGATGGTCCGCCGTGGAACCGGGCAAGATCCCGGCTGCGTTCGGCGTACGTGCCGAGGGCAGGGCCGAGGCGAGGGAGGTGAACCGGATCCATGAGATCGAGGGGGCCTCCATCGCCCGCCGAATCCTCCAATCCCTGGATTACGACCGGGCGCTGACACACCGGATCGTTCGAATCATCGAACGTCACGACTCCACCCTGGAGTCCTCGAGCCTCGAGGAGCGGTTGGTGAAGGACGCGGACAAGCTCTGGCGGTACTCCCAAGAGGGGTTCTGGAAAGAGATCGAGCGGCAGCAGATCTCCCCCCGCGCCTTCCACCGGCGTCTCGGCCTGCGGCGCGGGGAGTGGTTTCTCACACCGACGGCGCTTCGCATGGCCGAGGAGGAGCTCCGACGCCGCGGCCGGGAGCTGGAGAGGCGCCCCCCGGGACGAAATCGGGAAGACCGCTGAGAGCGTCTACCTGTCCAAAACGGGGCGGGGGCTACCCGCCCATGGCCTTCACGGTCTCCGCGTCACCGGGCCGGCCGCGGCCGGCGAAGTACCGGACCATCCGCATCCGCAACGCCTCGTCCTTCCCCTGGGCCAGGTCGCTCTTGGCCGTGGTCGTCCCGGGCCGGACCTCCACCACCTCGCAGGCCTTCAGCTGGGGGGTGTCCCCGGTCACCGGCTCGAAGGACGTTTCCGGCTCGTGCTTGCGAATCAGGGCGTTCAAGGCGGCCACCTTCAGGGGGAGGTCCTCCACCACCGAGGCGGTGCCCCGGATGATGACGCAGTGGTAGAACTGGTGCAGGTGGCAGGTGGGTCGATCCGGATCGAAGCCGACGTCCAGGTAGGCGAGCGGCACGTCCACCTGGAAGCAGACCCGGGGAACCCGGCGGATGTTGTCCAGCTTCTCCCCCCGGGGCGCGCAGTGAAAGTAGACGCCCCCCTGGTGGAACACGAAGTTGACGGGCGTGATGTAGGGATACCCGTCCTCTCCCAGGGTGGCCAACCGGCCGATGTTCGTGGATCCCAGAATGCGCTCGATCTCGAGCGGATCCGTCACCTCACTCCGGCTCCTCCTCATTTGCGGTCTCCTTTGCTCGAGTCGGGGGGATTCTACGAGAAGGGTTTTTCCCTCACGATTGCCGGAACCTGAACGACAGGATCAGTAGAGGATCTCCCGGCACCCGGGGCAGATGCCGTGGCTGAACTCGGCGTCCGAGCGGTCGCGAATGAACGTCTCGATGGGCACCCACGCACCGCTCTCGTCACGGATCTTCTTGCAGTTGGCGCAGATGGGGAGGAGGCCGCCCAGGTTGTTCATCAGGCTCTTCTCCAGCGCCCGGACCCGGCGGCTCATGGTCTGGAGAAGCTCCATGGCGAGGCTTGGATGGCTCCCGATGGAATCCAGCAGGGTGTCGGCCTGAAGGCTCAGGAGGAAGGTTTCCTCCAGCGTCAGCACGCTGGCGGATCTCACCAGGTCGTCGATCAGGGCCATTTCCCCGAAGTAGCTGTACGGCCACAGCTCCACCAGGGTGCGTTCCTTCGAGGTACCCAGCCCGATGACCACGGAGGCCCGGCCGCTGACGATCATGAACATCCGGCGGTCGAGGTCGCCCTCGCGGATGACGATTGTCCCGGCCTTCACGTGGTGCTCCTCGGTCTGCTCGGCAAGCCGTTCCAGCTCCTCCTCCTGGAGAAGGGCGAAGAGCGGAACGCGGCTGAGAAAACTCACCCGATTCATATCGGTCCTTTCCCGGCGCCACTCACGGGGACGACCTCCGTCGTCGGCCGTGAGGATACCGCGATTCGGTCTACCGGTGGATGATAGAACGAAGGGCTGCAGAGGTCAAGCGATCCCGGCCGCACGCGGGCTGCGGGTCCGCGCCGCCCAAGTTCCCCTCGAGGAACGCCCGATTCGAAAAACCCTGGCCGAACGAAGTGGTCCCGGATATAAGGCACCTAACCCGTGAAGAAAGCCCACCGTCCTCTGCGGGCCGTGCCCGCCGGCCGAAGGCTCGGGCACGGAACGATCTCTCTCGACGTCGAAGTACAATGGAACGCAGGGACAGCTGGAATGGAAAAACCGGCGCAAAACCGCCCGGCTCGAGAAGGCGATCCGACAAGGACCGCCGCCTCCGGCAAGTGGGGCGTCATGACCGCGGTCGGGTTGAGCATCTTGATGGCCACCCTGGACGTCAACATCGTCAACGTGTCCCTGCCCACCCTGGTGACCGAGCTTCGGACCGACTTCGCCACCATCCAGTGGGTGATCCTCGGCTATGTCCTCGTGGTCACGTCCATGACCCTGAGCGTGGCCCGGCTCGGCGACATGTGGGGAAAGCGGACCCTTTTCGCCGGGGGCCTGTCCCTCTTCACCCTGGGGTCCCTCCTGTGCGGCCTCTCCCCCGGGGTGTACTGGCTGATCGGGTTCCGCATGCTCCAGGGGCTGGGTGCGGCCGTGACCCAGGCCCTGGGAGCGGCCATCGTGACCGAGTCCTTTCCCTCCTCGGAGCGGGGCAAGGCCATGGGGCTCATCGGCGGCACCGTCTCCGTCGGCCTGGCCGCGGGACCGGCCCTCGGGGGCGTCCTGATCGGAACCCTCGGCTGGCGGAGCGTCTTCCTGGTCAACATCCCCGTGGGGGTCCTGGCCGTGTGGGCCACCCTCCGCTTCGTTCCCTCGACCCCCGGGGAAGGAAAAGGCCAGGGGTTCGATTTCACCGGCGCCGTGCTGGTCCTCTTCCTCATGGGGACGTACGCGCTGGGCATGACCCTGGGACAACGCCTGGGTTTCGGTCACGCGGGAAGTCTGGGCCTCCTTTCGACGGCCGCCCTGCTTCTCGTCGCCTTTGTCTCTGTAGAGAGACGGTTGACCGCGCCCATGGTGGACCTGGAGGTCTTCCGGAACCGGCTCTTCAGCATCAACCTGCTGATGGGATGGCTCGTCTTCATCGTCGTGGGCGCCTCGTTCACCTTGCCGTTCTACCTGGAGAAGGTCAAGGCGTTCAGTCCCGAGGTCGTGGGTCTCCTGATGATGATCATCCCGCTCAGCATGGGACTGGTGGCCCCGCTCGCCGGATCGCTCTCCGACCGGTTCGGGTCACGCGGGGTTTCCGTGGCGGGATTGATCGTATGCGTCTGGGGCTGTCTCGGCATCGGCGGTCTGAACCAGGACGTGGGGATGCTCGGCACGGCCCTGCGGCTGGTTCCGCTCGGTGCGGGGATGGGGTTGTTCCAGTCTCCCAACAACAGCGCCATCATGGGGGCGGTGCCGCAGCGCCGCCTCGGCCTGGCGTCCGGCCTGATGACCCTCTCCCGAACGCTGGGGCACACCACCGGCATCCCCCTCGCCGGCGCCGCCTTCACGGCCTGGGTGGTGGGCTCAGCCGGGATCCCGGGCCTGACCGATGTGGCCGAGGCCCCCGCCCCTGCGCTCGTGGCGGGTCTCTCCGGGGTCTACCGGACCGCCGCCCTGATCATCGCCGCGGCGACCCTGCTGGCCGTGGTTGCACTCTACCTGGATCGCCGCCGCACGAGACGCCGCACGAATCGATAGGCCTCAACCCGCTCCGCGATTCAGCGAGCGAACCAGGGCCGTGCCCGCCAGGACCAGAACGCCCGCCCCCGCCAGCCCCAGCCCGAACGAGCCCAGGTCGCCGGCCAGGGCGATCCCGGCCGGAACGAGCCCGCCCCCGAGAACGGGGGCCACCGCCAGGCTCAGGGAGATGGTGAGGGCCCTGTTTTCCGGCGTCGAAATGCCCGAGGCCGCCGACAGGATCGGGGGGAACAGGCAGGCCGCGGCCGCGGCCTGGGCGAACACCGCGGGGACGGCGATGTCGCGAGGTCCGAGCCCCAAGGCCACGATGGTCACCCCGGTCACCCCCAGCGCCAGGCGCAGGGTGATCCTCGGGCTCAAGCGGTCGGTGATCCAGCCCGAGAGAAGGACCACCGCCAGACCCGGGATGCGGGACAGGCCCAGGATCCGGTTGGCCTCGGCGAGATCGAAGCCCCGCTCGTTCACGAGGAACAGGGGGAGCACCGCGTACACCCCGGTTTCCACGCCGACCGCCAGGCTGAGGAGCCCGGCCAGCCCCCAGAAGGCCGGGTTTTTCGCAATCTCCAGGATCCGCTGGACGTCGGGGGTCGAGCCCCGGGCCGCGGCGTCGACGCCGCGTCTCGCGTAGACCGCCCCGGTGACCGCCAGGAACCCGGCGAGGGAGAGGTACCCCCAGCGCCACGACGCCAGCCCCATCACCATGGTGGCGAAGAAGGGAGCCACGATGAGGGCCAGGTTCGGGGCGAGCTCGTGGATGCCCATGGCCTTTCCCCAGTCCCGTGGGTGGACCAGAACGCTGATCAGCGCGATGCCCGAAGGCACGTAGAAACCCCCCGTACCGCCCAGGAGGAAAAACCCGACGAACAGGGCCCAGACCGAGCCCACGAGCCCGACCCCGGCCATGGCCGCGGCGGCCCCCCACAGGGAGACCACGATGCAGGCGCGGTAACCGAACCGGGCCGTCAGAAAGGCCGCGGTGAGCTGGCTCAGGAAGAACCCCACCCCCATCACGAGGATGAACAGCCCGCTCACCGCGTGACTGATCCGGAGATCGCGCTCCATGGCCGGGAGCATGGGACCGAGGAGCTGCCGGGCCAGGAAATGGACGAAGAAGATCAGGGTGAGAAAGAGGATCGGCGGCAACACCCGGCCCAGCCCGTCGTGGGCCTGGAACGCCCCGGAGGGTTCGGTCCTCCCCGTTTCCCCGGACGGGCCCGGTCCATTGTTCTGGTCGCCGTTCCTTTTGCCCAAGGGATCTCTCCTTTCATCTCCACGGCCGCTCCTGACGAATGCGCCCCGCCCTTGCAGCCGTTCCGGGCCCGGGTTCAAACCCGCAGGATCGCCTCCAGGGGCAGGTGATCCGAGGCGGCCCTCGCCGGAGCGGTCCTGACCGCACACGGAAACCGGTCGAACGCCGGCGGCCTGGCCAGGATCCTGTCCAGGGCCAGCAGGGGGAAGCGGGAAGGAAAGGTCCTGGGGGCCGGATGAGGCCCGAAAGCGGCCCGCAGCCTTCCGAGCACGGGGCTTCGCGGGATCCACTCGTTGATGTCGCCCAGCATGACCACGACCTGCTCGGGCGTCTCCAGCTCCGGCATCAGGGCCTCCAGCTGGCGGAGGCGCTCCCGTTGCCGCATCCCCAGATGGGTGGCGACGACCTTGACCGGGACGTCCCCGGCGAGCAGAGACACGCAGAGGGCGCCCCTGGGCTCGAACGGCGGGACCGTGAGCTCCAGAGAGCACGTGGTCCGCACCGGCAGACGGGTCAGGACGGCGTTCCCGTAATCCGCGTCACCCCGATAGAGCGTTCGGCCGGGAATGACCTGCATGCAGGTCGCACGGGCCAGATCCTCCTGGGTGAACCCCTCCCAGGGGAGCAGCAGTTCCTGGAGGGCGATCAGGTCCGCGTCGAGGGACCGGATGACCGAGAGGACCCGCTCGATGTCCGCCCGCCCGTCCCCTCCGACCCACTGGTGAATGTTGTAGGTCGCCAGCCTCAGGCAGGTCGTGTTGAGGTCCTTCTCCGCCCCGGGCATCCGATTCCCCCCCCCGGTCAGCTGCTGCGCCTGAGACGCCACTTCAACCACCAGGCGGCGCCGCCCAGGAAGACCATCACGAGGCCGGCCCAGGCGAGGTTCCCCCAGGACGGCTCTCGGATCAGGCGGAAGAGCCGGTCCGCAAAGATGGTGATCGCCAGGATGCTCGGCGCCATTCCGAGGGCGGTGCCCACGAGGTAGTCCTTGAAACCGATCCTGGACGCTCCCACGATCAGGTTGACCACGGAAAAGGGCGCCACCGGAAGATTCCGGACCACCACCACGGTGAGCCATCCCTGGCGCGCCAGCCGCCGGCTGATCCGGTTGAGCCGCTTTCCGCCCAATCGCCGGACGGCGTCCTTGCCCAGAAGGCGCCCGATCCAGTAGGTGGCCGCCGCACTCAGGAGGGACCCGGACAGGGCGTACAGAAACCCCAGGGGGAAGGAGAAGGCCACCCCGGTTACGGCGTGGAGCAGGGTGACGGGCAGCACGATCAAGCCGCCGACTACGTAGGCGGCGAGCACCCCCAGGGGCATGCCCAGGGTGCCCTCGAGCAGGGCGCCCAGCGCGAGGATCCGCTCCCGCGTCAACCAGTCCCCCATGGGGGTGAACCGCCACAGCGCCGCGAGCAACAGCAGCCCCCCGAGAACGGACAGGTAGACCAGGATCGGGTAGCGGGAAGGCTCCTCCTCTTCTTCGGCCAGGAACCGGTCCGTCAGCTCCTCGATCGCGGCCGGGCGCTCCGGGTCCACGAACGGGATGTCCGACAGAAACTCCGGCTCGTCCACGGAGCCGCCTTCCTCGATGTTCAAAGGTTCCAGGGTTCGCTCACCGCCCCGGAGGTCCTCGACGGTCCGGATCAGGGAACCGCTCTCCCGCCGGGCTTCCCGGACCTCCCGGGGCTCCCTTCCCAAATGCTCCGCCAGCAGGCGATCCCGGAACGCGACCGCGGCCTCCTCGACGCGGGGGTCCCCCGCCGCGTCTATGACCAGGTCGCACTCCGAGTCCAGCCCCATGGAGCGGTTGCTGAGGTTGGAGGAGCCCACCCGGATCAACCGGTCGTCCACGATCGTGACCTTGGCGTGAACCACCGGAGACGTGCCGGACCGGTCGAGGACCGGCTGGTAGACCCTCAGGCGCCCGCCTCGATCCACCCGGCGGAGGTGCTGGAGGATCCGGCGCCGCAGGTGGTCCATGGTGCTCTGCTCGAGCCACCCGTCGCTCCTCCCGGGCAGCACCAGGACGACCTCGGGCCCATCCGGGGCCGAGAGGCTCTCGGACAGGGCGCGGGTCACGGCGCGGGAGGTCAGGTACTGGTTTTCCATGTAGATGGTCCTGCGGGCCGAGGCGATGGCATCCTCGTGGAGCGCCTTCACCTCCCGCACCTCCGGGTTTCCCTTGTAGGCGGGGTAGGTCCTGGCGATGCCCACCTTCACGTCGTCGAGATCGGATGGCAGCCCCTGCGGCCAGGGGGAGGTTCCTCCGCCGGCCGGCGGCTTCAGCTCCTCCCCGGTCGCGCGATGCCATCGCTCGCGAAACAGGTCTCCCAGAGCGGCGGCGGCCGGCCCCGCCACGGCCGCCTGCACGTCGTGAAAAGGCCGGTAGGGCTTGCCTTCCGGGTTCACCCTCCTGGGATCCCTTGCCCGGTGCTCCGGCGTGTCCCAGCGGTTCTTGGTGATGTCGATGCCCCCGCAGAAGGCCAGCGCATCGTCCACCACCACGATCTTCTGGTGCTGGGAGGCCCCCACCGGGTGTTCCGCGTCCATCCGGAACCGGATGCTCGGGTGGGTCTTCCACCCCAGGTTGAACAGCGGGAGGATCTCCCGTTCCAAGACGTAGATCACGGAAAAATCCCAGGACAGGATGGAAATCTCCAGGTCCGGGTTTCCGGCGGCCAGGCGGTTCAGAAAGTCGCCCAGCTCTTCCCGGTTGTCGTCGTCTTTCCCCAGAAGAGTGCGGCTGTTGATGTCCCAGGCGGCGATGTAGAGGCTCCTCTCGGCCCGGCTCGCCGCCTGTCTGAAGGCCTCGAAGTAGCCGGCCGCGTCCACGATGAACGCCAGCCGCTCCGCGCGCTCCGTGCGCCAGCAGTTTCGCCCCGGCTCGACAATGCGGCCGTTTCCGCTTTCGGTTTCCCTGTCCACCGATCCCCTCGAACCCGTCTCTTGAAAGGCATCCCGGAGAAAGCCGTCCGAGGCGCCTCCGCTCCCGGTGAGGCGACGAGAAGCACTGCAGCTCCGTTCCGTCCCCCGGGACCGCTCCGATACCAACGGCTTGCCGAAAGGATAGCCGCCCCCCGGACCCGTGTCAACGCGGCAACACGCGGCATCCTTTCGGCGGCGGCTCGGCCGTGCCCGCTTGCCACGAAAAAGGGCGGGATCTTGATCCCGCCCTCGGGTCCTCTCGATGTCCCGCGTCGCGTCCGTGCGGTTCAGAACAGCCGCTTTCTCCCCGTCCGCCGCCTGGAGACCCTGTTTCCGGCGGCGCGTTTCCGCCCGCCCGCGGTGCCGCAGCCGCAGTCGCAGTCGGGCAGCTCGTCCTGGCAGAACGGGCAGCGGCCCGAGGCCGGGAGCCCGACCTGCGACGCAGACCGGACGAAATTCAGGTGATGGTTGGTGTAGTAAAGCACGGCTCTTTCCTCCTCAGTTCCATCGAAATAGAGAATGCGCCCCGTCACGTTCGGGGTGCACGGGCTCCAAGGGAGCACCTGTTGCTCGAAACGGTCTCCGCGGATCCGGCGGCGGAAGGGTCGGAGGGCTCCATCCGACCGTCCGGCGCGGGGTTCGCGGAACTCACCGCTCGAAGACCGAGGGGATTTTAATCCTGTTTGACCCGTTGTCAAGGAAAAGCGTGCGGGATTTTCGAGGTAGTGCCCCGATCTCGACCCGGCGCCCCGTCGAGACCAGCCTGTGAGGGTCGGAACGGACCGGGAAGAACGCAGGGAGGCAGCCATGGGAACCATGAGAAGATCTCGAGACCTACCCTCGCCGTCCGGGTGTAGCATCTCACTCGGTCCAGCGGAGGCAACCGCTCGTCCGGCACCGACCGCGGGTGGCGCCGTCGTAGGAGGAAACGGTGTAGTCCAGAAGACCGCCGCACCTCGGGCAGGTCATGGTCCCGTCCACCGAACGCTCCGGAGGCCGCTCGTACCCCAGGCAGATCCGTCGGCCGAGCCCGTGCCTCCGCCGAACGCCTTCGACGGCCTCCGACAGCAGGAGATCGGCGTCCATTCCACTCACCGCTCCGATGCGATCGTCTTCGATCAGGACGCCCTGTCCACGGCCCGCACAAACCCCTCCATGGCGCCGGATATGGCCTGATCCGGCACGGCGTAGGAGAGCCGGAAATGGCCGCCCCTGCCGAAGCCGCTTCCCGGCACCGCCAGGATGAGCTCCTCCATCAGGATTCGGCAGAACTCCACGTCGTCCTCGATGGGCGTCTCGGGGAACAGGTAGAACGCCCCCTTCGGCTCCACGAACACGTACCCCGCCTTTCGGAGCCCCTCACAGAGAAGGTCGCGCCGCCTTCGGTAGATGGAGACGTCCACGGAGATTCCCATGACCTTTGCGATGGCCAGCTGGAACAGGCTGGGGGCGTTGACGTAGAGCATGGTGTTCGAGACCGCCGCTGCGGCCGCCACCTGGGCCGCGTCCTCGGCCGCCGGGTTGACGGCCAGGTAGCCGATGCGCTCCCCGGCCAGGGACAGCTCCTTGGAGTAGGAGGTGACCAGGATGGAGTGGGGGTAGGCCTGAAACACGGACGGCACCTCCACGTCGTAGGCGATCTTCCGGTACGGTTCGTCGGAGATGAGGTAGATGCGTTTCCCGTACCTGCGGCTGGCCTGCTCCAGCAGGTCGCCGAACCCCTTCAGCTCGTCCGCCGTGTAGACCACGCCCGTGGGGTTGTTGGGCGAGTTGATGAGCACGACCCGCGTCCTCTCGGTGACGGCCCGCTCCAGGGCCTCGAAGTCCGGCCGGAACGCCTGGTCCGTCTCCGCCGTCTTGACCACGGCGCCCGCCTGGAAGGCGTACTGGTTGTATCCCACGAAGTAGGGGGACGGCACGAGGACCTCCTCCCCCGGGTTGATCAGGGCGGTCAGGGAGTCGTTGAGCGCGCCGGCCGCGCCCACGGTCATGACGATCAGCTCGGGGGGGATCTCCACCCCGTACTCCTCCCGGATGTAGCCGGACACCGTCTGCCGCACCTGCGGGTACCCCTGGTTCGGCATGTAGCCGTGGCTCGTGGAAGGATCCTCGATCAGCTCCACCAGCGCCCGCTTGAATGCCTGGGGCGGGGGGAGGTCCGGGTTGCCGAGGGAGAAGTCGAACACCTTGTCGGCTCCGTGCTCCGCCTTGAGCCGGGCCCCCTCCTCGAACATCTTTCGAATCATGGAAGAGCCTTCCACCATACCCACCATTCGTTCCGCTATCGGCATGACCACAACCTCCGTTGAGTAGAATCGTGATGGCGTCGCAAAAACCCGAATCCTCGAGATCTGCCCCTGGAATTTCAACAGGTGATATCGTCCCCAGCGGCGCGTGAGCGGGTTTCTGCGAATGCGTCAATCCTGATGGAGTCGCAAAAAACCCGAATCCTCGAGATCTGCCCACGAGATTTCAACAGGTGATACCCTCCCCAGCGGCGCGTGAGCGGGTTTCTGCGAATGCGTCAATCCTGATGGAGTCGCAAAAAACCCGAATCCTCGAGATCTGCCCACGAGATTTCAACAGGTGATACCCTCCCCAGCGGCGCGTGAGCGGGTTTCTGCGAATGCGTCAATCGCCCGGGCAGGGACGCACAATCGATTCCGAATCTACCCAAATCACGCCCGAATGTCCATCCCATTGCCGCAGGGGCACCCTGCGCCCCGACCACGCCCGAACCGGGTTCCCCGGCCGGCATTCACGGGCGCCCGATCAGGACGTGCGACCCGTGCTCGATCGTGGTACAGTGACCATTCATCCGCCGTCGAGGACGGCGGAGGTCCCGGAAGCGGAGCCCGTCATGAGGATCGTCCTCGTCCACCCCGCCGGTTCCAACTGGATGCCGGGGAAAAAAGACGTCACCCCGACCGCCAACCGCATGGCCCCGTTGGGAATTCTGTCCATGGCCGCCTGCCTCGAGCGCGACGGCCACGACGTGCGCGTCCACGACGGGCTCGGACCGGAGGCCCCCCGGATCCCGGACGGCCACGCGAGCGCGATCCTGTCTCATGCCCCGGACCTGGTGGGGCTCTCGGCCACCACCTCGGGATTCCTGGAGGGTTACGATCTGGCTTGCCGCATCAAGCGGGCCGCACCCGGAACCCGCGTGGTCTTCGGCGGGGTCCACGTCTCCTCCCTGGGGGAGCGGCTGCTGCGTGAGTTCCAGGCGATCGACTGCCTCTGCCTGGGGGAGGGCGAGATCACCCTCTCCGAGCTGGCCGCCGGAAACGCCCCCTCCACCATCCCCGGCCTGGTGTGGAGGGACGGGGGACGGCCCGTCACCAACCCGCCCCGGAAACCCATCCCCGACCTGGACGCGCTGCCCTTCCCCGCCTACGAGAAGCTGGCCGGCTTTCCTTCGGCGTACCATCTTCCCCTCTTCAGCTACATCGACCGTCCCGGCGCCACCATGGTCACCAGCCGGGGTTGCGTCTACCGCTGCTCCTACTGCGACCGATCCGTGTTCCGGCAGGGTTTCCGGTCCCACTCCGCCGACTACGTCTACGAGCACATGAGCTACCTCCGAACCCGCTTCGGCATCCGCCACATCAACTTCTACGACGATCTGTTCACCATGGACCGCCGGCGGATCGCCCGGCTCTGCAGGCTGCTCGAGTCCAAGCCCCTCGGCCTCCGCTTCAACTGCGCTCTCCGTGTGGGACACGCGGACGACGACCTCCTCCGCATGCTGAAACGGGCGGGTTGTCTCATGATCTCGGTGGGGATCGAAACGGGGGACCCGGACCTGATGGAGCTGCACAAGCCGGGGGTCCGAATGGAGGAGGCCCGGGAGACGGTGCGGCGGATTCAGTCGGCCGGGCTCCGGGTCAAGGGCCTCTTCATGATGGGCCTCCCGGGCGAGACCGAGGCCTCGATTCGAAGGACCGGCGACTTCGTGCTCTCCCTGGACCTGGACGACATGAACATGAGCAAGTTCACGCCCTTTCCCGGCGCGCCCGTCTGGTCCTCCATCCACGAGCAGGGCGAGCTGGAGGAGGACTGGCGGAAGATGAACTGCCTGAACTTCGTGTTCCTCCCCGGGGGGATCTCCTCCCGGGAGATCCTGGAAGCGCTCTACAACCGCCACGTGAAGCGTTTCTACACGAGCCCGGCTTGGCGGAAAAGGTTCCGCAGGCGACTCTGGCAGCACCGCCACAGCCTGTGGCACCTGGCCCGCCACCTTCCCGCCTTCCTGGCGGCCAAGCGGCAGTTCGAGCCCCGGTAGACCAGGGCCGTCCGCAGACCTTTCCGCCGTCGGGACGAAGGAGTCGATCACCCCGGGTGCGCCTCAGGCCGTTTCCTCGGGACCCGCCTCTTCGGTCTCGTCCGGACGGTCTTCCGAGGTCTCCTCTCGCTTCTCCTGCTTGCGCTTTCGCTTTTCTTCCTTTTTTTTCTGTTTCGCCAGCTCCTTCTGTCGCTTTTGAAACTTGTAGTTGGGCCTGCCCACGCTTTGTCCTTCCCGGCCTTCCCGGCCGACCCGGCTTGTGAGAAAGGGCCCGCCACACGCCGCCAAGGTCGTAAGCGTCCAGCGAGCCTTCGATCTCCACCCTAATGCAGCATCCTGCCGAACACAAGCCCCTTCTCCCGGGGAGGCGGAACGGGGGGACCACACAATTTGGGGGATTCACCCCATTGACGGCCGCCCGATCCGGGACCATTCTTGTGCCGAGAAGCGACAAAGGGTCGCAACAGGCTGCGGAGGCAGGCATGGTGAAGACGAAACGGATCTACGAGCCCCCCGATCCGGAGGACGGGGACCGCTACCTGGTGGACGCCCTGTGGCCCCGAGGCGTCTCCAAGGAGGAGGCGTCGCTGACCGACTGGCTCGAGGAGCTGGCGCCGAGCAGCCGGCTCCGGAACTGGTTCGACCACGACCCCCGCAGGTGGGGCAAGTTCAGGCAGCGATACCGGGCCGAGCTCAGGGCGGCCCCCAAGGAGAAGATCCTGGACCGCCTCGCCGCCCGGGCCGGGAGGGAAAACGTGACCCTGCTCTTCGCCGCGCGCGACGAGGAGCACAACAACGCCGAGGCCCTCGAGGATTTCATCGAAAATCGGATGGAGACGCAGAAAAGGAGAGCGACATGAGCGAACGAAAGGATGAAGTGACCTTCCAGGGAAACCCCTTGACCCTCGTGGGCAAGGAGGTGGGTCCGGGAGACCCGGCGCCCGGCGTCAGCCTGCTCGCCAACGACCTGAGCGACGCGACCCTGGAGGAGCTGCGGGCCGGAGGGGTCCTCATCGCAGCCTCCGTACCCTCCCTCGACACCTCGGTCTGCTCCGAGGAGACCAAGCGGTTCAACCGGGAGGCCGAGTCCCTGCCCGGGAAGGTCCGGATGGTGGTGGTGAGCATGGACCTGCCCTTCGCCCAGAAGCGGTGGGCCGACGAGCACGGGGCCTCCAACGTGACCCTGCTCTCGGACCACCGGGACGCCGCCTTCGGCGAGTCCTTCGGCGTCCTCATCAAGGAGCTGAGGCTGCTGGCCCGGGCCGTGTTCGTGATCGATTCGGGCGGAAAGATCGCCTACCGCCAGCTGGTGGGCGAGATCTCCGACCCGCCCGACTACGACGCCGCACTCCGCGCGGCCCGCGAGCAGGCCTGAGGTGCGACCCGTCCAGCTCCTTGGCTCGACACCGCCATGGATGAGGTAGTCCAGGCAGAAGACCTGCCGCCGATCCCGACCGCTTCGGCGGTCGAATCCGGCTCTTCTCCTGTCCTCCATCCTGCACCGTCCTTACCCGGTCTGCGGGCGAGGATCCAGGCCCCGCCCGTGAACCAATATAGGACTAGATTGGTAGGATACAAGACGGGGGGATCGATGCGCGGCCGCCTCAATCCGGGAGCTCCTTGAGCCCTTCCCACTCCTGGAAACGCTGGATCTCGTCGTCCAGTCCCCCGATCACCGGCGACAGGTGGCTCTCTGCAAGCTCCCGGTAGATCCGCAGGGTCGGGGCGGCGAGCTTGTCCTTGGCCCGCAGAACGAACACCGGCTCGTCCGGACCGATGCCGGGAATGTCAATTTTCCCATACTTGCCCGAAATGGCCATCCCTTTTCCTCCCTTCCACGGCGTGGAAACAGGTTGAACGGACGGGTCCGGCGGAACCCCTGCGCAAACGGGCGGCACGGGGTTCCCCGGACCCCGTTCGTCGAGGGTCCGCGGAGGATTGTCAGCCGAGCCGCTCTCCGAGCAGGGATTTGGCCTTCTCGGAGATCTCGCTGTACCTCTTCCGCGCTTCCTGCATGAACGACGTCACGGCCTCGTCTCCGGCCTTTTCCGCGTCCAGGAGATAGACGTCGCTCTTCTCGACCCCCTGCAGCGCGTGATAGAGCGTGCTCACCAGATCGTAGTCCTTGTCTTTCATCGGCTTGTCGTGATGCGGCATTTGAACCTCCTTTTTTACTGGAATGCACCGGGACCCTTCCCGGTTTCATCAGGATCGCAAACCGGAATCCTCCAGATCAATACACGCCATCCTGTATATGGTCCCGACCCCTTTTGCCTCATCGATTCTTCGGACCCTCATCCCGTCTACACACGGGGACCTTCGCGAATGGGGGTTCAACCCCATTGTGGATCGAGGCCGCTTTTCGGAGGATAGAAAAGAAAGACGAACGCTCGAGCGAGGAGGGCAACCATGTCGAAGACGGAAAAGAACCTGGAAGAGGCGTTCACCGGCGAGAGCCGCGCCTACCAGAAGTACCTGATCTATGCCCAGAAGGCTGCGGACGACTACCAGGACGGCGTGTACAAGCTGTTCATGGCGCTGGCGGCCTCCGAGGCCGTTCACGCCCGCCGCCACCTGAGCTACCTGAAGAAGATTCGGGGGACGTGGGACAACGTCCAGGACGCCGTGGAGAGCGAGGCCAAGGAGTTCGAAAGCCTGTATCCCCGGATGATCTCCGAGGCCCGCGAGGAGGGCGAGGAGGGACCGGAGATCAGCTTCTCCCATGCATCGGAGGTGGAAAAGGGCCATCACCGGCTCCTGGGCAAGGCCCTCGTGGAGCAGGATAAGTTCCTCGTGGAGGAGTACTTTGTCTGCAACGCCTGCGGTCACGTGGTCACGCGGGAACCGCCCGAGTACTGCCAGGTCTGCGGTGCCGTACGCAAGGCGTTCCACAAGGTGATCTGAGGGGGGGCCATGGAGGGGAAAAACGAGCTCATGGAGCACCTGGTCAACGCCGTGGGAAGGGAGTCGTGCGGGGTTTCCTGCAAGGAAGATGCGGAGATCTTCTACGACGAGGCCGAGGGCTGGAAGCTGATGATGGGCGGGTTCATGGAGCCCTGGTCTCTGGGGAAGACCCTTCCGGAGGCCAAGGAAAAGATCGACGAGTACGCGTCCATGGGCTTCGGCCTGAGCTGAGGATCCGGCGGGTTCACCGGCACCGAAGGACCGATCACAGACGAAAGGAGACCGACATGAAACGTTTTTGGATGGTGGGAGCAGCCCTGGCGTCGATGCTTGCCATCCAGATCGCCTGGGCGGGCATGCACGGCAAGATGCCGGCGCCCGACGGGAAGGAGCTCTGGAGCTACATCGCCGAGACGCATGACTACAAGGACTGGGAACCGTTCCCGGGCTGGGAGGGCATGTACGAGGGGAAAAGCCCCCACGGGGCCTACCTCAGGCTCTATGCCAACGACGTCGCCGTGCGGGCCGCGAAGGAGGGAAAACCCTTGCCGGACCGGGCGATCCTGGTGAAGGAGAACTATGCCGAGGATCGCGAGACGCTCGCCGCCGTGACCCCCATGTACAAGGTCGAAGGGTACAATCCCGAGGCGGGCGACTGGTTCTGGGCCAAGTACGGACCGGACGGAAAGATCATGGCCGAGGGCAAGGTCGACGGCTGCATCGAGTGTCACAGCGTGAAGAAGAACCAGGACTACATCTTCAGCCAGCCCAGGTAGAGCCCGGGGCGGGCCGAGAGCAAACCGAAAAGGAGGATCACCGTCATGGCCACCAGCAAGCCCGTCGAGCAGGTCGATTTTCCCGGGGAAACCTTCGAGAACATCGACGAAAAGAACCTGGACTTCGAAACCGCTCGCGAGGCCGCCCTCCACAGGGTGAGGAAATACGACAGCGACCCCATGCTTTTGGCCTGGTACGACCGGAGCAGCGGCAAGGCCTCGCCGGAGGAGAGCTGCGAGGAGGAGGGCGGCGACCCGGGGTGGGTGAACTATGCCAAGTCCCACGGGGGCAACCTCACGGTGAACGTGAACCACGGAGCGTACATCTTTATGTTCAAGTCGGAGCACCCCTTTCCATCGTAAGGGTTACATGGGCCTCGAGGCGCGAATACGGCCCGGACCCCATGGGCGCCGAGCCCGGTGAACGGGTACTGTTCACCGTGAAAATGCCCCGCGGTGGGCCTCACATGCCGCCGCAAGGCTTGCGACAAGCACGGCGTGGTGTAAAACCCCGCCCTACGAAAACACCCGGTTTTCATCAGCGGGGTGACCGGACTCCGGTCATGTCCGTTTGACGAGGCAATCAAAACAAGAGAACCCCCCGCCGGAGACGCTTTCACGGCGGGGACGGGTAACTGCGAAAACCCCGAAGACAAAAGAAAGGAGCATGTCATGGCAAGCGACGAACCGATGGTCTGGGTGAAGGACAACGCAGGAAACCGCTTTCTGTGCGACATGGGAGCGCTCCGGGACCCCAACTCCGTGAGCGAGGAGGAGAAGTCCAACTGTGTGGACGACGCGTCCCGGCTGTTGGATCCCAAGAGCGTTCCTGGGGAAGGGAAGCTCCACTTCTCCAAATCGGAAAGCACCTCGTAAACCGGTCCCAGTTCGAACGAGGCGGAAAAGCCCGGCACCGGCGACGGGCCGGGCTTTTTCCGTGAACTGCGGCGCAGCGCATCGGTTCCAGTCGGTCCGGACGACGACGCCGCGCCCCGACAAGGAGGTTGAGATGCTCGACGCCAAGGATCATCCCGTGTTCTCCCAAATCCAGCCCCCCCTTGCCATGCCTCTCGGAATCAACGGCATGGGCCGGATCGGGAAGCTCCTGCTCTGGCATCACGCGGCGCGGGGCTCTTTCGAGCGCATCGTGGTGAACATCGGCCGCGAGGCGGGACAGGGTCTCGAGGACATCGCCGACTACCTGGCCCGCGACAGCACCTACGGCCCCCTGGGCCGCTACATCCACGGCTTCCGGGGCGGACCGGTCATCGAGGAGCTGGACGAGTCGGCCGGGACCATGCGGGTCAACGGCACCCCGGTGACCGTCCTCAGAAAGGACCGGAACCCCAGGGAGATCGACTGGTCCGGGCAGGGCGTCTCCCTGGTGGTGGACTGCACCGGGGTCTTCCGGGATCCCACCGTACCGGCCGACGCCCCCAAGGGTGCGCTGCGGGGGCACCTGGAGGCGGGGGCCCGGAAGGTGGTGCTCTCGGCCCCCTTCAAGATCAAGGACGAGTCCGGGGGAATGCCCGAGGACGCCGTCACCACCATCCAGGGGATCAACGACGAGGCCTACGACCCGGCGCGGCACGACATCGTCTCCACGGCCTCCTGCACGACCACCTGTCTGGCCTTCCTGATGAAGACGATCCTGGACCGCTTCGGCATCAAGCCCGTCCTGGGGGCTTCCATGGTGACCGTCCACGCGGCCACCTCCACCCAGGGGGTGCTGGACAGCCTCCCCAAGGCGGGGAAGAGCGATCTCCGGAAGAATCGGGCCGTTCTGGACAACATCATCCTGACCAGTACCGGCGCGGCCAAGGCCGCCGCCCTGGTGATCCCCGAGATGGAGCAGATCGACTTCGTGGCCGAGGCCGTGAGGGTCCCCAACACCACGGGCTCCATCGTGATCCTGATGGTGAATTTCCAGGACGACCCGGAGCGGCCGGTCTCCCGCGAGGGCGTCAACGAGATGTACCGAAACGCGGCCAACGGCTACCTGAGCCCTTACCTCTCCTACTCCGACTCCCAGAACGTCAGCTCCGACATCATCGGGACCGCGGCCGCGGCCGTGGTCGAGGGGCGGGAGACGCGCGTCCAGCGCGGCAAGGTGCGGGTCTCGGTCACGCCCGGCTGCCGCATCTCCCCGGAAGGCTCGTTTGAGGGGGAGGGGTGCACGGTGGAGGCGCCGGTGAACCAGGTGGTGGTGTACGGCTGGTACGACAACGAGCTGGGCTCGTTCACCCACATGCTCGGGGAGCGGACCCTGGCCCTCGCCAGGGGGCTCGGGGAAGGCGCGCCATGAGATCGATCGACCATCTGTCGGAGATCGCCCGGCTGGTGCGCCACGACATCCTGGTGGCCACCAGCCGCGCCGGCTCCGGTCACCCCACGTCGAGCCTTTCCGCGGCGGACCTCATGGTCGGGCTCCTGTTCGGGGGGACCTTTCGTTACGACGTGGACCGGCCCGAGCACCCGAACAACGACCGCCTGGTCTTTTCCAAGGGCCACGCCTCTCCCCTTCTCTACGCCCTGTGGGCCGCGGCCGGAGCGGTGCGGCGGGAGGAGCTGTTCACCTACCGGTCGTTCGGAAGCCCGCTGGAGGGGCACCCCACGCCCCGCTTCCCTTACGTGGACGCGGCCACGGGCTCCCTGGGCCAGGGGCTTTCCGTGGGGCTGGGGCTCGCCCTGAACGCCCGCTTCCTGGACCGGCTCCCCTACCGCACCTTCGTGCTCCTCGGGGACAGCGAGATGGCCGAGGGCTCCCAGTGGGAGGCGGTCCAGATCGCCGCCCACTACGAGCTCGACAACCTGACGGCCGTCCTGGACGTGAACCGGCTGGGGCAGCGGGGGGAGACCCTCTACGGCCACGACCTGGAGGCCTACGAGCGCAGGATCTCCGCCTTCGGGTGGGAGACCGTCCTCGTGGACGGCCACTCCCTCCCGGACATCCTGGAGGCGTACCGAAAGGCGGCCGGGACCCTGGGGCGCCCCACCCTGATCATCGCCAGGACCGTCAAGGGCAAAGGCGTCTCCTTCGTGGAGGACCAAAACGGATGGCACGGCAAGGCCCTCGGGGAGGAGGATTTGGACCGGGCACTCGGGGAGCTGGGCCCCGTCGACGTGTCGGTGCGGGGGGCGCTTCTCCCTCCCGAGGATCTGGCCCCGGAGGCCCTGAAAGGAGGGATCCCGGAGGAGCCGAGCTATGCGCAGGAGACCCCGGTGGCCACGCGGACCGCATACGGCAACGCCCTCGTGCGCCTGTACCCCCGCTACCCGGACATGGTCTGCCTCGACGGGGAGGTGAGCAACTCCACCAAGTCCGCAGCCTTCAAGGATCGTCACCCCGAGCGGTTCTTCGAGATGTACGTGGCCGAGCAGAACATGGTGGGCGCGGCCCTCGGCCTGGCCTCCCGGCACAAGGTCCCCTTCGTCTCCACCTTCGCCGCCTTCTTCACACGCGCCTTCGACCAGATCCGCATGAGCCGGTACTCCGAGGCGCACATCGTCTTCGTGGGATCCCACGCCGGGGTCTCCATCGGGGAGGACGGGCCGTCCCAGATGGGACTCGAGGATCTGGCCATGTTCCGGACCCTGCCCGGCGCCGCCGTCCTCTACCCGGCGGACGCGGTCGCCACCGAGCGGCTGGTGGAAGAGGCCGCACGCTGGGAGGGAATCGTCTACCTCAGGACCACCAGGGGCAAGACCCCGGTCATCTACGGGGCCGACGTGGCGTTTCCCGTGGGGGGGAGCAAGGTCCTGCGCCGCAGCGGAAACGACGCCGCGACCGTAGCGGCCGCCGGGATCACCCTGCACGAGTCCCTGGCCGCGGCGGATCTCCTCGCCGAGGAGGGGATCGCCGTGCGGGTCATCGACCTCTACAGCGTCAAGCCCGTGGACCGCGACACCCTTCGGAGGGCCGCGGAGGAGACCCCTGCCCTGGTGACCGTGGAGGACCACTACGCCGAAGGCGGCCTGGGCGAGGCGGTGGCCGCAGCCGTCCCCGGCGCGAGGCTCCACATCCTGGCGGTCCGCAAGACCCCCAGGAGCGGCCGGCCCGAGGAGCTGCTGGACGACCAGGACATCTCCAGGGGGGCGATCGTGGAGACCGTGAAGGCGATCGTCGCACGACCCGGAGACCAGGAGGGATCGGAGGAGAGCGTATGAGCCTGCAGGAGAAGATCGAGGCCAAGAAGAAGGAGTTCCAGGAGTCCGCCCCGCAGGAGAAGCAGGAGGTCACGGGACGGGCCGTCAAGGCCCTCTTCGAGTCCGGGGCGGCCGACCGGGCCCTCGGCGAGGGGGACACGGCTCCGGACTTCACCCTGAACAACGCCGAAGGCCGCCCGGTGAACCTCCGCACGGCCCTCGACCGAAGGCCGGTAGTCCTGGGCTTCTACCGGGGACGCTGGTGACCCTTCTGCAACCTGGAGCTGGAAGCTCTGGAGGAAGCCCGGTTCCGCTTCGACAACCTCGGGGCGTCCCTGGTGATGATCTCCCCGCAGACCGAGGAGCACGTCCGGGCATTCAAGGAGGAGAAAGGCTTCACCATGGAGCTCCTGAGCGACCCCGGGAACCGGACGGCCGACGCCTACGGGCTGGTCTACACGGTGCCGGACGACCTGCGGGAGGTGTATCTGGACATGGGCATCGACCTGGCGAAGTACAACGGGGACGTCTCCTGGCGGCTGCCCATGCCCGCGAGGTATATCGTCGACCGGGACCGGATCATCCGCTACGCCCGCATCAACCCGGACCACACCCGGCGTCCCGAGCCGGCCGACACCTTCGAGGCGCTCGAGAAGCTGAAAACCTGACACCCGAGCCCCGGCCGCCACCGGCCGGAGGGAGATGTCTCATGCCGAGCATGCTCGTCACAGGCGCCAACCGGGGGCTGGGCCTCGAGTGGGCCCGCCAGTACGCCGAAGAGGGCTGGCGGGTGTTCGCCACCTGCCGTCACCCCGCGGAGGCACGGTCCCTTCGAGGGCTCGAGAAGAAGCACCACAGCCTCAGCGTCCATCGCCTGGACGTCACCGCCTCCGAGGACATCCGGGCGCTCTGCTGGGAGTTGGAGGAGGAGCCCGTGGACATTCTCATGGGAAACGCCGGGGTCTATTTGGAGAAGAACGTCGCCGAGTTCGGCTCCCTCTGCTACCACGACTGGCTGCGCACCCTGGAGGTCAACACCCTGGGTACGGTGCGGGTGGCCGAGCGGCTCCTCGAGAACATCGCCCGGAGCGGGAAGCGGCTCATCGTGGCCGTGAGCAGCCACATGGGAAGCATCGCCGACATTCGGGACCCGGGGAGCTACTACTACCGCTCCAGCAAGGCCGCGCTCAACGCGGCCATGCAGGGGCTCGCCGTCAAGCTGAAGCCCCGCGGGGTGGGCGTGCTCCTGCTCCACCCCGGCGGGGTGAACACCCGCATGGGGCCCCGCCACGGCATCACGCCCGAGGAGAGCGTCCGCGGCATGCGCCGCATCGTCGAGGGGTTCAGCCTGGACCGGGACACGGGGACGTTCGTCAAGTACGACGGCACGCCCATGCCCTGGTAGCACGGGAGGCAGGTCTTCTCAGCGGTGGCAGGTGATCCGGTGGACCGCACGCTGCGGGAGAAGCTGATCAAGATCAGGGCCAAGGTGGTACGGCATGCTCGGTATGCCACCTTCCAGATGGCGGAGGTCGCCGTTGCCAGTTCACCCCGGGAGCCGCGCGAGCAAAACCGAGACGGCTGTACCCGAGAATTGGAGAATGACACGGCACCATTTCAGCTGGAGGGCTCGATGACCCTTCAATCCTCGCTTCCCATCGTCGCACTGTTGGCGATTGTTCACGTAGTGCTCCTGTGCGGAGGATGTAGCGCGTCGCAGCGAGGCCTCGAAGAGAAAACCGACCGTGAGTTCGGCGGGGCCGAGGCTGGCGAGCGAATTACGGCGGACGAACTGGACGGACTCACCCGTGCCTTCGCCGATCGCTACGTCGGCCTGCTTTATTCCGTCTGCCATGCTCTGAAGGAGAACAGTTCGGATCCAGCGCAGCGCCGAGCGGCACAGGTGCTTCTCGTGGACAACGCGACCAATGTCTACGACATCGCCAGCAATCCCGACCCCTTCACGCGTATGCTCGACCTCGTGGTGGTCACCGCATTGGTAAGTCGGGTGTGGGACGACGATGATAGGGCTGTCGCGGTGTTCGGCAAGCGAGGCCAGAAGCTGGCCGATGCCTTGGCTCGCGCCAGAGAAGAGTCTTGGACGCTTGCCGCGCGGGTGCTTACCACCGATCAACTCGACACTCTGAAGTCGCTGCTGCGGGAGTGGCGGCAGGAGAACCCGGAAATGGTTCGCGCCTCGTTTGTTCGCTTCTCGAACTTTGCCCTCGGGCGGGGCAGATCCGCGGCAGCCGAGGTGCTTGAGGCCCGCGGCCTCTTCGCCGGGATCGAGGAGGCGGGCCAGGCCGTCGACGAGGCGCGCCTCCTCGGCGATCGTATGTTCCATTGGCTCAAGCGCGCGCCCACGCTGCTCCGGTGGCAGACCACTGCCGTTAAGGACGAGTGGGTCGCCACGCCGGAACTCGACACGGCTCTTGACGACATACATCGATTGACCGATCAGATCGAGCAGCTTCCGGCGAATGTCGCCACTGAACGGAAAGCCATCCTCCACGGGGTCGATGAGCGTTTGCAACACGCGGATAAGACAATCGCCAACGTGCGGGACGCACTCGACCAGGCGAATGGATTCGCCGACTCACTGATACCGTTGAGCAACTCGCTGAAACAAGCACTTCACACGGGCCAGGAGCTGTTCGCCCGGTTCGATGCCTGGGACCGATGGAAAACGGAGATCCGACCACGTCCCTTTGACATCCGCGAATATGAGCAGGCCGTCGAGGAAGTGACGCACGCCACGGAGCACATGAACGAACTGCTCACAAGAACGGAACAGTTGCTTGACTCACCAGAGTTGGAAGACAGGATGCAGCATGTCAACGAGTCGGTCGACGGACGTATCGCGACGGCCGCCGATCAGAGCCAAGTCGTGATGGATGCGTTCTTCTGGCGCGCCTTTGCGCTTCTGCTCGTTCTATTTGTGCTCCTGATCCTGTACCGACTGATCGTCTTCCTGTTCCTGCGGGACCGGAAAACGACAAACTGACCGGTGGGAAGCCGGAAAACACGACTCGATCTGATTCGAAAGGGTTCAATTCGGGCAATTCCAATTCGGGGGACACCATACTTAATTCGGGAATTAAGTATGGTGTCCCCCGAATTGGGTCAGGGATCGTAGGTGATCCGGTAGACCGCCCCGGCCCGGTCGTCGGAGACCAGCAGGGACCCGTCGGGCGCGGCGAGCACGTCCACGGGCCTTCCCCAGGCGGTCCGCCCCTGGAGCCAACCCTCGGCAAACACCTCGTAGCGGACCGCCCGGGGGCCCTCCAGAGTCACCGTGGTGATCCGGTACCCGATGGGGTCGGTGCGGTTCCACGATCCGTGCTCCGCGATGAAGACCCGGTTCCGGTAGTCCTCGGGAAAGGCCTGCCCCCGGTAGAAGCTCATGCCCAGGGCGGCCACGTGGGGTCCCAGCTCCATGGCCGGCGCCACGTAGTCCCCGCAGGTGCGGCCCTCGCCGTACTCCGGGTCCTTCACGTCCCGGCCGTGGCAGAACGGGAACCCGAAGTGGAGCCCGGGCTCGGCGGCCCGGTTCAGCTCGTCCGGGGGACGGTCGTCCCCCATCCAGTCCCTCCCGTTGTCCGTGAACCAGAGGAGCCCGGTCCCCGGGTGCCAGTCGAAGCCCACCGTGTTCCGGACGCCCCGCGCGAAGATCTCCAGGTCCCGGCCGTCCGGCTGCATGCGCATCAGGGAGGCGTAGGGGTCTCCTTCGTTGCAGACGTTGCACGGTGCGCCCACCGGCACGTACAACAGACCGTCGGGGCCGAAGGCAATGTACTTCCACCCGTGGTGCTCGTCCTCCGGGAAGGAGTCGTTCACCACCACGGGCTCGGGGGGGCTCTCCAGGTTCTCCTCGATGAGGTCGTACCTCAGCACCCGGCTCACCTCGGCCACGTAGAGCGCGCCGTCCCTGAGGGCCACTCCGTTGGGCGTGTCCAGCCCCTCCAGGAGGGTCCGGACACGGTCCGCCCGGCCGTCGCCGTCGCGATCCTCCAGTGCATACACCTTGCCTTCATCCCGGGTCCCCACAAAGACGGTTCCCTGCGGTCCCAGGGCCAGGCTCCGGGCCCCGGCGACCCGGTCGGCGAACAGCCCGATCCGGAAGCCGGCCGGCAGGGAGACGGCCTCCAAATGGATGCCGCCCCGGGGCAGCGCGGGAACGCAGCCCGCCGGGAGCGGCGCCAGCAGAATGAGGGCGATCAGGCCCCCTTCGATCCAGTTGCGGCCCCAACGGCTCGATCGCATCGCTTCTCCCCCTCTTCACAGGTTACCCCGCTCGGGGGCGGAGCGTACAGCCCCGCCCCCATGGCACCTCTCGCGCTTTCCTGAGACAGTAAGGCCGTATCCGCCGTTTTCAAGCTTCACGGCGAAGGCACTCCGGACCTCCCGCTGGACTGGATGGAGGAAAGGGCCCTCAACCGGAGCCTCGACGTGGTCCGACAGGCCATCACTTCGCTGCAGGACACCTTCCGGAACCCCGGCAGCGAATACCGTGATCCCGTACCCGGTGTGGGGTCTCTACCTGATTCCCACCGGAGGGCCCCCTGCGTAAAGTGGAAGGCGAAGCCCGAAAACCGATTCACCCGAAACGAAAGGAGCCTTTGATGAAGAATGCATCCACGCGGGTTTGCGGTGCAAGCGTCCTTCTCGCCGCCGTCGCCCTGCTGCTGGTACACGGCGCGAGCGCCGCGGACAAGGACAACGTGCGGATGGGCATTCCGCCCGGAGCGGACCCCATCCACAAGACCTACCTCCCGGTCATGGAGCCCGACTTCGAAGCGGTCCGGGCCCAGGACGTGAAGAAGAAGTCCCACTACATGGAACGCCAGAAAGCGCTGCTCGAGAAGCGCTACGACCTGAGCGACCGACCCTCGGACGTGATGATGTCCGCGGGCCGCAGGGCGGTCCAGGAAGGGGTGCGGGTCCGGCTGCCCGAGGGGGTGACCTGGGAGAAGCTGGCCTCCATGTCCCCGGAGACCATCAAGGAGAAGGACCTCTTCCCCATGGGGTTCCGCCCCCTGCCCCATGCCAAGCACGAGACCGGCGGGCAGGTCTTCCCCGAGAACCACATCCAGGAGATCTTGAAGCTGGAGAAGCGCTCCCTCGAGCGATTCGACACGGCCATGGACCTGCCCGAGCACTTTCTCCCCGAGTTTCCCCCGCCCATCTTTCTCAGCACCAGGCCCGACCTGGGCGACGTCTCGCAGGGGAAGCTCCTCTCCATCAAAAACTACTACGACATCATGGAGGGGATCCTGACGCCCGTCCAGATGGAGGGGCTCCGCCTTCTCCTCACGCCGTTTCCCCAGCAGCAGTTCAACCAGACCACGGACCGCAAGGTGGACGAACCCAGCCTCGGTGTGAGCTGCCTGGACTGCCACGCGAACGGCCACACCAACGGCGCGTTTCACCTGAACCCCGACACGCGACCCCACATCGCCCGGTTCCGCCTGGACACCGTGAGCCTGCGCGGGATGTTCAACCAGCAGATCCACGGCTCCAAGCGCTCCCTGCGATCCATCGAGGACTTCACGGAGTTCGAGCAGCGAACCGCCTACTTCGACGGGGACCACGTCACCGCCGCCAAGAAAGGGGTCAACCTGCCGGACCGGGCGAGCCAGGTGGCCATGATGGCCCAGATGCAGAACATGCTCGACTTCCCCCCGGCGCCCAAGCTGGACACCTTCGGCAAGCTGGACCCGGCCAAGGCCACGGACCTGGAGATGACGGGTCAGGAAATCTTCTTCGGAAAGGGTCGCTGCGCCGAGTGCCACCCCGCGCCCTTTTACCTGGACGACAAGATGCACGACCTGAAGGCGGGGCGCTTCTACGAGCCGGAGATGGTCAACGGCCAGTACAACATCTCGGACGGCCCCATCAAGACCTTCACCTTGAGGGGCATCAAGGACTCGCCGCCTTACCTCCACGACGGTCGCTGCCTGACCCTGGAGGACACGGTGGAGTTCTTCAACCTCGTCACCGGCGTGAACCTGACCGAGGACGAGAAGGAGGCCCTGACGGCCTTCATGCGGCAGCTGTAGCCTTCGGAACCGGAAGGGAGGGCAACGAGACGAAACCGGCCGCGGCGGATCGGAAATCGGGCCGCCGCGGCCGGTTTTCAGTTCGAGGCGGGTTGGCGTCCCGGGGGAAGCGCGGACGAAAAGGACCGCCTCCTGATGGAAGCTAGCTCTTCTCGAAGCTCTCGGGCGAGCCCCCCTCCCCCTCGATGCTGCACTGGGTGAAATCGATCTCCTGCTTGCAGTTGCTGCAGGTGTGGATCCGCTCGAACTCGTCCGAGAAAATCTCCTTTTCCGTTCCGCAGTTGGGGCACTTGCAGACGAAGGATTTCAGGTGCTTGAAGCTGTCGAACCCGGGGCAATGTACGGGTGTGGTCGGTCCTGCCATGCCTGCCTCCTTTCCGTTCAATGGTTTTCGGGAGCTCCGACGCGGCCTGCAGCCGGCGTCCGCCGCAGGGATCGGATCCGCTCGTCGGATATCGACCCTCATCCTACGTCTTCCCACTCTCCCTGAGAATGGGGTCGCGACGGTATTTTCGATCCGGACGGAAGGTACGGCACCCCCACCGACCCGGCCGGCTAGGTCCCCGGCTGCACCACGTTGCACTCCCCACAGCCGCAGACCGGGCAGTCGATCTTTTCCCGCATCTCGCTCTCCTTGCCGTCGGGGACGATGCGATCCACGTAGGCCTTGAACGCGTGGCCGCACTCCGGGCAGAGGGCGTCTCTCTCCTCGGGCTCGCCGGTTTCCTGGCTCTCCTTCATGGTGGGCCTCCTTTCTTCCTGATCTCAAGGGATTGAAGGGATTGACGGCTCCCGATCCAGTCGAATCACGTGGGTCGAGCAGGAGATGCACGGGTCGTAGGCCCGGACCAGGATTTCGAGAGCCTGCTCGATGGCCGATTCCTCCCGGTCCACCAGTCCCGGCGTGTACGCCTTCAGGTCCGCCTCGATGTTCCCCAGGTTCTGGGCGGTGGGGATCACCAGGTTCGCCTCCAGGCACCGTCCCTCCCCGTCGAAGGCGTACTCGTGAAACAGCGTCCCCCGGGGGGCCTCCACCGCGCCCACCCCCCGGCCCGCGCAGGGCCGGACCTCGGCCTCCTCGTCCTCGGGACGGAGCCCGGTTTCGAGCAGCTGATCGATGATGACCACGGACTCTTCCAGGCAGTGGGCGCACTCCACGACCTGTGCGGCGTTGTTCATGAAGGGGTTGTGACAGGGGCTCTCCAGGCCCAGCCGATCCGCCGCCTCCAGGGCGAGGGGGCCCAGCAGATCCCGGTTGTTGTTCACCCTGGACAGGGCCCCGACCATGTACTCGGGCCGGTTCCAGCGGGCGTACTTGGCCGTGGAGTGCGGCTGGACGTACTCCCGCACGGCCTCCCGGTAGGAGTCCGGGGCCAGGGAACCGCTCTCGCTCGAGAAGAGGTCGCCCTCGTAAAACGGGTAGACGGCCGGGTGCTTCAACGACACGGACTCCGTCTCCCGTTCGAAGGACGGAAGCGACAGCCCCTGGAAGAGCGACACCGTCTCCCGCACGTCCTCCACCGCCTCGACCAACCGCTCCTTCATGCGCAGGAGCCCCGACTCGTCGTGGACAAAGGGGAACCCACCCGCGTTCATGGCCACCGGGTGGGTGTGCCGGCCCACCACCTCCCTGCAGAGATCGTAGGCCATCCGTTTCAGCCGCATGGCCCGCTGGACCGTCTCCCGGTCGGTGCCGGCCAGGTGGAGGATGCTGGGGACACCCATGAAATCAGGGGCCGCGAGAAAGTAGAGGTGGAGGACGTGGCTGCTCAGGACCTCCCCGTGGAAGGCGAGCCGCCGCAACAGCACGGACTGGTCGGAGATCCGCACGCCGAACGCCGACTCGACGGCCTTCAGCGCGGCCGCCCGGTGGCTCACCGCGCAGATGCCGCAGATGCGGGAGGCCAGGTGGGCCACCTCGTCGTAGGACCTACCCCGCAGGAAGGCCTCGAAAAAGCGAGGGGCCTCCACCACCGAGAACCGCACCTCCTTCAGCTCGCCGCCCTGGATCACGGCCGTGATGTCGCCGTGGCCTTCCACGCGGGTCAGGTGATGCACGTGGATGTTCGCTTCACGAACCATGCTCGGTCGTCTCCTGTTCCACCCGAAGGTCCGGGCCGTTGTACAGGGAGAACCAGGTGCGGATCCGCTCCGGGTCCGCCCGAAGCCGGCGGGCCACGGCGTCCATGATGGCGTGGCGGTGGTCCGAGGTGAGCACCCGGACCGCCGCCTCCAGGTTGGCCTGGTCCACGAGGCCCCGGCACCCCTGGCACGCGTCGCCGTAGGCCGTGCAGATCGCGTCGCAGCCGCAGCGGGTCACCGGTCCCAGGCACATGACGCCTTTCTCGAGAACGCACAGATGGTCGTTTCGCTTGCACTCCACGCAGACCGGGTCGTTGGGAAGGGGATGGGGCTGGCCGGTGAGGATCCGCTTGAACACGGTCTCGATCTCGGGAAGGCTGGCGGGACAGCCGAGGATCCGGTAGTCCACCGGCACCACCCCGGCCACGGGCCGGGCGGGCAGGGTCTCGAAGCCACCGGCCTCCTCCCCGTAGACCAGCTCCAGCACCTCCTCCCCGCTCCACCGGTTCTTGAGCGCGTTGTGACAGCCGATGCTCGCGCAGGTCCCCAGGGCGACCACCGTCTCCGCCGTCTCCCGGATTCTCCGGATGCGCTCCTCGTCCTTCCGGGTGGAGACGCTCCCCTCGCAGAACGCGATGTCGTAGTCGTCCGATCCGCCGCTCATGGCCTCCCGCCAGGCGACCACCTCCACGTGCTCCAGCAGATCCAGCAGGGCCTCCTCCAGCTGGAGGACGGTCAGCTGGCACCCCTCGCAGCAGGCGAAGTCGAAGAACGCGATTCGCGGTTTGTCTCCTTTCATGGTCCTCCCTTCCCACCGTTCCGTTCCCGAAGACCGCCGTAAGCCCCCGCGGCCGGCCGTCCAACGGTTCCCGTCTCTCACTCCGGGGCCCGGGCCTCGACCGCCTCGCTGAACCCCGCCAGGTCCGAGTAGCGGAACACCGGCCCGTCCTGGCAGACGTACACCCCGTTGAGCTGGCAGTGGCCGCACTTGCCGATCCCGCACTCGAACCGGCGTTCCAGGGAGAAGAAGATCCGCCGCCGGTTCATGCCCTTGGCCAGGAGCCCCGCGGCCACGAACCGGAACATGACCGGGGGACCGACCACGGCGGCCACGGTCGACCGGGGAGCGAGCTCGATCTCCTTCTCGAGGGGCTCCGTCAGCACCCCGGTCCTTCCGGTCCAGGACTCGTCGGCCTCGTCCACGGTGAGAAACATCTCCACATCCCCCTCCCGGCCCCACGTCTCGACGTCGTTCCGGAACAGGATCAGGGAGGGGTTCCTGGCCCCGTACACCACGATGAGCCGCCCGTAGGCCTCCCGGTTGTCCCGCACGTACTGGATCAGGGATCGCAGGGGCGCCAGGCCGAAGCCGCCGGCCACGGCCAGAACGTCCCGGTTCCGCATGGTTCGGATGGGAAACCCCCGGCCGAAGGGCCCCCGGATACCGACCCACCCGCCCTCCGGGGCGTTGTACAGCGCGTTGCTCACGCGTCCGACCGGGCGGACGCAGAGCTTGAACCGGTCGGTGCGGGTCGGCGAGGAGCAGATGGAGATGGGGATCTCCCCGTAGCCGAACACGGACACCTGGACGAACTGACCCGGCTTGTGCCCAAGGGAGCGGCGATCGGCCCGCTCCAGCTCGATCACGGCGTCCACCGCCTCCCGTCGAATCGAAACGATCCGGGCCGGCTCGGGCAGGTAGGTCCAGTCGGCGGTGGGCGCCCCCCGTTTTCCCGTCTCACCCATGAGCTCTTCCCTTCGTGGCGGCTGCGATGATCCGATTGGTCTCGTCCAGTATGTTGATGTCCGCCGTGCACGCCCTGCTGCACCGCCCGCAGCCCGTGCAGAACGGGCGGCCGAACCTTCGGTGGAGGTAGAGGAACTTGCGGTGCCACCGGTGACGGACCCGCTGCCACCGTTCCCCCCGGAACCGGTGGCCGCCGGCCACGGCGGCGAAGTCCAGCAGCTGGCAGGCATCCCACGCACGGCGCCTCTCGCCGCTCTGGAGGTCCCAGTCGAACACGTCGTCCATGGTGAAGCAGAAGCAGGCCGGGCAGGTGGTGTTGCAGGACCCGCAGCTGTAGCACCGGGATGCGATCTCCTCCCAGATCTCCCGGAAAGTCCCTGCCTCCAGGAAATCCGCCAGCCGGTCCGGGTCCGCCTCCAGCCGCCCCCGGAAGCCCAGGTTCTTCTGTCTCCGCCGGTCCTCCGCTTCGAGGAAGTCCTGCCCCTGCGCCTCGGAGGTTGCCGCATCGGCCAGCAGCTCCCCGCCCGCCTCGGTGTAAATCTCCACCAGGTAGCCGCGTTCGATCTCCGTCAGAAAAAGGTCGCACGGCCTCCGGGCCTGGGACACGCCCAGGGAGTCGCAGAAGCAGTACTCGTCCGGGAAGCAGTCCACCCCCACGATGACCGACCGGCTGCGGTTGTGCAGCCACCTTCGGTCCGGGGGCGGGAAGCTGTACGCCCGATCCAGGGCGTCGACAGCCGAGAGGTCGCAGGGATGCACCCCCAGAAGGACCCGGGGCGGGTCGCCCCGGACGGGCTCGAGATTGGGGGGATCGCCGGTGGTGAACCGAAACACCGTTTCCGTGGGTGGGAAAAAGGCCTTTTTGGGAGGCATGGTGGTCGTGGTGTACCGAAGGACGAGGTCCTCGGGCCGGCGCAGGATGTCGAACAGGTGAAATCCGGGCTGGTCCGGCCGCTCCATGGGTCCCATGACCGGGCCGGTTTCCATGATCCTCGAGGTGAGATCGAGAAACCCTGCGGAGGAGATCACGCGATGGGACGGCAGGCTCCGGGCGCGCATCATGAGGGTTCCACTCCTCTCCCCGACGCTTCGACCTCCCGGCGGAGGGCCAGCAGCCGGCGGACGTGGTCGTGCTCCTCCGCCATGACCCGATCCACCCGGTCCACGTCGGACCGCCTCACCAGGGTCTTCATGCCCGAGTAGAACAGGATGGACTTCTTCTCGAAATCGAGCGCAGCCTCCAGGATCCCGAGGGGTCCTTGGAGCTCCCGGACCCGCCGAGAGGCACGCTCCGGATCGTCGAAGACCGCTCCGGCGGTGAACGCTTCCATGTAGCTCTCGAGCTCCCCGGGGTAGCTCTCCGGCAGGGGTTCGTCGCCGTCCGCCTCCTCCTTCATGCGGGAGAACAGGCGGGCGTGCTCCCGCTCCTGGTCCAGGAGGTACCGGAAGAGCTCCCTGGATTTCCCGTCGATCGGCTCGGACAGGCAGGCCTCGTAGAACGCCCGGCCGTGCTCCTCGATTCGGACGGCCATCTCCATCAGCTGGGCGGCGGAGAACACGGAGTGCTGAGGCATGCCTTTCCTCCTGGGAGCCCCTACCCCGGTTGGACGGCAGAGGCGGGCTGTGCGTTCTCGATGGCGTCCCCCATCCATACGCCATCACCCCCTCCTCTGAGAATGGGTTCGATCCCTACCTCTTGGAGCAAACGGCAGTAGACGGCCGAATACGGCCCGCATGACGGTCGAATGGGGGATCGGCCCCATTCCATGGACCGCATTCGTGGTTCAACCTGCGCCTCGATCCCCTGAAAGCGCGCACCGAGATCTACGAGTGGAACGTCCCGGAGAAGGCCCCGGAAGGCGAGCTCAGGATCGAGGCGACCCTGAACTACCGGAAGCTGCCGCAGTCCGTGGCCGATCTCGTGGAGATCGGGACCGTGCCGGTCGTCGAGATCGGCGAGGCCCGGGCCACGGTCCGGGTGAAACCCTGACGCGTCACCCGGGGGCCTTGACGGGCCGGGCCCGGACCGAATACACGATTCACCCCATGGCACGGCGTTCCGAACCGTGAAAAGATGTACGGAAAAGGCCTGCAACAATCCCGGCAAGGAGGCATTCCCATGAAGAGATGGAAAAAACCGTCCTGCGTGCTGGTCCTGGGCGCCCTGCTCCTGTCCCTCCTGGTCCTGCCCCCGGCGGCGGTTTTCGCAGAGACCAAGCGGATCCCAAACCACACCTTCGCCATCTTTCAGAGCCGCAGGGGCGATGTGTTCCTGCACATCCAAAACGACGACTGCCAGGCGAAGTACCGCGCCGTGGTCAACGAGACCGTCCTGGGGGAGGGCACCATCGACGTGGACGTGACGGAGAAGATCATCCCGTTCGGGGACGCGGACCTCTACATCCGCTGCACCGGCGGGGAGATGTACGCCGAGCTCAGGTGACCCCGCCCCGGACGGCGAACGCCCGCAGACCATGGAGGAAGCCGTGAGAGGACCCGCGATTCTTTGCCTGACGGCGATGCTGGCCTGGTGGGCCGCTCCCGCTGCGGCGGCCGAGACCCCGTGCGAGGCGTGCCACCGATCCCACACCCCCGGAATCGTCACCGACTGGGAGATGAGCGCGCACGCCGCCAACGACGTCACCTGCAGCGCCTGCCACGGCGACGAACACACGTCGCCCGAGGACACGGACAAGGCCCGGCTCGCGACCTGGAAAACCTGCGAGGGCTGCCACGCGGAGCAGGTGGAGCAGTTCAAGGCCGGCAAGCACTCCCTGGCCTGGGCCTCGGCCAACGCCATGCCCACCACCCACTGGCAGCCCATGGCGCTCCTGGAGGGGCAGAAGGGCTGTACGGGCTGCCACAAGATCGGCCTCAAGTCCGACAAAGAGATCCAGGACCTCCGCGACAAGGGGGTGAAGTACGGGTCAGCCTCCTGCGACTCCTGCCACACGCGGCACCTCTTCTCCGTCAAGGAGGCCTCGGAACCCGAGGCGTGCCGTACCTGCCACATGGGGATCGATCACCCCCAGTGGGAGATGTACGAGTCCTCCAAGCACGGCGTCCGCTACCTGCTCTCTCAGAAAGGCGTGCTCGCCGACACGGTGTCGGCGCCCAAATGCCAGACCTGCCACCTGCCCGAGGGCACGCACGAGAACGACACGGCCTGGGGGTTCCTGGCGGTCCGGCTGCCCATGCCCGAGGACGAGCAGTGGGCCGAGGACCGCACGACCATCCTCCAGGGGCTCGGCGTGCTGGGTCCGGACGGCAAGCCCACCGACCGGCTGGAGGTGGTCAAGCAGGCCCGGGTGGCCAAGCTGACCGAAGAGGCCTGGCAGAAGGAGCGGACCGGGATGATCGACATCTGCAGCGGGTGTCACTCCGAGGAGATGGTGAAGACCGAGCTCCAAAAGGGGGACGCCATGATCCGGGAGGCGGACCACCTGATGGCGGAGGCGATCCGCATCGTGGCCTCCCTGTACGACGAGGGCCTGCTCGAGAAGCCGGAGCATTATGCCTACGCATACCCCGATCTCCTGACCTTCCACGACGCCCCCACGGTGGTGGAGAACAAGCTGTTCCTGATGTTCCTCAAGCACCGCATGCGGACGTTCCAGGGCGCCTTTCACATGAACCCGGACTACACCCTCTGGTACGGCTGGAGCGAGATGGTCCGGGATCTCCAGGAGATCCGGCGTCTGGCCGCTGAGATGAGAGAGAAGAAGGGCTGAGCTGACCGGGAAAGGAGATTCCCATGGCAGAGAAGGTTCCACCCCCCGACAAGGAAAGCAGGATATTCGGCAAGTTCCTGGTGTTCGGCCTGATCCTCCTGGTCGTGGCCGTGATTCTCATGCTGATCCTGTGAACGGGGGCCGGGGACCATGCCCCGGCCGTGAATCGACCGCCTGGCGGGGGGCACCGGAACGCCCCCTGCGGTCCTGAAGAGAGGTAGACGCCCCGCTCCGGTCACCCGCAGCGGGGCGTCTTTGGACTTGCCGGATCGTCCCGCGGGATCAGGACGCCTGGTACTTGAAAGAGACATTCAGGCGCGTGCGAAAAGAGGTGATCTTGCCCTCGGTCAAGGTGACGTCCAGCCGGGTCACCTCGGCGACCCGGAGGTCCTTGAGGCTCCCCGTCGCCGTCTCGATGGCCGTTTTCGCGGCCTCCTCCCAAGAACTGTCGTTCGTTCCCACCAGCTCGATGATCTTGTAAGTGCTTCCTGCCATGGTTCCACTCCTTTCGCTTTGTGGTTGGCTTGCGCCCCGCTCGTCGCAGAGCGTTCTCGGGTCCAGGGACCGGAGACCTCGGATCCCCCGGTATCCTGTAAAGCCTAGCCAATGCACGGGGACCGGTCAATGGGGCGGAACCTGTATTCGTGGAAAGGTCGGCCGTGGAGCCTACAGGCCGCTGTTGCCGCGAATACATGAAGGGCCCGATTCCGGGGGTTGCCCGGATCGCTTAGGATGATCGAAACCATGATACCCGTCCGGGGGAAAGGAGGGTCGAGTTGATTCGGCTGATCGCAAGACACTGGTGGATCCATCTGGTTCGGGGCGTCCTGGCGGTCCTCTTCGGGACGGCCGCACTGCTCTGGCCCGGGATCACCCTGGGGGTGCTGGTCCTCCTCTTCGGGGCCTGGGTCCTGGTGGAGGGCGCCCTCGCCCTGGTCTCGGGGTTCCGAAACCGGGAGGAGCCGGGGTGGTGGATCCTCCTCCTGGAGGGACTCGCCGGGGTGATCGTGGCGGCCTGCACCTTCGCGTGGCCGCTCATCACCGCCCAGGTCCTGCTGGTGCTGATCGCCCTCTGGGCCCTGGTCACGGGCATCCTCGAGATCGCCGCCGCCCTCCGGCTTCGGAGGGAGATCGAGGGCGAGTGGGTCCTGGCGCTGATCGGCGCCCTCTCCGTGCTGATCGGGCTGTTCATCCTGATCAACCCGGAGGCCGGCGCACTGGCCGTGGTCTGGGCGATCGGCCTCTACGCGATCCTGTTCGGTGCGCTCATGATCTACCTGGGCGTCAAGGTGAAAAAGCTGAGCGCCACCTGAGAGGGCGGCGCTCGAAACGGAGGACTGCGTTGAAGACCCATGACGCGATCGTGTTCGGAAGCGGCGTAGCCGGCGGCGTGGCCGCCAGGCGGCTGAGGGAGGCCGGCCTGGACGTGGCGCTCCTGGAGCCCGGTCCCCTGGGGGGGACCTGTCCCCTGCGGGGGTGCGAGCCCAAGAAGACCCTGTTCGACGTGGTCGAGTCCATGGAGCGCTGCCGCAGACACCAGGGCCGGGGGCTCTCCGGCGCCCCGGACCTGAACTGGAGCGAGCTGGTGCGGTTCAAGAACCGGTTCACCGATCCCGTTCCCGAACAGGTCCGTGAGGATCTGGTGGAGCGCGGCATCGACTGGTTCCAGGCCCCCGGGCGATTCATCGACCCGGAGACCGTGGAGGCGGACGGTGAGCGGCTCGGAGCCGAGCGGTTCGTCATCGCCACGGGCGCCGTTCCGAGACCCTTGGCCTTTCCCGGGGCCGAGCACGTCACCGGGAGCGAGGCCTTCTTCGACCTCGATGCGCTTCCGGAGCGCATGGCCGTCGTCGGGGGGGGATACATCGCCTTCGAGTTCGCCCACCTGGCCGCCCGGGCAGGGTCGCGCGTGGACCTCCTGGTCCGAAGCGGGCGCTGCCTCAAGCATTTCGACCCGGAGCTGGTGGACCTGCTCGTCGACAGGAGCGGCGGGCTGGGCATCCGGGTCCACCTCCACGTCCCCATGGATCGGATCGAGCAGGAGGGTTCCTCGTTCCGGGTCCGGGCCGGAAACGGCTCGGCGGATGTGGAAACGGACCTGGTGCTGCACGGCGCGGGCCGCGTCCCGGCCCTCGAAGGCCTCGGCCTGGATGCGGGGAACGTGGAGACCGGGGACACCGGCATCTCCCTCGACGAATCCCTGCAGAGCGTCTCCAACCCCCGGGTGTACGCGGCGGGCGACGTCAACGCCATCGGCCCCCAGCTCACGCCCGTCGCCCTGATGGAGGCCGAGACGGTCGCCCGGAACATCCTGGAGGAAAACGCGGAACCGCCCGACTACTCCGGGATCCCGAGCGTGCTGTTCACCCATCCCGTCCTGGCCCGGACGGGACTGCTCGAAGCCGAGTGCGAGGAGCTGGGCATCCCGTACGAAAAGCGGTTCGTGGACGCTTCCGGGTGGGCCTCCGTGAAACGCCTCGGCGAGGAGACGGCGGCGGCCAAGATCCTCGTCCAGCCCGACGACGGGCGCATCCTCGGCGCCCACGTGCTGGGACCCCATGCCGAGGAGGTCGTCAACGTCTTCGCGCTGGCGATCCGGAAGCGCATCCCCCGTCGCGACCTGAGCGACGTGGTGTGGGCCTACCCCTCGTTCGTCTACGATGCGATCAGGCACGTCCTTCTCTGACGCGGCCGCAGGAAGGGGGACGTTTAAAGAAAATACAGGATTGCGCGTATTCCCATTCCGCACGAACCGGAGCACGCTGGGGACATGGCCAACTCGACAGGAGCCGCCCACATGATGCCCATCGGACCGCTGATGATCGAGCACAGGCTGATCGAACGTATGATCGCCCTGCTGAAGCAGGCCCTCCGTGAGGCCGCAAAGGAGCAGAGGGTGGACCCGCGGTTCATCGAGCGTGCGACCCGCTTCATTCGGGAATACGCCGACCGGTGCCACCACGGCAAGGAGGAGGATATCCTGTTCCGGGATCTCGAGGAGAAGCCCTTGACCGAAGAGCACCGGAGAATCATGGAGGAGCTCGTGGAGGAGCACCGGTGGGGCCGGGAGACCACCCGCGCGCTGGTGTCCGCCAACGAGCGATACGACCGGGGCGACCGGAATGCCCTCTCCGAGATCGTCGATGCCGTCGAGCGCCTGGTGGACTTCTATCCCAGGCACATCGAAAAGGAGGACAAGGGCTTCTTTCTCCCGGTGATGAAGTATTTCTCGGACGAGGAGAAGGACCGGATGCTGAAGGAAGGCCATGCCTTCGACAGCGACCTCCTTCACCGGGAGTGGGACGACCTCGTCTCCTCTCTCGAGCGAGGCCCGGGATCCGGTGAAAAGCCCGCGTCCGGGGGATAGGAACCCGGACCCGGCCCGAGCAACGATTCGACCAAGAAAGGATGTTGGTATGGGTGGAGCCCTGCTGCGCATCATCCTGTACACCGCCGTGGTCGTCCTGCCGGTTGCGGTCGCCTCCTTCCTGGGGGAGAGTACCAGCAGCGTCGTCCACGAGGCGGCCAAGAACATGGCCCTCGCCGGCTTCACGATCCTGGTCCTCCAGGTCCTCCTGGCGGCCAGGATCAAGTGGATCGAACGAGCGTTCGGCTTCGACATCCTCATCCGCTTCCACAAGCAGATGGCGGTCTTCGCCGTTCTCCTGCTCCTCGCCCACCCCCTGCTTCTGGCATGGAGCGGAGGGAGCTGGCATCTGCTCATCGGGCTGGACCTGCCCTGGTACATTTACGCGGGCAAGGCGGCCCTGGTCCTGCTGGCGCTGAACGTGCTCGCGAGCCTCTACCAGGGGCGGCTGAGGCTCCGGTTCGAGCAGTGGCGCTCCGTACACGCGGTCACCGGCCCCCTGCTCATCGTCCTGGGCTTCGCCCACAGCTGGACGGCGGGGGACGACCTGGAAACCGCCTCCCTGAAAACCATCTGGGTGCTCCTGCTCTGCGTGGCGGTCCCGGTGTTCGCGTACCACCGCGTCTTCCGGCCGCTCCGCCTCGAGGAGAGGGCCTATCGCGTGGTGGAGGTGCGACCCGAAGCCGAGGACGTCCACACCGTGAAGATGGCCCCTCCCGAGGGGGAGGAGGTTCCGGACTACCTTCCGGGACAGTTTCACTTCGTGACCTTTTACCGGGGCCGGGGGCTCCCCGTGGAGGAGCACCACTGGACCATCTCCTCCTCTCCCACGGAAAAGGGGTTCGTCAGCTCCACCATCAAGAACCTGGGGGACTTCACCTCCACCATCTGGATGACCAAGGTCGGGGACCGCGCGGCGGTGCATGGCCCCTTCGGCCGGTTCTCCTATCTCCTCCACCCGGAGGAGAGAGACCTGGTCTTCCTGGCCGGCGGCATCGGGATCACCCCGCTCATGAGCATGCTCCGACACATGCGGGACACGGGGGACACGCGCTCGGTGCTCCTTCTTTACGGCAACCGCACCGAGGACCGGATCGTCTTTCAGAAGGAGCTCTCCGAGATCGAGGCGGGGGGCCGACCCGACCTGAAGGTGGTGCACGTGCTGAGCCGGCCCGCCGAGGCGTGGCAGGGGGAGACCGGCCACATCGATCGGGACAGGATCGTCGATCACTGCGGGGAGCTGGAGGGCAAGGTGTTCTACGTCTGCGGACCGCCGGCCATGCGCGAGAGTGCGGTCACGGGCCTCCTGGACCTGGGCGTGCCCGATCGGGCCGTTCGTCTCGAAATCTTCTCATTCCTGGACTGACGGGTAAGCCATGCGAAAAACAGACCTGAAACGCACCACCACCGGGGTCGTCGTCGCGGTCGCCTGCATCGTGATCCTGCTCGGCGCATTTCGCGCCCTGGTCCGCGCGCCGAACGGGCCGGACGGGGAGGGGGCCGCCCTCTTCCAGGAGGCGGGCTGCACCCAGTGCCACTACACGGAGAGCCGGGAAGCCAAGATCGGACCCGGTCTCGAGGGTCTCTTCGGACGGGAGAGCCTCCCGGTGAGCGGAAGGCCCGTGACCGGGGGGAACGTCCGCCGGCAGCTCGAGGACCCCTACGAGAACATGCCTTCCTTTGCGGACGAGCTCGATCACGATGAGATGCACCTCATCGTCGATCACCTGAAGACCTTGTAGCAAGTTTCGACCGCCCCCCCTAGAGCCACCCCTCCCGAATCGGGGAAAGTCGGGTCCCGACCCCATTCCCCCGAGACGCCGGGGGAGGTAGCCTGCACGAGAAATCGTTGACCCATCACGCACTGGGAGGTTATGAAATGAGGATACGGAACATGGTCGTACTTCTGGTCATTGCAGGTGTTCTGGGGATCGTGGCGGCCCTGTGGAGCGGCTCCGGCGCGGGGCCGGGCCCCATCCGAATGGGCGAAGGCGGTCTCTCCTCAGGCACCCGGAACCTGATCATGGTCCTGACGTTGATCGGGGCCGTCGGGGCGCTGCTCACGGGCGCGGTCATCAAGGTCATCGGCCGGAAGATCCTCGGGATCGCATCCCTGGTCTTCGGGGCGCTCATGGTGCCCTCGGTGTTTCAGGGGAACGTCCTGTCCATCCTGGCGCTCCTCCTCCTCGCCCTCGTGGGCATCGTCCTCCTTTCCCGACCGCCGGTCGAGGGACCCGGGACCCCGTCGCCCTGAGGATCGACCGTACGAGACCGGTTCCGAAAACCCGGAGGCGGGTACCCAAGCGAGGCGCAGCATGGCCGACGTATTTCAGTTCTCTTCGAGCGCATCCCTGGAGATGCTGACCGGGCGGAAGGCGTACAACCTGGAGGAGCTTCTCCACCTCCTGAGAACCTGCCGGTCTTCGTCCGTCTTCTACCACACCTTTTCCGCTTTCCTGAAGCTGAAGGAAGCCGAGGTGCCCTACAACAGCGACTTCGCCATCTGGGCGGCCACGAGCCTGAACGAAAAGGCGCTCGCCGAGAAGCTCATGGCCGTGGACTTCTCCGAGTACAGCACCACGGAGGATTTGCGATCCCGACTGATCGAGATCATCGAGATCCACCGCTCGGAGAGGCCTTCGGCGTTCGAGAAAACAGCGGAGGACCCGTTCTACCTGTACGACATCACCCGCGTCGTCTATCTCACGGACAAGTTCGCCTACAGCCTCGCTTCGTTTCGCGAAAACATCGAGCAGATCAGTATCTACTCCCTCTACCTGCACTTCATCGAATCCCGGCTCCAGAAGCTGGAGGACAATGACTTCTCCAGGTGGATCGAGGAAGGTCTCCGCATGCCCGACCTCGCGGACCGGATCCGGAGAATCGACCTCAACGTGTACACCATCGAGGGACTCAGGTCGCGCATTTTGGAGCTGATCGACGGGCACGCCTCCGCCTGAGCGCGATGTCTCGAAAGAGAGGCCGGGCCCATGGAGAGCCCCGGAGCGAAAACCCCATGCAGGAGACCGGAACGAACAATCCCACCCTCGCGGACTACGTGGACGTCGTGGGCCCGGACATCATCGAGGAGCTGACCATCCTGGCCGCCCACGCGGGAACGCGCTCCATCAAGATGGTGAACTCCACCGCCGTGGGCGGTGGCGTGGCCGAGATGCTCCACCGCGTGGTGCCGCTTCTCACCGAGCTGGGGATTCCGGTGGAGTGGGACGTGATCGAGGGGAACGACCGGTTCTTCGAGGTGACCAAGTCGTTTCACAACGCCCTCCAGGGGAACCCGCTCCGACTGTCCGACGAGGACTTCCAGGCCTACCTGGGATGCAACGAGGCGAACGCGAGCCGGATGACGTTCGACCAGGACCTCGTCGTGATCCACGACCCGCAGCCCGCAGCCCTGATCGCCTGGAACGAGGAAAGGACCAACCGCTGGGTCTGGCGGTGCCACATCGACATGTCCCACCCCAACCCCCAGGTATGGGACTTTCTCAGGCCCTACGTGGAGCGCTACGACGCGGCCATCTTCTCCTCCGCCCTCTTCTCCCCCCGGCTGGCCGTTCCCCAGTTCCGGTTCTTTCCGGCCATCGACCCCCTGGACGACAAGAACCGGCCGCTGGACGACGACTACGTGGAGGGGGTGTTTTCGAAGTACGGCGTTCCCCGCGACAAGCCGGTGGTCACCCAGATCTCCCGCTATGACCCCTGGAAGGATCCCATCGGCGTGATCCGGGCCTACAAGATGGCCCGAAAGTACGTGGACTGCCGGCTGCTGCTCGTGGGGGACAAGGCTGCGGACGATCCCGAGTCCGAGGAGATCGTCGCGCAGGTGCGGGCCGAGGCGGGCGACGATCCGGACATCCACATCCTCCTGTTCAGCCCGTCCGTGGCCACGGAGATCAACGCCTTTCAGCGCGGGTCGGACGTGGTGCTCCAGAAGTCGCTCCGGGAGGGATTCGCGCTCACCGTCTCGGAGGCGCTCTGGAAGAGGCGGCCCGTGATCGGCGGGGCCGTGGGCGGCATTCCGGCCCAGATCATCGACGGCCACACCGGGCTCCTGGTCCACTCGGTGGAGGGGGCCGGCCTGGCGATCCGCTCCCTGCTCCACCGGCCCGACGCCGCGAAAAGGCTGGGCGAAAACGGGTACCAGAGGGTCAAGGACGAGTTCCTGATCATCAAGAACCTCAAGCGCTACGTCCTGCTGCTGCTCGCCCTCGACGCCCCCAGCGAGCAGACCCTCCGTCTCCGATAAAGTGCGTGCCGGGCTCTTCCCAGGGTCTTCCGGACCGTTCGACCGGCCGGGTTCGGCCCCCGGCGTTGACACGTCCGCCCGATCCTCCTATCCTGTATGGCAATCCACGATTTCATCACTTGACTCGAGCGATTTCTCATGACCTGTATCGTCCAGAAATACGGCGGAAGCAGCGTGGCGGACCTGGACCGGCTCAAGCGGATCGCCGACCGGATCGCCGAGGTGAAGCGGCAGGGGACGGACGTGGCCGTCGTGGTCTCGGCCATGGGCAAGACCACGGACCGCCTGGTGGGCATGGCCCGGGAGCTGGGACCGTCCCCTCCCCGCCGCGAGATGGACATGCTGCTTTCCACCGGGGAGCGGATCACCATGGCCCTGCTGAGCATGGCCCTCCAGGAGAAGGGGCTGGACGCGGTCTCCCTGACCGGGTCCCAGGCCGGAATCATCACCAACGACCGGCACAACGACGCCCAGGTGATCGAGGTGCGCCCGTTTCGGGTGCAGGACGAGATGGCGGCGGGAAAGGTGGTGATCGTGGGCGGGTTCCAGGGCGTCAGCTACAAACGCGACATCACCACCCTGGGCCGCGGCGGGTCCGACACCACCGCCGTGGCCCTCGCGGCCGCCCTGGATGCGGATCGATGCGAGATCTACTCCGACGTGGACGGCGTCTACTCGGCCGATCCCGCGATGGTGGCCGACGCCCGGCACCTGCCGGAGCTGAGCTACCCTGTGATGCAGGAGATGAGCACGGCCGGAGCCAAGGTGCTCAACGCCCACGCGGTACAGTTCGCCAAGGAGAAGCAGATCGCCGTCTACGCCCGCGCCTCCTTTGCGCCGGGGAGAGAAACCGTCGTCCGCTTGATGCCTCCGGAGGCGATCACGGGGGTTCAGGCCGTGGTGAGCGAGGAGCGGATCACCCGGGTCCGGTTTTTCGGAACAGACGCCCTGGAGCATTTCGACCGGGCCGTTCGCCTTCTGGAGGAGAGGCAGGTGCAGATCAAGGAGGTCAACGTCTCCCACGTCGCTGCGGACGCCGGTCGCTCCCGGGCCGGGTTCGTCGTCTCCACGGCGAACGTCTACGGTTGGGAGAACCTGGAGTCCGAGCTGGCCGGCCGGTTCGGGGACGGCATCGCCTTCGACCACGAGCTGGCCGCCCTCTCGCTCATCGGCGAGGGCCTGAACCGAAACAACCTGGCCCTGACCGCCACCCTGGATCTCCTCCGCAGGAACGGGATCCCCCTGGCCGGCGTCACCACGACCTCCTTCCGCATCTCCCTCCTGGTCCCCCGCGAACGGATCGAGGAAGGGGTGCGGATCTGCCATCGGAGATGGATCGAGGGACACGCCCCTCTGCCGGAAGACCGTCCGGGAGGGGCGGTAGAGCTCGAACGGTAGCTGGAAGTCGAACCGCTCCGCCCCGGGACCCCCATGCGCAGACGCCTTTTCACGACCGTCCTCCTCCTGGCCCTCCTCTCCTCCGCCCCGCCGGGACGGACCGAGGAGCGGGTGTCCCTGGCCACGCTCGACTGGGCGCCTTACGTCGGAAGGGACCTCCCGAATCTCGGCTTCACCTCCGAGATCGTCCGCCGGGCCTTCGAACGGGCGGGATACCGCGTGGAGATCACCTTCATGCCCTGGGCGCGGGTCCTTCGCAGGGTCGCGCGGGGGGACTCCGATGCCATGTATCCCGCCTACCACTCTGCGGAGCGGGCCCGCACCTTCGCCCTCTCGAATCCGTTCGCCTGGAGCTACCTGGTCTTTTACAAGCGGGTGGAGGCGGAGATCGACTACACCCGCCTGCAGGATCTCGAGGGGTACCGGATCGGGGTGGTACGGGGCTACGTGAACTCCCCCGCCTTCGATCGGGCGGACTACCTCACCAAGGAACCCACGGACAACGACGAGAGCAACCTGCGAAAGCTTCTCAGGGGGCGCATCGACCTCGCGGTCATCGACCTCTACACGGCCAGGCACCTCCTCGAACACCGGATTCCCGGGGGAGCGGGCCGTCTCGAGCCCCTCCAACCGCCCCTCCAGGTGAAACCCCTCCACCTGGGCGTGTCGAAACGGGTCCCGGGCTGCCGGGCCGTGGTGGCCGATTTCAACCGGGCGCTTTCCGGCATGACCTCGGAAGGCGTGCTGGAGGAGATCCGGAGAAAGCACCGTATCGACGTCCCGTGAAGGTGCGGGAAGGGAGGGGGCTCATCGAACCGGCCTTTCCTTGTGGACGCGAAGGATGACGCCATGGACCAGTTCACCCGGACAAGCAAACCCTTCGGATTTCTCCAGAGACGCACCATCGCAAGCGACCTCACCATCGGGATTGCGCTCACCATCATCGCCGTCTCCGCCGGTCTGAGCCTGATCCAGTACAAGGTCTCGGTGACCCGATCCGAGCGCCGTCTGGAGCAGCGGGCCGAAGACATGGCGGACAAGCTCGCGGCCGCGCTGACCCTTCCCCTCTGGAACGTCAACCACCACGCCGTCCGCACCGTGGCCGACGCGTATGCCCAGACGCAGGGGGTGGTGGGCCTGCACGTCCTGGACGAGACGGGCGCCGTCCTCTACGAGGAACGGCCCCCCGGGGAGCCGGACCTGGTCACCGTTGCGAGAACGGTCCGTTACCGGGAGCAGGAGATCGGTCGCATCGAGGCGGCCCTCACCACGAAGAACCTGCTGGCGGCCCGGAAGACCGCACTGATATCCATCCTCGTCGTGATGGCCTGCGTCACCCTGGCCGTGATGGTGGTCATCCGGATCCTGCTCAGGGTGTTCCTGCGCCGTCCGCTGACCAGGCTCGCCCGGGGACTCGAGACCATCGCCTCGGGCTCCTACGGCCACCGCCTCGCTCCGGGCAGGCAGCGGGACGTCGATGCCATCATCAGCGACGTGAACGCCATGGCCGCGGAAATCCACGAGCGCGACAGCGACCTGAGGGAGAGCAGGAGGCGTTACCAGGAGCTGGCCAACCTGCTCCCGGAGACGATTTACGAAACGGACGGCGCCGGGCGGTTCCTGTTCATGAGCCGGAGCGGGCTCGAGGCGTTCGGCCTTTCCCCGGAGGAGCTCCGACGGGGTCTCCGCGTCGACGATCTCTTTGCCAAGGAGGACCTCCGCAGGTTCCGCGACGATATGGAAAGGATCATGACCGGGGAGCCCGTGGGAGCCACGGAGTACACGGCGGTGCGGAAGGACGGCACCCGTTTCCCCGTGCTGGTGCACTCCAGCGCCATGGTGAGGAACCGGACCACCCGGGGGGTCCGGGCGATCGCCGTGGACATCACCGACCGCAAGCGGCTGGAGGAGGAGCTCGCCAGGCTGGCCTCCGGCATCGCCCACCAGGTGCGGAACCCGCTCATGACCATCGGGGGTTTCGCCCTCCGCCTTCAGAAACGGTACGCGGGCCAGGAAGATCCGGAAAACTGGCTCCACATCATTCTCATGGAGGTCCAGCGGCTGGAGCGGATGGTGGCCGACATTCACGAGCTCACGAGCCTCCGAAAAGCTGAGCCCGGCCGCGTCGCTGCGGCGGACCTGGTGGATCCCCTTCCGGGAGGCTGGAGAAAGCGGCTGGAATCCCGGGGGGTCGAAATCCACCGGAGGGTCCCCGACGGGCTCCCCGAGGTGACCGCCGACCCCGGTCTCATCGGCGTCGCATTCGAAAAGATCCTGGAGAACGCCCTGGAGGCCATGCCGAACGGCGGGGAGCTGGAGATCCGGGTCCGCGCGCGGGAGGGATGGGTCTGCCTCCTGTTTGCCGACACCGGCGGAGGGATCTCCCCGAAGGACCTGCCGCACGTGTTCGAGCCCTTTTACGGCTCCAAGCCGCAGGCCTCCGGGCTCGGCCTGACCATGGCCCAGAGGATCGTCCACGAGCACCGGGGTCGGCTCACCGTGGACTCCTCCGACCGGGGGACCGAGGTCGAAATCCGCCTGCCCGCGGTTCCAAGGGCCTCGTAGCCCGAACATCCGGTCCCGCGCCGTCCCGGGCGGGAGCGTCCGGGACGGCGCGGCCTCGGGAAGGAGGAAGGAGAGCGCGTGAACCCGGTCAACCGCCCCTCCAACGAAGAGATCGCCGACCTGCTCGACCGGTTGGCCGCCCTGCTGGAGGCCCAGGACGGGAGCCCGTACCGCGTCCAGGCCTATCGGAGGGCCTCGCGTGAGATCGAGCAGGCCGGCGTCTCCATGGCCGACCTCGCCCTGGGCATGGGGGACCGAAGGCTGGAGGAGCTTCCGCACATCGGCCGCAGCATCGCGGGGGCCGTCAGGGAGTTCGTCCGAACCGGGCGCCTCGGCCTGCTGGACCGGCTGGAAGGACAGATCTCGCCGGAGGACCTCTTCACCACCGTTCCCGGGGTCGGGGAGAAGCTGGCCGGGCGGATTCACGAGACCCTGGGGGTCGAGACCCTGGAAGACCTGGAGGTGGCGGCGCACGACGGCAGACTCGCGTCGGTTCCGGGGATCGGGGAACGCAGGGCCCGGGGGGTCCGCGAAACCCTCGACGCCGTGCTGAGCCGCTCGAGCCGGCGGCGGGCCCGCAGGGCGCACCGCGGCGAAACCGGAAGCCGCCCCGGGGAGCCCCGGCCGGGCGTGGCCCTGCTCCTGGAGGTGGACCGGGACTACCGGGACCGGGCCGGGGCGGGGCCCTCCGCACCGTCCGGCCCAGGCGCTTCAACCCGGACGGGGATCGCCGCATCCCGATCCTCCACACGGAGCGGGAGGGGTGGCGGCTCACGGCCCACTTCTCCAACACGGCCCGCGCCCACGACCTGGGCAGGGACCGGGACTGGGTGGTCATCTACTACGAGCGGGACGGCCACGAGGACCAGTGCACCGTGGTCACGGAGCAGAGCGGTCCCCTGGCGGGGAGGCGGGTGGTGCGGGGCCGCGAGCGGGAGTGCCGGGAGCAGTTCTCCGTGGTCCCGGACTGAGACAAGCGGGGCGGTGCCGCGGCGCTCAACCCGCCAGTTCCGCGAGCATCCGAAAGTCGGCTTCGATGTGACCGGCGGCCTCCGGGAACCGCATGGCCGCGGCGGGATGATAGGTGGCCAGGTAGACCCTCCCGTCCCGGTCGAACCGCCGGCCGTGGAGGTCCCTCAGGTTCCCTTTCTCCCCGAGAATCGCTTCGATCGCCACCTTTCCCATGAGCCCGACGACCTTCGGGTCGATCAGCGCGACCTGGCGCTCCAGCCACAGGTCACGGCAGGTGTCCGACTCCGGCTTTCGGGGGTTGCGATTGTCGGGCGGGCGGCACTTGACCGTGCTGGTGATGAAGATCCCCGGACGCTCCAGGCCGACTTCCTCCAGGAGCCGGTCCAGGAAGCGGCCGGCCCGGCCGCAGAAGGGTCGTCCCTGCAGGTCCTCCTGCTCGCCGGGCGCTTCGCCCACCAGCATCAGGGCCGCGTGGGCGTCGCCCTCCCCGGGCACCGCGTGGCGCCGGGACTCGTGGAGGGGGCAGCGTACGCACCGCACGATCCGGCGGTGAAGGGACTTGAGGTCGCGTGCCCTGTCCATGGTCCGGTCCGTTTCAGGGAGCGGGCGTTCGCGTTCCCGCCCGGGACGTGAGCTGGGCGAGAACGCACTCCACGAGAAAGGCGTAGCCCTCGTCCGAGGGGTGGACCAGGTCCACGAACATGCTCGCGTCGTCGTCCCCGGCCTGGTGGTACCACCGCTCCCAGTCGAAGACCGTGCAGCCGTACCGTTTCCCCAAGGATCTCGCAATGTCGCTGAACCCGAAGGCGTAACGGGCCATCTCCGCCGGTGCCAGCCTCAGGAAATCCCGGTCGAACCGCTCTCGAACGGTCCGTTCCTGAGCCGGTGTGTACCGCCTTCGGAGGGGGGTCCCGAGCGTCACCAGGGAGACCTCCGCCCCCCGGCCCCTGGAGAGGGCGATCATGTTCTCCAGGTTGGTCTCGAAGTTGGCGAAGACCTCGTCGATGAGGAGCGGTTCGGGCGGCAGCTCCGAGAGGGCGTGGTTCCGCCGGAACTCCCGGAATTGCTTCTTCACGTAGTGCGTCTCCAACCGGAAGGAGAGCATGTCGTACAGGTAGAGCTTCCTCAGGATTCGCCGAAACGCGCCGGCCTCCCGGTCCCGCAGCTCCCAGTAGTCCCGGTGCCGGTACATGCGGGGCATGCCCAGGCAGTTGTTCTCGATGTAGAGCATGCCCCGGTCGTGCATCAGGATCCGGAAGTCGTTCCACCCCCCGTAGATCACCACCTCGTCCGGATCCACCTCGTCGAACACCTGCGCCAGCCACAGGAGCATCTGCAGCGATCCGTAGCCGGGCACGCCCGCGTTGTACACCTCGAACGCCTCTTCGAAGGACCGGTTCAGCCCCGCCTCCAGGAGGGTCGGAAAGGACTGCGCCTCCGAGCTGCTGCTGATGGAGAAGGCGCACGAGTCGCCCACCACGAGAACCCTGCGGACCCGCTCTCCCGTACGGGTGGGCCCGGTCCTCCGGAACCCCTCTTCCGTCAGGGCCTCCCCGTCGATGAAAGGAACGTCCCTGCGGAGCACGGTCTGCAGGTAGGGATGGGGATGGTGCTTCTCGCTCGTGGGCAGGCCGAAGTAGTGCCCGCGCAGGTAGGCCTCCCCCAGCAGGACCATCAGGACGGCTGTACAGAGGACCACGATGGTGATTCGAAAGATCGTCTTCATGGGCGGCAACGGGGGCAGGGGCATCGCTCCCTGCGACTGGAATCGAGGGCGGATCATAACCGACCAGGATGCTGCGTGTCAATACAGTCCCCCTCGCTCGCGGAGAGGTCGAGGGTCGCAAAAGGCTGTTGATATTTTAAACATTTCGTGTATCCTGGATTGCCGTGACGGTGTCCTGCTCCAAACCCTTCACAGGTTTTTTCGGACGGGACCGCGCGTTCGGCCGAGGGGGACCCTCGCAGATCGGCCGCGCTGCAGGACCCGGGGCGGATCTCCGGCCCGGCCCCTTCCGACGAGGACGCCGAGACCCGCGGAAGGCTTTCATGCGAGCCGTTCCTCTCTGGAGTCTGCCATGTCCGAACAGGATAAAATCAAAATACTGCTCAAAGAGGCCGTGGTATACAAGAATCAAGGACTCTACGCACAGGCCAGGGAAAAGTTCGGCAGCGCGCTCGCGATCATGACCCGAAACGACGTCCTCCAAAAGAACACCACCCTGATCTCAGCCGTCGAGGAGAAGATCCGGGAGGTGGACGCCGTCCTCGGGGACATCGACCAGGACGCGGCCGCGCCCGAGCTCTCGGAAGAGATCCAGGAGCTGATCAAGAAATCGTTCGCATTTTCCAAGGACAAGGAGGCGGCCGCCATCGAGGGAGCCATGGCCCTGGCCAAGTTCGGCCAGTTCGAAAAGGCGCTGGAGGAGTTCAACGAGATCCTGGCGTATGCAACGCTTCCGGTGATGATCGGCAAGAACATCATCCGCTGTCACCTGACCGCGTCTTCACCCGAGGCCGCCGTAGAGCAGCTCCAGGCCTGGGCCGACGGAGACCGCTTCACCGGGGGGGAGATTCGTCACCTCCGGGAGTTCCTGCGGGGGGTCCTGGAGAGCCGGGACATCGACCTGGAGGTTCCCGGGGACGACGAGGTCCGGGAGAGCCTTCCCGAAGGCGCCGAGCCCGAGGAAGAAGAAGAGATGGACATCTCCTCGGTCAACATCCGGCTGGAGGGCGGCCCGGAGAGCGGACAAAGCAAGGAGTTCCCGGTGGAGCTCCAGTCCGACTCCACCGTCAGCATCATTGTGCCCGCCTCCGGCAAGGAGCTGGTCCGCCTGTTCAGGCACGGCCTGCGGCTGACGGAGATCCAGTGCTTCTCCCCCATCGGCTTTTTCCCGGGGAGCGGAACGGTGACGGGCAAGACCAAGGTCCTCGAGGGCCCCAACCGGGGAAGCTTCATGGTGGACATCAAGCTGGACGAGTGAGGGACATCTAGGAGGGACGGCATTGAGCGGAGACGGACGGCATCGGGACTGACGGACGGATTTCATGGCAAACTTCAACGCGCAGGAAAGAACCATCGAGTGCAAGATCGTGTATTACGGGCCCGGGCGGGGCGGAAAAACCACCAACCTGGAGTACATCTACAAGGCCGGCCGGAAGTACGCGACAGGCGACATGGTCAGCATCGACACCAAGGGGGACCGGACCCTCTTCTTCGACTTTCTGCCGCTCGGCCTCGGAAAGGTCCGGGGGTGCGAGGTCAAGATGCAGCTCTTCACCGTCCCCGGTCAGGTGAAGTACGCATCCACGAGAAAGATGGTCCTCAAAGGGGTGGACGGCCTGGTCTTCGTCGCCGACTCGCTGGAGATCCGAAGAAAAGCCAACCTGCTGTCCCTGAAAGACCTTCAGACCAACCTGAAGGAGGAGGGGAAGAGCATCTTCAAGATGCCCGTTGTCCTCCACTACAACAAGCGGGACCTGGAGGGGACGGGCCTGCCCATCATGCCCGTCGAGATGATGGAGAAGGATTTGAACAGCAAGCTGAAGGCCCCTTCCTTTCCCGGGAGCGCACTGAAAGGCACGGGCGTCGGCCCGGCCCTGAAGCGCTGCATGGAGCTCACCCTGAAGCACCTCCGACAGGAGCTCGACTGGGCGGAATAGACGGTCGCGCCTGAAGACCGAACACCGCGCGCCGGCCCGCCGGGGGCGGGAGACCCCTCTCCACCGCCGGCGGGAGGACCTCGAAAGGAAGCAGATGCCGGACCCACCCGTTCTCCAGGGAGACCTCTCGTTCGTCAGCCTGTCCGACCTGTTCCAGCTGCTTGGAGGCAACGGCAGCACGGGCGTCCTCCAGGTGAACTGCCTGTATGCCGCGGGCCCCGCCACGGTCTACTTCCGGGAAGGGGACCCGATCAACGCCTCGAACGCCGATTCCAAGGGGGTGGAGGCCGTCAACGCCCTGTTCGGATGGCTGGAGGGGACGTTCTCCTTTCACAGCCGCCCCGTTCGAGTGCCCCGCACCATCAAGAAAAGCCGCATGCAGATCATGCTCGACGCCCTCCGGCTGCTGGACGAAGGCGCCATCGAGAAGGTCGGCCCACCCTCCCGCGCGGAAGCGGATCGGCCCGCCAGGCGCAAAGGCTCCGGGGCCGTCCTCTGGGAGTCCATGCCGGTGATCAAGGGGCCGGTCATCGACTACATGTACGTGGTCGAGGAGGAACTGTTCCCCGACGGGCACCGGGTGGTGACCGAGGGCCGCCACGGAAACTGGATATGGATCATCCTGGAAGGCGAGGTGGAGGTCCTCCGGGAGACGCCCAAGGGCCCGATCACCATCGCCAGGCTCGGCCCCGGCAGCTTCATCGGGACCTTCATGATCTTCCTGTTCGAGGGCAGCATCCGGAGCGCACACGTCTCCGCCGCGGGGAACCTCCGGCTGGGGCTGCTGGACACCCAGCGCCTCTACGGGGAGTACGCCAGGCTTTCCCCCGAGTTCAGAAACCTGCTGCTCAGCCTCTCGCGCCGCCTGATCAAGACGTCGGACCGGCTGGTGGACCTCTACTGCGGGACCAAGAAGACCCCCATCTCCGTGAAGGACAAGAGCATCTACTGGAAAGCCGGCGCCAAGCCGGAGGAGGTCTACGCCATCTCGTCGGGCGAGGTCTGCCTGGCCTGCAGGACGAAAAAGGGCGGCCTCCCCCTGATCACCCTGGAACGGGAGGATGTCTTCGGGAACCTGCCCTTCGTCCAGATCGGGCAGGAACCCCACGACGCGTCCGTTCTCGCATCCAAGGACCTGGAGCTGGAGAAGCTGGACCCGGCCAAGCTCCAGGCGGAGCACGCCCAGCTGTCCCTCACCTTTCGGAGCCTGGTGGAGACCCTCTGCACGAGCATCTCCATCACGACCCAGATCGCCCGGCACATCGGGGAGACCCGGTAGCGACACGGACGGGTTCCGGACAGGCGGCCTCTCCTTGCCGCTGGATCGGTGCGCCGGGGTGGACCCGCGTTTGGCCGTGCTCGTGGTGGGTCTGGCCACCTCCAACTCCTTCCTCATTCCAACCCATCAGGTCAACGCGCTCTACATGGGGCCCGGTCGCTACCACAGCCGTGACTTCCTGCGGGGCGGGGCGGGCATGAGCCTGATCTTCGTGGCGGTGGTGGTGGGGATGGTCCTGCTCTTCTACTCCTGAACCCCGGCCCGGGACGTTCGAGGCTCCACCGGCCCCTCACGCCGCACCTCGATCCGCGGGAGCGGCGGAAAAATGCGGGATTCACCCCATTCCCTTTTTTCTCTTCATGCCGCGAAATGGAAGCATCAGGCCGCTTGTGCGGGCGGGAAGCCTGCTCCCGAACGGGCGGGACACCATTCGACACGAGGAGGGGGAACCGTGAAGGAAGCCATGCTGTACGAGGTGGAAGAGGACGGCCGGGTGCACTGCTTCCTGTGCAACCACCACTGCCGGATCAAGGAGGGAAAGTACGGGTTCTGCGGGGTGCGCCGGAACGTGGACGGCAGGCTGTACACCCTCTCCTACGGGCAGATCATCACGGCGAACGTCGACCCGATCGAAAAGAAGCCGCTCTACCACTTTTACCCGGGAACGCAGGCCTTCTCCATCGCCACCATGGGATGCAACTTCCACTGCGACTTCTGCCAGAACTGGCAGATCTCCCAGACCTCCCACCGGGACGGCACGGCGGGGGAACGACGGGACGTCGAGCCCCGGGAGATCGCCCACAGCGCCGCGGAACGGGGCTGCCGCAGCATCGCCTACACCTACACCGAGCCCACCATCTTCTTCGAGTACGCCTACGACACGGCCCGGCTCGCCAGGGAGCAGGGGCTGGCCAACGTCTTCGTGACCAACGGCTACATGACCCCCGAGGCCCTCGAGGCGGCCGTTCCCTACCTGGACGCCTGCAACGTGGATCTCAAGTCGTTTCGGGACGCTTTTTACAAGGAACGGTGCAAGGGCCGTCTCCAGCCGATCCTGGACGCCATCCGCAAGATGCGGGAGCTCGGCATCTGGGTGGAGGTGACCACCCTGGTGATCCCGGGACAGAACGACGGGGAGGACGAGCTCGCCGGTATCGCCGGGTTCATCGCCGGCACCGATCCGGACATCCCCTGGCACATCAGCCGGTTTCATCCCGACTACCAGCTCACGGAGGCCGAGTCCACGCCGGTCTCCACGCTGGAGCGCGCCCGGGATCTGGGCCGCGAGGCGGGTCTGCGGTACATCTACGTGGGAAACGTGGCCGGGGCCTCCGCCGACACCCACTGCCCCCACTGCAACGCGCCCGTGGTGAAACGGAGGACCTACTCCGTGAGCGAGCAGACCGTGAAAAACGGTCTGTGCCCGAACTGCGGCAAGCCGGTGGCCGGGGTGTTCGGGTAAGGAGGCCCCCTCCGGTCGCAAAGCAAGGCCATGGATATTCCTGTGGTTTCTTCCTGTACACCCCCCTGATCCGGGCAGGAGACGCGGCACCTTCCCCAGAGCCGCATCAGGAATCTCCTGTGTGAAATCCCGGGTTTTCCCGATAGACACCTCTCCTCCCCTTCGGTCATAATGGGTTCGAATCGAACGGGTTCTGGAACGGAACGCCGTCCGGACCCGACCCTGCGCTGCAACGGAGATTGAAGAGGGACCATGACATCCGACCCCAAGCTGCTCATCCACCGCAACGACCGCAGCGTTCACCTGAAACCCGTGGGCCTGTTCGACCCGGGCGCCGCCCGCGAGCCGATCGACCACCTGGAACGGTTCGGCCGCGAAGGGACCCGGCTCTTCGTCCACACCAACGGCCTCGAGGCCATCGCACCGGAAGGGATCCGAGCATACCGGAGGCAGGCGGCCTCCATGCATTCGCGATCGAACTCCGTGGTATTCACGGGCGAAAACCGCGATGTATTCCAGCAGTCATGATCATGACCCCATGCGGCGATCGCACACCGCGGAAAGCAGAAGGTACCCCCTCATGTCCTGCAACGAAAACCAGCACGTGATCCTGATGGTCGACGACGATCCGGACGACCATTTCCTGGCCAGGGACACCCTGGAGGCGCTCCGCCTCCCCGTGTGCCTGCGAGAGGCCGGCGACGGGGAAGAGCTCCTGGACTACCTGTTGCAGCGCGGCCGGTTTGCCGACCGGGGCTCCGCGCCGCGGCCGGACGTGATTCTCCTGGATCTCAGCATGCCGGGGATGGACGGGAAGGAGGTCCTCACACGGATCCGGTCCATGCCGGAGCTGCGGGAGATGCCCGTGATCATCTTCACCACCTCCGTGGATCTCCAGGACGTGAACGACTGCTACCGGCTCGGCGCCAACTCCTACGTGACCAAGCCCGCCTCCCTCGACGACTGGGAGAGCGTCATGAGCACCCTCTACACCTACTGGCTGAAGACCGCGGAGCTCCCCTCGCAATCGCCCCTGATCCCCCAGGACGACGAGCAGCCCGCCACCTCGACCCACTGAGCCCCCGGGGCACGCCTTCTCCCCCTCGAACGGCCCTCTCGCCGGAACCGGTCCTCCGGTTCCCTCCCGCATCGTCCCGGCGTAGAATACCGGATCGACCCCATTCCCGGACCGGGGCTCGAAATGTAGTCTCTCAGTCAAGGAGGTGATCCTGTGAGTCCATCGGACGTACCGTTGGAGCAGATCGACGCGTGGCGCTGGAGGATTCCGCGGGCCGGCGCCATGCGGGTGGAGGGCCTGGTCTTTGCGGACGAGGAGATGATCCGGGACATCCGCCGGGACCGGAGCCTGGAGCAGGTGGTCAACGTGGCCTCCCTTCCCGGGATCCGGGGCGCCTCCATGGCCATGCCCGACATCCACTGGGGGTACGGCTTCCCCATCGGCGGGGTGGCCGCGTTCGAGTCCGGCGAAGGCGTCGTCTCTCCCGGAGGTGTGGGCTACGACATCAACTGAGGCGTTCGACTGCTCCGCTCGGGTCTGAGCGGCGAGGAGATCCGGGGCAACAACCGGGAGATCCTGGAAACCCTGTTTCGGATACTCCCTTCCGGCGTGGGCTCCAGCAGGAAGGACTTCCGGCTGGGTCTCCGGGACCTGAAACGCGTCCTCGAGGAGGGGGTGGGCTGGGCCCTGGAGCAGGGCTACGGCACCGAGGAGGACCGGTCCCGCATCGAGGCCGACGGACGCATCCCCGGCGCGGACCCGTCCGCGGTGAGCGATCGGGCCCTGGAGCGGGGCCGGGGTCAGCTCGGCACCGTGGGGTCGGGCAATCACTTCGTGGAAGTGGGGTTCGTGCAGGAGCTGTTCGACAGGGAAGCCGCCGCGGCCATGGGGCTCGAGGAGGGCATGGCCACGGTCCTGATCCACACCGGCTCGCGGGGGTTGGGACACCAGGTCTGCAGCGACTTCATCTCGGTCATGATCAAGGCGGCCCGGGCCCACGGCATCGACCTTCCGGACCGCCAGCTCTGCTGCGCTCCCGTGGAGTCCGGGGAGGGCCGGAACTACCTGGCGGCCATGGCCGGTGCGGCCAACTTCGCCTTTGTCAACCGGCAGATGATCACGCACTGGACCCGGGAGGCGTTCTCCGGGCTGTTCGATTCCGTGGACGCCCGCCTGGAGCTGGTCTACGACGTCTGCCACAACATCGCCAAGCTTGAGACCCACCGGGTGGACGGCCGGCCGACCCGGCTCTGCGTCCACCGGAAGGGGGCCACCCGGGCCTTTCCCCCGGGCCACCGGGAGGTGCCGGAGCAGTACCGCCGGGTCGGCCAGCCGGTGCTGGTGCCGGGCGACATGGGCCGCTGCTCCTACGTGCTGGCGGGCACCCAGGCCGGGTACGAGGAGACCTTCGGGTCGGCCTGTCACGGGGCGGGACGGGTCATGAGCCGAAAGCAGGCCAAGAAGACGGCCGGCGGCCGCTCCATCGCACGGGAGCTGGAGGAGAAGGGCGTCCTGGTCAAGGGGGCCAGCCGCGCCACCCTGGTGGAGGAGATCTCCGACGCCTACAAGGACGTGAACGACGTGGTCGAGGTGCTCCACCGGGCCGGGATCGCGCGCAAGGTGGCCAGGCTCGCCCCCCTCGTGGTGATCAAGGGGTAGCCGCACCGAAGAGGGTTCCCATGGAGCCATTCCGCTACCTGGACCACACCGGCGACCTGGGGGTCGAGCTGTTCGGCCGGAGCCCGGAGGCCCTGTTCGAGCACGCGGGGGAGGCCTTCACGGACATCCTCACCGACCCGGACGCCGTGCGGGCGTCCTATGACGTGGAGATCGCCGTGGAAGGCGCCGACCTGGAGCAGCTCCTGGTGGAGTGGCTGACCGAGCTGATCTACCGGTTCGACGCCCAGGGGTGGCTGTTCCGCCGCTACCGGGTCCGCTCCCTCGAAGACCGCCGCCTGACCGGAACGGCACAGGGGGAGCCTTACGATCCGGACCGCCACGCCATCAAGACCACCGTGAAAGGGGCCACCTACCACCAGCTGGAGGTGGCCCGGACCCGGGACGGATGGAAGGCCCGGGTGATCTTCGACCTTTAGAACGAAAGGAGGATCTGCATGGCACTCTACCTGGTACAGCACGGAAAGAACCTCCCCAAGGAGGAGGACCCGGACAAGGGGCTCTCCGCGGAAGGGACCGTGGAGGTCGAGCGCATGGCCGCCATGGCCGAAGGCCACGGGCTGACCGTGTCGGCCATCAAGCACAGCGGCAAGAAGCGGGCCCAGCAGACGGCCGAGATCTTGGCCCGGGTCCTCCACCCGGCGAACGGCGTGGAGGCGGTCGAGGGCATGGGGCCGCTGGACGACGTCACGGCCCTCGACCTGGAGAGCGACCGGGACGAGATGCTGGTGGGCCACCTGCCCTTCATGGAGAAGCTCACCGCCCACCTGGCGGCCGGGGACCCCGACAGGGCGCCGGTGTTCAAGTTCCAGAACGGCGGGATCGTCTGCCTCGAACGGGGCGATGAGGAGGGCTGGTACATCGCCTGGGCCCTGGTGCCCCACATCCCCTGATGGACGCGGAGTCGTTTATGAAACGAGCCGAGATCGTGGAAAAGGAGGAGCTCCGGGACCGCTCCGAGGCGTTCCGGGACCGTTGGGAGGCCGGAAGCGTGCTCGGCGGCATGCTGAGGGCGGAGTACGGCGGCCGGGACGATCTCCACGTCCTGGCCATTCCCGCCGGCGGCGTGCCGGTGGGGCTGAAGGTGCGCGAGATCCTGGAGGCCCCGTTCGATCTGGTGATCGCCCGAAAGCTCAAGATTCCGGGCAACCCGGAGGCGGGTTTCGGCGCCATGGCGTACGGGGGTGGCAAGTTCCTGAACGAACCCCTGGTGGCGGAGCTGCGTCTCGACGAGAGCGACATCGAGACCGCGACGGGGGTCGTCGAGCTGGAGCTCGAGAAGAGGAACCGGCTGTTCCGGGAGGGGCGCCCCTTTCCCGATCTGGCCGGGAAGACGGTCCTCCTGGTGGACGACGGTCTGGCCTCGGGCTACACCATGCTCTCGGCGTTGCGAATGGTCGCGGACCACGGGGTCCGAAGCGCGGTGGTGGCGGTTCCGACGGCCCCGCAGCGGACCATCGACCGGTTGAGGAGCGAGGCCGACGAGATCGTCTGTCCCAACATCCGAACGGGGATGTTCTTCGCCGTTGCGGACGCCTACGTCCGGTGGTACGACCTCCGGGAGGAGGAGGTCCTGGACCTGCTTTCGAGGACGGAGTCGAACGAACCCGGATAAGGGAGGCGTGGGCCCTCAGCCCGGCTTGTCCACGATCTGGACCGTGCTCGCCTGGGGGCCTTCCTCTCCCGCCTCCTCGACGAAACGGACCCCCGTGCCGATGTCCAGTCGATCGAAGTCGTCCTCCAGGACGGCGTTCCGGTGGAAGTAGACGTCCCGGCCGTCCATGCTGCGGATGAAGCCGTAGCCCTCTTCGGGGAAGACCTTGTTCACCATCCCGTCGGCCTCCTGGTCGGGGTGTTTCTTGACCTCACCCTGCTGCTTGTCCTTCAGCTTCTTCACCTGCCGCTCCAGGGCGTCGAATGCCCTGTGGATCACCGTGGGGAGGTCGTCGTGCAGATGGTCCTGCCCCGGCTCGCGGTCCACGGCGAGCTCGTGGCCGGGCGGGATGCGCAGGCTGATGCGCACCCGGTACGGGCTGCCCGAGGTCTGGTGCTCCTGGGGGCCTTCCACGGCCACGCGACAGCTGATGATCTGGTCGTGGTACTTCTCGAGCTTGGCCGCGCGCTCGCGGACCATCTCGTCGATGCGCTCGGTCCTGGGGACGTTCCGAAAGGACAGCTCCAGGGGGACTCTCATCTCGTGGACTCCTCGCGGGCATCCGCCGCCCCCGCCGATCGGTCCTTCCGACGGGCGGGGGCGTCCGGTTGGTGGTGGACGTGAAGCAGGGGCTCTACGCCGCCGCGCCTGCGGTGGACTTGTACTTGGCGTACAGGTCGTGGAGCCGTTTCTTGAGGGCCTTGAGCTTCCGGGTGTCCTCCTCGGGGGCCCCCTTGGGCTCGCTGATGGAGTACAGCATGTTTCCGAGATCGTCGATCACGTGCTCGGTGGCCTCACACCACTCGGAGGTGCAGATCTCCTGCATCTCGGCCGCCTCGCCGAGCTTGTTCTCCACGAGGTCGAGCGACTTCTCCATGTTGCTCATGAACTCGCGCCAGTTTTGAATCAGACTCTCCCGCACGGCCGGATCGAAATCATCCTTGGGCATGGGCATGACGATCTCCTTTCTTGGTTGGGGCCCTCGCCGGGCTCCGGCTGCCCGCGTTGCGGGCCCGGATCCGGACGAAGGCGCTTTTCGTGTGATGTTCGAGCTCCATTTTGATCCCGGGGGCCGGCGATGTGAATCCGTGCGATCCTGTATTTCGCCCCCGAAACGAATGGAGGACCGGTCCCGGCGGCTACTCCACCGCCGGGACCGGCCCCATCCAGAGGGCCCGGTCCGGCACCCCCGGCCCCGCGCCGCGCAGGAGCCGGGCCTCGGCCTCCAGGGCTTCCCGCAGATCCATCCCCTCCGTGTGTCGGTCCTCGCTGCTCTCCGGACGCGCTCCCAGCAGCCACTGCCACAGGCTCCTCCCGGGCGGGAACAGCGTGAGGGTCACCGCCTCCTCCTCCGCGATGCCGGCCGCCTTCTTGGCCGCACGAACGGCCCGGGGAAAGCCGCCCAGCTCGTCCACCAGCCCGAGCTCCAGGGCGTCCTCGCCGGTCCATACCCTCCCCCGGGCGGCTCTCCGGACCGCCTCCCGGTCCATGTCCCGCCCGGCCGAGACCTTGCTCGAGAAATCCTCGTAGATCTCGTCGAGCCGCTGCTGCACGTGTTCCCACTGCCCCGGGGAGTAATCCGCGGTCCGGCTCCAGAGGTCCGCGTTTTCGTGCGTGGACATGCCCTCCCAGCGGACGCCGAGCTTTCCCCACAGCCCGGAGGTGATCATCTTGCCCCCGAGCACCCCGATGGAGCCGGTGAGGGTCCCCGGGTGGGCGATGATCCGGTCCGCGGGAAGCGCTACGTAGTAGCCGCCGGAGGCGGCCACCCCGCTCATGGAGACGATCACCGGCTTCCCGGCCTCGCGGGCCCGGGCCGCCTCCCGCCGGATGACGTCGGACGCCACGTAGGAGCCGCCCGGGCTGTCGATGCGGAACACGATGGCGCGAATCGAGTCGTCCCCGGCCGCCGCGCGAAAGGCGGCGCTCACGGTGTCCGAGCCCATGATGATCCCTCCCAGGGGGGAGTGACGGCTCTTTCCCCGGACGATCCGGCCCACCCCGTAGATGAGCCCGATCCGCTTCTTCCCCGTGTACGGCCCCCCGGCCCGCCTCAGGTACTCGCTCAGGTAGAGCAGCTCCGCTCCCTCGCCCGCCCTGTCCCCGGCGGCCGCGTAGACCTCGTCCCGGTAGACGAGACGGTCCACCAGGCCCTCCTCGAGCGCCTCCCCGGCGAGAAAGGGACCGCGGGACACCAGATCGTCCGCCCGCTCCTCGGAGATCCCGCGCCCCTCGGCGATGGCCTTCCGCATCCGGCTCATCATGGAGCGAAGCAGGGCCTCCTCCGCCTCCCGGTGGGCCGCGGTGTAGCCCTCCTCCGTCAATGCGTTGGCGGCGGTCTTGTACTCCTTGCGCTTGGCCAGGTGCGGCCGGACCCCCACCTCCTCGAGAAGCTCGTGCAGAAAGGGGGTGCGGGTGCGCAACCCCGCCAGGGCCAGCTCGCCCGTGGGCTGGAGGGCGATCCGGTCGAAGGCCGAGGCCAGGTAGTAGGTCTTGTTGCCCGGGCCGCCCGCCCCGAAGGTCTCGGCCCAGGCCACGGCCTCCTTCCCGGACCGGCGGAAGGCGATCACGGCGTCCCGGATCTCCTGGATCTTGCCCATGTCCATCCCGGTGGCCCCGACCTCGGCCACGAGCCCCAGAACCCGGTCGTCCCGCGCGGCCCGCTGCAGCCCCTCCACCACGGCCCGGAGGTCCGGTGCCTGTCCGGGGACCCACGCGGCGAGACCCCGCCGCGGGGTTCGCTCCCGGTAGGTCCTCCCGAGGTCCGTCTCCAGGATCACCCGGTCCGGCACACCCTCCTTCACCACGACGCGATATACCGCGGCGCCTCCTGCAGCCAGCAGGGCCAGGGCGGTCAACACGCCCAGCCCCAGGAAGAGCCCCCGGAACAACCGTTTCATCGTCCTTCCCCCTTCCGGCCTTCAGGTTCCGCGGGAGGGGATCCGGGGGTCGCCCCGTCCAGGGGCAGCAGCAGGCGAAAGGTGCTCCCCGCCCCGGGGGACGTCTCGGCCTGCACCTCGCCCCCGTGGGCCTCGGCGTAGTGCTTCACGTTGGCCAGGCCCAGGCCCACGCCGCGGATCCGCCGGTCCTGGATCTGGATCACCTGCTCCCAGGGCTGGAAGATCTGATTCAGCTTTTCCGGATCGAACCCCTCCCCCCGATCGCTCACGGCCAGCTCGACCGTTCCGTCCCTGACCCTCAATGAAACCTCCACCCGACCTCCTTCCGGGGTGTGCTTGAGGGCGTTGTGCACGAGCTCGGACACGCTCCGGTCCACCATCCGGGGATCGGCCTGCACCTCCACCGGCCCTTCGGGGAGGGCCAGGTCCAACACGACCCCCTTCTGCTCGGCCAGGGCCCGGACGGTCTCCACCACCCGGGCCACGTGGTCCCTGAGATCGAACCGTTCGTGATGCGCCTCCTCCCAGACGAACCGCCCGGCGCGCGCGTGCTCCACGATCCAGGCGAGGTCGTGATCGAGGCGGTCCGTCGTCTCCAGGATGGTGTCCAGGGCCTTCTTCTGGCGGTCGTTCAGCGGCCCCAGCTTCCCCTCCCGAAGACGCTTGGCATATCCGCCGATGGCCAGGACGGGCGTCTTGAGGTCGTGCACCACCTGCGCCACGTACTCCTCGGTAAAGCATTTCTGCGGCTCGACCATGAGGCTTCCTCCATCCCGGGCGTCACCGCTCCGGAGGCTCGGGCGTCTCGATGTCGGCCCTCAGCCACCGGCCGATCGTCTCCCGCAGGGGTCTTCGCTCCCCTCCCCCGCCCACGTGCTGGTAGGTCAACCCCCCGGTGGAGTTGTCCACCCAGGCCAGGTACAGCGGTTTGTCCCCCCAGCCGGGGGCCTCCCTGGCCGCGTCCCTGGCCTCGTGGTGCTCCGGCACGAACCACCAGAGCCCGGGTCCGATGGGCTCTGCTCTCCACTGATCCGTCATGGCATCCCCTTTCTGCCGACGTGCGGCTGTTTCGCGCTCCGCCTCCCCGACTCGATGGGAGGGTTACCGGCCTTCAAGGACCCGGTCCCTGCCGGCCGGAACGGTACTCCCGGGCCTTTTCGGCGAGCCCCCGGATCCGATTCTGGATCGCCCGGTTCACGGATCCCTCGGGATAGGTTCCGGCCTCGTCGGGTTCGCCCCCGCTTTGCCCGGTGAGGAGCTCCATCCCCTGGTCGACGTGGGAGACCGTGTAGACGTGAAACCATCCCTCGCGGACCGCGTCCACCACCTCCCGGTGGAGCATCAGATGCCTCCGGTTGCCCGCGGGGACGACCACACCCTGATCTCCCGTGAGACCCCGCGCTTTGCACACACGAAAGAAGCCTTCCACCTTCTCGTTCACCCCGCCGATGGCCTGCACCTCGCCCCGCTGGTTCACGGAGCCCGTGACCGCCAGACCCTGACGGATGGGGATCCCGGACAGGCTGGAGAGCAGGGCGTAGAGCTCGGCCGAGGCGGCGCTGTCCCCCTCGATCTCCTCGTACAGCTGCTCGAAGGCGATGGTGGCCGAGAGCGCCAGGGGCACGTCCACGGCGTACCTCCCGGCGAGGTAACCCGCCAGCACCATGGTCCCCTTGTTGTGGAGCCTGCCGCCCAGCTCGGCCTCCCTGTCGATGTGCACGACGCCGGCGGTCCCCACGCCGGTTCGGGAGGTGATGCGGGCGGGCCTGCCGAAGCTGTAGTCCCCCAGGGGGACCACGGAGATGCCGTTCACCTGACCCACCACTTCGCCTTCGGTGTCGATCAGGAGGGTCTGCTCCTCGATCATCTCCCGAATCCGCTCTTCGATCCGATTGGCGCGGTAGACCTTCTCCTCCAGGGCCTTTTCCACGTCCTCCCCGCGCACGAGGCCCGAGCCCGCTTTCCAGGCCCAGTAGCTGGACTGTCGGATCAGGTCCACCACCTCGCCGAACCGGGTGCCCAGCTTTCCCTGGTGATCGGCCAGGCGGGCGCCGTTCTCCACCAGCGCGGCCGTGCCCGAGGGATCGAAGTGCTCGAGGCCCTCTTCCCGGCAGATGGTCCCGATGAAATGGGCATATTGCTGGACCGTCTCCTCGTTCCACTCCATTCGAAGCTGGAAATCGGCCTTGACCTTGAACAGCTCCTGGAAGTCCGGATCCAGGTGGTAGAGCAGGTAGTACAGGAACGGATCTCCAATGAGCACCACCTTGATCTCCAGGGGGATGGGCTCGGGGTTCAGGGTCCGGGTCATCAGGACGCCGAACGCCTCCCCCGGGCTCTCGATGGTGATCTCCTCGTTCTTCAGCGCCCGCTTCAGCTCTTCCCAGGCCATGGGTTTTGTCAGGGCGTCGAACGCGTCCACCAGCAGGTACCCCCCGTTGGCCCTGTGGAGAGAGCCGGGCTTGATCATCTGAAAGGAGGTGACCAGAGTGCCCAGACGCCCCTGGTGCTCGATCCGGCCGATCAGGTTGGGGGCCGTGGGGTGCTTCTCGTAGGCCATGGGTGCACCCTCGGTCTTCCCGTTGTCCACCAGCAGGTTGACCCGGTACTCCTCGAAGGAAGGCTGCCCGCCGCCGAAGAGGCTCATGGCCGCCTTCTGCTGGGGCTCGGCCTCCTCCATCTGCTTGATCTGCTTGAACGTTTCGCTGTGCTCCAAAAGGTAGGAGCGGGCCTCCTCCAGAAACGAGACGACCTGGGGAAAGTCCGAGTAGGCCTCCTTGAGCTCGTTGATCAAGTGATCCACCGCAAACCCCACATACCGCTTGTCCAGCTCCCGGGTGCGCTCCCGGCCCTGCTTCTGGAGCTCCTGGATCCGGCGGTTCACCTGAAGAAGCTTCCGGCGAAACTCCTGCTGCTTCTCCTCGATCTCCTGGCGCTCCTCGTCCTCCAGCTCCTCCATCTGGTCCGGGGTCATGACGTCGCCGTTGGAGGTCGGAAACGCCGCGAGCCCCTGGGGGGTCTGCAGAAGCCGGAGCCCCCGGTCTCTGGCCCCCTGCTGGAGCTCCTCGAACATCTCCCGGCCGCGGGACTGGACCTCCTGCTCGATCTTCTCCTTCTCCTGCTGGTACTCGTTCCCCTCGAAAGCCTTGGGGACCTCGGTGCGAAGCTCCTCCACCAGCCGGTCCGTGTCCTCCTTGAACTCCCGGCCCTTTCCCGCGGGCAGGCGGATGGCCCTGGGTGCGTCGCTGTCCTCGAAGTTGTTCACGTACAGCCAGTCGTCGGGCGTCGGCCGTTCCCTGGCCTCCTTCTCCAGAAACTTCCGGAGGGTGGTGGTCTTGCCGGTTCCCGACGGACCCAGGGCATACATGTGGTACCCCCGGCTTCGAATCTCGATCCCGAAAGAGACGGAGCG
>CAYUBQ010000003.1:0-42421 GCA_964443135.1 uncultured Desulfobacterales bacterium | reverse complement strand
GTCACCTCCACCTCCTCGCCGATCTCGGTCTCGGACTCCAGGAAGAGCACGAGGTCCTTGTAGGTTTCCACGGGGGTCTCCTCGATGCGGACGAGGATGTCACCCCCCACGGGAAACTGCACGATCCCGACCCGGACCTTCCGATCCCCTCCCCGGATGCCGGCTTCCGCCGCAGGACCGCCCTCCGCCGTCTCGACCACCAGGAACCCCGAGTCCACGGGGACCTCCATGCCCGACCCCTTCAGGATGTTGATCCAGGTCTTGTTCAGGTTGACCCCGTCAAGACCCAGCCAGGGATGCGGGTAAGAGCCCTTCTCGATGAGCACCGGGCAGACGGTCTTCACCCTGTCGGCCGAGATGGCGAACCCCACCCCCGAGCTTCCCCCGCTCGGGCTGACGATCATGGCGTTCACCCCGATGACCCTGCCGGCCAGGTTCAGGAGCGGCCCGCCGGAGTTGCCCGGGTTGACGGGGGCGTCCGTCTGAACGGCCTCGCTGATGAACCGGCCGTTCGGGCTCCGAATGACCCGGCCCACCGCACTCACCACCCCGAAGGTGAGGGTGCGCTCCAGCCCGAACGGGTTGCCCAGGGCCACGGCGAACTGTCCCGGGTGGAGGTCCTTCGAGCTCCCCATGGGGAGCGGCTCCGGCAGCTCCTCCACCTCCACCTTCAGCACGGCCAGGTCCGTGGAGGGGTCCTTGCCCACCAGCTCGGCGGGGTACATCTCGTTCTCGCCGAAGGAGACGGCGATGTTCTCGGCGTTCTTCACGTTGTGATAGCTGGTCACGACGTGCCCTTCCCGGTCGTAAACGAACCCGGAGCTGGTCCCCTTCTGCGGAACGGGGAGGCTGAAGAGGCTGGAGGCGACCTTTCGGGTGGTGACGTTCACCACGGAAGCCTTCCGGTCGTCGTAGAGGGACTGGAGCCGGGCCTGGAGGGCCTGGACCGTGGTCCCGGACGGGTACCGGGGCAGAAGGGCGGCCCTTTTCCGCTGTTCCGTCGAAGCCGCTTCGGTCTCGGCCTTGCCGCCGGTCTCCGCCCGATCGCCCTGTCCGCAGGCGCCGGCTCCGACCGCCATCGCGATCAGGGTGCACAGGATCCAAGGGGGGTGCATGACGTTTCTCCTTTCGAGCCTTCGAGGTGTCCTCACCGCAGGGGGGCGATCCCCTTTCATCCTTCCAGGCTCTCGTCGCCTTGACGTGCCGTCGGTTTCGCCGTCCATTGACGCATTCGCAAAAACCCGCTCACGCGCCGCTGGAAACGTTATAACCTATTGATACTCATAGGGCAGATCTCGAGGCTTGGGGCTTTTTGCGACCCCATTATCTATTCTATTCCCCGTGTCCGGACTGTACATGGGGCGGGGACGGTATGCCGGGGGCCGGCAGACCCCATTCGGGAGCCGCTTTCCGTCATTCGATGGATCGTCCTCGGAGAATCGGCCCTCCCCACCATCATCGGGCCGGTCCCCATGGCTTCGCCTCCCCACCTCCGACCGGACGGGAAAGGGGTCCGAACGGTTCGAAGGGTCGGACCGCAAAGAAAAGCGGCCCGAAGAATACAGGAATCACCCCATTTCATTTGCCCCACCCCTTCCCCAGGATGTACAAGAGACCTTTACGGGGAGGATGGAATGAACGTGGATGTTCTCACCTTTGTCATGGCCGGTGGAAAGGGGGAGCGTCTCATGCCCCTGACGGCCGACCGGGCCAAGCCGGCCGTGCCCTTCGGGGGCATCTACCGGCTCATCGACTTCCCCCTCAGCAACTGCGTCAACTCGGGGCTCTACAACATCGTGGTGCTGCCCCAGTACAAGAGCCAGTCCCTGAACGAGCATCTGGAGAACGGCTGGAACATCTTCAGCCGCGACATCGGGCACTTCCTGAAGCTGGTCCCGCCCCAGCAGCGCATCAGCAACGACTGGTACCGGGGCACGGCCGACTGCATCCGGCAGAACCTGTTCCTGATCGACAGGTACCGGCCCCAGCAGGTCCTGATCCTCTCCGGGGACCACATCTACAAGATGGACTACGCCGCCTTCCTGCGGTACCACCGCGAGAAGCAGGCCCACCTCACCATCTCGCTCCTCGAGGTGGACCGCTCCCTCGCCTCCCAGGTGGGGGTCGCGGAGGTCGACGACGACTTCCGCATCCGGAGCTTCCGGGAGAAACCCAATCAGGACGTCAAGACCGTCCCCGGCGACGATACGCGCGTGCTGGGCTCCATGGGGATCTACCTCTTCGACACGGAGACCCTGGTGGAGTCCCTGGGGGCCAATCCCAAGAACGACTTCGGCGGGGATATCATCCCGGAAATGCTGGGACCCAAGCGGGTCTACGCCTACCCCTTCAAGCGGATGAACGCCATCGAGGACGAGGTCTGGACCATCCACGAGAACGGTCACCGGGAAAGGAGAACCGAGGCCTGCGTCCACGACTCCTCCTACTGGCGGGACGTGGGCACCCTCGACGCTTACTGGAACGCGAACATGGACCTCACCGGGGTGGATCCCAGCTTCAACCTGTACGGGGTCCGGTGGCCCATCCACACCCACCAGAGGAACGCTCCGCCGGCCAAGTTCATCTTCAGCAACGAGGAGGCCGCCAGGGTGGGAAAGGCGCAGGACTCCCTGGTGGCGCCCGGCTGCATCGTGAGCGGTCTGGTGCGGGACTCGGTCCTCTCCTTCAACGTGACGGTGCGAAGCTGGACCCGGATCGAGGAGTCCATGATCGCGGACGACGTGGTGGTGGGCCGCCACTGCCGGATCAAGAAGGCGATCATCGACAAGGACAACGTCATTCCGGACCACACCGGGATCGGCTACGATCCCCGTGCGGACCGGGAGCGCTTCACGGTCACCCCGCGGGGGATCACGGTGGTCCCCCGCGGCACCTTTCCACCCGCCTGATTGAATCGACCCGACGCCCACATCCCCGGGGTCGGCGGTAACATCGGGCTGCTCCGGGGGTCGTCTACAGGCTTCACCCCATGCCCCGGCGTCGCTCCAGGCCCCAAAATAGAAAGGAGACTTCCGGGCCCCTTTCGTTGTGGCCGCACGGCCGCAGCCCGTCCAAATCCGCATTGCCCCCCAGCCAGGAGGAACAGAGACCATATGGAGCCGACCGGACTGACCGAGAACGCAAAGCTGGTGCTGAACTCCCGGTACCTGAAGCGCGACCTCCAGCGACGAGTGGTGGAAACGCCCGGGGAGATGTTCCAGCGGGTGGCCCGGGGTGTGGCCCACGCGGAGCTTCTCCTGGGAGGCCGGGACCGGGCGGAGCGCTGGGAGCGGACCTTTCTGGAGATGACGGCATCCCTGGACTTCCTGCCCAACAGCCCCACCCTCATGAACGCCGGCACCTCCCTGGGCCAGCTGAGCGCCTGCTTCGTCCTTCCGGTGCGGGACACCACGGAGGGGATCTTCGAGGCCCTCAAGAACATGGCCTCCATCCAGCGGACCGGCGGCGGCACGGGGTTCTCCTTCTCCGGGCTCAGGCCGCGGTCGGACATCGTGGCCTCCACGGCGGGCGAGGCATCCGGTCCGGTCTCCTTCATGGAGATCTTCGACTGCGCCACCGAGCACATCCGCCAGGGGGGAAAGCGGAGAGGCGCCAACATGGGCATCCTCCGAATGGACCACCCGGACGTCGAGGCCTTCGTGGAGGCCAAGCTGGAGGGAGGCCGCCTGGGAAACTTCAACCTCTCCGTTGCGGTGACGGACGCCTTCATGGAGGCCGCCCGGGAGAACGCCCCCTTCGATCTGGTCAACCCCAGGACCGGCCGGAAGTCCGGCTCGCTCCGGGCCGGAGACCTCTTCGAGAAGATCCAGCAGGCCGCCTGGGCCTCCGGGGACCCGGGGCTCCTGTTCCTCGACGCGGTCAACCGGGCCAACCCCACACCCCACGTGGGGGCCATCCACGCCACCAATCCGTGCGGTGAGATTCCCCTGCTTCCCTACGAGTCCTGCAACCTGGGCTCCATCAACCTTCCCCGGATGCTCGGAGAGCAGGACGGCGGGACCGCGATCGACTGGGAGCGCCTCCGGGAGACGGTCCGGAAGGCGGTGCGATTCCTGGACGACGTCGTCGAGGTGAACCGGTTTCCCGTGCCGGAGCTGGAACGGATGGCCCGCGGAAACCGCAAGATCGGCCTCGGGGTGATGGGGTTCAGCGAGATGCTCATCCGCCTGGGGATCTCCTACGACTCGGACACGGCGGTCCGGCTGGGGGAGTCCGTCATGAAGGCCTTGAGCGAAGAGGCCCTGGAGGCCTCGAAGGAGCTGGCCTCGGAGCGGGGCGTGTTCGAGAACTGGCGGGGCAGCGTGTACGAAGAGCAGGGCGTGGAGGTCCGGAACGCCACCCGCACGGCCATCGCCCCCACCGGGACCATCGGCATCATCGCCGGAGCCAGCCCGAGCATCGAGCCCCTCTTCGCCCTGGCCTATCGCCGGTCCAACGTGCTGGAAGGGGAGACCCTGTACGAGGTCAACCCCCTCCTGCGGGAGCTGGCCGAGCGGCACGGACTGGACGTGGAAGGCCTGGTGGGTCGCGTCCGGGAGACCGGACGGCTCGCCGATGTGGAAGGGGTCCCTCTCCGGCTGAAGGAGCTCTTCGTCACCGCGCTGGAGGTCCCGTACGAGCGGCACCTCCAGATGCAGGCCGCCTTTCAGAGGCACACGGAGAACTCGGTCTCCAAGACGGTCAACCTGCCCGAGGACGCCTCGCCCGAGGACGTGGGCCGAACCTATCGGCGGGCCTGGGAGCTGGGGCTCAAGGGCATCACCGTGTTCCGGTACGGGAGCCTCTCGCACCAGGTCCTGGAGCTCGGGGCCGGGGAGCAGAGCTTCCAGTACGACCACGCCGCCCGCTGCGACCCGGGGGAGTGCAGGCTGTGAACAGGGGACGTACTTGCATAATTCGATAACTTGAAAAGTTATCGAATTATGCAAGTACGTCCCCTGAAGGAGGTTGAAGCATGAAAGCGCAATGGATCGCCTGGATCGCCTGCCTGGGCATCGGCCTGGCCTTTGCCGGCAGCTCACCGGCTCAGGAAGAGCCCGACGACGCCCGATGGTTGGCGAGCACCGTGGTGGACGGGGACGTGGTGAACGAGAGCGGGGAGAAGATCGGCGAGGTGGACGACCTGGTCATTCGCAGGAGCGGGAAGGTCAAGAAGGCCGCCGTGGAGGTGGGGGGCTTTCTCGACGTCTTCGACAAGGTCGTGGCCGTCTCCTTCTCCAACGTGAGCCGGCTGGAGACCGGGAACCTCCTGGTGAAGGCCGACAAGCAGCAGCTGGACCGGAAATCCGCATTCCGCTACCGGGAGGAGGGGCTCCAGCCCGACTACTACTACCGCTCGCGCCCCTATGCCGGGCCGCCCTACTACGCCCCGCGGAGCTACTACTACCGGGCCGAGCCCGCCTACCCGCCGCCCGAGCAGTGGGCCTTCTCCCCGGCGCGCTTTCTGGCCACGGCCGTCATGGACCGCAGCGTGATGAACAGCCGGGGACGCAGCCTGGGCAGGATCGAGGACCTGCTGATCGGCGACGACGCGGAGGTGAAGGCCTTCGTGCTCTCCTCCCACCGGGTCCTGGGCGAGGGCGTCTACGTGACCGTTCCCTACCAGCCCCTGGGGTTCACGGCCTTCGGCCTGGTCTACGACATCACCCGGCAGGAGCTGAAGGAACGTCCCCGGTACGGTTACGACGAGTAAGACTGTAAATCCAGGGGACGTTGCTCGCAGACTCGAATCCGAGGCTGCGAAGCCAACGCCGGTCGTGAAAAAAAAGGGGGGGACGTTCCAAATCAACTCAGCAACGCTCCACCTACACCTTCTGCGGCCAGAGCGCCTCGATCTGCTTGGGGAGCTCCTGCTTGATGTCCTCGATCTCCCCCTCGGAGATCCTGAACTGCAGCTGCTTGAAGAGGGCCCGCACCAGATCCTCCGGGTCGTCGGGCCCCATGTCGCCGAAGGCGGCCGCCACCTCGGAGACGAAGGCATCCTTGTCCCTGATCTTCTTGGGGACCTCGGAGGGCTTCCAGCCCTCGTAGTAGAACCCCCGGATCAGCATGGGCAGCTGGGCCCCGAGGTGAACGGCCTCGTCCGCGGTGAGCCGGTCCCGAAGGGTGTGAAGACAGGCCCGCATGGCCAGATAGGCACGGTGCCGATCCTCCCAGCCCATCTCGAAGGCCAGATCCTTCAGCCAGTCGTTGGTCTGATGAACGGTCTTGTCGAAGACCTCCAGTCCCATGGTGCTCATGATTCGATTCCTCCCGTGTTTTCACCATTCCCGTTCGGGTTCGGGGCCGACGCTTCCACGCGAAGGCGGAACGCGCCGGCCACAAAGACGGAGCATTGCTACACCGAAGCGCCGACCCCGGACACGAGGAGCCGGTCGTCCACCCCGGTCACGCCCGGGGTGAAGGCCGCGGCGTCGTACGAGGACCGGCGCGCGGCCCAGCTCGGTACGGTCCCGGTCAGGGTCACGTGGCCGTTCCGCACCCGCACGTTCACGTCGTCGGCGTAGACCGCCGACCGCGCCTCCAGGGAGCGGACGATGTCGTTGGCGATGTCCTTGTCGATGATGTCCTTTTCCGGCGTGATCGCCAGGTGGTTGTTGATGAAGATCACCCCGGGCTCCGAGCTGACCAGATCCTCGGCGTGGAGCTTCTTCCAGTAGGCGTCCACGGTCCCCCGCAGGGTGACCACCCCGGCGCTCACCTCGACCTCCATGTCGAGGACGTCGATGTCCGGGTTCCAGGCCAGCTTTCGCCGGATCTCGGTCTCCAGCTCCTCGTCCGTGGGAATGGAAACCGCGGCCGGGTAACGGATCGAAAGCTGGTTGCGCACGTCGACCACGCCCAGGATCCCCACGGCGTCGTCCGACGCCGCAGAGCTCGCCAGGTAGGTGGGCACCTCGCCACGGAGCGTGACCGTGCCGTGGCTCACCTCCACGCTCACCTTGGACGCATCCACCCGGTCGTCCCAGACGAGCTCGTCGACCACGTCTCTTTTGATCTCTTCGTCCATTCGTGCCATCTCCGTACCTCCTTTCACCGGAAGGTTGTCGTTCGACGTTTCCGCAACGACCGCCGTTCATGCGAGGCGGCCGCTGGGGAAACCGACTGCGCTTACCCTCCAGGTACCTCGAACGGGGCGGGGGCGTGAATGGGGTCGATCCCGTAAAGCGCGGGTAGGGTCCGCACGCTTCGGTTCAATCCGGCGGCTTGGAGAAGGCGACCCGGAGCCGGCCGGAGGCCGGCCCGGGAGGCCTGCGCAGGATGTACAGGGCCTTCTTGGGGCAGGCCTCCACGCAGTCCCCGCAGTAGATGCAGGAGAAGAGATCCCGCTCCCACTCCCGCCGTTCCCGATCCACGGTGATGGCGTCCGACGGGCAATTGCGGGCGCAGTTCCCGCACAGCTTGCACTGCTCCATGTCCGGCTCCAGGTCGGCGCGCGCTCGGTCGAATGGCTCCCGGACCTCCGCGGGATAGAGCCGGGTGGCGCAGCGGCCGAAAGCGTTTGCAGCGACGGTCTCGAGCATTCCAACCATGGGTTTCCTCCTAGCGCTCGGTGCAGGCGATGCAGGGGTCCAGGGAGAGCAGCACCAGAGGAACGTCGGCCAGGTCCAGGCCGGGCAGGAGCCGGGGGAGGGCCGCCAGGTTCGCGAAGGTGGGCGTGCGGATCTTCATGCGTTCCAGATGCTTCTCCCCGTTGGCGCGGATGTAGTAGACCACCTCGCCCCGGGGCTGCTCCGCCCGCACCAGGGCCTCTCCGTCGGGCTTCCCCCGGACCCGGACCGAGACCTCTCCCTCCGGGAGTCCCTCCAGGGCGTCCCGAACCAGGCCGGCCGACTGGAGCACCTCCCGGAAACGGACCCGGGTCCGGGCCAGGCAGTCCCCGCCGGTCTCGGTGACGGGCTCGAACCCGAGGCGGCCGTAGGCGGAGTAGCCGGTCATGCGGACGTCCTGCGCCACACCGCAGGCCCTCAGGGTGGGCCCCACCAGGCCCAGAGAGAGCGCCTGCCCGCTGGATAGGGTCCCCTTGCCCAGAAGCCTCTCCTGGACGGCGCGATCCTCGAGCAGCGCCCCCCGGAGGTCCCGGACCCGGCGCTCCACCCGCTCCAGCACCCGGTGCACCTCCCCCGCCTGCCGGTCCGTCACGTCCCTCCGCACCCCGCCGATCCGGTTCACCGAGATGATGACCCGATTCCCGGCCGTGAGCTCCAGCAGGTCCATGATCTCCTCCCGCACCCGCCAGAGCTGCATGAAGAGGGACTCGAACCCCATGGCCTCGGCGAGCAGCCCCAGCCAGAGCAAATGGCTGTGCATGCGGTGGAGCTCGGACCAAGCCACCCGGAGGTGCTCCGCGCGATCGGGGGGCGTCACCCCGAGGAGGGCCTCCAGGGCGCGGCAGTAGGTCATGCCGTGGATGGCGCTGCAGATGCCGCACACCCGCTCGGCCACCCGGCACATCTGGTGGAAGTCCTTCTTTCGCACCAGGGCCTCCAGGCCCCGGTGGACGTACCCCAGGCGGGGGAGGGCCTCCTCCACCACCTCGTCCCGGAGGGTGAGCTTCAGCTGCAGGGGCTCCACCAGGACCGGGTGCTGGGGACCCAGCGGCAGGGTGGTGGCGGTCATGTCAGGCCTCCTCGTCGTCTCTTCGCTCCACCCGGACGCTCACGCCCCGGCAGATCGGCGATGGGTCCGCATCCGCTTCCAGGAAGAAGGTGGACCGGTAGTCCGGCGAAAGCCCGTTGAACACCAGCCCGAACTGGTCCTGGGCCTCGTTCTCGGCCAGGAACGCACCCGGGTAGGTGGAGGTGATGCTCGGAATGGGCTTGCACCCCGATACCCGGAGCCGGAGGTGGCGCATCTCCAGGTCCCGGTCGAAGTGGTAGAGGAGCTCGACTCCTCCTTCCACGGGCACGGGGGTCAGGCCCACCAGGCGCCATCCCCCGCTTCGGAAGGCCTGCACCTTGTCCTGGAGGCCGGCGGGATCCACCGGTTCGACGTTGTTCAGCACAGCCGGTCCTCCTGTGTTCGAGGACCCTCGCTCGAGGGCCATGGGTTCACCACTTTCCCAGCCGCGCCGCCGCCTCCAGCAGCCCGTCGATGACAGACTCCGGACGCGGGGGGCAGCCGGGCACGTAGACGTCCACCGGGACCACCCGGTCGGCCCCGCCCACCACGTTGTAGGCGCCGGCAAACACCCCTCCGGACAGGGCGCAGGAGCCCGACGCCACCACGACCCTGGGGGAGCCCACCTGGGTGTACAGCTGCTCCAGGGTCCTCCGGTTTCGATGGTTCACCGTCCCGGAGACCAGCAGGATGTCCGCGTGCCTGGGGTTCCCGGTGTGGAGGATCCCGAACCGCTCCAGATCGTAGACCGGGGTCAGGGCCGCCACGATCTCGATGCCGCAGCCGTTGCACCCTCCGCAGTTGAACAGGAGCAGCCAGGGGGACCGGTTCCGGGCCCGGGCGAGGAGCCTGTGGACCGCGCCGGCCACTATCTCCCCTCCCAGTGGAGCCAGAGCAGGTTCAAGAAGGCCGCGAGCATCGCAGCAGGCCAGACCCAGCGAAGCATCCAGCGCCAGGTGAGGCGGGGCGTCACGTTGTCCACCACCAGGGCCGCCAGATAGGTGATCGCGGGCAAAAGGACGACTCCCCAGAGCGAGCTCCCGGCGAACAGGGCGAACACCATGAGCAGAAGCACGGTCTCGCACCAGTGGCCGGCCTCCACCATGGCCAGGGCGGGTCCCGAGTACTCGGTCAGGGTGCCCCGGACCAGCTCCTGGTGGGCGTGGGACGAGGAGGAGAGGTCCAGGGGGCTCTTGCGCAGCTTCACCAGGAGCACGACGAACAGGGAGACGAAGGCCAGGGGCATCCGCAGGATCGGGAAAGCGGCATGGGAGAGGACGGCATACACGCCGAAGCTTCCCGAAGTCTCGTGAAACCCGGCGAACACCAGGATGAGCACGGGCTCGCAGGTCATGACCTGGAGCAGCTCCCTCCCCGCCCCGAGCCGGCTGTAGGGAGAAGGCGCGGCCTGGGCCCCTGCGATGAGGAAGCTCGCCGTGAAGGTGGAGAGAAAGAACACCACCAGGAGGTGCCCCCCCGCGGCGAACACCGTCACCGAGGCCAGGGCCCCGAACAGGTAGAGGGCCGCGCAGACGGGCGGCCACGGGTTGACCGCCTTTCCCTCCTTTCCCAGGAGCTTGATCACGTCGTAGACGGGCTGGACCACCGGAGGTCCGTAGCGGCCCTGCATGCGTGCGCTGACCTTCCGGTCGGCCCCCGCGAGGAGGGCCCCCAGGAGGGGGGCGAGAACGGCCGCAGCCGGCGCAACGAGCAGGGCTTCCATGGCGTCTCTCCTCTACACCGCTCGCAGGAGGGCCCCCAGGAGGAGGGCCGTCAGCAGACCGGAACCGGCGATCACCAGCACCCGGCTCACCGGCCAGCTTCCGATCCCGGAGGCAAACAAGGCGTCCTCCACCCGGTGGGGTTCGAACCGGCTCAACGGTCCCTTGAATGCGGGCACTCCGTCCGACCATCCTTCGGCCCCGCAGCAGTAAGGGGGAGCCCAGGCACGGCCGGCGGAGCGGATGACCGCCAGCAGGACCAGGAGGACCACCAGGCCGAGGGCCGCGCCCGTGGCCGGGAACCAGGAGAAGGCCTCCCCGCCTGGGAGACCCTCCACCGCACCCCGGAAGGCCGCCCCGGGGACCACGAGCTCTTCGTACAGGGAGGGCAGCACGAAGGGCAGCCCGACCGCGAGCGCGCCCAGGGCCAGCATGGGAAGTCCCATTCCGTTGGAGAGCGGCGTCCGCCCCGCGCCGCCCGGGACGGCGCACACCAGGTCGCCGGCCCAGCGGGCATAGATCAGGACGTGAAACCCCATCCCCAGGGCCAGGAAGGCCAGGACCAAGGGCCTGTCCGCGGCGGACTCCAGGATCAGCCACTTTCCTGCGACCAGGCCGAAGGGCGGCACCAGCAGGGTGAGGAGGGAGAGCCCCAGGAGGAAGGCCGTGAGCGGCATGCGGGCGCTCAGTCCGCGGAGCCCGGCGAGGTCCCCGGCGCCCGTGGTCCGGCGGGCCGCCCCCGCCCCGAGGAACAGCAGAGCCTTGCTCACCGCGTGAAACAGGAGCAGGATCACGGCCCCGGGCATGGCGGCGGGATCCCCCAGGCCGGCACAGACCGTGATCAACCCCAGGTGCATGATGGTGGAGCAGGCCAGGATGCGTTTTCCCTCCTTCCGGGCCACGGCCGCCGCGCCCAGGCCCAGGAAGCCGAGAAGCCCGATCCAGGTGATCACGTGGGCCACCAGGGTCCCCTGAACGGCGGGGGAGATCCGGAGGATCAGGTAGGCCCCCGCCTTCACCATGGTGCTGGCGTGGAGGAGGGCCGACACCGGGGCCGGCGCCACCATGGCGCGGATCAGCCACCCGTGAAAGGGGACCTGGGCGGCCTTGGTGAGGCCCGCCACGGAAAGAAGCGCGAACCCGATCAGGGCGGGGCCCGAGGCCGGTTCCTGCACCAGACCCGCCATGGAGAGGCTCCCGGTCCGGGTGAAGAGCACGATCATGCCCGCCACCAGGCAGAGGCCGCCCAGCATGGTCATCCAGAGCGCCTGGAGGCCGCTTCGGACCGCCTCCGGGGTCCGGTCCGTGGCGATGAGGGCGAAGGAGCAGACCGTGGTGATCTCCCAGAAGAGCAGAAACCAGCGGAGGTCGTTGGAGAAGACCAGCCCGTTCATGGCCCCGAGGAACAGGACCAGGAAGACGTAGAACCGTCCTTCCGCCGCACCGGGATGCTCCTCCAGGTAGCGGTCCATGTAGGTCGGGGTGTAGAGGAGAACGAGCCCGCCCACGCCGTTCACCACCAGGGCCATGACCAGGCTGAGCCCGTCGGCGGCGAGGGCCGGAGACGCAACGGGTCCCCCAGCCGGACCGAGATCCAGCCACAGGAGGAGGACCAGCTGGGCCGCGGTAAATGCGAAGCCCGGGAGGCTCCTCAGGTGAAGGGTGACGGCGGCCACGACCGCGAGCAGCAGGAGATCCGCAGTGTGGACCGCCGTGTCCAGCCACGGGGCGGCGGTGTGAGAGAAGCCCTCCCCGAACCCGATGGGGATGGCCAGGGCCAGGAGGGTCAAGCCCACGATCCTGCATGCCCATCTCCGCCAGGAGCGGAGCGGAACCAGGCAGACCAGGGCCGCCCCCATGGGAAGGAGCGTCGCCGTCGCGGCAGCACCCGTCATGACCCGTCCTCCATGCTCGTTTCCCGTCCTTTCCTCGGGATCATGGGAGGGGGAGGAAGGCGGCGCGGCGGGGGGTGAAGGGGCGGCGGACCCCGGTGACCCTTTGAATCCGCGGGGCCACGCCGGGGAGGCCTCCGGATCAGCTCTGCGCCCCCTGATCCCGCTGCAGCAGGGCTTCCCATCGGGCGTCCATTCGCCCCTGGATCTGGTTCACGAGCTCGTCGTGCTCCCCGTCCAGGAGGTGGGCGAAGCGCCCCTGGCTCTCCAGCCACCGGCGCACGGGATTTTTCTCCTTGGGCTTGCGGCTGAGGGAGAGGTTCCCCTCCTCCACCTCGTAGAGCGGCCAGAAGCAGGTCTCCTCGGCGAGCCGGCTCACCTGAAGGGTGTCCCGGGTCTCGTGGCGCCAACCCCGGGGGCAGGGGCTCAGGACGTTGATGAAGGAGGGACCCCGGGTGCGGATCGCCTTCCGGACCTTTCCCATCAGGTCGCGGGGCCGGTGGGGTGCGGCCTGGGCCACGTAGGGGATCCCGTGGGCCTCGGCGACGGCCGTGAGATCCTTGCGCTGTTGGGGCTTCCCCGCGGCCTGGCGTCCCGCCTGCGCCGTCATGGTGAAGGCCCCCTGGGGCGTGGCGCTGCTCCGTTGGATGCCCGTGTTCATGTAGGCACCGTTGTCGTAGCAGACGTAGGTGAAGTCGTGCCCTCGCTCCATGGCGCCGGAAAGGGCCTGCAGGCCGATGTCGTAGGTGCCCCCGTCGCCGCCGAAGGCGAGGAACCGGATGTCCTCCTGGATGCGCCCCCTCCGCGTCAGGGCGCGGTAGGCCGCTTCCACGCCGCTGATGGTGGAGGCGGCGTTCTCGAAGGCGCTGTGCACCATGGGCATGCGCCAGGCCGAGTGGGGGAAGATGGTGGTCACCACCTCCATGCAGCCGGTGGCGATGGCCCCGGCGATGCGCACCTCCTCCTCCCGGGCGGCCAGAAGGACCTGACGGATGATGATGGGACCGGCGCACCCCGGACAGGCGGCGTGGCCGGGGCTGAAGAGCTCCTCCCTCCCGGCCAGGTCCTGGAACTGGATGGATGTCATGATCGGCTCCCTTGCTGCACGCAGGTCCGTATTCACTCGGCCAGGCCGACCCGGCGGACCTCGGTCCCGGTCCGGCCCTGCTTCCTCCGCTCCAGGAGCAGGCTGAAGCAGCCCTCCACCTGCTCGACCGGCAGGTCCCGTCCGCCCAGCCCGTAGATGAAGCTCGTCCCGGGCGGGGGGCTGCACGCAGACCGGATCTCGTGGAACAGGGGGCCGCCCAGGCCGAAGGAGACGGCCCGGTCCAGCACGCCCACCTCCGCGCCGGTGTCCAGGGCCTCGGACAGGCGCGCCGCCGGCAACGGGCGGAACGTCCGGATCTCGAGGGCCCCGGCGGCCACGCCCTCCTCCCGGAGGCGGCCCACGGCCTCCTTGACCGTGCCCATGGTGGAGCCCAGACCCACCAGGATCGCCTCGGCGTCCTCGCACCGGTAGGCATCCAGGAGACCGTACGAGCGGCCGGACATCTCCCCGAAGGACGCCCCCACCCGGGGCACCACCTCCAGCGCCCGCTCCATGGCGTCCATCTGCTGGACCTTGAACTCGTAGTAGGCGTCGGGCAGGGCCAACGGGCCGAAGGTCCAGGGGTCGTCCACGTCGAGGAGGCTGTGCTCCGGCTCGTAGGCGCCCACGAAGGACCGGACCTCCCGGTCCGGAAGGAGCTCCAGGGGCTCCACGGTGTGGCTCAGGATGAAGCCGTCCATGCAGACCATGACCGGGAGGTGCACCTCGGGATCCTCCGCGATGCGCAGCCCCTGGATCACGTTGTCGTAGGCCTCCTGGACGTTCTCGCTGTAGATCTGGATCCAACCGCTGTCCCGGGCGCCCATGGAGTCGCTGTGGTCGCAGTGGATGTTGATGGGTGCGCTGAGCGCACGGTTCACCACCACCATCAGGATGGGGCACCGGCAGCTGGAGGCCACGTAGAGGACCTCCCACATCAGGGCCAGGCCGGCCGAGCTCGTGGCCGTACAGCAGCGGGCCCCGGCCAGGGAGGCCCCCACCACGGCGCTCTGGGCGCTGTGCTCGCTCTCCACGCGCACGAACTCCGTTCCGACCCGGCCCTCGGCCACGTCCTCGGCGAATGCGTGCATCAGCTCGGTCTGGGGGGTGATGGGGTAGGCCGCCACCACGTCCGGATCGATCTGCCGGAAGGCGCGCGCCGCCGCGTCGTTGCCCGTCAATGCTGTGGGTTCAGTCATGCTCCTCCTCCCGGCCTTACGGACCGCGGTCACCCGGGTCCGGGGTCATCTCGATGCATCCGGCGGGGCACTCGGCCGCGCAGATCCCGCACCCCTTGCAGTAGCGCTCGTCCGTTCCCGCCTTCTTTCCCTCCTCCACCCGGACGGCCCCGTCCGGGCAGAAGATCCAGCAACGGAGGCAGTGGGTACAGGCGTCGAGATCGGTCACGGGCCGCTCCGTCCGCCAGGGACTGCGATCCAGCTCGGCCGAGCTCCCGGCCCGAACCAGGGTCCCGGGCCGCACCTCCTCCTTGCCCGCCGGTAAGGGTTCAGCCATGGTCCTCCCCCTGCAGCTCTTGGGACGCCCGCTCCAGCGCCCTCAGGTTTCCCTCCACCGAGGCCCGGTCGAGCTTTTCACTCAGCTTGGACCGCACCTCCTCGGTGACCCGTTCCACGGAGACCGCGTCGCTCACCCGGGCCAGGGCCCCGATCATCACGGTGTTGGGGATGGGCCGTCCCACCTCCTCCCCGGCGATGCCCGAGGCGTCCACCGCGTACACCCGCCCGGCCTCCAGCCCGAGGCGCTCCCGGATCCGTTCGGGCCGCTCCCTGGAGTTCACCAGCAGGACCCCGTCCTCGCGCAGCCCGTCGGCCACGCCTTGACTGTCCAGCAGCGACTCGTCGAGCACCAGGACGATGTCCGGTTCGTACACCGCGTCGTGCTGCCGCACGGGTTTCTCCCGGATCCGGTTGTAGGCCCGGGTGGGGGCGCCCTGGCGCTCCGCACCGTACTCCGGAAACCCCTGGGCGAAGCGGCCGTCCCGGACGGCCGCCTCCGCCACCATGGCCGAGGCGGTCTTGGCGCCCTGCCCGCCCCGCGCGTGCCATCGAATCTGAATCATATGGGCCTCCCTGATGCCGTTTCCCTTGCCACCACTCCTATCAGGCGAAACCGCATCCCGGAATGAGGGGCATCCTGTATTTGTCTCCGACACCCGGCTGCTCAGGCCCGCCGCCGGTCAGGCTTCCCGCGACCCCATCTCGATCTCCGGAGGCACGAGTGAGCCGAAAGCACCACAGGCCCCATCCCTGGGGCTGCGGGCCGGTATTCACCGGAATACAGGTTCCACCTGATTGCCGGTCCTCTCGCGCCCTCTTATGGTGATTCTGTAGGATCGAAAGAAAGACAGGATTGACGCATTCGCAAAATCCCGCTCACGCGCCGCTGGACACTCTATAACCTATTGATATCCGGTGGGCAGATCTCGAGGCTCCGGGCTTTTTGCGATGACACCATGATTCGCAGCCTGGCAGACGCACGGCTCGGACACCGAGACATTCGAGAAAGGAGGACGTCATGAGAGAGATGCTGCCGAGAGAAGTGGTTCCAGTCCTGGTTCTGGCCCTGCTCCTGGGGGCCGCGCCGCAAACCGGAAAGGCCGCCGTCCGGGAGCTGAGCGACCCCAACATCCTGGGGGCCGTGGAAGACGAGCTGATCATGGACCCCGCGGTCGTCCTGAACAACATCGACGTGTCCGTGAACGAAGGGGTGGTGAGCCTGACCGGCTCCGTGGACAACATCCTGGCCCGGGAGCGGGCCGCGCGCGTCGCCGAGACGGTCAAGGGCGTCCGCTCCGTGGTGAACCGGATCGACGTGGAGCCGGTCCTGCTCCGGTCCGACACGGAGATCGAACGGGACGTCGAGGACGCCCTCCTGGACAACGCCGCCACCGAGTCCTTCGAGGTGCGGGTCTCGGTGCTCGACGGAAATGTCACCCTGAGGGGCACGGTGGACTCCTGGCAGGAGAAGCAGCTGGCCGCCACCGTGGCCAAGGGGGTTCGAGGGGTGACGGGCCTGGAGAACCGGATCGACGTGGCGCCCGTGCCGGACCGCCCCGACGACGAGATCCTGGCCGAGGTGCAGCAGGCCCTTCGCTGGGACGTGCTGGTGGACCACGCCATGATCGAGGCGGCGGTGGAGGACGGCCTGGTGATGCTCTCCGGGGTCGTGGGGAGCGCCGCGGAAAAACGCCGTGCCATGCTGGACGCCCACGTGAACGGCGTGGTGACGGTGGACGCGGAGGATCTGGAGGTGAAGGACTGGGCCCGGGAGGAGGAGCTGAGAAAGGGAAAGTACGCCGCCGTTTCCGACGCGGAGATCCGAAAGGCCGTGGAGGACGCGCTCCTCTACGATCCGCGCGTGGTGAGCCTCTCGGTGACCACGAGGGTCGACGACGGCATGGTGACCCTCCGAGGAACGGTGGACAACCTCAAGGCCAAGCGCGCCGCCGAGCGGGACGCCATGAACACGGTGGGTGTCACCAGAGTGAAGAACCGGCTCCGGGTGAGGCCGCGGGAGCCGGTCGGCGACGAAAACCTGGAACGGAAGGCCAACGCGGCCATCACCCGGGACCCCTACCTGGAGACCCACGAGATTACGGTGGACGTGGCCGGCGGCACGGCCCGGCTCTACGGGAGCGTGGACTCCTTCTTCGAGAAGGCCCGGGCCGAGGACGCGGTCTCGGCGGTGGAGGGGATCCAGATCGTGGACAACAAGATCACCGTGGACTACGACCGGGCGTTCCTTCCCTACGATCCCTACGTGGACGAGCAATACCTGTCCGGGCTGGACTGGTATCGCCCCGAGCCGCTCTACCCCGTCAAGGGGGACGCCGAGATCGAGGAGGCCGTTCGGGACCAGCTCTGGTGGAGCCCCTTCGTGGATGCCGACGAGGTCGATGTGACGGTGGACGCAGGCACCGCCGTGCTCACCGGCAAGGTGGACTCCTGGAACGAGTACACGGCGGCCGCCCGAAACGCCTACGAGGCCGGCGCGGTCTGGGTGGACAACGACCTCAGGGTGGAACGGGCGGACTGAGGCGTGCGGCCGGAAGATGCAGGATGGACCGTATGGAAGAAGGCGCAGTCTTTGGACATGCTGGAACGTAACGGATCAAGAAAAGGAGGGTATGAGATGAAAAAGCTGCTGATTCTGGTGAGCGTCGGGCTGCTGAGCCTGGGCCTGGCCACCTTCGCCGCGGGCGAGGAAGCCGGCGTGATGAAGGGAACGAAGGACAACGTCGCCTTCATGACCGGCGGCGTGAGCAAGGGTGAACGGTCCGAGATGGAGGCCGCGTCGGACAAGTACAACCTCAAGGTGGTGCTGGCCACGGAGGAAGGGGCCTACCTGGCCCGCCTGCCGGTCTGGATCGAGGACGCGCAGGCCAAGCAGGTCCTGGAGGTGGAAACGAACGGTCCCTGGCTCTACGCCAGGCTGCCCGAAGGCCGGTACACGGTGAAGTCCATGCACGGGGGCGTGGAAAAAATGAGGACCCTCCGTGTGGACGAGGGCTTGGAGGTGGTGATGCTCAACTGGAGCATCCGGTAGCCGGATCTCGCCACCCGTGAGCCGCGCCCGCCCCCGGGGGGGCGGGCGCGGTTTCGTTCTGCGCCCCCGAACCATCCTTCCACCAAGCCCCTTTCATGGAAACAGGGACAAGACGACGAGGGATAAGGAGGAGGCCGGTACGACGGCGGCGCCGCCCGGCCCGTGGTCGGATCGAAGGTCAGCTCTTGATCTCGATCTGCTTCGCCTTCGACCCTTCGGACTTGGGAAGGCGCACGGTCAGGACCCCGTTCTCGAACCGGGCATCCGCCTTCTCCGCCTGGACCTCCGCCGGGAGGCGAACCGCCCGCTGAAACGACCCCTGCCGGATCTCGCGGTAGGTGTACCCTCCTTCCTCGCCTTCCTCGCGCTCCTCTTTTCGCTCGCCCTTCAGGGTCAGCAGGTCGCCGGAGACGTTCACGTCGACGTCCTCCGGCTTCATCCCGGGGAGCTCGGCCTCCACCCGGATCTCTCCGTCGGAATCGGCGATGTTGATGGAGGGGACCCAGTCTCCCTCCGGACCGGGGGCCATGATGTTCCCGCCGAAGAAGCGGTCCATCAAATCCTCCATGTCCCTTCGAAACCATCCCACATCCCTGTCCGACCTTCTCCGAGGTACCAGTTCCATAACCGGCCTCCTTTCTCAGGTTGGGGTTGACGATTCTCGGGGGGGCGCCCGACCGGAGCATCGCGCCGGACGGCGATGACCACCCCCTCCTTTCGTTTCACGGTGCGGGATTCAGCCTACCCGGAGGGTTGCCGGACCGTACATGGGGTCCAGCCCCCAGATCCCCCTACAGGTCACCCCCATCCGCCAGGCGCGGAGCCCGCGCCGAAACGGATACCGGATCCACCCCATGGACTTTGGGAAGCCCCCGGTCCAGCATGGGAGGGAAAACCGTGTGGGGTGGGGAGATCCATGGAGTGGCGGACGATCGTCGACGGGCTGGGCAGAGCCCTGGCCCCTCAGGGAATCATGGTCCTGAAGGTGTGCTTCGCCGCCGCCCTGGGGGCGGTGCTGGGGCTGGAGCGGGAGAAGCACCACAAGCCGGCGGGCCTGAGGACCAACATGCTCATCGGCGGGGGATCCGCCCTGCTGTTGATCCTGGGTCAGGTGATCGCCGTCTCCATGGACCCGGAGCTGCCGGCCGAGGCCCTGGGCGTGGACCCCACCCGCATCATTCACGCGATCATCATGGGGATCAGCTTCATCGGGGCGGGGACCATTCTGAAGAGCCCCGGGGACCAGGTGGTCCGAAACCTGACCACCGCGGCCACCCTGCTCTTCTCGGCGGGAGCGGGGATGAGCGTGGCCATGGACCTGTACCTGCTCGCCGTCTCCGTCACGGGGCTCGGCCTGGCCATCAACACCCTGGCCAGGACCCGAGGCAGGCAGGAGTGACGGGGAAGCGTTACAACCGGTTGATCTCCCGGTGGCCGGTCTCCGAGACCGGGGCTCTTTGCGACCTCATCGGGACGGCGGGCCGAGGCGAATCGGACCGGCGGGGTTCCAGGAGAAAGGCCATCACCGCCCGCACCCGGGCGTAGGCCCGAAACTCCTCGGTCGCCCGGGGTCCCGTGACGTGAAGCACGGAGATCCCGTGGAGGCGGAGCCAGATGGAGAGGGCTTGGGCGATCCCGGGTGGCTCGGCTCTCTGAAGGTCGACGTCCAGGAACGGCCTGTGCCGATTCGAGGCGAGCCGCTCGGAAAGATCGCAATGCGGGGTCCTCCGCCCGAGGAAGAAGGCCACCGTGCCGTCGGCCGCCTCCACGTTCCGGCGCGAGGCCGCCTCGAGGTCGGTCGATGGAAGCTCGGCCAGGAGGAACTCGTCCGGCAGGGGCCCGGCCTCGGTGGACCGGCCCGTCGGGATCCAGCCGCCGTGCTCCACGCCCGCCTCCATGGCCGCGTCCAGGGCCGCCTGCTCCGCGCCGGGCTCGCCTCCGCTGATGATCCTGACAAGCATGCGACCTCCTCCCTTCCGGGGAGCCCCCGGCCTCACGGGCGTGGGGGAAAACCTGTATTCAGGGCCGTTTTCCCCCGTAACCGGCCGGCGGCCCGTTGACACCGGGTCCGGCCTCGTGCGGGAATGGTCGAGAAACCGCCTTCGGTTCCGGAGCCGAACCGCCCGGTCACGCAGGACCGGGCCGGGGGATCGCTCCGGAGGCGGGACATCAGGCCTCGGCCGAGGAGCGGTTCCGGGTTCGCGCGTCCTCCTCCGGCCCGGCGCCCTCCAGGATCTCGTAGTGGTAGTGGTACTCGCCCCGCTTCCGGTCCCACCCCTTGGCTCGGAGGCCGTGGGCGTTGTGCCGGTCCGGGGCGTCCAGGGAGCGGATCCAGTCGCGGATCTGGCCGCCGACCTCGCTCACCCGGCGGCTGATGGGGGTGGAACCGGGAACCGTGAACGTCCTTCGCTTGACCATGGGTCTGCTCCTTTCTCCGGGCCGGGCCCGTCGCCTGCTTGATCCTGATCTCTACTGTAGGGGTGCCGGACCCATTCGTCCATTGGGAAAATCCTGATTTTGAATCGGAGTTTTCCCGATGCCGTCTGCCCCCTCGTGCCCCTCTCTTTGCCGGACATGCGGGCTCGGGAGCCGTTCGTGGTTCCCCAATGGAAGGAGGTTACATGCTGTTTCAAGGAGTGTACGACACGGCCTTCTGGATCCTGATCGCGGCCGGCCTGGTGGTCTCGGCGCTCTCCGGGCTGGAGCGGCGGATCCAGTGGATCGCGGACTTCTGCGCCTGGTTCGGGGAGGGGTGCGAGCGGACCGAGGCGTTCACGCTCCTCCGCGTCCCCGTCTTCGCCTGGGGCCTGGTCTTCTACGGGGCCGTGGGCCTGCTGCAGGCCGCGGCGGAGCCGCTGGTCCCCTGGGCGGTGGCCGCCGGGTTCGGCGCGGAGCTCACCTTTCTCTGGATCATGCTGCGGCTGCGGGTGTTCTGCATCTTCTGCCTGCTCAACGGCGTGGTGGTCCTGCTCCTGTCCGGCACCACCCTCGAGCCCCGGTTCGGCTGGCCGGCCGCGGCCCTGGCGCTCCTGGTCTTCGGGGTGTCGAACGCCATGCTCCAGCGGGAGAACCGGGAGGAGATGGGTGGCTCCGGACCGGTCCCGGTCGCGGAGGACGCGCCCGCCCTGGGACCCGTGGACGCCCCGGTGACCGTGGTGGAGTACTCGGACTACCGCTGCCCGGCCTGCCGAAAGGCCCACGAGGTGGTGAAGCGGGTCCGGGAGCAAACCGAGGGGCGGGTCCGGTGGGTGTACCGCGACTTTCCCCTGGAGCGGCACGAGGGGGCCTTCGAGATGGCCGAGGCGGCCCACTGCGCCGGGGAGCAGGGCCTCTTCTGGGAGTACCAGGACGCCATGTTCCAGGCCGAGGAGGCGCCGGAACGGGAAGGTCTGGTCGAGCGGGCCCGGGAGCTGGGTGCGGACGCGGACGCCTTTCGGGCCTGCCTGGAGAGCGGCCGGCACCGCGAGCGGGTGAGCCGGAGCATCCAGGAGGGCCGGCGGGCCGGGGTGTCGGCCACGCCCACTTTTCTCGTGAACGGTGAACTGATCCGCGGGGCCCCCACCGAGGAGGAGCTCCGGAAGAGGATCGAGGAAGGCCCTCTGGCGTGACGCCGGGCCCGGACGCGCCCGTATCGCTTTGATCTTGTGATCTTCGTGAAACCTGGGTATGTTGTACCCGCACCCGGCTCTCCCGGGTACGCCCCGGAAGGCCCCAGCCGGACCCTGGAGCTTTGCATGACGGAGAACGACGACCGCCGGAAGGACCGACCCGATCGGTCCGGGAACGAGACCGGGACCGGGGGTACCGGTCCGGGCGAGGACCGGGGAAAACACCCGGACCAGGCCCGGGCCGAGGCCGAGGAGGAGCAGACCCGCCGGGAGAGCGGCGGCGGCCCGGGGAGTGAGGAGGTGCTTCAAGGCGAGCAGGGGAAGTCGTCCGATGGCTCGGACGCCCCCGTCGACGGGGCAAAGGAAGCCCCCTTTCCCATCGTGGGCATCGGGGCCTCGGCCGGCGGGCTGGAGGCGCTGGAGGCCTTCTTCGGCGCCGTCCCCGAGGAGAGCGGCATCGCCTACGTGGTGATCACCCACACCGACCCGGAGCGCCAGTCCATGCTGCCGGACCTCCTCAAGAAGAAGTCCCGCATCCCGGTGGAACTCCTGGCGGACGGTACGACGGCGGCGCCCGACCGGCTCTATCTCCCCCCCTCGGACCGGGACCCGGTCCTGGAGGGCGGCGTGTTCCGCCTCCGAAAACGCCCCGCCAGGTCCGGGGTGCACATGCCCGTGGACCTGTTCCTGAAGCATCTGGCCGAGGAGCGGGGCCGGTCCTCGGCCTGCGTGATCCTGTCGGGCACCGGGACCGACGGCACCCAGGGGCTGAGGAAGATCAAGGAGCGGGGCGGGCTGGCCGTGGCTCAGGACCCGGAAACGGCCCGGCACGGGGGCATGCCCCGAAGCGCCCTGGAGACGGGCCTGGTGGACTTCGTGCTCCCCCCGGCCGAGATGCCCGAGCGGCTGCTCCAGTACTTCCAGCACCCCGCGGCCATCCGGCACGGCGCCGAGGAACGGGAGGAGCCCGAGCCCCTGCGCCGCATCCTGGCCTTCCTGGCCCACCGCACCCGCCACGACTTCTCCCTCTACAAGGAGAACACCCTGATCCGCCGCATCGAGCGGCGCATGACCATCACCAACAGCCGGGACGCATCGGCCTACCTCCGGGTGCTCCACCAGGACCCCGAGGAGGTGCGGGCCCTGTTCCAGGATCTCCTGATCGGGGTGACCAGCTTCTTCCGGGACCCGGAGGCGTTCGAGTTCCTCCGGCACCGGGTGCTACCGGACCTGGTCAAGAGGAGCGAGACCGACCCCCTGCGGGTCTGGGTGCCGGGCTGCGCCACGGGCGAGGAAGCTTACTCCGTGGCCATCCTGCTCAAGGAGAGCCTGGAGGAGGCCGAAACGGTCCGGGAGCTCCAGGTGTTCGGGACGGACCTCGACCCCAGGGCCGTCGAGAAGGCCCGCCAGGGCTCCTACGTCCAGAACATCGCAGCGGACGTGTCCCCGGAGCGGCTCGAGCGGTTCTTCACCAAGGAGGACAGCCGCTACCGGATCGGGCACGAGATCCGCGAGCAGGTGGTGTTCGCCCAGCAGAACGTCCTGGAGGACCCGCCCTTCTCCGGCCTGGACCTGCTGGTCTGCCGCAACCTCTTGATCTACCTCAAGCCCGAGGCCCAGGCCCGGCTGATCCCGCTCTTCCACTACGCCCTCAATCCGGAAGGCGTCCTGTTCCTGGGGAGCTCGGAGAGCGTGGGCCGTCACCAGGAGCTGTTCGCGGTGGTGAGCAAGCAGCACAACGTCTACCGCAAGAAGAACCACACCGTCCGGCCCCAGGTCCAGTTCCCCACCGGCGGAAGGAGGCTGGAGCCGGCCGGAGGTCCGGCGCCGGCCGAAGGGAAGCCCCCGGAGGGACCGGAGAACCTGGCCCGGGCCGTGGAGAAGGTGCTCCTGGAGGAGCAGACGCCCGCGGCGGTGGCGGTGAGCGAGCAGGGCGAGATCCTCCACTTCCACGGACGCACGGGCCGGTACCTGGAGCCCGCCTCGGGCGCGCCCACCCACCGGATGGCGGACATGGCCCGGGAGGGCCTGCGCTTCGCCGTGCTCTCGGCCATGCGCCGCTCCCGCGACAGGGACGCCGAGGTGCGCGAGCGCGACGTGCGGGTCAGGACCAACGGCGAGCACCAGCGGATCGACCTGATCGTGCGGCCGTTTCGCGAGGCCCCGCTCCGGAACGGCCAGCTGGTGGTGTTCCGGGAGCTGCCCGACCTGCCCGAGCCCGAGGAGGAGCCCGCACGCCCGCGGGACGACGACGCGGCGCGGGTGGAGGAGCTCGAGCAGGAGCTCATGCGCCTCCGCCAGGACTACCGGAGCGCCATGGAGGAGCTCCAGACCTCCAACGAGGAGCTGCGCTCGTCCAACGAGGAGCTCCACTCCTCCAACGAGGAGCTCCAGAGCACCAACGAGGAGCTGGAGAGCTCCCGGGAGGAGCTCCAGTCGCTGAACGAGGAGCTCAACACGGTGAACAGCGAGCTCAACGGCAAGGTGTCCGAGCTGCGGGAGGCCTACAACGCCATCAACGCGGTGCTCAACAACACCCGGATCGCCATCGTGTTCCTGGACACCGACCTCCGGGTGACCCGGTTCACCCCGGAGGCCACCCAGCTCCTCAACCTGATCGACTCGGACGTGGGCCGGCCCCTGGACCACATCAGCCACAACCTGGAACGCGACGGGCTGGGGAGGAGCGTCCGGGGGGTGCTCAAGGACCTCTCGCCCGTGGACGAGGAGGTCCGGGACCGGGACGGCCACTGGTACCGGATGCGCATCATGGTGTACCGCCCCCAGGAGCCGGTGATCGAAGGGGTGGTGCTGACCTTCGTCAACATCGACGCCCAGAAGGAGGCCCAGGAGGAGCTCCGGGAGAGGGGCGAGCGGTCCGTGCGCTCGGCCCGGCAGTACGCCGCGTCCATCGTGGACACGGTGCGGGAGGGCCTGCTGGTGCTGGACGGGGAGATGCGGGTGGTGACGGCCAACCGCAGCTTCTACCGCACCTTCGGGACCGGTCCGGACCAGACCGAGGGGAGGCCCCTCTTCGAGCTCCAGGGAGGCGCCTGGGACACCCCCGAGCTGCGCTCCCTCCTCCGGGAGACCCTGGAGCGGGACAGGGCCTTCGAGGGTTACCGGGTGGAGCGCGACTTCCCGGAGGTCGGGCCCAGGCGGCTGGTGCTGAACGCCCGGACCCTCCGGGACGACCGGGAGGAGCGCCGGGTCCTCCTGGCCGTGGAGGACCGGACCGGATACGGGGGGGAGGCGCCTTGACCCCCTCCGAGGCCTTCAACGGGCGGTTCCGCGAGCTCCGCGAGCAGGCCGAGCGGATCCTGCGGGGACAGGACGGATCCGCCCGGCAGCCGGACCGGTACGACGACTTTCTGCGGCTGGTGCACGAGCTCGAGGTCCACCAGGTGGAGCTGGAGATCCAGAACGAGGAGCTGCGCCGGGCCCAGGCCGAGCTGGAGGCGTCGCGGGACCGGTTCGCGGACCTGTACGACAACGCGCCCGTGGCCTACGTGATCCTGGACCCCCAGGGGATGATCCAGCGGGAGAACCGGCGTGCCCGCGAGCTTCTGGGGGGCGGGGGGTCCCTGGCGGGACGGCCCCTCTCGGGGCTGGTGCACGAGGACGACCTGTTCGTCTACCACGGCTACATCAGCTCGGTCACCTCCCTGCGGGGGACCGGCGAGGCGGTGGAGCTCCGCATGACACCCCGCTCCGGCGGGGCTCCGGTCCACGTCCGCCTCCAGAGCTCGCTCGTGCGGGAGCCGGGCGGGGGGATCCACTGGCGCCTCTGCCTGTCGGACGTCACCGCGCAAAAGGAGGCGGAGCAGCGGCTCGAGAACCTGGCCGCGTCCCTGGAGGAGCAGGTGCGGGACCGGACCGCGGAGCTCGAGCGGTCCGAGGCCCGGGCCCGGGACGAGGCCGGGAGGAGACGCCGCCTGGCCGGGCGGCTGGTGGCGCTCCTGGAGGAGGATCGCCGGGCCACGGCCATGGACCTCCACGACGACATCGGCCAGATCCTGGCGGGCGCCAAACTGCAGCTGGAGTCCGCCCGGGCGGAACAGGACGGGGACCGGGCCGAGACGGCCCGGCAGCTGGGCCTGGCGGCGGAGCAACTCCAGGACGCCGTGGGCCGCCTGCGCAGCACGAGCCGCAGCCTCCACCCGACCAGCCTGAGCGTGCTGGGGCTGGAGGCGGCCCTGCGCTCGCTGACCGAGGAGTCCCGGGGGAGCGGGTGCCGCCTCCGCTTCTTCTTTCACCAGGTGCCCGGGGATCTGGACCCGGACCGGGCCCTGGCGGTCTTCCGCATCGCCCAGGAGGCCGTGACCAACGCCGTCCGCCACAGCGGCTGCCGGGAGATCCACGTGAGCCTGTCGGTCCGGGACGACGCGCTCCACCTCGCCGTGGAGGACGACGGTTGCGGGCTCGAGTGGGACGAAGCCGTGTCCGAGGCGTCGGGGAAGGGGCCCCTGGGTCTCGTGATCATGCGGGAGCGGGCGGTCCACGCCGGAGGGAGCCTGCACGTGGACTCGACCCCCGGCAGGGGAACCGTGGTGACGTCCGAGATCCCCCTGGAGGCGCCGACGCCGCCCCGGGGAACGCGCCGAGACGGTACGTAACAGGAGGATGCGGATGGCAGGCAAGACCGGCAAGCCCCCGTCGACCGTCTTTATCCTGGACGACCACGACGTGGTGGTCCAGGGGATCCAGAGCGCCCTCCGGGGGAACCCGGAGTTCGACGTGGCGGGGACGGCCACGGACGGTCCCACGGCCGTGGCCCGGGCCGGGGCCCTCGAGCCGGACATCCTGGTTTTGGACGTCTCCATGCCCGGCATGAACGGGGTGGAGGCCGCCTACCGGATCCGGGAGATCTCCCCGGAAACGCGCCTCGTGGTGTTCAGCATGCATGCCGAGCCCGAGTTCGTGCTCTCCCTCTTCCGCGCAGGGATCGCCGGGTACGTGCTCAAGGACGAGTCCGTCACCGCCCTGGTGAACGCGCTGGAGATCGTGCGGAACGGGGGCACCTCTTACAGCAGTACGGTCAACCGGCTCCTCCACGAGCACATGCTGGAGCTGGAGCTGGGGGACGGCAAGGCGGCCCGGGAGATGCAGGACGGCATCGCCCGGCTGAGCGTCCGGGAGAAGGAGATCTTCCCGCTCCTGGCCGACGGCATGAGCGTCAAGGAGATCGCGGACCGTCTCTGCATCAGCCCCAAGACCGTGGAGTCCCACAAGTACAACATCTTCGACAAGCTCAAGGCCCGGTCCATCGCCGACCTCACCAAGCTGGGCATCCGTAAGGGCCTGGTGAAGGTGTGACCCTTTCCTGATTTTCCCCAGGCAAAACCCGGTTTTTCCCGATACCCTCCCCGTTCCGCTTCCGCTATCCTGAGGTCGAGCGTGGAAACAGGGTCGAGCCGTCCTGTTTCAAGGCGACCGGGGACACCTCCCTCTCTTTCTCGACCCGGGAGCGACCCATGGAAACCATCGTGATTCGAAGCCGCGGCCGGGAAACCGACCCGTGTCTGGTTCAGACCCTCCTCAGGCTCTTTCCCGGCTGCCGGGTGGTGATCGCCTCCTCGGACGAGGGACCGGAGAGCGCCCGGGAGGCTCGAGAGGTGTGCACCCGGTGCCTTGGCGGCAGCGGGACCTGAGGCGTTTTTCCGGATTTTCCTGATGCCGAACCGGGTTTCTCCCGATAGACGGGGACCCCGGCGTTCTCGTAGGATGGGGGCGAACCGTCACAGAAATCGGTCGACCTCCCCGGTCGCCCGGCACGAGAGTCGAGGCACAAAAAGACAAAACGGACCGAGCCGAGAAAAGCATGAAAACCATCCCCCCCATGACCCGCATCCTGATCGCCGAGCCGGACGATGGCCTTCGCATCCTCCTGACGGAGGAGCTCCTGGAGGAGGGGTACGACGTGATCCCCATCCCACCGGACGTCTTGTGGGAGCGGCTGCGGACGGAGAGACCCCACCTGGTGCTCATGGGCCTCGGGGACCGCGACCGCCTGCAGAGTCAGGGCCTTCAGCCGGAGGGTCTCCCGGTGCTCGTCTACGGCCGGAGCCCCGGAGACCCCCCGAAGGGCGAGGACCCGGAGGCGCCCGGAGCGGCCACCGCGGAGCTCGACCTGAAGGAGATCAAGGCCAAGGTCCGGGAGCTCCTCGAGGGTTGGGGATCGTCCGGTCCGCCCCCGGCGGGCATCTCCAACGACCCCTACCCCAAGCTTCCGCATGACCAGTTGCATTTCGACTTCAGCGGGGGAGATGGAGGATGAGCTTGGACCAACCGATACCGAAGATACAGATCCTCCTGGTGGAGGACGACGAGGCCGTCCGCATCATGCTCCTGGAGCTTCTGAAGCGGGAGGGCTACACCGCGCTCTCGGCCGAGGACGGGCTGGAGGCGACCGCCCTCCTCTCGGAGGCGACGCCGGAGCTCGTGATCACCGACTTCAAAATGCCGCGCATGGACGGGTGGGAGCTGGCCGTGTACGTGCGCCGGCATTTCCCCTTCACCCCGGTCCTGCTCGTCACCGGAGAGCCGGACGGGCTGGCCGGAGCGCACCACCCGGGAAGCCCTTTCGAGGCGGTCCTGGGCAAGCCGTTCCAGCTGAACTCCCTGCTGTCCATGATCCACGCGCTCCTGAACGGGGTCGCGGAATCGGAGAGGAACCCTTATGGCCGGAAACTTCCGCGTGAGATTCAACCGGAGCTCGGATAGCCTTCACCTCCACCTGGAAGGCGAGTTCGACGGGTCGTCGGCCAGCGTGCTGGCCCACACCCTGGAGCGGCACTGCAACGGGTCCGGCCGGATCGTGGTCCACACCGACGGCCTCACCAGCCTGCACCCGTTCGGCCTGGCCGTGTTCCAGGACCACCTCCAGCGCGTCCGAAACGGTCAGGCCACCGTGACCTTCGCGGGTGCCAACCGGGACCGCATGGCCCCCGGATGAGATTCAGGCCCCCGGGCTCACGGCCCGGGGAGGAACAGGAGAGTCCCGCCATGGAAAAGATCATCGACAGCCTTCTCCTGAAGCTCTGCAGCAGGGGACTGACGGACCAGGAGGTTCCCTGGCTCATCCGGGACGTGCTGAACACCCTGAACAACGACACGGTCTTCACCCTGGAGCACCTCAACTGGAAGCTGTCCTCGCTGGGATGGGAGAAGGACCTCCTGGACGGGCACGTCCTCGAGCTCATGCTCTGCCTCATCGAAGACGACCTCGAGCCGTCCCCCCAAGGCCAGATGGTTCACTAGGCACACCCGTTTCCGGTCACCGCGGCGCCGATGCACCCACGCAAACCCCGTGCCGGGTACGTTGTTCCACCGCCCCCGACAGGCAAGGAGAGATAACGCCATGGAAGGACGACGTCGAGGCTTCACCATCCTGCTGGCCGACAGCGACCCGGACGAGTACGACCTGCTCCGCGACGCCCTTGCGGAGAACGGCTACACGGGAGATCTCCAGTACGTCTCGGACGCCGGGGAGCTCATGGACCGCCTCCGGAACGGGCAGGTCGAGCCCTCCCTCATCGTCATGGAGCTCGACCTGCTCGGGGGGGAGGACGGAACGGCCCTGGCCGAGCTCAAGGCGGACCCGGGGCTCAGCCACATTCCCGTGGTGGTCATGACCACCCTGTCGGACCCCGGGCACGTGGCCCGCAGCTACGCCCTGGGGGCCAGGTCCCACATCGACAAGCCCCTCACCATGAGCGAGCAGGTGCGGGTGGTGGGGGTCCTGCTGCGCTACTGGATGGACGCGGTGGTCGTGCCCGAGCCTTCTTCCCGTCCGGCCGCCGTGGATCGGACTCCCGAGGCCCGCCCCTCCAACGCCAAGGCGGCGGCGCCCCGGGCGCCCTTCTGATCCGGAAGCGGCCTCCCCCCCTCTCTTCCGCGGCCGCCGGAGGCCGCGGTCCTACATCCGCTCCCGAAACGGAATACAGGATGAACCCGATTGCCGCGACCGCCCTTCTCCGCTAGGAAGGAGGCAGAGTCGACACGGAGCGGTCCCGCCGGGTGGGTCAACCCTTGCGGGCCGACGCGGAATCGAACCAGACAGAGGAGAGGAGCCTTCCATGAACATGGACCGGAACGCGTTGAGAGAGCTGGTGGAGAGCGAGAGCGGCGACCTGCCCGTGGTGAGCCTGTACCTGAACCTGGCGGACCCCGGCCGGGTGGACACCGAGCTCAACTCCCTGGTCCGGACCGCACACAAGCAGCTCGATCGGGACGACCGCTTCGACGAGGCCCGGCGCAAGGCGCTGGACCGTCTCCTCTCCGAGGTGAATCGCCGCGTGAAAAGCGAGACCGGGCCCGAGACCGCGGCCAGGCTCCTGGCGGTGTTCGCCGACACCGAGGGAAACTGGCGGGAGCACCGTCTCCCCGTGTCCCTGCCCAGCAGGCTGGTGATTCAGGAGGGGCCCTACACCCGGCCCTTGAGCCTTCTCCTGGACGAGTTTCCGCGGTACGCGGTGCTGGTGGCGGACACCCGGAAGGCCCGTCTGTTCAGCCTCCACCTGGGGGGTATCGAGGAGCACCCGGACGTCATGATCCGGGACGAGGTCCCGGACCGGGTCAGTGCGAAGAAATCCATGGCGGTCTCCGCCTGGGGCGTCTACAGCGGCGTGGGGGATCAGAGGATCCAGCGCCACATCGAGGACCACATGCACCGGCACCTCCGGCATGTGGCCGAGCGCACCTTCGACTGGTACAAGATCGAGCCCTTCGACCGGCTCCTCACGGCGGCCCCGGACGAGCGCACCCTGTCCCGGCTGAAGGACCATCTGCACAGCGACCTCCGCCGGCGGCTGCGGGGCGAGTTCCAGGCCCGGCCGGACGACGACATCCAGGAGCTCGAGGGGAAGGCCCTCGAGACGGCCCGGGGGGTCGAGCGCAGGGAGGAGCGGGAGCTGCTGGACCGCCTGGTGGACCTCCACCTGTCGGGCGGCCTCGGGGCGGTGGGTCTCCAGCCGGTGCTGGACGCCCTTCGCATGGGACAGGTGCACACCCTCGTGATGAAAGAAGACTTCACGGCCTCCGGCCACGTCTGCCCCGAGGACCGGTACCTGTCCGCAGGAGCGGCTTCCTGCCCGGTGTGCGGGCAGGACCTCCGGCCGGTGGAGCGGCTGGCCGACGAGATCGTGCAGGAGGCCGTGAACCAGGGGGCCGAGGTCCGGCACGTGAGCACGACCCACGAGGGCTTCGAGCCGTACGGGGTCGGGGCGCTGCTGCGCTTCGGCGTTTAGAAGACAGGGACGAGGAAGCATGAAAAAAACCATTGAAGATGTGGATGTTACGGGAAAGCGCGTGCTGGTGCGCGCGGATTTCAACGTCCCCCTCGAGGACGGGGAGATCGCGGACGACGCCCGGATCCGGGCCTGCCTGCCCACCGTCGAGGCCCTCCTCCGGCGCGGGGCAAGGGTCGTCCTCTGCTCCCACCTGGGACGGCCCAAGGGGGAGGTTCGGGAGGAGTTCCGGCTGACCCCGGTGGCCCGGAGGCTCTCGGAGCTCCTCGGGAGGGACGTGCCTCTGCTGGAGGACTGCGTGGGGGAGCGGGTCCGGGAGGCCGTGGGCCGCATGGCGGACGGGGAGGCGGTGCTCCTGGAGAACACCCGGTTCCACCCGGGGGAAAAGGGGAACGACCCGGATTTCGCCTCGGAGCTGGCCTCCCTGGCCGAGCTGTTCGTGAACGACGCCTTCGGCGCGGCCCACCGCACCCACGCCTCCACCGCGGGGGTGGCCGGGCATCTCCCGGCCGTAGCCGGACTCCTCATGCAGGAGGAGATCCGACGGCTCTCCCAGGTCCGGGACGCTGCGGAGCCCCCGTTCGCCGCCGTGATGGGGGGGGCCAAGATCAGCGACAAGATCGGGGTCGTCAACAACCTCCTCGACCGGCTGGACCTGCTGCTGGTGGGGGGCGGGATGGCCAACACGCTGCTGCGGGTGGGGGGCGTGGAGACCGGCCGGTCCCTGGTGGAGGAGGAGCAGCTGGAGACGGCCGCCCGGATCGCGGATCGGGCCGGGTCCAGGCTCGTCCTGCCCGTGGACGTGGTCGTGGCCGAGGACCCGCGCACCGGCAAGGGGAGGCAAACCGTGAAGGTGGGAAGCGTCCCGGAGGACGGCATGATCCTCGACGTGGGCCCCGACACCCTGGAGCGGTTCCGGCGGCGGCTGGACGGGGCACGCACGGTGGTCTGGAACGGCCCCCTGGGGGCCTTCGAGCACCCGCCCTTCGACCGGGGGACCGTGGCCCTGGCCCGGATCCTGGCCGACATGAACGCGGAGACCATCATCGGCGGGGGCGACACCGGGTCGGCCGTGGCCCGGGCCGGCGTGACGGACCGGGTGTCCCACGTATCGACCGGCGGGGGGGCCTTCCTCTCCTTCATCCAGGGGGAGAAGCTTCCGGGGCTGGAGGCGCTGCAGGACAAGTAGGGAGGAGGGAGGAAGAGACGTCGTATGAGTTCAGGCTTCCTGCTCATGGATTTCCTGGTCGCCCTGGCCGTGGCCCTGATCGTGGGCGGCCTCTTCGTCGGGCTCGCCCGGCGCTCCGGACCGGTCCACGGGGTCCTGTGGCTGTTCCTGCTGATCCTGCTCGCCACCTGGGCGGGCGGGATCTGGCTGCAGCCTTTCGGGCCCGTGGTCCTGGGGGTGCACTGGTTCGCCTTCATCGTCTCCGGCGTCATCGTGGTCCTCCTGCTCTCCGTCTTCCGGGGGTTCCGCTACCACCGTGGTCTCCGGGGACGGCACGAGACCCTGGACATGCTGGAGAAGATGGAGGAGGACCGGACGCGGAAGCGCGCCGCCTACCTGAGCCTGAGCGTGCTGTTCTGGTTTCTGCTGGCCGTGCTGGTCACGGTGATCGCGCTGCGGTACCTGACCTGACCGGGTCGGGTGCGGGGTCCGGTCGAACGAAACGGCTCAATCCGAACGCCGCCGGTGAAACCGGCCCAGGAGCCACAGGGCGTACCGCTCCAGGATCACCAGGAGCGCCACCATGGCCACGGCCATGAGGAACAGCACCAGATTGGTCTGGTGGCCGGCGCGGAAGGCGAAGCTGAGGGAGGTGCTCACGGCCGGGGGGTGGACCGCGTCCAGGAGAATCATGACCGTGATGGCGAGGACCATGGACACTCCGCCGGAGAGTGCGCCCGGTCCCAGCAGGACATAGGCCCCCCAACCGAGGACGGCCGCGGACACCTGGGCCGTGGCCAGGGTCCGCACCTGGTTGGTTCCGTGCTCCGGATCGAGGTAGATGAGAAAGGCGCTGGCCGCGAGGGATGCGAACAGGATCCTCTGCTCGCTGAACACGCCCACGAACCAGAGCACGCCCAGCACCGTGGCGGTGGGCAGAAAGGCGAGCAGGAACTCGTCCTTCAGGCTGAGCCTCCTGCGAAGACGACGTTCCGGGCGGGATCCCGGCTGGAAGCTCTCGAGCTCGGGGGACAAGGGGTTCGATGACCTTTCGTTCGAATGCCGATCCATTTTGGGGTCCTTTTCGACAACGTACCACCGGACGGCCGGGGTCGCAAGCCGTGAGCCCGCCGGATCTCCGGCCTCGTGAAGGCCCAACCCCGAGACCCGACATGAATGAGAGCCATGCCGCATGACGCAGACGACAGGATTCACGTGATCCTGGTCGCCTGGTCCGACCGCGACGACGCCCACTGGCGGCGGGTCAAGGAAGCCCTCGGCGAGGCCGTGAACCGGGCCCTGGGCAAGGAGGGAAACCCGGCCCCGGCCGTACCCCACGATCCCTTCGAGGGGGTGCGTCGCCGCATGCTGGGCCGGCGGGGAGAGGCCCGGGTCCTTTACTGCGGCGAGGACCTCGCTCCCGTGGAGGAGACGGTCCGACACGCCGTGTACGAAGGCGCGGACAAGGTGGTCGTCTGCCCCCTCCTGCTGGCCTTGGAGAGGCGCCTGGGAGGGGGAGAGCCGGCCTGGCTCTCGTCGGTGAGAGAGCTCCGCGCCCTGGAGGAGGCCTTCCCGTCCGTGGAGATCCTGTACGCCGGCCCCCCCTTCCCCCGGGGAGCGGCCATGGAGCGGTTCCTGAAGACCGTCCGGGAGGAGGAGCCCGTTGCGGCGGCGCGGTTGAGACGGGTGGTGAAGCTCGGGTTCAAGGGGGACTGGGACCTGTTCGGCCGGTTCATGCGGACCCTCCAGGAGGACCTCCCACCGGACACCCGGGTGGCCATGCGCGGCAGCTCGGTCACGGGGGTGAACCACATGACCGGGGCCCCGTTCGACCAGGCCGGACCGGGCACCAGCGACCTGGACCTGACCCTCGTGGGAGAGGACCCGCTCTCCCGGTGGCACGAGGACGGCTTCTACATCCCCGGCGTCCTCACCATGCCCCTGGGCGACGAGGATCCGGAGTTCGCGCCCTGGCTCGAGCCCACGCGCCGGACGCTCCAGCGGATGGTGGGCCGGCCCGTTCACGTCCAGGCCATGTCCCAATGGCTGCTCGAGGTCCGGCGGGGCCTCCTGGGCATGCCCTACCTGCTCCTGGACGCCTGAGGAAATCGACCCCATGGAACTCCGCGTGCTGAGCTACAACCTCCGTTTCGGCGGCAAAGGGCGCGAGCCGCTCCTGAGGGAGGTCCTCTCCTCCGTCCCTTTCGACGTGGTCGTTCTCCAGGAAGCCGCCCGGCCCGACACGGTCCGGAGGCTGGCCTCCCGGCTGGGGGTCCCCCACTGGGGGGCGAGGCCCGGCCGGTCCCTGGGATTTCTCTGCCGGGCCCCCTTGACCGGGCAGCGCTGGCACGACCGCCCCGGGGTCCGCAACGGCTTCCTGGAGCTCGAGCTGGCAAAACCCTCCCTGATGCTGCTGGGCGTGCACCTCCAGCCCCGGCTGTCGCGGTGGAACGAGAGGTCCCGGGTCCGGGAGCTGGCCGTTCTGGGAGAGATCATCCAGAGCCGTCCGGGGGCCGACACGCCCCACCTCATCCTGGGGGACTTCAACACCATCGCCCCCGGGGAGCGGGTGCCCGTCCACCGGATGCCCGCCTGGATCCGCAGCACCATCTGGATCAGCGGCGGACGCATCCGGACGGACGCCATTCAGGCCCTTCTGGACGCGGGCTACGTGGACGGGTTTCGGGCCGCCCACCCGAACCGGCCCGGATGGACCTTCCCCACGGCCTCCCCCCAGGTGCGGCTGGACTACGTGTTCCTGAGCCCCGGCTTCCCGGGAAGGCTCGCGACCTGTCGCGTGGTCCGGCGGCCTGCCGCCGTGGTCCCCGCCTCGGACCACTTTCCCCTGCTCGCCACCATCTCCTTCTAGGCGGTTGCGGGCGTTCCCCCGTGGGCAGTTCCGAGGGCCCATCAGGTGCATCCCTGCCGTCCCGACTCCGTTTGCGGGGTGGAAGATGGTCGCGGTGCGTGCGGCGGGAAGCGGTACGTTCTGAGATTCGGCAGGAGGGGGCCGGAGGGTCTCTCCGGCCCCCGTCGGGAGTGGGCGGGTCAGGAAAATTTCTTGGCCTCTTCCTCACTCAGCTTCCTCATGTTCTGCCCGCAGCAGACCAGATCGCCGTCCCCGCCCTGCATCACGGAGACCACGTTGCCGCAGACATCGCACTTGTACACCTCTCCTTTTTGAGCCATCACTTCCTCCTTTCGAGATATTTGTGCCCATGTTACAGAGCCTCGACTCCTCACGACATGGGGTCGAGCCCGTATCTATACGGCGGATCCCCCGCATCGGCACCCTCCGGAGAAGGTTTCGGGGATCACTCGGGGCGCCGGCCCTCCTCCAGTGGAGAAACCCCGGTCCGGCCCTCCGGCGGCTGAAGCGCTCCGCGTTTCGGGCGCGGCGGGTTCCGCGTTCCCGGCATCCCTCCGCCGGAGGAGAAACGATCAGCGGTCCGTCTCCCCCCCTTTCCGGCCGCGGCGTCCCGGGGCAGCCGGATGGAGCGAACCCTCCCCAGCCCGTAGTGGTCCAGGTAGAGCTGGAGGTACTCCCGAATCCTCAGGCGATGCCAGAAGGGACGGTGATAGGCCCGATCCAGCAGGGTTTGCTTCACCCTCGGGACGAAGCGCCGCGCCTCCTCCGGCGTCATCCCGGCCTCCTGGGTGTAGGTCAAGCGCTCGGTCAGAGGGCCCTTCTCCACCTGGATGTCCCGTATGGAGAACGCCTCGGGATGATCGAAGATGGTGGTGTCCTCGTACAGGGCAAACGGGTAGAAGATGAAGGAGTGAATGATGTCCGTGTGTTCGCGGAGGAAGGCCACGGTCCCCTCGGCCTCCTCCCGGGTCTCCGTGGGAAACCCGAGAATCATGCAGGCATGGTTCCAGATCCCCTCCGAGGCGGCGTCCTCGAGCACGCGGAGTGCGCCTTCGACCGTGGTGCCCTTTCTCATGAGCTTCAGGATCCGGGGCTGCGCCGACTCCAGGCCCCAGCGGACCTGTCGCACGCCTGCACGCGCCATCTTCTCCAGCCGGTCGCGCGTGAACCCGGCCACGGGTTTCGCCCAGATGAGCATGGAGAGGTCCAGGCCCCGTCGGACCACACCGTCGGCGATCTCCTCCCAGTACTCGGGGGGCAGGCAGTCGTCGTTCACGGTGAGGTCGTGCACCCCGTGGTTCCGGACGAGACGCTCCATCTCGTCCAGGACGGCCTCCGGGGGACGGAAGGCGGCCCGGTCGCGCCGGTAGCGGAAGCAGAACGTGCACTTCCCCCAGTAGCAGCCTTCGGCCATCCGGATCGGCGCGTACCGCCGAGGCACGAGGTAGCGCTCCCAGGGCGTGTCGCTGAAGTCGGGGAGCGGCAGGGAGGAGAGGGACGGCGGCTCGCAGGGTTCCGTCTCCACCACACGGCCGTTCTCCAGGTACCGAAGGTTGGGGACCTCGTCGAGCCTCCCCCCGGAGCGAAGCGCGTCGAGCAACCGCTCCAGCGGGACCTCGCCCTCCCCGAGCACGGCCGAGTGTACGAAGCGCCGGTACAGAAGCGGGTCGTTGAGCAGGCCGTCCCGTATGTTCAGGAGGTGCTTTCCCCCGATCACCACGTGGACGTTCGGCAACCGCTCTCTCACGAGCCCTCCCAGGGTCAGGGCCGCGACGGACTGGTGATAGCTCGAGACGGAGATGCCCAGGGCCCTGGGCGACAACCGCTCGATCCTCGGAACGAGGTGATCCCGAAAGTAGGGCAGGAACACGTTCCTACCGGGATCCGCGCAGAGGGCCGCCAGATCCTCCGGAGTGTCCACGTCGTCCCTTCGATAGTGGTTGAAGGAGAGGTCTCCGGGGCCGTGAACCCGGCTGCAGAGCTGAAACAGCAGATCCAGGTCGTCCAGGGCCTGGACCACGAGCCGGGGGCGCAGGAAGGCGTCCTCGTCCCGAAACACGGAGAGGGTGCGATCGATCCGATCCGCCGCCCGCTCCCACAGAGCGATCTCGCGGCTCGAAGGGGCCTTCCAGCCGGGCCCGCGGGAACCGTCCCGGACGCCGGAAAGCCGGCGTGCCGCGTCGAGAAAGCGCGTCAGCACGGGGGGCGTGAGGAGGTAGCGCGTGAAGAAGGACACGTTTTCGTCCATGGACACCATGTCCACGCCGCGCCGCCTGAGATGGGCGGCCAGCGTGGGAAGGGCCAGGTGAGGGACCATGGGGACCCAGACCGGCGGGAAGACCAGACAGAGGTCCGTTTCTTTCGAGGTTCCGCGGAAATGCATGGGTGCAGCCTCCTCTTGACGTCTTGGGTGACACAACGCTCTTTCGGAGAAAGGATAGAATCCCCCTGGGATCCGGGCCATGGGGTCCATCCGGTAGATCCGTCACATCTGCACGCAGATCCGGCGCTTCCTGGCAGAATCGGGCCGTTGATCCGGCGGCCCGAGCCGGACCTCCCCACTTTGTGATTTGACACACAAGCCCCTCCGCCGGTAACATGGTGTCGTGGAGCCCCCTTCCAGGGGGTCTTCCGTCGAGGATCGGACCATGGACGAGCACCCTCCCCCCTCAGAGCCCGAAGCGACCACGGCCCCTTCACCATCGGAAGGGGATCGCGGCCGGGTGAAGGACGGCGGCCTCGTCCGGGTCCTGTCCGAGGACTTCCAGCAGCTCGCCGACCGCTCCCAGGACGCCATCTACCGGCTGGACATCGGGTCCCAGACCTTTTCCTTCTTCAACAAGCGCTTTCTCGAGCTCTTCAGCACCCAGGAGAACGGGGCCACGAGTCTCACCCTCAAGGGCAGCATGCTGTGCATCCACCCCGAGGACCGGGAGCCCTTCAAGCGGGAACGTGAGCGGTCCGTCGAGGCGGGAAGCACGGGGGGCGAGAACGAGTACCGGCACCTGAGCCCGGACGGGTCCATCCGGTGGATGCACGACAAGTGGACCGTGATCCGGGACGAGGCCGGACAGCCCGTGGCCGTCGAGGGGTTCATCCGGGACGACACCCGCAGGAAGCAGGCGGAGGACGAGCTGGAGCGGAGCCGCCGAAACGCGCTCATCGGAAGCTACATCGTCCAGGGGGGGCGGTTCGTCTACGTCAATCCCGAATTCTGCCGCATCACGGAGCGCACCCGCGAGGAGCTGATCGGCAGCCTGTCCCTCCAGTACGTGCACGAGGAGTTCGTGAGCTACGTCAAGGAGCAGTCCCGGGCCATGCTGAAAGGGGAGCGATCCGAGCCCTACGCCTTCTGCATCGTCGCCCGGAGCGGCGCCGTCAAATGGGTGATGGAGACCGTCACCTCCATCCATCACGAGGGACGCCGGGCCATTCTGGGGTTCTTCATGGACGTGACCCGGGCCCGGCAGGCCGTGGAGGAGCGGAAAGAGAGGGAGAAGCTCCAGGCCGTCCTGGAGCTGGCCGGGGCCGTGGGCCACGAGCTGAACAACCCGCTCCAGGTGGTCGTCACCTGCAGCGACAAGCTGGACCCGGACGTGCTGGAAGACGAGACGGCCCGGCAGAGGCTCCGCCTGCTGAAGAAGAACGTCCACCGCATCGTCCTGATCCTCGGGAAGTTCCGGAACATCACCCAGTACGCCACCAAGGACTACGTCCGGGGCAAGAAGATCCTGGACCTGGACGCCGCCGCCGGGGAGCCGCCCCTCCCCTGACCTTTCCCGGCCGCCACTGCGGCAACGAACCCGTCCGATCCCCCTGAAAAACCGCTTGCCAATCCGCTTCAAATGATTAAACTGTAGAATTCTCTAAATTTCCGGAGGCCCGCAAGGGCCACTCCAACGGAGACCTTTCGTCCCATGGCAACAAAGACCGTCAACGATCAGTTTCGAAACATCGCCATCATCGCCCACGTGGATCACGGCAAGACCACCCTGGTGGACGCCATGTTCCGGCAGAGCGGGCTGTTCCGCGCCGGACAGGAGGTCGACGAGCGGCTCATGGACACCCTGGACCTGGAGCGGGAGCGGGGGATCACCATCGCGGCCAAGAACTGCTCGGTGCTGTGGAAGGGGGTCCGGATCAACATCATCGACACCCCCGGCCACGCGGACTTCGGCGGGGAGGTGGAGCGGGCCCTCTCCATGGCCGACGGGGTCCTGCTCCTGGTGGACGCCTCGGAAGGCCCCCTGCCGCAGACCCGGTTCGTCCTGAAAAAGGCGCTCGAGGCGGGACTCAAGATCATCGTGGTGATCAACAAGATCGACCGCCGGGATGCCCGGCCCGCCGGGGTCCTGGACGAGATCTACGACCTGCTCATCGACCTGGACGCCACCGAGGACCAGCTCGACTTTCCTTTGCTCTACGCCGTGGGCCGGGAGGGGATCGCCGTTCGCGACCTGAAGGAGACGGGGACCCACCTCCACGTCCTCATGGACACCATCCTCGAGGAGATCCCCGGTCCGGTCCACGACGCCGGTTCGGGCTTCCAGATGCTGGTCTCCGACCTGGGATACTCCGACTACGTGGGCCGGCTGGCCGTGGGCAGGGTCTTCAACGGAGCCGCCCGCTCCAGAGACTCCCTGGTCTGCATCGGCGAAAAGGGCGAGGCCATGCCCCTGAAGGTCTCCAGGCTGCAGGTCTACGAGGGTATGGCCCTCAAGGACGTCCCCGAGGTACGGGCCGGGGACGTGGCCGTGCTCGCCGGGATCGAGGACGTGAAGATCGGGGACACCATCTGCCACGCCCCGGCCCCCCCGCCTCTTCCCAGGATCCGCGTGGAGGAGCCCACCGTGGCCATGAAGTTCGGCATCAACGACTCGCCCCTGGGCGGCCGGGAGGGCAGGTACGTCCAGTCCAGCCGGATCCGGGAGCGCCTCCTCAAGGAGACCCTCAAGAACGTGGCCGTGCAGGTGGAGGAGACCGAGGACCGGGACAGCATGCTGGTCAAGGGGCGGGGGGAGTTTCAGCTCTCCATTCTCATCGAGACCATGCGGCGCGAGGGCTACGAGTTCTGCGTGGGCCGGCCCGAGGTGATCCTCCGGCGGGAAGGGGGGCGAACGCTCGAGCCCATGGAGCGGCTGCTGGTGGACTGCGAGGAGCCGTTCCTGGGTGTGGTCACGGAGAAGCTCTCGCAACGCAAGGGCAAGATGACCCACCTGGCGAACAACCACTCCGGGCGGGTGCGCCTGGAGTTCTCCGTCCCCGCCCGCACCCTGATCGGATTCCGGGACGAGTTTCTCACGGACACGCGGGGGACGGGGATCATGCACGCCGTGTTCGACGGGTACGAAGAGTTCCGGGGTCCCTTCGAGAGCCGATTCACCGGCTCCATCGTGGCGGATCGGAGCGGGCGTGCCGTGGCCTACGCCCTCGCCGGCCTGGAGCCCCGCGGCCGGCTGTTCGTGGTGCCCGGGGACCCGATCTACGAGGGCATGATCGTGGGCGAGCACAACCGGGGCCAGGACATCGACGTGAACCCCTGCAAGGAAAAGAAGCTGACCAACATGCGGGCCGCCGGAAAGGACGACAACATCCTCCTCTCCCCGATCCAACCCCTCTCCCTGGAGCAGACCGTGAGCTTCCTCCGCGAGGACGAGCTCCTGGAGGTCACCCCCAGGTCCCTCCGCATGCGAAAGTCCGTGCTCTCCGCCCAGAGACGCCACACCCTCCGGGCCACCCGACTCAAGTCCGGCGTCCGGGCGGCCTGAAGCAGGGAGCGGAATCGGTTCGATCGGGAGTGTCCGGAAAAGTCTAGAAATCCCGGGACAGATCCTCTTTCAGGGGGATGGCCTGCTCCGGAGGCACCTCCCTGCTCCGCGAACCCGCCCTCACGGGATGGTGGCGCCCCTTTTCCGCGTGGCCACTCTGCAATGCTCCGGTCGATCGACCGATCGCTCTGGAATCGGTGTGGCCGGTACGGCCGGTCGGTCCGCTTCGGGTGACAACTCCTTACCGTCCACAATGCTCACCAGGTCCTCCACCAGGCCTCTCATTCGCGAAGCCTGAGCGCTCATCTCTTCCGCGCTCGACGCGGACTCTTCGGCGTTGGCCGCGTTCTGCTGGGTCACCTTGTCCATATCGGCCACGGCCACATTCACCTGGTCGATTCCCTCGGACTGTTCCCGGGACGCAGCCGCGATGTCATCAATGATCCCCCCGATCTTCATGGCGATTTCGGTGTTGGCTGCGAAGGCCTCCTGGGTCTTCCGGGTCAAATCGTTTCCCGTCTGGACCGCCCCTATGGTGGCCTCGATGAGTGCCGAGGTATTCTTGGCCGCCTCGGCCGCCCGCAGGGCCAGGTTGCGCACCTCGTCGGCCACTACGGCAAACCCGGCACCCGCTTCTCCGGCTCGGGCCGCCTCCACCGCCGCATTCAGGGCCAGGAGGTTGGTCTGGAAAGCAATCTCGTCTATGGTCTTGATGATCTTTCCGGTCTCATTGCTCTTTTCGGTGATATCGCTGATGGAGGCAATCATCTCCGTCAGATTGCCGTTGGCCCTTTCAACGATCTGGCCCGCTTCCTTCATCATGGACTGGGCCTGCCGGGCATTGTCCGCATTCTGTTTGGTCATGGAGGACATCTCCTCCAGGGAGGACGAGGTCTCCTCAATGGAGGCGGCCTGCTCCGACGCCCCCTCGGCCAGGGTCTGGCTGGAGGAGGAGATCTCGCCGGAAGCGATGGCCACTTGATCCGCCCCTTCGAACAGGCCGGCCACGATTCGGTTGAGCGGGCCCACGACGGATCGTATCAGCAGAAGAAGGAGCACCACGGCCGCCAGGATCACTGCGCCGGCCAGGATTCCGTTCCAGCGGGCCTGGGCCCTCACCGGAGCGAAGAGCTCGTCCGTGGAAGCGCCGACCCCCACAGTCCAATCCATTCCCTCCAGCTTTCGAAACGCCACGACCTTTTCCACGCCTTCGTAGGTGTATATCACCTGCCCGCTTCCCTGGGCCATCATCTCTCTGCCGAAATCGAACTCCTTCATGTTGAGCGTGAGGATCATCTCTTTGTTCGGATGCGCAATCACATTGCCGTCCCTTTCGTAGATATACGCATACCCGGATTCGCCCACCTTGATGGGATCCACGAAACGTGCGCTGAACGTGTTCACGTCCACCACCCCGAACAGCACGCCTACCACATGGCCCTTTTCCTGCACCGGCGCGGAGATGACAAAGACGGGATTCCCCGTGTCCCGGCTCTTCATCACATCGGAGATGAAGAGCTCCCCCTTCATGGACGTCTGAAAATACGGCCGGTCGGCGACCTCCACCTTTCCAACCACACCTGGATCGGCCGCAGCGACCAGGGCACCCTGCTCGTCGGACAGACAGATGTTCTCGTAGTATCCGTATTGTTCCTCGAGGTCTCCCAGGGTCTGGTTGGCGGTCTTAGCCGCCGCCTTTCCCACAAAGGAGTCCTTTACCGCGGTCTTGTACACATTGGATTCGGCCCAACTGCGTATGTCCAGCCGCCGGTCCCGTTCCCACGTGGCCAGGACGTTCTGGGTCGAATCGGCCAACTGGGTGATCCGGCCGGTGATCGCCTCTTCCAGATCCGT
>CAYUBQ010000002.1:0-139007 GCA_964443135.1 uncultured Desulfobacterales bacterium | reverse complement strand
GCTCAAATGCCTTGCGGACAGGAAGGGGCGTCTGTTCCCAATCGTCCTCGTGGATCTGGAGGTTTTCCGGACGATCATCCATGGAGGCGTTCCCGGAAGTGGCGCGTCAAGGGGTAGACGAACACCGCCTTGGCCTGTCCGTGATAGGAGTAGCGGTTTCCCCGCTTGGCCGAGCCCTTGGTCTCGCCCAGGTACTGCCAGTTGGCCGCTCGGTAGCTGGTGCCGGCAAAGCGGGAGAGATCCACGAAGGTCTCCAGCAAGTGTACGGGCGTGTGGTAGAACGCCGGCCAGTCCCTCTGAAGGGCCCTGGCATTGGCGGCGAGGATCTTGGAGGCCAGGTGCTTCACCCGGACCCAGGGCAGGATCAGGAACCGCACGTTGTTGACCACCTGATGGAGGTTGCGCTTGCGGGTCGCCGGGTCCCATCCGATGAAGGTGTCCCGGGAGCCCACCTTCCACGCGGCCGAGCCCCAGCCCAGGGCCGCCACCAGGTGCCCGTCGAGGTGGACGAGGTACTTGAGATACGCCCCTACGATCAGAGGCCGGCCCAGGTAATGATGGCGATGGACGAGGAAGTCCCAGAGCGGCTCTTCTCCGCTTCCCCGAACCATGGTCAGGGTCACGGAACTGTACTCGGAGACCTTTCCTTCGAGCGGGGTCTGATCCAGGAAGAGGTAACCTTGGCTGGGGACATGCTTCTTGCCCCCAGGGCCGGGAGACTTTCGGACAGGAAGCCGGATCTCCCCCTCTCGTTCCAGGGCGAGCAGGAGATCCCGGCAGGCACGGTCCTTGAGCCAGCCGTTGGGCTGCTTCCAGTCCCATTGCCGGCAGAGAGCACGGGAGATCTCGGAGCGCCCTTGCCCCCAGTTTTCCCTGACGCAGGCACGGATCGTTTCCAGATCTTCGGGGCCGATCTCCCGGCCGCGGATGGTGTAGAGGGGCTGAGCCAAGGCGGTACCTCCTAAGTGCTGGAGATACCGTTACCATATGCTGAAACATGGCGCCAGCATAAAATGACGAATTCCGTATAATTTTTTCACCCCGTGAATAGGTACGGACAAGTGGCGGGATGTTACGTATTGGTAGGGTAAGCATGGATTTGGGATTGGTGCGAGGATTCTGACGCAATGCCCTAAAAACACGGGATTCCATGAGGCTATACTCAGGCTTTTCAATAAGTGGAAAAGCCAAGGCCGATTTTTCCGCTTTTTGGCTTCAATATCCAATAGGGTAGAAAATAGGCCCAGATATAGGCCGGTATCGGTGGAAAACCTTCCATCTATTAAGGATGTTCGGAGGAACTATAATATTGATATGGCAGAGTAAAAGTGATATTCTAAGCAAATGAATAGAAAATGCACAGCCATATATCGAATGTCGGACCGGCGGAATGAGGATTTCGTTCCTGGCACTCCATCAGACCGAATTGGTCTTGTCTGGCCGTTGACTCGAGAAATCGCATCCTTGAGCAAAAGGCACGATGCTGAACGAAGATTACAGAGACATGTTACAAGCCTTGTCCGACGAGAAGGTTAGATTCCTCCTCGTCGGCGCCTATGCTATGTCGGCGCCTATGCTATGGCTGCTCATGGTTATCCCCGGGCCACCATGGATATCGACATTTGGATCCTGCCTTCGCCCAAGAACGCTGATGCCGTTCTGAGGGCATTGCGCCGTTTCGGCGCCCCTCTGCACAATTTTACCAAGGAAGACCTTCAAACGGATGGGACCATCTTTCAGATCGGCGTTGCTCCAAGGCGTATCGACATCATCACTGCCGCATCTGGGCTTCATTTTGAGGATGTGTATGGACGGTCTTTGCCTGTGAACATTGAGGGAATCGAAGTACATATCCCGTCGCTCGAAGATCTGATTCGCAACAAAAGGGCAACCGGGAGGACCAAGGATTTGGCAGATGCTGAGGCATTAGAATCCCTTAGGAACTCCGAACAAAATGATTGAGCAGACGCCTATTACCGCGGCAGTTTGGAACTTCAATTCATTGATGAACGTTCCGTTTTATTGAAACACTTGTGGCATTTTTTCGGCGCTGCTCATCATTATCGTTCAGGTGTAGCTACGCAATCACTGATGGAGTCGTAGAAAGCCCTGAACCTCGAGATCTGCCCCTGAGATTTCAAAAGCTTATATCGTCTCCAGCGGCGCGTGAGCGGGTTTTTGCGAATGCGTCATTCATGTGGAGAACTCCAAAGGCTCCGTAACACCCGCCTCAAGGCCCTCTTGGCCAGCAGTGGCATTCCGTGGGAAGACCCCGGCCGCCCCTGAGCAAAGGTCCCTTTCTGCTTTTGTAGAACCCTTCGCAACAGCCCATAAAATCGTTCTTTTCCGCAGGCTGTTTCGAGGTCGATGTGATGTTTATCCCCGACGCTGGGAGTCGGCAAAGGGAACCTCAGGGTATTCACCGGCCTGCAGGAAGGAGTGGAAGCTCGGCATCTATCAAAAGCCCAAAGCGTCGGGTCCACTTGACTTGTTGCTCCCCTGAAAAGATACTTGCAGGGGACGAGACGGCCGTCGATCTGTTCGGCCTTGAGAAGAGAGAAGACATTTCCATGTCGGAAAGACTGGGAAAAATCATCGAGGAGGCGCGATCTCTCAGTGTGGAAGAACGAGCGGCGCTTGCGGGGACGCTCCTGCTGAGTCTGGACGAACCATCCGATTCTGACGTGGAGCGGCTCTGGATAGGGGAGGCTGAGCACCGACTCCAGGAGTTCCGCGAGGGCAAGGTCAAGGGCATCCCGGCGGAAGAAGCGTTCGACCGCGCTCTCGCGGACATCTCGTGAAAGCTGAAGAGGGGTACGAAAACTGCCGCAGCGGCGTGAATCAAAGAGCGGCTGGGTACAGGAAAAAGGTATGCGTTGAATGAAGACGAGGGGGGATCCCATGGGCAAGCAGGAGATCATCGGCGCCATACAGGCCAATCGCGATGTGTTGGAGGAGTTCTCCGTCAAATCCCTTTCGGTCTTCGGCTCCACGGTGCGGGATGAGGCCCAATCGGAAAGCGACGTGGATCTATTGGTTGAATTTGAGCCGGACGCACGGATCGGCTTGTTCGAGTTCGTCCGGCTCAAGAATGCCCTGACCGAACTGCTCGGGGTTCCGGTGGATCTGGTTACCCCGGACGCCCTCCATCCGGCACTGAGGGAAGACATATTGCGGGAGGCGCAACATGTCGCATAGGCGCTGGACATTTCGCATCCAGGACATGCTGGCCGCTGCTCGGAAGATCGAACGGTACACGGAGGGGTTGGCCTTTGAGGATTTCGTTCAGGACGAAAAGACGATTGATGCGGTAATCCGGCAGTTTAATCATTGTTGGCGAAGCCGCATCTCATATACCGGAGGACATCCTCTCCAGGTACCCCGACATTCCCTGGGCTGAAATCCGGGGCATGCGGAATGTGATCGTTCACGAGTACTTCGGTGTGAACATCCGCATCGTATGGGAGACGGTCAAGGGAAACCTCCCCGAGCTGCAGTCTCGACTGGAGAGACTACAAACAGAACTCGAGGAGAATGGTTGAACGCTGGTTCTCTGCCTGGGTAGTAACCTCAGAGGCCTCCCTCGAGCAAGCATCCAGCCGGCCGTGGCGTGCTGGAAGAATCAACGCAGGAGTCAGGTTCGCAGGAAGATGTGGGCCGGCAGATTCTGGGCACGATCGCAAAGGAGGTCTTCAAGGGAAAAGGCTCGAGCCGAGAAACGACGTCGACCCGAAAAGAAGCCCGAGAAAAGGGGCCGGCGAGCATTCGGGTGGCCACGGAGATCACCAACGCTTTTTTGCTGAAGATGTCTTTCAGCATGCACAATGAACCCGGCGTGGAAGGAGCCTTTGAGATCGCCTTGTTTCAAGACGAGCGCGGCGATTTCGGCTATACCCTGGCCGTGGATGAGGCCGGTCTGATGGATCTCTACCGGTTGAGGAGAGGACAAAGTGAGCTGGTGAACGGCTCGAAGCTGGAAAACAACGTTGGGGACGGAAGCGTCCACGACCTGGTTTGGCGGCAGGCGAGCAATGGACAGGTGGAGGTCCTGATGGATGAGAAGAAAATCATGAGCCTTCGAGACAATGCCTTCCGTGAAGGATACCAATGGCTGGAGCTGACCAACCTTTATAAGAGATACGTACTAAAATTTCACTGCTCCGCTTCCCCCCACGCCTTCCTGCTCCGGTCGATCTTCTTTTTCACGAGCCCCCAGGTAGGGGTGGTGAGGAAAGAGGCACCCGCGCAGTCGAGCATCTTCTGAAACATCCCGAAGGGGACGGTAAAGGATAGCTCATCGGTCTTGAAGAACTTCCGCGCCGACGGATCCCAGCCCCCCACCACCGCGTTGTTCCGGCCCTCGCGCAGGTACTTGTAGGGCCAGGTGACAAGACCCGTGCAGGCCGCCCCCCAAGGTGAGGTCACCACCTGGACGTCGTTGGTCACAAAAGCCGCCAGCTGATGGAGACCGCTCAGGGACTCGGGCCGCGCAAAGAACGCCACCACGTCCGGGGTTTCGTCCTCCGTGAACAGATCCAGAGACTTCACCACACAGTAGGTCCCCCGGGCCTCGGGCGGATCGATCTCCTGAAAGATCCGGCGCATTTCATCGGGGGACTCGCAGTAGCGTTCCCCCTCCATCCGGCCGGGAACGCCGGATGAAACGTAATGGATGATGGTTTCCGTCTGGGGTTTCATGAAACCCAGCCAGAACGCCCCTCCCGGGCATCCGAAGTGTTCTGCATCAAAAACGGCAGGGACCTTTTTCTTCCGGGCCCTCCAGATATGTCCGATGACGCAGGAGAAGTTGCCGAACACCTCCCCCCAGTCGACGGCGTTCTCAATCTCCTTGCCACGGGTGGGGAGATCGCCGGGCTTGGGAGTGAGGGCCTCGGCAGGTTTTGTGTCCGTATAGAAAACACCCATGGGGATCTCATCGAGCCCGAGACGATCCAGCAGGGACTGAAGTGATTTGAGCATGTTGGAATCCATGTCTTTGCTCCTTGTGGACTCATTTTTTTTTGCAGTTGGCTTTGTGGTACTCGAAGAAGCGTTCTACGGCCGGGGATACGTTCATGATGAAACCTCCCTGGAAAGGCCGGAGGGAGAAATGATGGGCCACGCGGCCCTCATCCTGCCGGAGCCCGGCGCTCGGATCGGGGATCTCGATTTCCTGTTCGTCGATCCGAAGTTCCGTGGGAAAGGCGGGAGTTGCGGCCTCCGGCTCGCGGATTTCCTCCTCAGGACGGCCGAGGAGAAGGATCTGACCGGCGTCTACTGCTACAACGTGACGGTCCACACCATCTCGCAGAAGCTTCAACCGTGGCCGTGCTGCTGGCCACGTCCCCCATGACATGGGACTTCAAGGGCATTGAGGCAAACTTGAAGCACCGGGTGAGCGTGGTCCTGGCGTTTCGATACCTCCGCATCCCTGAGCCTCGGACGATCTATGCGCCGGCCCGGCACGAGAAGGTGATTCGCGGCCTCTATGCCTCGCTGGGTGCGAGGCACCGATTCGAACAGACGGCGAACGGGCCTGCTCAGCCCGCGCAGACCATCCTGGAGACCGAGATCGCACCGGTCGAGAACAGGGCGAACATCCAACTCGTCCAGGCGGGGGAGGACCTGGACGCTGCCCTGCCCTTTTTCCTGGCCATGGTGGCCTGCGTGGTGATCCTCATTCTGTTCCCTCAGACAGCCCCGCTCCTGCCCGGACTGCGGTAGCTGCGGTCGGGATAGAACATGATTCTTGCTCTTACCGGTGGCTAAGCATGATAGAGTCATCCTTAAACTCTTCACCGGCAGCCCGCTCAAATGACGCTACTAAGTCAGCGATGGTGAGCTTCTTTTTCTCTTCCTCCCCCATATTTACCAATATCTTCCCCTTATGCATCACAATCAGCCTGTTGCCGTACCGTAACGCAATATCCATATTGTGAGTTACCATTATGGTCGTCATCTTTTCTCTTTTCACAATCATGTCCGTTAACTCGAGTACTATTTCGGCTGTTTTGGGATCGAGGGTAGCTATATGCTCGTCGAGCAGCAGTATTGCCGGTTTACTTATCGTTGCCATTACCAGAGCCAAAGACTGTCTTTGACCACCGGAGAGCGTAGACACATAGGTATTTAATCTGTCTTCCAGACCTAAACCCAGCAGGGTCAGCGCAGAGCAAAACTGTTCCCTCCGCCGCTTATTTGTCGCGAGCCTCAATCCTCTGGATTTCCCCCGCAACAGCGCCATGGCCATATTCTCTTCGATTGTCAGTTTAGCGGCGGTGCCCTCACTGGGATTCTGATAGACCCGGCCCACATATTCAGCATGCTTGTACTCCGGGATGTTGGTGATATCCCTGCCCAGAACACGAACCTCGCCTCCACGTTCCGGTGGATAGACACCGGCAATAATGTTGAGTAGAGTACTTTTACCCGCACCATTGCTGCCGATGATCGTAACAAAGTCCTGTTCATAGACGTCAAGATTGATGCCGTTCAAAGCGGTGATTTCATCAACCGTGCCTCGCGAAAAGACTTTTCTTATATCAGTAAGCCTAAGTAAAGCCTGATCGTCGCCTCGACTCATTACTGACCCCTCTCTACATTGACGTATTCGCGAAAACACCCGCTCACCCGCCGCTGGAACCGCCACAATCTATTGATATTCTGAGAACAGACCTCAAAGCCTAGGGCTATTTGCGACTCCTTCTACATTCTTGCAGCCGGCGGCACCCATTCGCCTCGCAACCTCTTTCGTATATAGGGAACACCGAGCACAAGCACAACTAATGTCGCGGTGATCAATTTCAGGTCTCCAGGGGCCAGACCCAGCCTGAGAGCGATTGTGATAAAGAGACGATATAAGAAAGTACCGACAAAACATGCGAACAAAACGTTAGCAATACCCCTAGGATGCAAGACACCTTCACCGATAATGACCGCTGCTAGACCCATGACAATCATACCTATGCCCATGTTTACATCGCAGAACCCCTGACTCTGGGCAACCAAAGAACCAGCCAGTGCAACAAGACCATTAGAAATGGCACAGCCCACCATCACATTCTTGTTCGTGTCTGAGCCTAACCCACGTACCATCTGCTCATTATCACCGGACGCCCTCAAACCCAAACCTATCTCGGTGCGCAAAAACCAGTTGAGGACCAGAAAAAAGATTAACGCCAAAATCACCAGGGTATAAATGATGAGTGTGCTGCTTCTTCTTACAGAAAAGAAAAGCGCCACACTGTCAAATATAGTAATGCTCCGGATCAGCGGGATATTTGCTCCATGCATGATCCTCAGGTTCACCGAGTATAAAGCAACCATCATGAGAATACCGGACAGGAGCGCGTTTATTCTGAATACGGTATTTAGTGTGGCAGTTATGGTACCGGCGATTAATCCTGCTATTAGCGCAAGCAAGGTAGCCAGGAAGGGGTTAATACCTGAAGCAATCATAACAGCCGCAACCGAGCCGCCAGTAACAAAGCTGCCGTCAACGGTGAGATCGGGAAAGGCTAAGACACGAAAGGTGAAAAATACACCAATAGCGACAAAGCCGTACAACAACCCTTCAGAGACAGAAGACAGCAGTATGGATTGAATCATTTCTGATAACCTATTCAGTAGTTAGCTAAAAGAGAACAAGCCTCGCTCCGGGAATGAAAATGCTGCACCGGATATACCCTAACCTGATTCAATCAATAGGTTGGTATCAAGAGGAGCAAGGTGCGTATTGGGGCCGGCAGGATTGACTGAATTGATTGGATTAAATGGAGGTCAAGGATTCCTTGACCTCCATCATCGATTCATTCTATTACACGAGCCGCTTTTGTGATGACCGATTGAGGAATTGTTATTCCCATTCTCTCCGCAGCCGCCGGGTTAACCACCAGCACCTGGGCGTCACCCGAGCATTTTACCACGGGAATTTCCGATGCCTTTTTTTCTCCTTTGAGGATCATGGCAGCGTATTTCCCCGCCTTCCAGCCTATCCAGCTGTAATTGGCACCGCGAGCGGCAATGCATCCACGTTCAACCATTGCACCCGTAGACCCGAAAAGGGGTATCTTGTTTTCCTCACAGACACGAATTACAGCCTCCAGCCCAGAGGTGGTGGTATTATCGGTCGGATTCCAGATAGCATCGACCCTCCCAATAAGTGAGCGAGTCGCAGTTATTACCTCAGCCGTTGTTGAACAGGTAGCCTCCACAAGCTTTTCTATTCCAACCTCTGAGAGTACAGCTTTCAGTTCATCTATCTGCTGAACAGAATTGACTTCGCCGGCATTATATATGACTCCGAGCCTCTTGAGATCGGGAAATATTTCTCTAATTGCAAGCATCTGGACCTTTATGTCCGCCATATCGCTCACCCCTGTTACATTGTCAGGGCGAGGTGCCTCCCAAGTAGATACAATCTCTGCCTTGGCCGGCGCCGTACAGGTGCTAAATACGATTGGTATCTGCGTTTCCCTGGCAGCAGCCACGCAAGCCTGGGAGACCGGGGTAGAAATTGGGTGCATTAAATCTACCTTTTCACTTACGAAGCGCTTAGCGATGGTTGAAGCTACAGACATATCACCTTCAGCGTTTAACCGAAGATACTTCACGTTTTTGCCCTCGATCAGGCCTTCCTCCTCCATGGCTTTCTTAAACCCATCAGAGTCAGACTGCAAATCCGGATGTTCAATGATTACAATTTCGCCGATGTGATACACCTTGTCGGCCCAAGCTACGCCAAAAAACGTAGCAAGAACAAAGATTCCCATCACCACAAGCACTAAAGTCTTAGCTTTCATGGCTCCCTCCCTCTAAGGTTATCGTAAGAAATCAAGCCTTGCTACAGCCCTTTTCGCGTTCCTTCCTCTTCCAGCTGCTTTCCTCATGACAATCAGATCGTCGGGTGGGGCATGTCGGTCTCAATGAGGCATTGCATGATCAGGGCTTTCTTGGTTAGAAGACAGGATAGGAAGTTTCTTTTGAACGTCATGGTAGCCGAAATCAGTCTTGAGTGTCAACAAGAAAAGTATAACAACATGTAGTGGTTAGGAGAAAGCCCCAGGCTATGCCGGCCAATCGATGAGGAACCCCGCTCGTGGGCGAAAGCTGGTGGTCATGGTCGGGATGAAGCGTGCCTTGGCGATTGGCGTGAAAAATGATAAGTTTGGTAAACTTGATGGCGTCGTAAGAAGCCCCACGCCTCGAGATCTGCCCGTGACATTTCAACAGGTTATAACGCTGCCAGCGGCGCGTGAGCGGGTTTTTGCGAATGGGTCAACCTTGAGGTCGAGGACAGGGCGTCACGAAGGGGTCCTTTCTTGACGGGGCGGATGACCGGGTCGCGGGCGAGGAGGACGAGGCCCGGTCCCGGTTGGTCGAGCTTTCGGGGACCCCGGGGAGGGCGCCGGCCGCTTCGGCGCTGAGATTGTCAATCATGAGGGAGTCGCAAAAAGCCCGACACCTCGAGATCTGCCCTTGGGATTTCAACAGGTTATATCATGCCCAGCGGCGCGTGAGCGGGTTTTTGCGAATGCGTCAATCATACATGATACACATAGGCGACGCAGGCGCGAAGGCTGGTTGCGCAAGCGGTCCGTGCGCATCCACGGCGCAATCGACATGAACAATCTAAACCCAAAAAAGTTGTAACGTGCAAAACCAAGAAAACCCGCAACGGTCCGCTCTAAACGGCCCTTTCTCCTTCGCTGAGGCACTTCCTGCGCTGCTATTGATGACGGGGCTGTTCTACATCAATTTCATGGCGAGGATCAGCCTGGCACCTCTGCTGCCTTCCATTGAACAGGATCTGGGTTTCACCCACGCCGAATCAGGGGCGTTGTTTCTACTTGTTTCCGGAGGCTACTGTCTGGCCATCATCTTCTCCGGTTGCATCTCTTCCCGCATCAACCACAGGGGGGCCATCATTTTTTCCGCTGTGCTCCTGGGGTTGAGCCTGATCTGGATTGCTCTGTCCCATTCCCTTGTGGCCCTCCGCGTGGGCGTGTTGTTGATGGGTGGCGCCGCGGGCTTCTACCTTCCGTCGGGAATCGCGACCCTCACTTCCCTGATAAACTCAGGGGACTGGGGGAAGAGCATCGCAGTTCATGAACTGGCTCCGAACCTGGGTTTCGTGACCACACCGGTTCTCTGTGAGATGCTCCTGGTGCAACTGCCATGGCGGGGAATCATGGGATTGATCGGCCTTGTGTCCATATGTGCGGGTATCGCCTTCGCACTCATGGGTAAAGGCGGAAGCTTTCCCGGTCAGGCGCCGAGCATCGGCGTATCCCGCAGACTTTTTTCGGTACCTTCCTTCTGGATCATGGTGGCGCTTTTCAGCCTCGGAATTACCGGAAGTCTGGGTATCTTCAACATGCTTCCTTTGTACTTGGTGGCCGAACGCGGTATAGCGCGCAACTGGGCGAACACTCTGGTCTCGCTTTCCAGAGTTTCCGGGCTCTTCATGGTTTTCGTAGCCGGCTGGATGAACGATAGACTGGGGCCCAGATCCACCCTCGTCGGGGTCATGGGATTGACCGGGCTTTTCACCATCTGCCTGGCTCTCGTCCCGGACAGGCTGCTGTTGGCCCCGCTGTTCTTGCAACCTATGGTAGCCGTATGCTTTTTCCCTCCGGCCTTTGCGGCACTCGCCCGCGTGGGCCCGGCTGACACCCGGAACGTTTCAGTCTCCTTTGCCGTGCCGGTGGCGTTTCTGCTGGGCGGTGGGGTGGTCCCGATCACCATCGGGGCGATGGGGGACGCATGGTCTTTTTCCATCGGGATCGGCTTTTTCGGCACGTTGACCCTGGGCGGTATGATGCTTGCCACTCGCCTGAAGATGTCCGCCTCTGCACGCACACCATCTCGAGGGACCGGTGGAAGCCGAAGTTGTTCGAGTCGATGAACAGGGCGTAGAGCGCTCGTCCAGGCCCATAGCCATGGCGCCCGGGGCGAAGGCGATCACCTTGGCCTTTGGAGGGAACCATTGAAGTGTGACAAGTGCAGCAAACCCATCGATTCGGAGGAAGCCCGGGAGCACAACGGACGGACCCTGTGCGAGGACTGCTACATGGACGTACTGTCGCCGACCCGGACCTGTGACCCCTGGGCGGTCTACACCGCCAAGTCCACGTTGGGGAGCGGCGGGACCGGCGCGGCGTTGACGGCGACGCAGGAGGGGATCCTGCGGATACTCGAGGAGACCGGGGGCATCGAACCGGGGGAGCTGAGGGAGCGGATCGGTCTGCCGCCGGGCGATTTCGAACGCGAGATCGCCGCGTTGAGACACATGGAAAAGCTGCGTGCGGAGATGCGCGACGGCGTCAAGGTGATCTGCCTGTGGTAGAGGTAGGATTTCGCTGACATTCAGCGTAAATGGTGGTGATCGGGTTAAAAAGATATATTTTCAGATGCTTCCGTGGTATGGTCACGTCTGCTCGAATATCATGAGAGTGCGGTAGCGGTTTGCCTTTCGTCCATTGTTGTTCCACGCCTTTTCTTGTCAAACTCGAAATCCACTGGTGGTCATCATGCCCGAAAAGCCTACGTACCAGGAGTTGGAAAAGCGGGTTCAGGCGTTGGAGAGGTCGATACAAGACCTGGGGGAAGACGAGCAGCGGTATCGGACGATCTTTGAGCGGAACCGGAACCCGATCGCGATCATCGACAGGGACGGTCGATATCTGGAAGCGAATGCCGCCTTTCTTGGTTTCGTGGAGAAGACAAGGGAAGAGCTTCTGGGGATGCGTGTCTTTGATTTCGCTGTGCCGGGTCATAAGCAACACCAGGAGAAACATCACCGACCGGCGTGGGAAACGGGCGGAACCATCGAGACGGACTACTGGATCAACGGTGCCGTCAAGACGCTGGAGCTCACCATCACCCCATTCTCCTACGAGGGAATCGATGCCGTCATCGGCGTCGGGAAAGACGTGACCGAGCGAAAGAAGGCCGAGGAGGCCCTCAGGGCCATCGAGTGGCTGATCAAGACATCTCCGGAAGAAGTGCGTTACCCTTTACAGGACTACGGTGATCTCACGGTTTTGAATACGGAGAGGACCATTCTGGACAGCGTCGGGCCGGAGGCGCTCAACGATACAGTGAAGGAAAATTTGGAACTGCTCGGCACCTCGGCGGCCGTTTACGAGCGTAACGGCGACTACGCACAAGGCATCTTCGCCTCGGGGTACTGTCGCATGCTGGACCGTGCCTCGAGGAGGCTGTGCGGCACAGACGACAATGCCGCTGCCCTGGCAAGCGGGAAGTGGCTGTGCCACGAATCCTGCTGGACAAACACCTCGAGGATCTCCGTTCAGACCGGCGAAGCCGCGGACGTTGAGTGCCATGGCGGTATCAGGATATTTGCCGTACCCATCAGGGCGAACCAGAAAATTGTAGGAGTCATGAATTTCGGGTATGGCGATCCACCCAAAGATCCGCTCGAGATCCAGGAAATTGCAGAGAAATACCATATCGATCCGAATGAGCTGTTGGGTGAAGCGAAACGATACGAGAGCAGACCGAAATTCCTCATCGAGATTGCCAAAAACCGACTGGTCCGGTCGGCCCGGTTGATCGGTGCCCTGATCGAGAGCAGACAGGCCCAGACCGAGCTTCAGAAAGAACGGGAGAAGCTGAAGGTGACGCTCCAGTCCATCGGGGACGGCGTCATTACCACCGATGTGGAGGGCCGGGTGGTTTTGCTGAACAAGGTGGCCCGGACATTGACCGGATGGAAACAGGAAGAAGCGATCGGCAGGAAACTGGATGAGGTGTTTCACATTGTCAATGAGCACACCCGGGAGCGCTGCGAGAATCCTGTTGAAAAGGTTTTGGAGACAGGAGGGGTGATCGGTCTCGCCAATGACACGCTCCTGCTGGCACGGGACGGGACGGAAAGGGTGATCGCCGACAGCGGCGCACCGATTGTCGATGCCGGCGGGAGCACCGTCGGAGTGGTGCTCGTCTTTCGGGATATCACGGAAAAGATCAGGCTGGAAACAGAGCTCCGCCATGCCCACAAAATGGAGGCCATCGGCAACCTCGCCGGCGGTATCGCGCATGAATTCAACAACGTGCTCGGCATCATCATCGGAAATGCGGAGCTGGCCATTGGCGATCTGGACACATGGCATCCCGTTGCGGAAAACCTGAACGAGATCAAAACGGCAAGCCTCAGGGCAAAAGACGTCGTCAAGCAGCTGCTGGCTTTCAGCCGCAAAATGGAAACCAAGCGCGAGCCTGTCGACGTCCGGGTGATCGTCAAGGAGACGCTGAAGCTGCTGCGGGCCGCGATTCCCTCCTCGATTCGTATTCGTGAGGTGTTGCCCCCAGAGATCGATCACGTGGCTGCCGATCCCACGCAGATTCACCAACTCTTGATCAATCTGTGCAACAACGCCGCACATGCGATGAGCGAAGACGGAGGCCGACTGACCATCGAGTTGAACAATGTCGAGCTGGATTACGAAGCCGCCTCCAGGCACCCGGGTGTACAGCCGGGAGCCTATGTCCGGTTCAGCGTTTGCGACACGGGATGCGGTATCCCCGTGGACCTGCTGGACAGGGTTTTCGATCCGTACTTCACGACCAAGGACGTGGGCAAAGGCACCGGCATGGGCCTGGCTGTGGTCCATGGCATTGTGAAGGCCCACAACGGGGCCATTGACGTGGAAAGCCGTGTCGGTGAAGGGGCTGCCTTTCACGTCTATTTCCCGTCCAGCCGGGAGAAGGCCCCTCAGAAGGAAGCTGAGATGGAGATGCTCCCGGGAGGCGATGAGAGCATCCTCTTCGTGGACGACGAACCGTCTATCGTGAGATTGTGCGACAAACTACTCCGGCAGCTGGGATATTCTGTGGTCTCGAGCACGGATCCCATCGAGATCAAGGCGCTTTTTGAAGCAGATCCATACAAGTATGACCTCATTGTCTCCGACATGGCGATGCCCCGCATGACGGGTGATCGACTGGCACAGGAGTTCATCAGCATACGTCCGGATGTCCCCATCATCCTTTGCACGGGGTTCAGCGAGAAGATGTCCCCAGAGAAAGCCGCGGAGCTGGGAATCAAAGAGCTCATCAATAAGCCGATCATGACGATTGATTTGGCCAAGATTGTTCGAAGCGTTCTCGACGAAAGAAAATCACAGATTTGACGCATTCGCGAAAACCCGCTCACGCGCCGCTGGGGACGATATCACCTGTTGAAATCCCAGGGACAGATCTGGAGGATTCGGGCTTTTTGCAACTTCATCAGCCATTGATTTATAAATGATCCGACGCAAATAACCATGCAAGGAGGCATGCATTCGTGGATATTGGAAAGCAGGTCATTGAAATCGCAATTCAAAATGGTGCCAATCTTGCTGGTATTGCAAATGTGGAAGCCCTCCGGAACTCTTCTTCCCATTTGATATACACCCAGTTGGACCATTATTCAGGGGTTGGTACCATAAAAGGTGATGATACGCGCACGGAAAACCAACTGTTCAACTGGCCGGAGACCGCAAGGTCTTTGCTCGTGATCGGTTTGGCACACCCGCGAGACCTGCCAAAGCTCGATTGGTGGGATGGTAAAGGGACCCCTGGCAACCGCCTTTTGGTTGATATCATCAGGCATACCCAAGAGCAAATTGAAAGCAGCCTGAGAATAAACACCCAAAGACTTCACTATTATGTTGAAAAAGGGGGTGTTTTTCTCAAGGATGCCGCAGTGCTGGCCGGATTGGGATGTATTGGGAAAAACAATATGCTGGTGACCCGGGACTACGGGCCACGGGTTCGGCTGAGAGCCCTCTTCCTCAATGCAGAAATCGATCCCACCGGACCTGTCGAGTTTGATCCCTGTGCAGACTGCAAAGCTCCGTGCAGAAGGGTTTGCCCGGAAAAGGCCATGGTTGAGAAGGTGATCGCGTTTGAATCCCTCGAGGATTCTTTGGATCTACCTGCAAGGGATGGCGCCTACGACAGAAACCTCTGCAATATACGAATGGAAAAGGACATTCATGAAAGCAATGAATACCCCGGCGGACAGGCTCCAGTTAAATATTGCCGAAAGTGTGAGTTTGTCTGTCCGGTAGGAAAATAATGCCATTTCGGGAGGATTCGGGCTTTTTGCGACCCATCAGGATTGGGACAAGCACGGTGGGGGAAGTGTGCTCTTCCAGATGAAAAATGACGGGAGCTTTAATTTGGTCTTCAGACGTCCATGACCGGCGTCCGGTCACCCCCGCTGATGAAAACAGTTGTTTTCGTAGAGCGGGGTTTTACACCCCGCCGTGCTTGTCGCCAACCTTGCGGCGGCATGTGAAATGCCGCCCTGCGCCCGGCCCATCGAGGGGTGTTTTCACGGTAAAGGTCATGTGCAAAGGCCTGTTTTCCCTTGCCGGCAAAGGCGGCATGCCGTTCATGGCATTTTCAATGGGCCACAATAAATACATTCTGCACCCCATTCCCCCGTGGACTGTCACCGCATAACCTCAACAGGTGGATCAAGGGTTTCATAGAAGGGTCGGGGGTCCGTGCGACCCCTTGTCCTCAGGACCTCAACCCACTGGTCCTATGGTCCGGCGCTTTCTGATGGCCGGGGGAATCGATGCCCGTCGGCTCACAGCCGAGGGGGAATGGCGAGCCCGGGACGGGCTGGACCCATGAGAACATGGCCCGGAATCCACCGGTGGGGTTGAACCCTCCCGGGGATGAGCCGTCCCATCGGAGCGATCCGAGGCCCATTTCCAGGCACAGGGCGGTCATTTTGCGTTTTCATCAAAGGAGGGACTTATGATCCGGAGAGCATACGGGTTCTCGTTGGTCTTGGCCGTGGTGGGTTTGCTCGTCATGCAACCCGTGGTCTCCCTGGGCCAGGAGGATCCTCGAGTGCAGGCGCTTGTCGATGAACTGCACGCCTTGACGGAAAAGGCCAGGAACCAGAGAGCCGCCGACCGCTGGCTTCAGCAGGCCTTGGAAGACCTTGTCGCCAAGTACCATTGGCCCTGGCGCAAGGAACTGCTTTCCGAGGACTTCTCTGATGGAGATTACACCCGCAATCCCGCGTGGACCGTGGAGTCCGGGAAGTTCTGGGTGGATCAGTCCCTGGGGCTGCGTTCCAGGGTGGAGGTGGAGCGGCGGGCAAAAACGGAAGAATCAACGCAGGAGTCAGGTTCGCAGGAAGATGTGGGCCGGCAGATTCTGGGCACGATCGCAAAGGAGGTCTTCAAGGGAAAAGGCTCGAGCCGAGAAACGACGTCGACCCGAAAAGAAGCCCGAGAAAAGGGGCCGGCGAGCATTCGGGTGGCCACGGAGATCACCAACGCTTTTTTGCTGAAGATGTCTTTCAGCATGCACAATGAACCCGGCGTGGAAGGAGCCTTTGAGATCGCCTTGTTTCAAGACGAGCGCGGCGATTTCGGCTATACCCTGGCCGTGGATGAGGCCGGTCTGATGGATCTCTACCGGTTGAGGAGAGGACAAAGTGAGCTGGTGAACGGCTCGAAGCTGGAAAACAACGTTGGGGACGGAAGCGTCCACGACCTGGTTTGGCGGCAGGCGAGCAATGGACAGGTGGAGGTCCTGATGGATGAGAAGAAAATCATGAGCCTTCGAGACAATGCCTTCCGTGAAGGATACCAATGGCTGGAGCTGACCAACCTTGGTGGAGAGCTCAGTGTGAGGAGTGTAAGGGTTTCGGGAACCCGGTAACCGGGGACCTTGATTCCCCAGCCCTGGCCGAAGATGGAAAAGCTGCGCATCTTTGTTCGTCTGATTGTCGCGGACCACAGGAGGGGTGAGCTTCAACGTCAAGACGGGGGTGGATGAAGCCGCCCTGGAAAGGCTCGCCCTCGCCGATCCCTGTTTTATTCCTCCACCATCTGGACCAGTTCAACCCTGCGGTTACGTGCCCGGCCACCCTTGTCTTCATTGCTGGCAACCGGCGCAAGAGGGCCTACTCCATAAGGTGTGAGCCGGTCTTCCGTGATTCCGTGCTCGGAAGCCAGGAAACCCACAACAGCCTCTGCGCGCCGCCGGGATAGGTCCATGTTGTATTCAATGCTTCCTGTAGCATCGGTATGGCCGACAACGCAAAGGCTGAGACCGGGTTCCTTCTCCAAAAGGGCGGCGATTTCCGCCAGCACGGATTCGGATTTTGCCTTGATTGTCGCTTTGTCCGTGTCGAAGTGAATGCCGTAAATTCGAACGCTTCCCTTTTCATGAATATCTTCCGCCATCGCTTCAGCGTCTATATCGACCTGAACCTTGCCGGTAGGCATGGGTTTCTCTTCGAGGATCTGAAGACCGGTGACAGGGCGGCCGTCATACTTATTGCTCAGGAGTGTATGTGCGGAAACAAAAATGTCACCATCCTTCCCGGGCATCCTGGCCAGAAAATAGCTTTGATCTTTACCGTGAAAAGGGGTAGGTTTCATATCAAATCTGCCGGGACCATAGTCAGTATACACTGATAATGGAATATCTTCCTCCGCAATCCCTTCAATAACAAGCTCAAAACCAGCATCCTGCAGTGCTATTTGGTAGTTCCTCTGAATCTGTAGAACAGAGAGCCCTTCAGGTGCCACATAAAGAATTTTGGTGACTTCGCCTTCCACTGTGGTGGTTTGCAGCTCACCATCCTTCATGCCTGAAGGAAACTCAATGCGGTCATAGTCTACTTGCTCGTAAGCTTTTATGACAGAGCCTTCATACCGGGAGATCATCGGATGATCTTTGCTTCCTTCCACATCCTCTTCCGCCAGGGCAAAAGTTGAGAGGCTACCTGTAACAACGAATATAACTAAATTCAAAATTAAAATAGTCTTTTTAGGCATACGAAAAATCTCCTTTGTTAAACTAAACATTGAAGGTTTCCAAAAAACGCTTTCAAATTAGTCAGAATGCTGGATAAATGAAGGCCTAAAAATAGGGAGAACGTCATCAAAACGCCAATAATGCATATCAGCTGTTTAACATGATTTGTCTTCCTTTTATGGGTCCATAATATCAACACCTTTTTAGGATCGTTCTTACAAGAACCCTATAAGTGACAGCGGAACCTGTCAATGGTTTCTACCGTGAAAATTTTCCTTCGGGCACATCGGAGGCGTAGGTGGGGCAGTCCAGTGCCGCGACCCATGATCCCCAAGAGCGGACCCTGGAGATCTTGGTCCTCAGCAAAGAGGAAATCGGGGTTTTGTCGGAGCGAAGCTACGCTGGATCAAACGGCCTGGACAACCGCAAAGAAACTGCGAAATCCATGGTTTCGCCCCGTCACGCACACACCTCGTGCAGGTTCCGGCTTTCGTCCCCGGTGATGTTCTTTGTCAGGGCCCTGGCCTCCTCGCTCATTCCAAACTCCGCCATGATCTTTAAACGCCAAACAGCCCTGGGAGCTGCATGTTTCTTTTCCACACCAGGCAACTCGAAGAACCCGATCATGCCGGGGGCCGAGAACTCAAAGCAGCAATGCCGGTATCCCGACCGCCCAAGCCATGCACCGGACGCATCACACTCTTTTGTCCATGAGCCGGCCGAAAAAAAGAAGAGGGGGAGTACCGGAGCATTCCGGTTCCCTGGCTTGTGTTATCTCCAGCGGCTGGAACGCCTGCCCGTCTTGCTCCTCAGGCGGGAGGAAGCTCAAGCTGGTCTTTGGGAAGACCGACGTTGCGGGGAGTCAGGGAGGCGCCGCATGTGTGGGGGGTTCGGCCGCGGCCTCACTTCCGGCAATCCGGCCGAAGACCAGGCATTCCGTGATGGAGCAGCTTCCCAGGCGGCAGGCCCCGTGGACGCCGCCGGTGAACTCCCCGGCGGCGTAGAGCCCCGGGATCGGGGTCCGAAAGAGATCGAGGACCTGGGCCCGCTCGTTGATCAGGGGGCCGCCCATGGTGTAGTGTACCTTGGGCCAGAGGCGAATGGCGTAAAACGGCGGGGTTTGGAGGGTCGCGGCCCGGTCCCGGATCGGTTTGCCGAAATCGGTGTCTTCACCCGCGAGGACCTGGGCGTTGAATGCTTCCACCGTGTCCGCCAGGGGGCCGGCCGGAATCTGGTGGTGCTCGGCCAGGGCGGTCAGGGTGTCGAAGGCTCGAACAATGCCCTTGTTCAGACAACTTTCCACGCCGTAGCCGGAACGGGCCACGCCTTCCTTGTCGGTCAGGGCGATGCACGGGGTACCGACCCGAAAAATGGCCTCGGCGCGGACCCTTCGGTCGCCCAGCTCGTTGACGATTCGTTTGCCGGTCCTGGGGCTGACCAGGATGCCCTGGGGCAGGGCGATGTAGCAGGCAAAATCAGGCCCGATGCCGTACCCCTTTTCGTCCGGACAGGCCCAGGGCGCGAGCTGAATCCAGGAGAGGTGTACGGGCAGGGCCCCGAGGCGAAGGGCCTCGCGGAGTGACTCCCCGGTGGAGGAGGGTTTGGTGGTGGCGTCCACGGATGCGTCCAGCCTCGGGTCCTGGGCCGACCGCAACGGGACGTCGCAGGCGAATCCGCCGGCGGCCAGCACCACGGCCCGTCTCACGCCCACGCGTTTCAGCGTGCCCGAACCCTCGTCCGGATGGCGGTAGCCGAAGCGGATCTCAGCGCCCCGAACCCGTCCCTCGGCGTCCGTGAGGAGGCGCTCCAGGCGGGCCCGGTTCCGCAGAGCGATCCCCAGCTCCCGGGCCTTGTCGAGGAGGCCTTGCACGATGGCCGATCCCGATCGGTTGTGGGTGGTGTAGCACCGGTCCACCGAATGGCCGCCGAACCGGTCGACCCGGTCGAGGTATCGCACCCCCAGGGTCTCCATGGTCCATAGAAACGCCTGGGCCGCGTTCTCGGCGACGGTTCGAACCAGGCCCGGCTGGTTCAGACCGAGGCCGGCGGCGATCATGTCGGCCGCCATTTGCTGCGGGGAGTCCTGAATGCCCCTTTCCCGCTGCATGTCCGTGCCCGGCGCGGCCAGGCCTCCGTCGCAGATCGCGGAGTTGCCGCCGTACCCCAGCATCTTCTCGATGACGAGGACCGACCGGCCGGCCGTCTTCGCCTCGATGGCCGCGGCCAGGCCGGCGAATCCGCTGCCGACCACCAGCACGTCGCAGGTTTCTTCCAGGATTCCACCATTCGCTTCAGGGCCCTTGCGCCCGGTGTCGTGGCTCATGCGCGCCCTCCGACTCTTTCTGCGTTTCCGGTTTGCTCGAACGGGTCTTGCTCCGATGATGTGCCAGCCTACCTCGATCGGGCGGTTTGGGCAACCCGGAGCAGGCTCCCTTCGAATCCATGCCGAGGACGGCGTTTTGACCCGTTTGAGAGGACCTCACGTGGAGGCCGGGTCGGAAGTTACGGTTGACACTGTTTTCAGCTCAAACTATCATGGCAGGTCCGTGCGATATCCAAACCCCTTATGCCCGAAGAAAGCCTGGACGTTAAGCGCTGCGGCTCATTGATCCCGCCGTTTGTCCACAACATGGCTGACAGGAGCTGTGCGTCCATGGGACCCCCGCGCCCTGCAGCGTCCGGTGGGCCATGAACGCCGAGGTCCCTGGATCTGACCCCTGGGCAGGAAACCGATGCCGTGGCCCCGCCGGCGGACCCGCCCCGTTCCGACGGCCGGACCCGGAAAGGGAACGATGGAAAAGATCGTTATTGAACGGCTTTACAAGATCTATGGCCCCCACCCCGAGGAGGTCATGCGGATGATCCGGGAGGGCCTAAGCAACGAAGACATCATGGAAAAAACCGGCCACGGCGTGGGGGTCGTGGACGCCAGCTTTGCGGTGAAGGAGGGGGAGGTCCTGGTGGTGATGGGGCTTTCCGGGAGCGGAAAGTCCACGCTCGTGCGTTGCCTGAACCGCCTGATCGAGCCCACGGCCGGAAGGATCCTGGTCAACGGCGAAGACGTGACCCGGTTGGGCAAGCGGGCGCTTCGCAACTTCCGCCAGAGGCACTTCGGCATGGTGTTTCAAAACTTCGCGCTCTTCCCCCACCGCAGCGTGGTCCGAAACGTGGAGTACGGCCTGGAGGTCCAGGGCGTCGGAACGGAGGCGCGCCGGGAGGCCGCCATGAAGGCGCTTGAGCAGGTGGGGCTCAAGGGGTGGGAGGCGTCCATGCCCGATCAGCTCTCCGGCGGCATGCAGCAGCGGGTGGGTCTGGCCCGGGCGCTGGCCCTCGACGCGGACATCATGCTCATGGACGAGGCCTTCAGCGCCCTGGATCCGCTGATTCGGCGCGACATGCAGGACGAGCTGATCGACCTGCAGGAAAAGGTGCGAAAGACCATTGTCTTCATCAGCCACGACCTGGACGAGGCCATCAAACTGGGCGACCGGATCGTCCTGATGAAGGACGGCCGCCTGGTTCAGGAGGGCACAGCCGAGGAGATCCTCACGAACCCGGCGGACGATTACGTGGCCCGGTTCGTGGAGGGCGTGGACGTGAGCAAGGTCGTCACCGCGGAGACGGTCATGAAAAAGTCCGGGGTCATGGCCTACATGAAGACGGACGGTCCCAAGGCGGCGCTTCGGAAAATGGAACAGGCGGGCATCTCGTCAATCTTTGTGCGCGACGAAGGCATCGTGAGAGGGATCGTCACCGCCAGGAACTGCCGCAAGGCCGCGGACCGGGGCGAAAAGAGCCTGGCGGCCATCCTCGACACGGACATTCGACGCGTGACGCCCGACACGCCGGCCAGCGACCTGTTTCCCCTGCTGGCGGACACGACGTATCCCATCGCGGTGGTCGGTGAAGACGGTCACCTCAAGGGGGTTGTCGTGTCCGGTTCTTTGCTGGCGAAGCTGGGTGAGATGTCCCAGACCGAAGACGGGAACGGCACGCAATCCGGGTCTTGAGGACCGCGCCGGAGACCCGCTGAGAGGGCATGAAGCATGATGGAGTTTCCGAAGAACATCGACATTCCCCTGGACGTGTGGGTGGACGCCTTCATGGATTGGGTTCTCGGCACGTTCGGTGGATTCTTCGACACGCTGGGAACCGGGATTCTTTACTCCCTTTTGTACACCGAACGGTTTTTCCTCTGGCTGCCCTGGCCCGTCCTGGTCTTCGGTGTCGGCATCCTGGGCTGGCGGGTCATGGGGTCCTGGCTGGCCGGGCTGGGCATGGCGGGTATGCTCTTTTTCGTCGGCGCCCTCGGGCTGTGGGACCTGGGCATGATGACCCTGTCTCTCGTGGTGGCCTCGGTGATCATCTCCCTGGCCATCGGCATCCCGTTGGGTATCGCCATGGCCGGGAGCAATGCCTTCCAGGCGGTCATCAAGCCGATGCTCGACGGCATGCAGACCATGCCCAGCTTCGTGTATCTCATTCCGGCCCTGATGCTCTTCGGCCTGGGCAAGGTTCCGGCCCTGTTCGCCACGATCATCTACGCGGTTCCGCCGGTCATCCGCCTGACCAACGTGGGGATCCGTGAGGTGTCGGCCAACGTGATCGAGGCGGCCCACGCCTTCGGATCGAGCTACTGGCAGATCCTGTTCAAGGTCCAGCTCCCGCTGGCACGTCCCACGATCCTGGTGGGGATCAACCAGACCACCATGATGGCGCTGGCCATGGTGGTCATCGCTTCCATGATCGGGGCCAAGGGGCTCGGGCTGGAGGTCCTGCTGGCCATCAACCGGGTCGAGGTGGGCCGGGGTTTCGAGGCGGGACTGTGCATCGTGTTCATGGCCATCATCATCGACCGGATCACCTTTTCGATGGCATCCAAGAAAAGGGCGTAACACGGATCGGCGGATACCGTGTCCACTGATAACCAAACCAGGAGGATACCGATGAAACGGACAATGTGCGGAATTTGCGTGGGAATTTTGGTTTTGGCGGTGTTCGGGCTGTCCTTTGGCACGGCTTCGGCCTCGGCTGCGGACAAGACGACCATTGTGTTCGGCGACTATGGCTGGGACAGCGTCCAGGTGCACAACCGGATCGCGGCCTTCATTGTGGAAGAGGGCCTGGGCTACCCTGTGGAGTATGTTCAGGGCGAAACCATCATGCTCAACACCGCCCTGATCCAGGCCAAGGGCGGCCAGGCCCCCAATGTGAACATGGAGTCCTGGGAGGAGAACTGGCAGGACCTCTACGACGAGGGGCTGGCCAAGGGCAAGGACCCCGACACGGATGAGGGTTTCGTGAACCTCGGACCGAACTTCCCCAACAGCGTCCAGGGTTGGTACGTGCCCCGCTACGTGGTGGAAGGAGATGAAGAGCGGGGTATCCAGCCCATGGCGCCGGATCTCGAGTCGGTCTTCGACCTGCCCAGGTACTGGGAGCTGTTTCGGGATCCGGAAGACCCGGACAAGGGCCGGTTCTACAGCTGCCTTCCAGGCTGGGGTTGCGCCGAGGTCAACAAGCTGAAGTTCGAGGCGTACAACCTCTCGGAGTTCTACAACATCATGCAGCCCGGCTCCGGACCGGCCCTGGCCGGCTCCATGGTGACCGCGTACAAGCGCGGAAAGCCCTGGCTCGGTTATTACTGGGAGCCGACCTGGGTGCTGGGCAAGCTGGACATGGTTCTGCTCGAGGAACCCCAGTTCGACGAGGAGGTCTGGGAGACGACCAAGGCCTGCGAGTACCCGGCGGTCAAGTGCGACATCCTCGTCCACAAGAGCCTGCCCGAGGAGGCGCCGGACGTGGTGGCCTTCCTCGAGAACTACGAGACCACCCTGGCCATCAACAACCGGTTCCTGGCCTACATGCAGGACAACGAGGCGAGCACCGAAGAGGCGGCCGCCTGGTTTCTGAAGACCTACGAGGACCTCTGGACCGGGTGGGTGCCGGAGGACGTGGCGGCCAGGGTCAAGGCGGCCATGAAGTAGAAGGGAGAGCAGGGAAGGCGGAAGCCGAGAGCGACGGAGAATGGAAGAAACAGCCCTGCGGCCCGCCGGCCGCAGGGCTGTTTCTTCTTGCGGGCCCGGGGATGCGCGGGCCGCAGCAGGCGGAGGAGAAAGAGGACGCGGGACAGGTACTTGACTCACTCAACGCTCTAACTTATAATTTCTGCCATTTTTCGTTGAGATCATCAATGGTTCCGGTCACATGACCCTTGGAGGACAAATGAACTGGACAGCCAAGCTGCCGTCTCCCCTTTTGTTGGTGGTGCTCAGTCTCCTCTTCGCAACCCCTGCTTCCTCATCGGCTGGGCAAGCGGAAATCCCCGAAAAGCTGCCGGATGCTTTGAAAGGCTCAAGAATCCTGGATACCTACACGCCCGCTGAAGGCTTCGACCGGGCCGGAGTCGTGCATGCCCTTCAAGGGACGGTGGTGGTGATGCATCGGGCAGACCAACGGGCCTTCGTCGCCTCCAAAGGGGACCCCGTCCACGAGAACGATGAGCTCTTCACGCTTGCGGACTCGAGATGCCGCATTCGGTTCCTGAGCGAGGATGTGGTGGCTACTCCGGAGAAGCCAAGGGGGTCTACGTCAACAGTGCCGCAGCGGATGTGGATGCACTTTCGGGCTCTTTCTCCTGCGACGTCGATTTCGGAAGCCGTGAGGTATCGAACTTCACCATCAACGCGGGCGGCGGAGGCCACAGCGTCCTCATCAACAACGGCAGCGGCACGATCTACGACTCGGCATTCGACATAGAGTCCTACAGCGGAAACATCGATGGAGCACCACTCGCCCCCGGCTACGATCCTGCAAGCGGCGCCTTTGTGGGAAACAAAGCCCAGGGTGTCGGCGGGATGTGGAGGGCCTGGGACGGAGCTGACCAGTGGGCAGGGGGGGGGAGTTCCATGGAACGAGGTAGCCGTTCGATGATGGGGTTCAGTCAGCTCGAGTGCTCTAGTAAACGGAATAGCTCCTGGAATCGAATCCTTTGACTGTGATTTGTCGGATCAGGCGTTTAATGATATGGGTGTTGTGTCAGGACCATTGACGCATTCGCAAAAACCCGCTCATCCGCCGCTGGAAACACTATAACCCGTTGATATTCCTTGGGCAGATCTCGGGGTTTAGGGCTTTTTACGGCTCCATCAAGGCTTGGGTCTTTTTGCGACGCCATCACCATTGTGTTCTGAAGGTTCAAGACTAGCAGTTCGGGCACTCGTCAAGAATTATGCTCCGGAGGCTAATGTTTGGGAAAATGGATTACTGCCAATATCCGGACACGGTAAAGCTTACTTCTAACCAATCAATTCAGCAGACGGGAAGGAACGCTGACTCGGCAACTCTTTGGCCTGCGCCTGATTTCAAACGTTATGTGCTCAATAGAGAGGAAACATCATGAAATTGAAAGTGGTAATACATGAAGCAGAGGAAGGCGGCTACTGGGCAGAAGTACCGTCTATACCGGGGTGTGCAACTCAAGGCGAAACCTTTGACGAATTATTGAGCAATATTTATGAAGCAGTAGAAGGTTGCTTGTCAGTAGATATTCAAGAAATTTCAGTATCGAAAAATGCTAAAGTAATGGAGATAGCCGTTTGAAAACTGTCAGCGGCAAGAAATTCTGTAATCTCGCCGAAGCCAAGGGCTGGGAACTGAAGCGAATCAATGGCAGCCATCATATTTATGCAAAGACTGGACAAAATGCTCGTATTTCTGTGCCGGTTCACGGAAAAACGCCTTTGAAAATTGGATTACAACTGCATTTGATGAAGGTCGCCGGAATTAAAGAAGATGAATTGTAATTTCGAGCATAATACTTATATGACCCATGATGTCTATGGCATAAGTGTTCTCTGACAACATAATGCTTTTTTCGAATAACAGATCATCGAATTCCATTGCCGTTGACGGCGGTTACAACTCCATTTCAAGTGATTCGTTTGGACGCGTAAAACAGCGAGGCCTTTTGCGATAACACGAGGCAGCGCAACTTATTTTCAGCGGTCCGGATCGGTCTGGAATGCCCGCAAATCCAAGTCCGCCTGAATGTGCGTGATACTGGCTGCGGGCTCGGAGGACGCCATCTTCGCGACGTTTGACGATTCGACCGCCATGGCGCCCCAGGCGGCCGAGGCCATCGGCACGGAGCTGGGGAGCATCGTCAAGAGCCTCTGTTTTGTCGTGGCCGGTCGGTCAGCCCGTGATCGTGCTCGCCGCCGGGGATCGGCGCGTGGACGATCGAAAGCTCAGCGCCCTGTACGGAGTGGGCCGCAAGAAGGTCAGGATCGCCGATGCGGAGACGACCATCGCCCGGACCGGCTACGCGCCCGGAGGCGTGCCTCCCGTGGGGCACCGCACCCCGCTTCCGGTGTTGATCGATGAGACACTGGCGCGCTTTGAGATCGTCTACGCGGCTGCGGGCTCGGAAAACGCCATCTTCGCGGTCCCGTACGAGACCCTGGTCGAAGTGACCGGGGGACGCGTCGCGGATGTGGCGAAAGAGTGAAAGGGGCTCCGAAGATCAGGGAGTCCAATGATGAAGCCGTACGGAGCGCGTGGTCGAGGCGTTCGGGGTCAATGAACGTTCCCGGAATCCAGCCCCAGGAGCCGGTGCACGGCCGCCGTCCGGTTGGAGACCCCGAGCTTCCGGTAGATGGACTTGAGGTGGTTCTCCACCGTGTACTCGCTGATGAAGAGCTGCTCCGCGATCTCCGCATTGCGGGCCCCCCGGGCCAGGACCTGAACGACCTCCATCTCCCGCCGGGTGAGGCCCCGCTCCCTCAGGATCCCCTCCAGGCGGGCCACTCGTTCCTCCCCTTCCAGGAACAGCAGAAACAGGGGCCCGCTTTCCGGATCGTCGGCGAGGCGAAGCCTCAGCCGGATCCTCGCCCCGGCCCCGTCCGAGCCGAGATCCATGCTCCCTTCCCGCTCCGCGGCCCCGGCGCGTTGCTCCCGGGCTGCAAGCATCTTCTTGCAGGGGCCGGAGACGGCCTTCTGCAACGAGGCGGTGCCGGTCTCGCCGTTCGGGGTGTTCAGGGCGGAGAGGAGGCGCTCGGCCCGCTCGTTCGTGTAGACGGGGTTCAGGAACCGATCCAGGACCACGAGCCCCTCCCGCGGTCTTTCCCGGAGGATCGCGGGGAGCACGGACTCGAGAGCACGGCTCTTTTCCGAGGCGAGGGCTGTTTTCAGGGCGCCCGAGAGGTAGGGGGCGGCGGCGAAGGCCCGGCTCTTGTCGCGGGAGGAGAAGCCGCGGGCCCGGCGGCTTCGAAAGAGCGCCACCACGCCCAGCACCTGTTTGTCCGACCTCAGGTGGATCGTCATCTGGTGGTGAATGGACTGGGGCAACAGGAAGTCGTTGTAGTACTCCGTGCGGGTCAGCTCCCGAAAGGGGAGGATGTCCTCCGTGGTGAGGACGTCCAGGACCCCTTGCGGGTTCCGTGCGGCGAAGACCCGGTAGAAGGGATCGATTTGCCAGTAGTATCGGCGGTAGTGGTGAAGGGCCCCGTGGTCGATGCCGCGCTGGACGATCCGCATGAAGCTCACGGGCTTGTCCGGGGACTCGGCCATGAAGAAGTTCCCCTTCTCCGCCCCCAGGTGGTTCTCGAAGAAGACCAGGGTCTCCCGCCGCACCTCGTCCACGTCGTCCAGCGTGAAAAGGTCCCGGCAGAAGCCGTGGAGGACCCGGTGATCCCGGGCTGTGAGGCTCGAAGAGACCATGGCGCACCTCCTTTCGCGTACCGTTGTCTCGAACATACCACAGTTTTTGCGATTCCCCCAAGAATGATGGTCGCTCAAAAATGACGGATTCCCGTCATTGTCTCCCGGCGGAAAATCTGCAAGATACTCTTGGTGGAGAGGTGGTGAACCTTGACCCGAACCCGAGACGCAAAGGAGGGGGAGATGAACGGCCAGAACGACATCCTCGAGGCGTTGTACCGCCGCATGATCCTCGTGCGGTTCATGGAGGAGACCCACGACCGGCTCCTCAAGGAGGGAAAGATCCAGCTGATGGGTCACTTCGGGACCGGGCAGGAGGCCGTGGCCGTGGGCGTGACCGGCCCCCTCCGGCAGGAGGACATCCTGTTCGGGACCCACCGGGGGGTGGGCGAGTTCATCGGGAAGGGCATGGCCCCCCGGGACATCTGGCTGGAGTACATGGGCAAGAAGGACAGCCCCTGCCACGGCAAGGGCGGGCTGCACCTCTCGGACCGGGAACAGAACATCCCCGGGCTGGTGGCCACCCTGGGCTCGGACTTCTCCATCGCCGTGGGAACGGCCCTGGCCTCCAAGATGAAGGGGACCGACCAGGTGACCCTCTACTTCGTGGGCGAGGGCACCTGCAACCAGGCGGACGCCCACCCGTCCATGTGCATGGCGGCCCTCTGGAAGCTCCCGGTCGTTTTCGCGGTCTGCACCAACCAGTTCTGCGAGCTCTCCTACATGTGCGACCACTACCCCACCGGCGACGTCGCGCCGCGGGCCGCCGCCTACGATATCCCCTTCGACATCGTGGACGGCCAGGACATCGAGAAGACCTACGAGGCCACCCGGAAAGCGGTGGAGCACGCGCGGGGCGGCAACGGCCCCTACCTGGTGGAGTACAAGACCTATCGCATGGCCACGCACTTCTCCGGGGACCCGGGCACCTACGTCAACCGCGACGAGCTCGAGGAGTGGGCCCGGAGGGACCCCATCGATCTCTGCCGGGCCAAGCTCCTGGAGCGCGGCATCCTGTCCGAGGAGGGGGACCGGGAGCTGAGAGACGGGATCCTGGCCGAGGTGGACGAGGCCGTGGCGGCGGCCTTCGCCGCGCCCGACCCCGGGATCGAGGATTTGTTCCAGGACGTTTACTCCGGAGAGGGGGTGATCCAATGAGCAGAACCATCACGTTTTCGCAGGCCCTGAACGAGGCCATGGCCGAGGAGATGCGGCGGGATCCCGGCGTCTTCGTCATGGGGGAGGACGTCCGGGTGAGTGCTTTCGGGCAGACCGCCGGGCTGGTGGACGAGTTCGGCGAGGTGCGCGTCCTCAACACGCCCATCGCGGAGAACGCCATCACCGGGGCGGCCATGGGGGCCGCCATGAGCGGGCTGCGGCCCGTCCTGGAGCTCATGTTCATGGACTTCACCATGCTGGCCATGGACCAGCTCTGCAACAACCTGGGTCAGTGGCGGTACATCACCGGCGGGCAGTACACCGTCCCGCTGACCATCCGGACCGCCTGCGGCGCCGGCATGCGCATGGGCTACGGACACTCCCAGTGCCTCCAGAGCCAGCTGATCCAGGCCCCGGGGCTGATGATCGTGGAGCCGTCCACCCCGTACGACGCCAAGGGTCTGCTCAAGGCCGCCATCCGGTCCGACGACCCGGTGATCGTGGTGGAGTCCAAGAAGCTCATCTTCGGCGGGGTGGAGGGCGAGGTGCCCGATGAGGAGTACACCCTGCCCTTCGGGGAGGCGGTCGTCCGAAAGGAGGGCAAGGACGTCACCGTGGCGGCGGTGGGGTTCATGACCTACGAGGCCCTGGGCGCCGCCCAGGCGCTGGCCGAGGAGGGGGTGGACGTGGAGGTGATCGACCTCCGCTCCATCGTGCCCATGGACAAGGAGACGCTCTTCCAGTCCGTGGAGAAGACCGGGCGTCTCGTCACCGTGGAGGAAGGCCGAATCCGGGGAGGGATCGGGGCGGAGATCGCGGCCCTGGCCGCGGGGGAGTACTTCTCCCTGCTGAAGGCCCCGGTCCAGCGCGTGGCCGCGCCCATGGTGCCCATCGCGGGAAGCCCGGCCCTGGAGGACCTCTACCTCCCGAACAAGGACACCATCGTGCGGGCCGTCCGGCGGGCCCTTTGACCCAAGAGCCCTGCGGGCCCCGCCGGCCGGGGTCCCGCAGGGCTCTGCACCCTTTTCCCAGCGTCCAAGGAGGTTGTCGAAGCCCATGGCAACGGAGATTCGCGTGCCCAAGCTGGGCATGGTGCAGTCCGACATCACCGTGATCGAGCTCTCCCGAAGCGACGGGGGCGCCGTCGACAAGGAGGACAAGGTCGCGGTCATCGAGACGGCCAAGGTCTCCTACGACGTCTACGCCCCGGACTCGGGCCGGATCTTCTACCTGAGGCGGGTCAAGGACAAGGTGGCCTCGGGGGACCTCCTGGGCGTGGTGGCCGAGAGCCGGGAGGCCTTCGAGGCGTTCACGGCCGGTCTTGCGCCCGAGGAGAAGAAGGCCCCGCAGTCCGCGCCGGCGGCGACGCCGGCACCGGAGGAGGACGACTGGGGCGTGACCCTCTCCTTCGAGGAGGAGGGGGCGGCGGAGGCGGCGCCCCCCGCGCACCCCGCCCCTGCGCCGGCACCCGCCCTGCCCCGGGTGGACCTGGAGGGCCGGAAGATCCAAAAGCGCATCCCCTTCCTGGGCATGCGGCGGGCCATTGCGGACAACCTGGTCGCGAGCCTTCAGATCGGCGCCCAGCTGACCATCGTCTCCAAGACGGACATGACCGGGCTCGAGGCGTTCCGAAAGGAGCTCGTCCTGGACTACCCGGACACCAAGATCACCTACGTGGACATGCTGGTCAAGATCCTGGCCTCGGCCCTCGAGGACTACCCCATCGTCAACGCCACCCTGGTGGGGGACGAGATCGTTCTGTGGGACGAGGTCCACATGGGGGTGGCCGTGGCCCTGGAGGAAGGGCTGGTGGTGCCGGTGGTCAGGAACGCGGACCGGAAGGGGCTCGCGGCGATGAGCCGGGAGATCAAGCGGCTCTCCCAGAAGGCCCGGCAGAACCGGCTCGGCCCCGAGGACTACCAGGGGGGGACCTTCACGCTCACCAGCGGCGGCAAGGTGGAGACGGACATCATCACCCCGATCATCAACCCGCCCCAGAGCGCCATCCTGGCCGTGGGGAGAATCGCCCCCCAGCCGGCCGTGCACCAGGGGGAGCTCTGCATCCGGACCCTGACCCACCTCTGCCTGACGCACGACCACCGGATCGTCGACGGGGTGCCGGCCTCCCTGTTCCTGGGCCGGGTGAAGGAGATCGTCGAGACCCCGGAGCTCTTCCGGAAGGTGCTGCGCTGAGACCGGCGCGGTGCGAGGAGAACGCGTTTTCATGAAGACGGAGCGATGCGATCTGCTGGTGGTGGGCGGGGGCCCGGGCGGCTACACCGCCGCCATGAGGGCGGCGGTGAAGGGCCTCCGCGTGATCCTGGCGGAGAAGGGCCCCATGGGCGGCACCTGCCTCAACCGGGGCTGCCTCCCCACCAAGGCCCTGCTCGAGGACACCCTCACCGTCGACCGGGTGAGGCAGGCCCGGTTTCTCAAGGGCGACCTCAAGATCAACCGCGAGCGCATCCTGGAGCGAAAGGCCGCCCTGGTGGCGGAGTCCGTGGCCGGCGTGACCCAGACCGTCCTGGACAAAGGCGTGACCCTCCTCCAGGGGGAGGCCTCCTTTACGGGGCCGGACCGGATGGTCCTGGAGCGTTCCGGGGACGAGCCCCTGGAGATCCGGGCCGGCCAGATCCTCCTGGCCACGGGCTCGAGACCCGAGTACGGCCCCGGCTTCGTGATCGACGGACGGAGGATCCTGGACACGGACGGTGCCCTGGCCCTCCAGTCCATCCCCCGCTCCGTGGCGGTCGTGGGGACGGGCAACCGGGGAATGGAGTTCGCCGCGATCTACGCCAACCTCGGGGCCCGGGTGACCCTGATCGAGAAGGCCAAGCGGATCCTCCCCAGGGAGCACCGGTGGGTGTCCGGCCGGTACCGGCAGGTCCTGGGGCTCCGCCGCATTCAGGTCCTGACCCAGACCGAGGCCGTGGGCGCCGAGCCCACCCAGGGGGGCGGCGTCCGCCTGACCCTGGAATCCCCCAAGCACGAGCAGGACCGCCTGGAAATCGACCAGGTGCTCTTGACCGGATCCCGCAGGCCCTCGTTCGCCGGCCTGAACCTGGAGGCGGCCGGCCTGGTCCTTCAGGACGGGCTCCTCGAGCACGGACTTACCCTGGAGACCGGCCGGAAGGGGCTCTACGTGGTGGGGGACGCCGCGGGCGAACCCTATCTGGCCCACAAGGCCATTGCCCAGGCCATGGTGGCGGTGGACGGCATCCTGGGGAAGGAGGCCTCCGCCGAATCCCTGGTCGTCCCCAACTGCGTCTACGGCGACCCGGAGGTGGGCTCCGTGGGCCTCAAGGACTACGAGGCCAAGAAGGCCGGTCACAACGTCCGGGTCGGGGAGTTCTACTTCGTCCGGAACGGCCGCGCCGGCACCATGGGAAAGGACGAAGGGCTCGTCCTCGCGGTGAGCGACGCGGACACGGGCCGGGTCCTGGGCATGCACATCCTGGGACCGTCCGCCACGGAGCTGATCTCCCTGGGCGCACTGGCCATTCGAAACGGGCTCACCATCGAGGACCTGAAGCAGACCGTCCTCCCGCACATGACCCTCTCCGAGGCCGTCTTCGAAGCGGCCGCCGCCACGGACGGAGAGGCCGTCCACCAGTAGGCCTTCGAAGGGTTCCTCTCATTTCCTCTCACGCGCAGGGCCTGGAGATGAAGAGAATTTTGATGGAGTCGCAAAAAGCCCGAAGCTTCGAGATCTGCCCTTGTGATCTCGATAGGTTATAGTGTACCCAGCGGCGGGTGAGCGGTTTTTGCGAATCCGTCAGTTTTCTATCCAACAGACTGCATTCGAAAGTAGCCTGAAATTTCAACCCATTTCCTACCCTTTTTTGTATTGACTTTTAATCTCACTTTTAGGAAAATCCGGCAGTTGTGGTTGTAAACCTATCGCAAAAAGGAGACTCCATAACTCAAGCACCCTCGCTTCTGCGCTCCACCCGATGATCTTCATCTTCCGCGCCTGTCCGGTTCGCCCTTCTTTCCTGAAGCGCACCATCACGCGCCAACGACGCCGCCTCCAGCACAACCTCCTCCTGCTTCAACCTGATCAAGAACCGTGACCTCGAGCAAGGAATGACGCATTCGCAAAAACCCGCTCACGCGCCGCTGGGGAGCGTATCACCTGTTGAAATCCCAGGTAGATCTGGAGGATTGGGCTTTCTGGGACCCCATCAGATTTTCGGTAAAAGATGATCAAGAAAAACAGCAAAGGTATCCTGCACATGCATTCACCTTTTTCCTTTGTATGCGATAGATGTTCCCAGTGCTGCAGGAACAAGCTGATCAACATCAATCCTCATGAAATCTCCCGGCTGGCCAAGGGGCTTGGGATCACCACCACCGAGTTCATTCGGGAATTCACTCAAGACGGTGGCATACACCTTCTTCAAAAGGATGACGGCTCTTGTTACTTCCTCAATCACACAGGCTGCCAGGTCCATAAAAACAGGCCCTTTGCATGCCGTTTGTTTCCCTTAGGGCGCCACGGAGACGAGCACGGAGGGGAGTACTTCTTTATCCTGCCCCTGGATGAATCCTGCCGGAAAATCCTGGGCAAGCAATCCACCGTTCAAAAGTATTTACAAAACCAGGAAGCTATGGAATATTATCATGCAACTCTCAGTTATCTGAACATTTTTAACCTTCTAACACAAAGATATCAGAAAGAGATCAAAGAATATCTTGTTACCCCGGCGCAGGAAAGCACTGAGACGGATACATCCGGTACAGATATGCCGGATCTCATGGACATTGATGGTGCGCTCCATTATATTACAGATGAAGATGAGCGACCCTTGCCCGAAGATCCGTGGCAAAAGACGCTGCTTCATATTCGAATGATCGAGGAGTGGCTGGACACTTATAACTTAAAGGAGACAAAAGATGAATAAAGAGCCTTCAAACGGACCTATCAAAAAAGGGGTTAAGATTGCTGCCATGATCACCACGCTGGGGGTCTCTCTTGGGGTTAATGTTGATTACATTCAGGCTCAGGATATGCCACAAGGAGAGGTTAAAAGATCATCTTCTGAATTAAATCAAGATGTGATACAAAATACCCAGCACAAAATAGATACCCTCCAAGCTCCTTCTACCCAGCATAAGACACCATCCCTGCAGGCTCCATCTAATCAACACAAAATAGGACCAGCTATGCAGGCGCCTTCTACACAACACAAGGTTATTAATGATTAGGATGGTTGGGTTCGTGTGCTGGAGGACTGTCTCTGGGGGGAGACGAGCTACAACCAGGATCTCGACTTTTCCGTGCCCAAGACCTTCGAGTCCATCCAGACTGAGAACATCTGCCGGACCGAGGAGGAGCTGATCGCTCTCCGTATCCCTTAGACGGGCCTCGCAGCCTGCAATCCGCCCAGACCAGGGAGGTGTCGATTTCGGGAGTCGGCGCCTCCCGTTTTGTTCGTGCGGTGGGGCGCCGGCGTTCCTACTTCTGCACCGTACCTTGTTCGGGAACCGGAACTTCAATGGACTGGTGGGCGATGTCGGAGCCTTGAGAATCACCGAACTGGAGGGAAGCCAAGTCATTGATTCGGACCGTTTCACTGGAAGAGGCCACCGGGCCCGTGGCAGAGGCCTGCGAACGTAATGAAGAAGGTGGCTCGGATCGTCCCCAAACCGCTCCAGATGATGAGCTCCAGCCCGGAGCTCCTCACCATCATGTTCCCGGTCCCGCTCGTACTACCACGAGAACCCGAGCTTCAGCCCGCTGCTCCAGGCACATGTCCGCCATCTCGTGGCCCATCGGTGTGATTACGGCCACTGCGTGATGTGCAACTCCAGTGTCCTGCAGATGCCGGCAGACGTTACCGATGAGCAGCTCGAGTTCCTGAAGGAGGACCCGTCCACCGCCTTGCTGGAGGGCCGGGAAAAGCGGCTCCTCCTGTTTGTCCTGAAGGCGGTGGAAACCCGGCACAGGTCTGGAGCGCCAGGGCTACAAAGTGGAGACTCGGGCAAGCGGCACGGGATGCTCTGGAGTGTTTCAGCCAGGATCCCCATCGCTTTGACCTGGTCATCATGGACATGACCGTGCCCGGCATGAGGGGAGATCGGCTCGCCGAGGAAAATCATGACGATTCGTCCCGACGATATCGCCGTCATCTTGAGCACTGGCTACAGCAAGCAGATATCAAAAGAGAAAGCAGAGGAAATGGGGATCGATGATCTTGTGGCGAAGCCCTTGAACCAACATGAGCTGGCGAACACGGTTCGGCGGGTTCTGGATGAGAAGCCCCGGAACACAGGGGCGGTCCCACTCGGCTCGCTCGGGTCGAAAAAACCGCCCGAATCGAGATGAAACACATAAGCAGGCGACTCCCGGGCGCGCTTCCTTGAAAGCCGGTCCGGAAAACAGGACTCTGTCTCGAAAAACAAGACAGCCGTCTTGGTTCTCAATTAACTCACTGTTTTTACTGGATTGTCCGGCATAATGCCGGTAAAGACCCCTCCCGGTTCCCCCCAAAACAGTCCGGAGAACAAGACAACCGCCCGGAAACCTTCAATCAGCCTCCTTCCTCTGGTTTTCTGTAACCTATTGAAACGGATAGACTTTTATTTGCGATCATTTTCCTTGTCCTTCTGGCACGCATCTTGACAGGACCCTTTGCATAACCATTTCTCCCGAGCGGCGCGAATATGATCCCGTCTGGAATTGTGAGGCCTTCGAAATGGTAGAGAGAGCCCAAAGGTTAGAGAGTGGATTTTGCGTATAACTGGCTGAATCCAAACAAGAAGGAGGAAACCATGAAGACTCAATGGACCATTGGAAAGAAGTTGATAGCGGCATTTTCAGGCGTGGCCTTGATCACCCTGGTTCTGGGGATCACAGGGTACTACGGGGCCGTCCAGAGCGAGCACCACATAGACGAGATCGGTATGGTGCGCCTGCCCAGCGTGGACAGCCTGCTGATCATCGCGGACAGCGCCGAGAACATCAGGGGGACCATGCGGACTCTCGGGGTTCCGGGGCTGGTACCGGAGGTGCGCCAGAGGCAATACGACAACCTGGTACAGGCGCGTGAGACATACGAGGCAGCCTGGGCCGTTTACGAGCCCCTGCCCCAGACCGCGGAAGAGCAAAAGGTCTGGCAGCAGTTCGTGCCCGCCTGGAACGCCTGGAGGGCCGAGAACAACAAGTTCGTGGAGATGGCCAGGCAGTTCGATCAAAACGGGATTTCAGATCCTGGGGAATTGGTGGCCCAGATTGAGCGCTTTACCAAGGACCACTACACCCTGGTCCAGCAGGTGAACCACCTGCTTCACCACAATGAGAAGTTTGACGGAGGCGAGGATCACACCACCTGTGCAGCAGGCCGGTGGCTCCCTGATTTTCAGACTGAAAATCAGCAATTCCAAGCCCTTATCCGGGACTTTGACGCTCCTCACAAACGGTTTCACGATGCAGTGGGCGCCATCAAGCGGGCCGTCGAGTCCGGAGCCATGCAAGAGGCCAACTCTTTGTATCAGCGGGAGATGATCCCCAGCATGGAGGAGGTGTTTGGTGCATTCGGCCGGATGCTGGCCCTTGCCAATGAATCCATGGCGTTGATGGAAGCGGCCCAGACCCAGATGCTGGGCCCTGTGATGGACGCCCAGCGGACGGCCATAGGCCTTCTGGATCAGCTGGTAGAGATCAATCGGGAAGTGGCCGCTGCCGAGGTGGAGCAGGCCCATTCAGACGCCGTCTTCATCGAGTTTTTCAGTCTCATCGCCATGATCATAGGGGTTGTTCTGGCCCTTGGTCTGGGGATTTTGATCACCCGGAGCATCAACAGCGCCCTCAAGCGTATCATAGACGGGCTGAGCGAGGGGGCCGACCAGGTGGCGTCTGCCTCGGGACAGGTCTCTTCCGCCAGCCAGTCCCTGGCAGAGGGGGCGTCGGAACAGGCCGCATCCATAGAGGAGACGTCCTCGTCCCTGGAGGAAATGTCCTCCATGACCAAGCAGAATGCCGGCAACGCGGACCAGGCCAATTCCCTGATGGGGGAGGCCAAGCACGTGGTGGGGTCGGCCAACGCCTCCATGACCGAGATGGTCTCATCCATGCATGAGATCAGTAAGGCCAGCGAGGAGACCTCCAAGATCATCAAGACCATCGATGAGATAGCTTTCCAGACCAACCTCCTGGCCCTTAACGCGGCAGTGGAAGCCGCTCGCGCCGGGGAGGCGGGCGCCGGGTTCGCGGTGGTTGCGGACGAGGTGAGAAACCTTGCCATGCGTGCGGCCGAGGCTGCCAAGAACACGTCCACACTGATCGAGGGCACCACCAAAAAGGTCCAGGACGGTTCCACACTGGTCGAGCGCACCAACGAGGAGTTCGGCAAGGTGGAGCAGAGCGCCCTGAAGGTGGCGGAACTTCTGAGCGAGATAGCGGCGGCTTCCAAGGAGCAGGCCGAGGGCATCGATCAGACTAATGTCGCGGTGGCCGATATGGACAAGGTGACCCAGCAGAACGCGGCCAATGCCGAGGAGTCGGCCAGCGCATCCGAGGAGATGAACGCCCAGGCCGAGCAGATGAAGATCATGGTGGACCAGCTGGTCACGCTCGTGGGCGGGGCTGCCAAACACCATGAAGGCGCACAGACCGGGCGGACCAGGTCCTTCAAGGCGCAGAGCCGTCAAGGCAAAGCGCGTCAACTGAATGCAGGTTCCGGGACCGATAACTCAACCCCTGCGGTACGGCACTCAGGCAAGGAGTTGAACCCGGAAGAGGCCATCCCCTTTGACGACGATTCCTTCAAGGACTTCTAATGGTGCGGGCCTGCGGGGTTTTACGACCAGGCCTCGCAGGTCCGCTCCATAGAAGGCTTTCTGAAGCCCTGTTGCTGGTTTTGAGTTCTTGCGAAGTTCCACCCGCCAGCAGAAAGGTGCAGCCATGGGTCTAAAACGGTGGATGGAAAAGCATATCAAAGGCAGGGAAACACTCAAGCGAACCGAACCAGCTCCTTTGTCATTCAGAGAATTGGAGCATCTCCTGAACAGCACGGCGATCTCACTGTTCGAGAAGTACCGTGCGGAGCTTATTGAAAAACCGCCCGTCTACCTTGTGCCGGCCGTATGGGGCGTGAGAAAGCCGGGTGACCTTGATGCGACTCAGAAGGAAATCCACCGAACCCTGGCTCCTGCGCTTGAAGGGGTTTACTCTCAGATCTCCGAGTTTGAGGGTGACAGCCATGGGAGCCGGTGCATCGGTTATCTCTTGAAAGAACTGGTTCTCTACAAGATGGCCTGCATGGCCCAGTATTATATGAACAAAAAGGGGTACGCACTGTTGAGCATGGAGGAAGACAACTTCCTCGATGATATGGCACCGGTGGGAAGGGCCTGAAGGAGGCTGTTCGGCGGTGATTCTTCAAGAGGACGGGGCCATGAGAAAGACACGAATCATGGTTGTGGACGACGAATCCGCGGTCCGCGAAATCACCGGACAGATGCTGGAGCGCCTGGGGTATGAGGTGGAGTCCCACTCCGGCGCAATGGAGGCCCTTGCAACGTTTGAAAGGGCGCCCGAAAGGTTTGATCTTGTTATGACAGACAGGTCCATGCCGTACATGACCGGTGAGGAACTGGCCGGAAAGATCCTTCACATCCGGCCGGAGATGCCGGTGATCCTGTGCTCCGGCCGTGACGGCGACGGAAAGGCGGGGAACAAACCAACCCACAGCATACTCGGGAAACCCTTCACAATCAGGGAACTGCAGGAGGCAGTAAGAAAAACCTTGGATGAAAAGCTCTTAGCCTCATCAGCAAGATGACAGGCGGTCAAATACTTGAGGGAGGTAGGACCATGAACGAACCAGTGATCGCTTTATCGTCCGATGAGGAAGACAGGGCGGCGTCGAGCAGAGGAGGAAAGGTGCTCACGTTCACCCTTGACAAAGAGGGGTACGGGATAACCATCACCAAGATCCGGGAAATCATAGGCATGATGCCCATCACCAAGGTCCCCAGGACGAGTACCTATGTGAAGGGCGTCATCAACCTGAGAGGGAGGGTTATTCCTGTCATCGATCTCAGGATGCGGTTCGGCATGGAGGAGATGGATTACACGGACCGCACATGCATCGTGATCGTGGAAGTCATCTCAAAGAACGGAACCGTACAGATGGGGATCATCGTGGATGCGGTCTCCGAGGTCCTGAACATACAGGAGGGTGACGTTGAACCCGCGCCCGATCTGAGCGCAGGTGACCGGACCCGCTATATTATGGGAATGGCCAAGATCGGGGAGTCGGTGAAGATCCTCATCGACATCGACAAAGTACTTGGGGAAAAGGTCATCGGTGAAGTGGAGCGTGCGGTTGCGTCTTGATTTTCCCCCGGTCAATCAAGTTGCCGACCAAAGTCGCCCCTGACTTGGTCAGGCAGGTCTTGACCCATCTTATTACCAATGCGCGGGAAGCCATCGAGCATGAAGAAGGTGAGATGCGTGTTTCAGTCGTTACCGTACAAGGGGTGGATGTTTCGACGACCGCCGTCTGGCCCCGGACTGGAAGCCGACAGCAGAGGAGTATGCCGCCATTCAAGTTGCCGATACAGGCTGCGGCATCAGCGCCGAAGACAGCGGCAAGGTGGTGGATCCGTTTTTCTCCACGAAATTTACAGGTCGAGGGATAGGATTGTCGGTTGTGTCGGGCATTTGCCCAGGCTCATCAAGGAGCGGTTACGGTTGAAAGTGAGCCGGTGTCGGCAGCACCTTCCAGGTATTGTTCCCCCTCGCTGATCAAGAAACCACATCAGGCCGGTATCAAGTCATCGAGCCGGCTGCGTCGCTGGAGACGGGCGGTCGGATCATGGTGGTTGAGGATGAAGAGATGGTTCGCAACTTGGTCGTCGCCATCTTGCGTCGACTTGGCTTTGATGTGCTCATTCCCAGGGACGGCATGGAGGCCCTGGATATTTTCCGAAGCCGATTGGATGAGATTTGCTTGGTGCTGACTGATTTGACCATGCCTCGCATGAACGGTTGTGAGACCCTTGCTGCGCTGCGTGCGATCCGCCCTGGTATCCCGGTGATTCTTGCCAGCGGGTACGATGAAGCCCATGTTATGGCATCTGATCATGCGGAAAAGCCCCAAGCTTTTCTGCACAAGCCTTTTGAAATCGGGGCCCTCCGGAAAACGCTTGAACGTCTTTTGGGGATCGACCCGATACAAAGGTCCTGATTGATCGCAAACAACGCCTACCTACCCTCGTGTGACCTCCCTCTACCGTGCCGGCCCCATGGGTGCGTCTGGCTGCGCCTGGTGCGGCCGAAGTGAGCCGCCCACGGCCGCATATCCGGAGCTCTCGAGCAAGCTCGCCATGAGGGTCGGGGGTGAGGATCGGCCGGAGTGGGTGCAACCCCGGACCCGGGACCGGCCGGCCGACGCCGCGGGATTGAAGCGTCGTTACGTGCAGGATGGGGTTCGGGACACGGCCTCCCGCATCGTCCTCGTGGCCGAACGGCTCGCCCGGGGCTTCGCGGAAACAGAGGAGGCCCGGAAACGGTGGACGGGATCGTGGAGGGAATCCGGAAACGGAGCGGAAGGATGTGAGGAGGCAGGGGAATCGCAGGGGACCAAGTGGGGACCAGGATGGGACCAAGTCGGGACCATGTCCTCACACCCCGGCCCTCGCACGTCTTTTCAATGTTCCCCACCAGGTGATGGGCGCTGCGATGAGAAGCGACAGACCGGCCAGGCCGAAGAGCGGTCCATAGCCGAAGGCTTCCCCCACCATCCCGAGGATCAACGAGCCCGAAAACACCCCGAAGTCCAGCCCTCCGGTAAAAATGCCCGTGATCTTGCCACGAACCGCGGGCGGCTCTCCTCTGACGGCCAGGGCATTGAGAGAGGGGAAGAGGAAGCCGTGACCGCTGCCGCACAGCAATCCGGAAAGGATGAACAGGGCGTCGCCGCCGTCCGGCATGAGCAGAAGGAAGCCCGATGAGGTCAGCACGAACGCCGGCGGAACGATCTTCGCCTCCCCCCAGCGATCGGCCAGCTTACCGCCGAAGACGCGGGTGCAGACTGCGGCAAGTGAATAGGAGATGTAGTAAAACGAGATGAGGGCAATCCGCCGCTCCTCTGCGAGCGGGGCTACAAAGGTGTTTGAAGCCGAAAGACCGAAACCGAACAGGAATACGAGAAGAGAGATCCACAGATAGCGGGGCTGAAAAAGCATCCTGAAAAATCCGGCTGGAACCGGGGGGAACGCTTCGTTCACGGGTTCGGTCACCGGCCGCTGGATGACGAACCCCACGGCGCCCGAGGCGGCGGCGCTGAGAAAGTAGAATGCATACCCGAAATGGGTCAGAATCGCTTCCGCGATCACCGGACCCACAGCCATGGCGGTCAGTCCGGTGATGCCGAAAACGCCGACGCCTTCGTTCAAGCGCTCGTGGGGGACGATATCGATGATGAAGGTGAAGACGGCGGTGAAACACAGGGCCAGACCCACACCGTGAATCACCCGGATGCCGAGCAGCAACAGGTAATAGGACTCCACGGGGCCCTGAAGGAACAGATAGGTCAGCGGCATGACCGTGATGACGATGCAACCCAGTGTGTAGGTCGTCTTCCGGCCCAGGCGGTCGACCATTTCCGATATCCAGGGCCGGCAGAGGATGGAGGCCACCAGAAACGCCGCCATGATCACCCCGATGTCCGCCTCGGAGCCTCCCCTGTCTTTGATGAACAGCGGAAAAAGGAAGAAATGGGCGAAGCTGATGACGATGAAGAAGTTGGCGCACGACATGCGCACGAAAGGGGAGGTGTAGATTCCGGGCACTGGTCCGTTCCGATCTTGTGTGATTGGCCGCCGCCGCTCCCGGCCCTCTGACGCGCAGGCCGGCTTGGTCCTTATCCGCAGGATCGGTGAAAAAAGCAAGGGCGAAAAATTTGTGTTATCAGTAGAAATGGACAGGCTTGATTGTTGACGGCCACCTGATTTTTGGATCGCGGTGACCACCTGGTCGTTTGGGTTTGAAGAAAGGACAACACCACTATGAAAAGGGTTCTGCTGGATGTGCTGATCTGCCCCAACTGTCTGCCGGAGGAGAACGGCCTGCGGGAAGAAGCGGCCGCAATCGAGGGCGCCGAGATCCTGGAAGGCCGACTGCATTGCGAAAGATGCGCGACGGATTATCCGATAACGGGCGGCGTGGCCCGCCTCCTGCCCCGGACGTTTCCGGAGGCGTCGGCTTCCAAAAACAAATACGAGACCGATCCGGTGGTCTCTTCCTACCTGTGGAGCCATTACGGCGATCTCATGGCAGAGGCCCACGCATCGGACGCCTACCGCCGGTGGGCGGAACTGGTCACCGCCAGGGGCGGACTGGCTGTGGACGCCGGGTCCGCAGTGGGCCGGTTCACCTTCGAGATGGGGGTCAACTGCGATTTCGCCGTGGGGCTCGATACTTCGGAGGCGTTCATCCGGACGGCACGGGATCTCATGAACCGCCGCCGGATCACGGTGGTCCTGAAGGAGGAAGGCCGCATCACCCGGGATGCGGTTCTGGAACTGCCCGACCGGTACGGCAGCGACAAGGTGGAGTTCATCGTGGCCGACGCCCTGGCGCTCCCCTTCCGGGCCTCTGCGGTCCGCGTGTCGGCCTCCCTCAACCTCGTCGACAAGGTGCCGTCGCCCTATGACCACCTGAGGGAGATCGACCGCGTCTCCCGGACATCCGGGGCCCAGTTTATTCTCTCCGACCCCTTCTCCTGGTCGGAAGAGGCCGCAGCCGAGGCCGAATGGCTGGGGGGGAAGAGCGACGGGCCCCAAGCGGGAAGGGGGCTGGACAACATCATGACCCTTCTTTCGGACCACTCGGGCGGATTCTCCCCTCCCTGGCGGATCGAATCCCGGGGCGAGATCTGGTGGAAGATCCGCACCCACGCCAACCATTTCGAACTGATCCGCAGCTGTTATTGCAAGACGGCGCGGTAGTCGGAAAGGAGGATATCATGAAAAAAGAGACCACCTGCCGTCTCTGTTCGGCCTGTTGTCCCATCGAAGCCGAGATCGACAACGGTCGGCTCGTCTCCGCGAAGCGCAAATCCTTCCGGCCCGAACCGAAACGGCTGATCTGCCCCAAGCTGAGGGCAGCCCCGGAGATCGTCTACTCCCCGGACCGACTGAAAACGCCTCTGATCCGGAAAGAGGGGAAGACGGGCGACTTTCGCGAGGCCGGATGGGACGACGCCCTCGACCGGGTGGCCGGCAAGTTTCTCGAATTCAAAGATCGATACGGCGCGCCCTCGGTGGGATGGCTCCGGGGGATGGCGGCGGACTGGGGCACGCCCTGGGACTACGCCAACCGCCTCATGAACGGGTTCGGCTCGCCGAATGCCGTGGGCAACGGCGCTGTCTGCCATGTGGCCCGGGAGTTCGCCCACAACTACACCTACGGCGCCATGACGATGCCGGAGGTGAAAACCGCCCGGTGCATCGTGGTCTGGGGCAAAAACGATCGGAACACCAGCCCCGGGGCCGCCGAGGGGATTTTTCACGCCAGGGAACAGGGGGCCAGGCTGATCGTGATCGATCCGGTAGAGACCGCCCTGTCCAGGTCCGCCGATCTTTTCCTCCAGATCAAGCCGGGCCATGACGGGCTTCTGGCCATGGCCATGATCCACGAGATCATCGCCGACAACCTGTACGACACCGCATTCGTGGATCGCTGGACCATCGGCTTCGAGGCCCTGAAGGAAACCGCCGCGGCGTTTCCCGCCGAAACGGTCGGGCCCCGGATCTGGCTCGATCCCCAGGCGATCCGGGCGGCGGCCCGGACGTACGCCGAGACCCGGCCCGCATGCATCGTGGACGGCAACGGGCTCGACATGCAGTTGGAAGTCTTCGACACCACCCGGGCCGTGGCCATGCTGAGGGGACTGACCGGCAACGTCGACCGGCCCGGCGGCGATTTCATCCCCCAGCCGGTCCCAATGGAGAATTTTCAGCTGAAAGAGCGGCTTCCTGAAGGAGTCGTCCCGGTCACCGCCGATTACCCGCTCTTCGATTCATTTCACCACAACTGGGGCCGCCACGCCCAGTCCTGCGTGGTGGACGCCATCCTGGAGGAAACCCCCTATCCGCTCAAAATGCTGGTGGTCCAGTCGGGCAATCCGGTGGTCTCCTTCACCGACGCCAACCGGGCCGTGAAAGCTCTGAACCGGCTGGCGTTTCTGGTGGTCATCGACCCTTTCATGACCCGAACGGCCCGAATGGCCGACGTGGTGCTGCCGGCGTCCACCTGCTTCGAAAAGACTCAGCTCAACCGGGCCGGGGTCCGGACCCATCCGGCCGTTCTCCAGGACCGGGTCATCGAACCGCTTTACGACAGCCGGCCCGACTGGTGGATCGTTTTCGAACTGGCCCGCCGCCTCGGCCTCTCCGAAGACTTTCCCTGGGAGACCGTCGAAGCGGCCATCGACGCCCAACTGGCGCCTTCCGGGATCACCGTCGATCAGCTCCGGCAGCACCCGGACGGGGTGCGGACGGCGCCGCTCCGGCACGAAAAGTACAAGACGGACGGCTTCGCCACCCCTTCCGGCAAGCTGGAATTTTTCTCTCAACGGTTGGCCGACGCGGGATTCCCCCCGGTCCCCTTTTCAAATGGCCACCTCGAAGACCCCATCAGCTTCGAGGACCAGAAAGCGCACTACCCGCTGGTGGGCATCAGCGGCGCGCGGGACAACCGGTTCACCCACTCCCAGTTCCACCACATCCCGTCCCTGCGCAGAGACGGCTACGGGTGCACCATCGATCTGCACCGGACCGACGCCGAGCGATACGGCGTCGCGGCGGGCGAAGCGGTGACGCTGGAGACGCCCCGGGGGCGGGTGACCATGGCGGCGAACATCGTCTCCACGGTCCGTCCCGGCTCGGTCCGCATCGCCTGGGGGTGGGGGGACTGGGATCCGGAGGCCAATCTCAACCGGCTCACCGACGACGACCGCCGCAATCCGCTGACCGGCACCCCTTCCAACCGGACCTTCCGGTGCCGGATCGCCGGGACGACGCCGGCAGGGTAGGGGGATGAGGCGCGTCCCATCGCGGCGGCCGGCTCGAAACGCCGGGACGCACAGGTCGGGGCTGAAGACCGAGGATCCCGGGGGACGGGGAGGGGGCCGCTGACCCCCTTTTCACGTCATGCACAGACCTCCAGCAGATCCAGCCTTTCCAGGGAGTTCCGGCCGGGGATGCCCGTTGCAGGGTCCCAGCCGTTCAGCTCGAAGTACTCGTCCAGCATCTCCTGGAGCTCGGACGTCGATGTGACGTGTCCCGCCATCGGGCCTTTCGCGACCGGCTCGTGCATCATGCGGTAGGGAAGCACGTCCTTCTCCCGGGTGTAGCCCTCCCGGACGTTGAACATGCGCTCGAGGGTGACGACCCGTCTCCCGGCTTCGGAGAGGGAGGCCTCGGTGGCGTCGGTCCCCGTGGCCAGCCCGTAGAGCCCGGCCATGTGAGGAAATCCGATCACGAAGGAGGCCGAGGAGACGAACGTGCAGATGCCCAGGCAGTCGTTCATGGCGTAGAGGTTCTCGTGCCAGAGCACGATCTCGGCCCGCTTCTCCTTCGTGTTGGGAACGGCCAGGCTTTCGTCCCCGGTGATCTGCTTGATCAGGGCCTTGGCCTCGTCGCTCATGCCGAACTCCGCCATGATCTGGGTCGTGAGGTGGTCGGGGCCGCGGGGGTTCAGGGCGAAGGCGAGGGCGTAGCCCTTGGCCACCCGCGTGTCGCAAGCCGACTGCTCCAGCCCCTTGGACTGGATCGCCCACTTCCAGCTCTCTCCCCCCACGGTCTCTGCGGCGCGCTCGATGCCCTCGGCCAGCAGGTTGCCGAGCCGGCCGTCCCGGGTCGCGATCCGCCGGATCAGCTCGAGCTCGGCTCGGACGTTTCCGAAGGAGAGGTCCATCCCCTCGAGGTCCTTCGCGTCGATCAGCCCCTTCTCGAAGGACTCCATGGCCCAGGCGACGGCGTGCCCCACGGTGATGACGTCCATGCCGAAGTCGTTGCAGAGCTCGTTGGCCTTCAGCACGGCTTCGGTCTCGGTGGACCCGCACTGCGCGCCCAGGGACATCACCGCCTCGAGTTCCGGCCCCACGTCGTCCACGGTTCCGTACGCCTCGGAATCGAACCGCACGTGCCGGTGACAACCGATCTGACAGGCGCTGCAGGCCTTCCGCCCCTTGAGGTAGCCCACCTCCTCCACGTGCTGGCCGCTGAGCCTCTCGGCCCCTTCGATCTGACCCTGGGTGAAGTTCCGGCTGGGCAGGAGACCCGCCGCGTCCAGCCCCGGGACGAACCCCGAGGTCCCGTACAGGTGCAGGAAGGTGGCCGTACCGTCCTCGGCGATCTCCCGTCGGATCTGCTTGCTCAGCGACTTGAACCCCGGATCGTCCTCGGGGCGCATCGTTCCGTGGCCCCGGACCGCAATGCCCTTGAGCCCCTTGGACCCCATCACGGCCCCGACCCCACCTCGGCTGGCGAAGTTGTACCGGGAGACGTTGATGTTGCCACAGAGCACGCGGTTCTCGCCGGCCGGGCCGATCACCGCGGTCTGGATCTTGCGGTCCGCCAGCTCCTCCTTGAGCCGGGAGTCGGTCTCCCGGGTCCCCTTGCCCCACAGCTGGTCCGCCGGACGGATCTCCGCCTCGCCGTCGTGGATCCAGAGGTAGACCGGGGTCTCGGAAGCCCCGGTGATCACGAGGTAGTCGAACCCGGCCCGCTTCAGCTCCGCGCCGAAGTGACCTCCTGAGCTCGACTTCAGGTACAGACCGGTCACCGGGCTCTTGGTCGTGACCGTGATGCGGCCGGAGCAGGGGGCGAGGGTGCCGTTCAGGGCCCCGGTGCCGAAGATCAGGCAGTTTTCGGGAGACAGCGGGTCCATCCCCCGGGACACGCGCTCGTAGAGGAGCTTGGCGTTGATGCCTCGGCCGCCGATGTAATCGGCGGCATCCTCGGCGGAGACGGGTTCTTCCCAGACTCTCCGATCGGAGAGATCGACGTTGAGGATGAGCTGCTGCGTCAGGCGACGATCCGTCATGGTGGACCTCCAGGCACGCGATAAGGTTTTTCGGGCGTCCGCTCATCACGCCGACGGGAGCGCACAGGAGCGCACAGCGTGGAAGCGTCCCCCGCCGGCACCGGCTCCCTGCGTGCTTCGGGCGTCACCGGGGGCGGGGCGTAGAGGGGTTTGCGCGTTCAGCTCCCCGTGTTCCTCTCCTTTGGCGGCGGGGCGGGGTAGGTGCGTTTGCTGTGACTGAGCGCGTTCCGGTGCAGGGTCAGAAGACAGCCCACGGCGGCTCCGGTGGGGTCGACCACGGGGACCTCGAGGCCACGCGCGGCCAGGGTCTCCCGCAAGGTCCGGGCCAGCCCGAGCATGCCTGTGCAGCCGAGCACGATTCCCTCTGCCCCGTCCTCGCGGACCGCCTGTTCCGCCTCCGCGGCCAGGGCGTCCCCGAGGACCGCGGTCTCGGAGAGGTCCAGGACGGCGACGTTCACCCAACGAACAGAGGTGACGCATCCCTCCATGCCCTGTTTTCGAATGAGCGCCCGGAACACGGGGAACCCGTTCGGCAGAACCGTGATGATGGAAAAGCGGTCCGTCAGGAGGCGGGCCGTGAGCACGGCGGGTTGAAACCCCCCGACCACGGGAATGGAGACCCGCTCCCGGGCTGCGTCCACGCCGGGATCCCCGAAGCAGTCGACGAAGACGGCGTCAAACCCTTCACGCTCCGCCCGGACGGCCGCCTCCACGATGGCGGGCGCGTTCAGCACCTCGTCGTACGCACTCTCGATGGAGGCCGCGCCCTGCCGGATGTTCTCCACCTCGATCTCGGCGTCGGAGAGTGCGAACGCGTTCGCCTCTTTCTCGATGCTCCGGTTGAACCGGTCCGTGATCACCGGTGCGATGATCTTGATCCTCATGGGCTCTCAATCTCCTTCATCAAGCCCCTCGTCGAAGGTCTCCGGCCGCCTTCACCCGGAACCTCACCGCGTTCGACGGCAGATAGGCCAGGGGGATCTCCTCCACCTCCACGATCTCGACCGTCTCCGCCGCGGCTCCGGCCCGGACGGCCTCCTCCCGGGCCGCTTCCTTGATCTCCTCGAGGACCCGCTCTCTTCCCACGGTCGCCACGTCGAACACGCCGTCCACCCCGCCCGAGACCTGGGCGATCGCCGCGCCCATGGCGTTGGCGACCTCGTAGTGCTCGGGTTTCAGCACCCCGGCGGCCCCCTGAAGGTCGTCGGGCACGAGCACGCTCCCTCCGCCGACCACGACGACCGGTACGTCCCCGGAGGAGGTCTTCATCCGATCCACGGTCTCCTCGATCATGGCGCGGACGACCTGGAGGGCCCCGGACACCGCCTCCGGATCCAGGTTCCGGACCCTCGACGGGTCGCCGAGCTCGAGACGGCCGGCCGCCACCGCCAGGTCCGTGGCGGTGAGCGTACTCCCGCCGAAGACCCTGGATTCCGACTGGAGGCGATATCCCACGGACCGGGGACCCACGCGGGGCGCATCGCCGGTGAGGTCCACGACCGACCCGCCCCCGAGACCGACGGCGATCAGGTCGGGCATGCGGAAGTTCGTCCGGACCCCTCCCATCTCCACGGAGGAGGTCGACTCCCGCGGGAACCCGTTCTTCAGGACCCCCACGTCCGTGGTCGTACCTCCCACGTCCACGACGATCCCGTCCCGAATCCCGGACAGGTGGGCGGCTCCCCTCAGGGAGTTGGTCGGACCGGAGGCGATGGTGAGCACGGGGTAGCGCTTCGCGTAGTCGATGGACATCAGGGTGCCGTCGTTCTGGGTGATGAACAGGTCCGCCCGAATCCCGTGCGTCTGGAGGACGTGCTCGAAGGAGCCGTAGGCCCGTTCCGCGAGGCTTCGAATCGCGGCGTTCAGGACCGCCGCGTTCTCCCGCTCGATCAGGCCGACGCTCCCGATCTCGCTGGACAAAGTGACCGGGAAGTCGGGCCCCAGGCAGTCGGCGGCCAGCTCCTGCACCCGGGTCTCCTGCTCGTCGTTGACCGGGGCGAACACGCAAGAGACCGCGAGGGCCTGGGCTCCCTGCCGGCGGAGCGACTCGAGGGAGCGGCGCACCTCGTCCTCGTCCACGGCGGAGATCAGAGATCCGTTGTACTCGTATCCTCCCCGGACGATGCAGGACCCGCAGGCGACGGCCGCCAGAATATCCTCGGGCCAGTCGAGAAACGGTGGAATGGCGTGACCCGAAGGGGAGGCGAGCCGCAGGACGCCGACCCGGGCGAGGCCCTTCCGCTCCACCACGGCGTTGGTGGCGTGGGTGGTGCCGAGCATGGCGTCCGCGATGCGGGAAGAAGGGACCGCGGCGTCTCTCAGCACCGCTTCGACGGCCCGGTTGATGCCGGTGGACACGTCCTCGGTGGTGGCCTCCTTGCACTTGGCGCACACCCCGCGGTGCTCGTCCAGGATCACCGCATCCGTGTGGGTTCCGCCCACGTCGATGCCCAGCCGGTAGGTCATGATGCCCGCCCTCCCGCCAGCTCCTCCACCGGCGTGTAGTCGATGTCGTATTGGAAGTACCGCGGCCCCACGTGCGCAAGGCCCTCCTCGGTGCGCCAGAAACGGTCGCACGGCATGCCGATGACGACGACCCGCTGGCCGTACCTCAGCCCCTCCGTGGTGATGGGGAACGCGGACTCCCGATCGAGGACGGTGATCAGGTCGGGCGTGACGGCAGCGGGCTGTCCGTCTCTGCGGGCGAGCAGGTTCTCGTTCTGAAAGTCGATCTCGAACGCCGAGCCCCTGTCCTCGTCCGTCCCCTCGATCAGGACCCGGCCGCGCACAAAGCCGGTGGTGAGGTCCCGAGTGACGTCTGTGATCTTTCCGACGAACAGGCGGAAGCCCCCGGTGACGCGCAGGATGCCGGCGACGGGATCTTCCTCGGACCGGTTGGACTGGAGGACCCGCTTTCCGATCTCCGCGGCCAGCGACAGGGTGCCGCGCACCGCGGACTGCCCGAGGGTGCGGCCGTCGACGCAGTAAATGCTGAGCATGGAGGAGAGGCCCATGGCGACGGTGGCCGTTCGGGCCAGCACCTCCGACCACTGGTTGGAAACCGTTTCCAGGATCATTCGGTTGCCCTTCTCGTCGCAGAGGACCATGGGGGTCGAAGGGACCCCGGCGACGCTGAAGGTGACCATCTGGAGCTCGGGGAAGGCCCGGCCCATGCCGTCGGCGTCCACCAGGGGAAGGCCGAGCCGGGCGGCGGTGTAGATCGGAATGCAGGAGTTCAGCCCGCCGGCCTCGATGGAGATCACGCCGTAGGCCGTTCGATCGAGGTGTTTCTCCAGGGCCCGGAAGGCGAGCTCCGGCTCGGAGCCGTTCGGGAGCTTCTCCAGCATCACCGCCGGCGCCCCCATCATGGCGGAAGGGATGATCAGCTCGTCGTCGGGGACCTCCTCCACCCCGATCAGTCGGACCGGCCCGTGCTCCCGGACGGCCTGCTTGGCCATCAGTTTTCCCACATAAGGGTCTCCGCCTCCGCCCGACCCGAGGACGGCGGCGCCCACCGCGATGAAATCCACGTCTTGCTCGTCGATCCGGTCCATGCTTCCCCGCTACAGCACGTATCTCAGTTGAAAGTCCTTACCACCCACGACGAAGAACGTCTCGCTGCTCAAAAGGCCGGGAATGTTCTGGAGCTCCTCCTCCAGAAAGCGGTTGTAGCTGAAGGCCTCGTTGAACATCACCACCGCCATGATGTCGAACCGGCCGCTCACCGTGGCGGCCCCGACCACGCCTCTCATGGCGGAGATGTGATCCAGGGCGCTGCTCGTCTCCTGGGGGAGGACCTTGAAGCCGACAAAGGCCGAGTGATGCCCCTCGATGGCGCCGGGGTCCACCAGGCCGATGATCTGAAGGAGCCCGCTCTCCAGCATCCGGTTGACCCGGTTGCGGACGGTGTTGGTCGTCAGCCCCACCCGTTCGGCGATGTCGCTGTAGGGGGTCCGGCCGTCCCAGAGATTTCGGATGATCTCCATGTCGGTGTCGTCGAGCTTCTTCGGCATGTCGCCTCCAGTACTTTTGGGTATTATACTGCTCTGGTTTTTTGCAGATGTCAAGAAAAATGGAAAAATTTTTGACATTCGTGCAGTCCATGGCGGATACCCTGAAGGTGGGGTCCGGTGGCGGGCGGACTTTTCTCTCCCTGCCCGGCCTTACCCGAGCGGCTTCGACCCGACGCCCATTGCAGCTTCTGCGGTGAAGAAAAGAAGGCGGGGCGCGGCACCTGCGACACGGCATGATCGTCGATCGGAAGGGGATCCGCAGAGGGAGTGCGCAGGAGGCCGGGGTAGGGCTAAAGGACCTCGTCGATCTTGGCGGCCAGGTCGTCCAGGGAGAACGGCTTCTCCAGGAAGCCGTCGGCCCCCTGGTCCAGGAGCTCCCGGACCGGTTCCTCGAGGTAGTAGCCGCTGCAGGCGATCACCTTGAGGCCGGGACGGAGGGAGGTCAGCTCCGCGTGGATCTCCTTGGCCTCCATGTCGGGCAGCTTGACGTCCAGGAGGACCAGGTCGATCCGCGCGTCGCGGTCGCGGCCGTGTTGAAGGGCCTCCCCGCCGGTTCGGGCCGTGAGGACCTCGTATCCCAACTCCTCCAGCATGGCCTGGCCGATCTCCATCACCATGTCCTCATCCTCCACCAGCAGGACCGTGCCGGTCTGGTCCGCCGGCTCGGGCTGTTGCCGGGCGGGGGCTTCCACGGCCGATTGGGCTGCGGGCAGGAAGATCCGGACGGTGGTCCCCCGGGCCGATTCGGACTCCACGGCGATCCAGCCCCCGTGGTTCCGGACCACGCCGTAGGCGGCCGCCATGCCCAGGCCCCGGCCCTGGAACTTGGTGGTGAAGAACGGCTCGAAGATGCGGCTGCACTCCTGCTCGTCCATGCCCTTGCCGTTGTCCTCGACGGCCAGCTGGACGTAGACGCCGGGCTCCTGTTCAGGCGGGAGGGCGGGGTCCCCGGGGGGCAGGTCGTGGGTTCGGCAGGAGACCCGGATGCGACCCGCGCCGCTGATCGCCTCGAGCGCGTTGAAGACCACTGCGGAGAGGACCATCTGGAGCTGGGTTTCGTCCGCCTCGACGGCGGGCGTTTCCGGCCCGAGGTCCGTCTCCACGTCGACGGCGGACGGCAGCAGGTGCCAGACCAGGTCCAGGGTCTGCTCCAGGAAGGGCGCGACGGAGATCGTCTGGACCTGGTACCTCCCTCCCCGCGCATAGGCCAGGAGCTGGTTCGTCAGCCGCACCAGCCGTTCGGCGGACTCGCGAATGGGCACGGTGTCGCGATCCCTTCCTCGAAGGGGGCCCCGTTCGAGGATCTCGATCCGGCCCAGGATGACCGAGAGGGCGTTGTTGAACTGGTGGGCGATCCCGCCGGCCAGGCCGGCGACGGCCTCCATCTTCTGGGCCTCCTGGAGCCGTTCCTGCATGCGCGCCTTCTCCGCTTCCGCCTGCTTCCTCTTCTCGATGTTGCGGGAGACGCCCAGGACCCCCACCGGCCGGCCGGCCTCGTCCCGCAGGAAGGTCATGGTGGCCTCCACCCAGACGTAGGACCCGTCCCGTTTCCGCATCTGCACCTCGATGGTCCTGGATCGCCTGGGGTCCACCCCCTCCTGTTCGTCCCTCGCCAGCTCGTCGGTCAGAAGTTGCGCGAGGGCCCGGTGGGAGTCGGGGTGGGTGAACGCACCCACGTCCTTCCCCATCACCTCCGCCGGGGTGAAGCCGCACATCCGGGTGACCGAGGGGCTGACGTAGGTGAACCGCATGGGTTGCGGGTCCATGGTCCAGATGATGTCGGTGGCGTTCTCCGCCAGGAGCCGGTAGGCCCGCTCGCTCTCCCGGAGGGCGGCCTCCGCCCGGGCCCGCTCCTCCATCTCCCGGGTGAGCTTTTCCTGCTTCTCGCGCAGCTCCTCCTTGGAGGCCCGCTCCCCCTCGGCCAGCTCGTGCATGCCCCGCACCATGACCGCCGCGGAGATCGCAGTCACCGCGTTCATGAGCATGAAGGTCCCCCAGGCCACCACGGCCGACAGCAGGGTCGGAAAAAAGGGCCTGTCCGGGGCCAGGCGCCCCGTGGCGGCGAGCCACCCGAAGAGGAACAGGGCCGCCGCGTTGACGAGCAGGGCCCCGACGGCGACCCTCCGTCCCAGGAGCAGCCCGGCCATCACGGCGAAGGCGAAGAGGCAGACCGGCCCGCCGGTGAGGAGGCCGAAGTGGACGATGATGTGGGAGCCGATCACGAAGGTCAGGAGGAGGGTGCAGGCGGCGCGGACCTCGTAGATCCAGCCCCGAAAGAAGAAGACCGCCAGGGCCGAGCCGTAGAGGGCTGCGATCAGGGCCAGGTACAGCCAGTGCCGTCCCCGAACCGCCATCAGGGTCATGGGGATGAACAGAAACAGGGCGACCACCAGGCCGACGCCCAGGATCGCCTGGAGGATCTTCTCGCGCCAGGTCATCAGGGCGCGCTTGGTGGGGTCGGTCTGCAGACTCATGGTCCCAGGGGGCGACGGCACCTCCCGGTTCTTTCCGGTCCGGCCGCAGGGTTGGGCGGGCCGATGGGGGGCGGCTTCGCGGCAGAAGGTTTTCATCGTCCGGATGCCTTGACGGTACGGTGGTTCTCTCGAGATTTGAAATCATTGCCCCGCTTCATGCAAGGGAAAAGGCCGTTTCCGGGAAGAGAGGGCGGTTTTCCGGATCGTCCCCCGGTTCGCAACCTGCCCGGAATGTGGTGAAAAAAAAAGGGGGGGAGGATTCACGACTGGGGGCCGGTCGCCCGGAGCATGTTTCAAGGGGCGGCCGAGGAAGTGATCTACATCGATCCCTGGAAGCTGGGCGATCGGCCGGAGAAGGCCGAATGCACGTGGGCCGGGGCATCGGCTCCATGGAGGACACGGAGCGGTTCCGGGAGCTCTCCCCGGTGCCCGTACGGCTCCTGCCCATAAAGTGAAAAAATGGGGGAAAATGGGGTCAGGTCTTGAATTTTGACTTTTTGTCTCCTCGTGCCGCTCGAGTCACAAAAGTCAAAATTCAAGACCTGACCCCATTCGTGACCCCATCCCTGGCGAGCTCCTGCCGGACGGCCAGGCCGAGCTTCCGGAGGGTGTAGGGCTTCTTGATGTAGGCGCCCGCTCCGGCCTCCTGGACCTTCCTGACGTCCGCGGTCTCGGTGAACCCGCTGGCGATGAGCGCACTCTGAGCGGGACGGAAGGCCTTGATCCGCTCCCAGGTCTCCCGGCCGCCCATGCCCGGGTCCATGATCATGTCCAGGATGACCAGGTCCACCTCCTGCTCCCGGAGGAAGGCCAGGGCCTCCTCGCCGCAGGCCGCTTCGAAGGCCTCGTAACCGAGGGCCGAGAGCATTCGGGTGGCGATGTCCCGCTGGGCGGCCTCGTCGTCCACCACCAGGACCCGCTCCCACCGGCCTCGAAGGTCCTCCAGGTCGGTCTCGGCCTCCCTCACCTTCTTCCGATCGCGGGCGATGGGGAAGTAGAGGTCGAAGGTCGTGCCGGTCCCGCCGCTCTTCAGGTCGATGTACCCCTCGTGGTCCTGGAGGATGTTCCAGACCACGGCCAGGCCCAGGCCGGTACCGCTCCGCCCCATGACCTTCCGGGTGTAGAAAGGCTCAAAGATCCGCTCCATGTCCTCCTCGGGCACGCCGGGGCCGGTGTCGGAGACGGAGAGCACGCCGTACTCGCCGGGCCGGACCCGGTCGTAGCCCCGGATGGCCCGGTCCACGTACCGGTTGGAGGTGGCCAGGACCACGCTTCCCTCCCCGCTCACCGCTTCGAAGGCGTTGGTGACCAGGTTCATGAGCGCCTTGCGCACGTGGACCGGGGAGGCCTGGACCGGCAGGAGGTCGTCCGGGAGGTCGAACTGGATCGGCGTGGCGGGGTGGCGCTTGAGCAGCGCGTGGTGCTCCGGGGACTGGATGTAGTCGCGAACGGCCAGGTTGAGGTCCAGGGGCTCCTTGCCCACGGCCACGCCGCGGGCCACGGTGAGGAGGTCCGAGACCACGGCCACGGCCCGGCCCCCGGCGTCCTGGATGGTCTCCAGGCCCTTGCGGACCTTCTCCGGCAGGGCCGGCTCCATGAGCAACAGCTCCGGGTAGTTGACCACGCCCGAGAGGATGTTGTTCAGGTCGTGGGCCACCCCGCCGGCCATGAGCCCCATGGCCTCCATCTTCTGTGCCCGCTGGAGCTGGAGCTCCAGCCTGCGGGTCTCGGCCTCGGCGTGCTTGCGGTCCGTGACGTCCCGGGCGATCCCCAGGACGGCCGGGCGGCCGTCCATCTCCATGGGCACCGTGACCACCTCGACCCAGCGTCTTTCGCCGTCCGGGTGCTGGAGCAGCAGCTCGTCCGGGCCCGTGGGGAGGCCTTCGGCGGCTTTTTTGAGGCATTCCAGGGCCTTGGCCTGATACTCGGCGGGCAGGATCTCGGTGTCGAGGAAGGTCTTGCCGATGACGTCCTCCCGCTTCCCGTGGATCAGGGCCTCGGCCGCGCGGTTCCCGTTCAGGAACCGCCCCTCGAGGTCGTTGATGTAGTAGGCGTCCGGCGCGTACTCGAACAGGCTGCGAAAGCGCTTTTCGCTCTCCCGGAGGGCCTCCTCCGCCCGCTGCCGCTCGGCGATCTCCTGCTCCAGCCGGTCGTTGGATCGGGCGAGCTCGTCGGAACGGCTCTTCAGGGCCCGGAGAGACGCCACCAGGTCGCCCTGGAGCCGCCCCGGGATCAGGACGCCCGCTCCGGCCAGCAGGACGAACACGCCGGCCGCGGTGATCCAGGAGATGGGCTGGGTGGTGATGGTCTGAAGATCGACCTCCACCGAGGCCAGGCCGGTGCACAGGACGAACCCCGCGACCAGGAGGGAGGCCAGCCCCGCGGCCAGGGTGACGGTGCCGGCGGTCTGGCCCAGGAGCACGGCCATGAGCACGCAGACGATCAGGAGCACGTTGAGGCCCGCGCCGCTGAACCCGAAGGAGAGCAGGTTGTAGACCGCCCAGGCGAAGAAGGCACCGATCAGGATGGAGGTCTTCAGGATGAACGGGATCTTTTTCTGAAAGACGGCCGTGGCCAGGACCGGCAGGTAGAGGCCCGGGTAGAACCAGACGGCAAAGCCCTGGCCCAGGTGGTGGGCCTCGCGGACGGCGAGGACCATGGCCGGGAGGCCGACGGCGGCGGAGATGGACAGGAGCCTTTCCAGGTATCGCTCCCGGACCGCCTGGATCTCAGGGGCTTGGGTCATGGGTGCCGTGACCTCGCGAAGGGGCCCCGGGCGGCGGAGCGCACGGGACCCGGACGGGCAAACGCCAGCCCCCGGCTGAAGGAAAAGCCTCAGGCGCAGAGGGGCAGGGGAAAACCCTATTGTGCTGTGAGTAAATCAGTAGTTTTTCGCTATTATCGGCAAGGGATCAGGAAACCATGAGAAAATTGAAAGGTCAACAGAAGTGGAGGTTTTCCAGGCAAGACGAGGCTGCCGGATCTTGCCGAAGGCCGGATCGGGTGGTAGAAAGGGAGGAATGCGGCGGAGCGGTTCACCATGCAGGCAAATCCGGAGGACACGGCGATCGGGGCGCTCTCCCGGCACCAGAGGCGGAGAGAGGACGGGATCCCCACCCTTTCGGTGCTGGTCGGGCCCCCGGAGCTCGCCGTGGCGGCCTGGAGGGCCTGGCTCCGTTCCGCCGGCCGCCGGCCGCTCGTGATCCGCTCGAGCGGGCCGGACCTGGCCGGGCGGGTTGCGGACGAGTGGATGTCCCAGCCGTGGATCCTGGAGCGACTGGTCGATCACGCGGCCCCCGGCCTGCCCGGATCGCCGGAGAGGGCACTCGAGCTCCTCGGGGGAGGCCCCTGCCGGGAGCGCTCCTTCCTCCGTGATCGGTTGATCGCCGCCTGCTCCGACCCCGCCCTGGAATCCCTGTGCCGACGGGTCCTCCCGGACGATCGGGACGAGGCCCCGGACGGTTCGGAGGCCCCGGGCGCAGCCGGCTGGATCGAAGGCCTCTCCCTCGTCGACGGGGAGTCCGCCCCCGGGGTTCTGCTGGCGGCGGCCGGGGGGATCGAGGAGGCGGCCCGGAGCCTGGCGGACCTGATCGAGCGGTGTCCCAGGGTGCCCGTGGGGTGGGCGCTGTCAGCCGCCGACTGTGCCGGATTCATGGCGTCGGAGCCGTTCTCGCGGGTTCGGACCCTCTGCCGGGAAGGGGTCGTCGCGGTTGCGGACCGGGACGGGTCGGGGCTTTCGGACGCAGTGGAGCTGGAGGCCCGGCGCGATGAGGCCCGCGCGGCCCGGCAGAGGATTCACGAGGGGCCGGAGGCCGAGGAAGCGGCCCGGAGCGCGGCCGAGGTGTTCTTGTACCGGGTCCTGGAGAGCCTTCCGGAGACGGCGGGGCGGTTCGAGCTCAACGGCCGAATCGCCGCCGACTGGGGGCCCCGCGGAGAGGCCGAGGTGGATCTGCTCTGCAGGAGCGGCAAGCTGGCCGTGGAGATTGACGGCTACTTTCACTTCTGCGATCCTGACGGGTACCGGAGAGACCGGCGAAAGGACGTCCTCCTCCAGAGGCAGGGGTTCCTGGTGCTTCGGTTCCTGGCGGACGACGTCGTGGCCGGCCTGGAGACGATTATCGACACCATCCTGGCGTCCCTGACCCGGTGGGAAGATCCAAACCCGTAGAAGAGGCTTGTACCATGCGCGAGGAAGAACGGATTACCCGGTCGTCGCTGATCCTTGCCCGGCTCCTGTCCAAGGGGACCGGTGGAGAGACACCTGCGGGAATCCGGAGCGGCATCCAGCCGCTGGCCGGTGAAACCGGGAGCAGGACGGAGCTGCTGCGACAGGTGAAGGAGCACCTCGAAACGTTTCAGCGGCAGGGGCTGGTGGAGCGGGTGTCGACCAGGGGAAGCGCCTGCGCGTTGACCCCGGCCGGCAAGGAGCGGGCGTGCGCTTTCCTGGGGATCGACAGGATCCCGGGAAGGATCGGCTGGGCCACGGTACGGGACACCTATCTCTTTGCCAAGGCCCTGGGGATCGATCCGTCCTACCTGAAGAAGCGCGGCCTGGACGGGGCCCGGGCTGTGGTGCTGGCGCAGCGGCTCGATCTGCCGTGGAGGCCGTCCTCCACCCTGACCTCCGTGCTGGACGGGTTTCTGGCACGGGAGCTCGAGCTGGGCAGCCGGCCCCGGCACTCCCTGCGACCGTCCGTCGTTGCCCGAGTCGTGGCGGGGGAGGCGGGTGAAACCGCCGTCCCGGAGCAGGAACCGCTCGATCTGGAACGATTCGCCCGGGATGTGCGGTCCGCCGTGAAGCTGTGCGATACGGGCTGGTTCGGCGAGGACAAGGTGTTCATCTCCCATGTCTGGCCGGTGTACGCAGACCGGTCCGGCGCGGGAGGGGTGAAGGCGCTGGACGAGTTCAAGCGCCTCCTGGTCGAGGCGCACCGGGCGGATCTGCTCACCCTGTCGGGAGCGGACCTGGTGGAGGCCATGGACCCCCGGGACGTGGCCGCCTCGGAGACCCGGTACCTCAACGGCAGATTCCACTTCATTCGGAGCCGGAGGGACCGGTAGATGAGCGGAGCCGCGCAGGAGACCCGGGATCCTCGATGGAGGGCATACTGCGACCCGGATGGTCCTGAGGTGTTCCACGCCGTGGCGCATCGCCAGGACATCTGGCGGGAGGATCCCTTCGATGTGGAGCACATCCACTCGAACGCCCGGGAGCCGTACAGACACCTGGTGAACCTGGCCCTTGACTCCGAGCAGACGCTGGCCGGCCGCATCCTGCTTCTCAAAGGGGAGGCGGGGTCCGGAAAGACCCACCTCATGCGGGCCTTTCGCAGCCATCTTCACCGGCGGGGGGAGGGCTACTTCGGCTACATGCAGATGAGCACCATGACGGACAACTACGGCCGCTACATGCTGCGCAACCTGCTGGACTCCCTGGACAAGCCCTACTGGGAAAGCTCGGGCTCCCTGACCGGGCTGATGCGCCTCTCCAACGCCCTGGTCGAGGGCGAACCGTTCCGGCGGGTGACCGAGATGCTGGGGCCCAAGGGCCGCAGACACCTTCCCAAACTTCGAGACGGCAGCCTGGACCAGAAGGCCCTGAACGGGTTCGTGGGGCTCATCGCCGAGCTTCTGGTAAAGGTTCCGGCCCTGGAAAAGGTGGACATCGACGTCCTGTCCGCCCTGCTCTATCTTCAGCCCGGCGATCCGGTCCTCAAGAACTACGCGCTCAAGTATCTGAACGCGCAGGGTCTGTCCCCTGCCCAGCAGGAGCGGCTGGGGGGCATCACGCCCCGGAAAGCGGAGGAGGACGCCCTGGAGGTCTTGGAGCAGCTGAGCCGGGTGATGTGGGCCACCCATGGAAACATCGTCGCGCTCTGCCTGGACCAGCTCGAGGACATCTACAACATGGACCAGGCCGAGGTGCGCTTCCGCCGCGCCATGAGCTCGGTGACCTCCTTCATCGACAAGGTGCCGTCGTCCGTCGTGGTGGTTTCCTGCCTGGGAGAGTTCTACTCCCAGCTGCGCGGATCCCTTGCGCGGCCGGTCCGGGATCGCCTGGAACAAGCGCCCGCGCCGATCGAGCTCGAGGGCAAGCGGAACGCAAAAGAGGTGCGGGACATGGTCGAGCTGAGGCTGAGGCACTACTTCGAGGCCTTTGACCTGCCCGTGGACGAGCAGAACCCCTTGTACCCGTTCACGGCCGCCGAGCTGGAAGGGCTGGCCTCCCTGCGGACGCGGGACGTGCTCGACAGCTGCCGGATCCACCGGGAGCGGGCAATAAGGGAGCAGACACTGCCCGAGGCGGCGTTCGAAACCGGGTCCGAGCCTGTGTCCGCAAGGCTCGACGTGCAGCGGCTTCAGCAGGCGTGGAACGACCAGTTGAGGAACGGAGAGATCCAGACGCCCGAGGACGACCCGGGCCGAGCCGGACTCCTGGCGGAAGCATTGAAGCGGAGCGGGGAGGAGATGGAGCCGCCGGTCAGGGTGAGCGCGGTGTGCGAGGGCACGAACATCGATGTGCGATACGGCTCCCGGAGGCTTTGGGTGGCGCTGTGCAACAAGTCTGCTCGCGGCGGCGCCCTGGCCCGCCAGCTGAAGGAGGTGATCGAGACCGCCGGGGGGAGGCGGGTCGTCCTGGTCCGGAGCACGGACTGGCCGAGCAATCCAAGAACGAAGATCTGCCGGCTCCTGGGGCAGCTCCTCTCGAAAGGCGTGCTGCGCGCCGTCATCGAGGAGTCCGACTGGCGCACCATGATGGCCTATCCCCCATTTGCGGAGAAACACGATGAGGAGCCGGAGTTCGAGGCGTGGCGACGGACTGACCGTCCCCTCACCGCGCTGCCGGGAATGCGCGCCATCCTCGACCTTTCGGAGCGCACGACCACCCGGGCGGGGACGGGAACGGAGGGGCAAGGACGGTCAGGGCCGGAGTCGGCCCGCCCGAGGGAACCGGAGAGACGGGCGGATCCGGAGCCCCCGGCCTCCGGCGCGCTGATCCTCGGCCGGACCGAGGGCCGCTTCCCTCGTCCGGTCGAGCTTCACCCCCGGGAGCTGACCCGCCACGCGGCCTTCCTGGGGGGAACGGGGAGCGGCAAGACCACGGCCGCCATGGTGCTGGTCGAGCAGCTGCTCCTTGCCGGTGTTCCGGCCCTGCTGATCGACCGGAAGGGGGACCTCTGCTGCTACGCGGACGGGGAGCTCTGGGAGCGGCCGGCGGCCACGGAGACGGCGGAGGCGCGCCGCATCAGGCTGCGGGAGAGCGTGGAGACGGCCCTGTACACGCCGGGCGACCCGAGGGGACGGAGCCTTTCCATCACCATCGTCCCGGAGGGCGTGTCCGAGCTGCCGTCCATCGAGCGCGAGCAGATCACCGGGTACGCGGCCACCGCGCTCTGCCAGATGATGGGCTACAACCTGTCCACCGCGAGGCCCAAGAGCCTGCACGCGGTCCTCAAGTGCGCCGTCGATGTGCTCGCCCGGCTGGTGCCGGCCGAGCAGGTCACCCTGGAGGAGCTGGTGAGGATGCTGGACGAGCAGGATCCGGTGCTTCTCAATGCGGTGGGAAAGCTCGACGTGAAGCTCTTCGACAAGCTCGTGAACGACCTGGAGACCCTCCGGCTGGGGAAGGGCCGGCTGCTGGAGTCCGAGGCCGAGCGGCTGGACATCGAGATGCTCCTGGGGCTGGGAGCGTACCGGAATCCCGGCCGGACGCGGCTTTCGATCCTCAGCACCAAGTTCCTGGGAGACGAGCAGGACGCGCTGTTCTGGGTGGCGCAGCTCCTCATCGAGCTGGGCCGCTGGACGAGCCGGAACCCGACGAAGGACCTTCAGGCCGTGGTCCTGTTCGACGAGGCCGACCTGTACCTGCCGGCCACGAGAAAGCCCGCGACCAAGGAGCCCATGGAGAACCTCCTCAAGAGGGCCCGCTCCGCGGGACTGGGCGTGCTCCTGGCCTCCCAGAACCCCGGGGACTTCGACTACCGGTGCCGGGACAACATCCGGACCTGGCTCCTGGGGCTCATCAAGGAGGAGCAGTCGCTGCGGAAGATGCGGCCCATGCTCGAGGAGTTCCGGGAGAACGTCGCGGGTCGGCTCCCCGGCCAGTCGATCGGGGAGTTCCACCTGGTGCGCGAGGGCCGGGCCGAGCGGTTGAAGACGGATCGGGCGGCCCTGGATCTGCACCAGCTTCCGGAGGAGCGGATCCTGGCCCTGGCCCGGAACCGGTAGGGTGATCGGCCAAGGAGCCGCCGCGCTCTTCCCTCTCCGGGGCTCCCGAACCTCGGCTCGTCACCGCCTCCCGGCCAGCCGGCCGTCCCTGGCCCGTGCCGGTGCAGGGCTGCGCCTCTTCGGCCGGGACGAGGCGGCCTCGGCCCGCTCCCCCATGCCCCGCCAGGAGTCGGGCGGCAGAAAGGTGACCTTCATGCCGAAGGGCGCCGCGATCTTCTCCAGGGTGGCCAGGGTGGGGTTGCCCGAGCCGTTCTCGAACTCGGCGAGGATCCGCGGCGAGATGCCGGCGACCCGCCCGGCGTATGCCTTCTGGCTCATGCCCAGGATCCTGCGCATCCTGCGGGTCGCCTCCCGGAGATCGATCTCGCCCCTGGAGAGCCCCAGGCAGAGGGCCTGCTCCATCTGCATGGTTTCCTCTGGAGACGGTCGTTTCATAAGCTGCTCCATGGAATGAGTTCACTGAAGTGGACCTTTTTTCAGAAGCGCATTCAGCTTTGGACCATTTTAGTGGTCTTGCTGAGAAAAAAGATGCTGGACCACTTTAATGAACCTATTTGAGCGTGTCAAGACGATCCTCCGTGCCTGCGATCGGGCCTCGGTCGACCCTCGTGCCCGGCGACCCGGTCTCCACTGCGGTCGGAGAATCAGACCCTTGTCGACTCGTCCGGCGGCATCGGCCTCCGCGGCCGCGAGGGGCTACCTGATCCTCCGCCGGGTGACGGCCGGTTCCTCCGCCGGGCCGGGGTGTGCAGGAAGGATTTGGAAACCAAACCAGGGGTGAAGACGCTCGGAGGTTCGATGAACGCTCTTTTCAGGCCCATCGCGTACTTCCGCCCGAAAGACCCGGCCGAGGCCGTGTCCCTTCTGGCGGCCCACGGCAGGGGCGCGAGGATCCTGGCCGGCGGGACCGATCTGCTGGTTCAGCGGCCTCCCGCGGCGGAGATCCTGATCGACATCGGCTCGGCCGGTCTCAGCTACGTCAGGGGGGACGAGGCGTCCGGCTTCGCGATCGGGGCGGCCACGACCGTGGAGGCGCTGGAGCGCGTGCGGGCCTTCGCCCTCGGCCCCTACCGGGCGCTGGCCGAGGCGGCGGACGGCATGGCCACCCCCACGGTGAGGAACCGGGCCACGGTCGGGGGGAACCTGTGCAACGCCTCACCCGCAGCGGACCTGGCCGTGGCGCTTGCGGCGATGGGGGCAACCGTGGTCGTCGCAGGGACCGGAGGCGGGAAGGAGGTCCCTGTCGAGGATTTCATCACGGGACCCAATGCGACGGTGCTTCGAGAAGGCGAGTTGGTCACGGAGATCCGCATCCCCCCGCTTCCGGACGGGACCGGCACCGGCTTCTGCAAGCTCCGGCGACACCAGACCGCCGTGGACACGGCCGTCGTGAACGTGGCCACCCGCCTGCAGGTGCGCGAAGGCCGGTGCGTCGATGCGGCCGTCTCCATGGGAGCCGTGGGACCCAGGCCTCTCCGTGCGAGGCGGGCCGAGGCCCTGCTGATCGGCGAGGCGCTCGACGCCGAGCGGATCGGGCAGGCCGCACGGACCGCCATGGAGGAGTCCGCTCCCATCGACGACGTCAGGGCGTCCGCAGGCTACCGGAAGAGGATGGTGGCGGCCCTTGTCGGGAAGTCCCTCGAAGAGAGCCTCAGGAGGTACGGCGCGTGACACGGGTCCCCATCCGGATCAAGGTGAACGGCGAGTGGCGGGAGCTCAGCGTCCAGCCCCGGGAGCGGCTGGTGGACGTCCTGAGGGACGGGCTGGGTCTGACCGGCACCAAGGTCGGCTGCGGGGAGGGGGAGTGCGGGGCGTGCACGGTGAGCCTGGACGGCCGGGCCGTGCTCTCCTGCCTGCTGCTGGCGGTCCAGGCGGACGGCAGGGAGGTCCGGACCATCGAGGGGCTCCGGCAGGGCGGAGAGCTCCACCCCCTGCAGACCGCCTTTGTCCGGGGGGCCGCCATCCAGTGCGGGTTCTGCACGCCGGGCATGATCATGGCCGCCGAGGCCCTGCTGGAAAGAGAGGCGGATCCTTCGGAGGAGGCCGTTCGGAAAGGCCTGGCCAACAACCTGTGCCGGTGCACGGGCTACGAGAGGCAGGTCAAGGCCGTCCTGGAGGCGGCCCGGGAGATGCGGGAGGGTGGAGATGAGTGAGTCGGCCATTGCGGTGGGGAAGCGCTTTCCCAGGATCGACGCCGTGGAAAAGGCCACGGGGGCGGCGCGGTACGCCGCCGACCTGAAGCTGGGCGGCATGCTGCACGCAAAGCTCCTCCGCAGCCCCCACGCCCACGCCAGGGTCACCGGCATCGACGCGTCGAAGGCCCTCGGCATGCCCGGGGTGAAGGCCGTGGCGACCATCGAGGAGGTCCCGAAGGTGGTGCAGTACTGGTTCTTCCTGCGGACGAAAAAGAAGGAAAAGGAGATGTACCTGCTGGACAACGTGGTCCGGTTCGTCGGGGACCCGGTGCTGGCCGTGGCGGCGGAGGACGAGGAGACCGCGGAGGAGGCCGTCTCGAGGGTCCGTGTCCGCTACGAGACCATCCGGCCCGTGTTCGACCCGCACGAGGCCCTCGAGGGGAGGGGAGCTCCCATCCACGCAAAGGGCAATGTGGCCTTCCGCTTCAACAAGCGGTTCGGAGACGTCGAGCGGGGGTTCGAGGCCTCCGACCTGGTTCTCGAGAACCGCTTTCACACCTCCAAGCAGAAGCACACGCCCCTGGAGCCCATCGGGACCTGCCTGGCGGACTACGGGGCGGACGGGCGCCTGACGGTCTACTCGTCCACGCAGCTGCCCCACTGGAGCCAGATGTATCTCTCGGGCGCCCTGGGTCTCCCCATGAACCGGGTCCGGATCGTCAAGCCTCACACGGGAGGGTCCTTCGGCGGCCGCTGTGGCCTGGTGCACGGGCTGGAGACCCTGTGCTGCAGCCTGTCCAAAAAGACCGGGCGTCCTGTCAGGATCTCCTTCAGCCGGAGGGAGGAGCTCACCGCCACGGAGTCCCGGCACCCCATGACCGTCGATCTCAGGACCGGCGTCACCCGGGACGGCGTCCTGACGGCGAACGAGATCAAAATCCTCGCGGACGCCGGCGCATACGGCACCCACTACATCGGCGTCCTCGCGGACTGCCTCTCCACCGGCGTGGGGCTCTACGACATTCCCAACGTGGATTTTCAGGCGGCCGCGGTCTTCACCAACACGAGCCCCGGCGGTGCGTTCCGCGGGTACGGCAACCCCCAGATGAACTTCGCCCAGGAGTCCCAGATGGACATGATCGCCCGGGAGCTGGGGATGGACCCGGTGGCGTTCAGGCTGAAGAACTACCGCCGCCTCGGCCGGATCGATCCGGTCTTCGACGACGAGATCCGCAGCAACGGCCTCGAGGAATGCCTGGAGAAAGGGGGCCGGGTGTTCGGTTGGAATGCCGCGCTGAACCGGGAGGCGGCCCGGGGCCCCGTGAAGCGGGGACGCGGGATGGCCGTGCTCCTCCACGGGACCGGCGCGGCCCGGGGCCTGCCCGACCCCGCCTCCGCCACGGTCATGATCCACGCGGACGGCACGGTCGGACTGGTGACCGCGGCCGCGGACGACGGGCAGGGCAACCGGACGGCGCTCGCCCAGATCGCCTCGGAGGTGCTGGGAATCGAGATGGAGAAGATCGGCCTCTCGCCCACCGACACCTCCGTGACGCCCCTGGACGGCGGCACCCACGGCAGCCGTCAGACCTACTGCGGCGGGCTCGCCGTACAAAAGGCGTCCGGGAAGGCCCGGAGGCGGATCCTCGAGTCTGCCGCCGCGGAGCTGGGCGTTCCCCCCGAGGACCTGGAGATCCGAAAGAGCTGGATCCACGACCGGGAAGACCCGGAGCACGGCCTCTTCGTGGCGGACCTCATGCGCAAGACCCAGATCACGGACATGGCCCGCTGCGAGCAGATCGTGGAGACCTTCTCCGGCGTGGCCCCCTCCATGCCCGGGTACTACGGCGCGCACTTCGCCGAGGTCGAGGTGAACACGGACACGGGGGAGGTGCGGGTGGTCCGGCTCACCGGGGCGTTCGACGTGGGCCGGGCCGTCAACCCGGACCTGGTCGAGGGGCAGATCACCGGCGGGGGCGTCATGGGCATCGGGTGGGCCCTCACCGAGGGGCTGGTCCTCGAGAAGGGGAAGGTCCGGAACGGGAGCCTCAGGGACTACCGGCTGCTGCGATCCGTGGACGTGCCCGAGCTCGACGCCGTCATTGTGGAGTCCCGCGAGCCCACCGGTCCCTTCGGCGCCAAGGGCGTCGGGGAGGGCAGTATGGTCTGCGTGGCGTCCGCCGTCGCCAACGCCGTGTACGACGCCGTGGGCGTGAGGATCCGGGACCTCCCCATCACCCCCGAGAAGATTCTGTCAAAAACTGGGGGACGTTTTTGCATAATTGCATAACGCAAGCACGGGCCGATCGCAGGGGACGTTTTTGCATAATTGCATAACGATGGCTCGGCAGACCGGAGGGATGGGAAGGGGTCGCGTTATGCAATTATGCAAAAACGTCCCCTACGGCCCGGCGGAGCTGGCGGAGGAGCTCCAGCCCGGGATCGTACAGCTCGGGGCCTTCGGAAAGGCGCTCCAGGACGGCGCGGTAGTACCAGGCCTGGTCGTCCCGGTCCCTCGAGAAACGGCCCCACAGGGCGTCGCCCTGCTCCTCGAGGTCCACGGACAGGGAGAGCAGGTTGTCCAGCTTGTCCGCACAGGTGACCACCCGCACCTCCCAGGGCGCGGCTTTCAGCGTCACGAGGGTGTGTCGCTTCCGCTTCTCCCAGGGGACCGACTTGTGGGGCTCGCTGCAGCCGGCCACGACGCTGGCAACCTTTGCTCCGAACTGGTCCCGGAGCTCCCCGAGGGTCAGGCTCGTGTCCTCCAGGGTGTCGTGGAGGAGCCCGGCTGCGATCACCTCGTCCCCGCACCCGGCCTCGACGAGGAGCTGGGCCACGGCCACGGGATGGAGGATGTAGGGCCGCGCCGAGCCTTTCCGCACCTGGCCCCGGTGGGCGGCGGCGGCCACGGCCAGAGCCTTTTGCACCATAAGGGGCCGCGCCGCCAGGGCGATCGGCTCCTCGAGCGCGTCCCGGACCACGGCCTCCTCCTCCGGGGTGAGGACCAGCTCGAGCCCCGGGGGAAGGAGATCGGCCAGCACCGTAAAGGGGTCTGATGACGGATTCCCGCCCGTGTGGTTGTCCGCTTCCATGGCTCTTTCCTCCGTCGTCCCGGGGCGGGCGTTCGACTCCGTCCACCCTAGAAGATCGCGGCGGGTTTGACAAGGCGGGGAAACCGGAGGCTCGACCCGATTCGGTTGCAAGCTGAATTCGTTGACAATCACGGAAGAAAACCATTAGGTTTTGGATCGAACGAGGCTTTCCGGGGCACCTCCTTCCGCCGGGATTTCCATGAAAACCAAGCTTTATGTCATCAACGGCCGGTTCGATGGGATTGAGTTTCCGCTCGAGGAAGACGAGGTGAACGTGGGCAGGGGGACGACCAACCACGTGCGCATCAACGACCTGTCGGTCTCGCGTGAGCATTTGAAGATCCTCAGGCGGGGGGAGGCGTACCACGTGGTGGACCTCCACAGCCGGAACGGGACCTGGACCGACGGCCGGCGGATCGAACCCGGCGTGGAGGTCCCCGTCTCCCTGGGTCAGCACATCTCCGTCGGCAACATCCTGGTGACCGTCGGCCGGGTCTACGAGGAGGAGGGCCTCATCTCCCGGTACATGATCGATCTCGCGGGCCTGGAGACGGAGAGCGAGCGCTTCAATTTCCTCAAAGACCGGCGGATCACCGACCGGGAGAAGCTGGAGACGGTCCACGAGATCTCCAACCTGCTGATGCAGTCCCTGGACCTGTCGGGTCTGCTGTACCAGATCGTGGAGTCGGTGTCCTCCACGCTCGAGTCCGGCGACACCATGGCCATCCTGCTGATCGACGAGGAGAGCGGCGAGCTGAGGGAGCTCGCCACCCGCTCCAAGTTCCCGGACGGGGACTCGCGGTCCGAGTACAGCCTCACGGTGGTGCGGCGGACGCTCGCCGAGGGGAAGGCCGTCATCATGGCCGACACCGAGGAGGAGGACGAGGACCTCCCCGAGAGCATGGAGCTCAAGCGGATCAAGTCCGTCATGTGTGTGCCTCTCGTGAGCAAGTCCCGGACCATGGGCGCCCTGTACGTGCACTCGGTGGACAAGCCCTTCGGCTTTCGAAAGTCCGACCTCTACCTGCTGACGGCCCTGAGCGGCGCCGCGGCCGCGGCCATCGAGAACGCCCTCCTCTTTCGGAAGAAGGAGGCGGCCGAGACCGCCCTCCGGAAAGCGCACGCGGAGCTGGAGGAGCGGGTGAAGCAGCGGACGCAGGAGCTCTCCGTGGCCAACGCCCGTCTGACAGAGGAGATCGAGGAGCGGAAGCGGACCGAGACCGCCCTCAAGGAGAGCGAGGAGCGGCTCCGGGATCTCTTCGACAGCGCCAACGACCTGATCCACTCGGTTTCTTCCGACGGACGGTTCCTGTACGTCAACCGGATGTGGACCAAGACCCTCGGCTACACCGCGAAGGAGGTATCCGAGCTGAACCTCTTCGACGTCATCGCCCCGGAGAGCCTGTCCCACTGCAAGGATGCGTTCGAGGAGGTGCTCTCGGGGAAGTCCGTCAGGGACCTGGAGGCGGTCTTTCTGGCCAAGGACGGGCGGAGGGTCGTCGTGGAGGGGAACGTCAACTGCAGGTTCGAGGAAGGGCGGCCGGTCTCCACGCGCGCCATCTTCCGGGACGTGACCGAGCGCAGCGAGGCGGAGGAGGCCCGGGCGGAGGTGGAGGAGCGGTTCCGGAACCTGGCCAGCGCCGCCCAGGACGCCATCATCTCCGTCGACCAGGACGGCGTGATCAACTACTGGAACCGGTCCGCCGAGTACATGTTCGGCTACACCGAGGACGAGGCCCTGGGGCGGGACGCCCACACCCTGCTGGCCCCGGAGAGGTTCCGGGAGCAGTATGCGGAGGCCGTCCAGGCCTGGAAGGAGAACGGCGAAGGCGCCATGATCGGAAGGACCCGCGAGCTGGCCGCACGCCGCTCGGACGGGACCGAGTTCCCCATCGAGCTGTCGCTGTCGACGGGCAAGGTCAAGGGCCGTTGGAACGCCCTGGGCATCGTGCGGGACATCACGGAGAGAAAGGAGGCCGAAGAGGCGCTTCGGCGGAGGACGCAGGAGCTCGACATGCGGTACAAGCAGGTCTACTGCCTGTACGCCATCTCGCGGCTCAAAGGCCGGCCGGAGGCCCGTGCGATCGACATCCTGCGCGGCATCCTGGAGCTCATTCCCCCCGCGTTTCTCTACCCCGACATCGCCTGCGCGCGGATTACTTACGGGAAGCAGGTGTTCCGCTCGGCCGGGTTCCGGGAGACGGAGTGGGGTCTGAGCCGGCCGGTGAAGCTCAACGGACGAAAAACCGGTCTCATCGAGGTGTTCTACAAGGAGGAACGCCCCGAGCGCGACGAGGGTCCCTTTCTCGTGGAGGAACGCACGCTTCTCCAGGTGGTCGCCGAGCAGCTGGGCGAGATCCTCGAGCTGAAGCGCGCCGAGCGGGACCTGTCCAAGGCCCGGGAGCGGGAGATCGAGATCGGCTCCAAGATCCAGCAGACCCTGCTCCTGGCCTCGCCGCCCAGGAACCTGAAGGGGGTCCGGATCGCCGCCATGACCATCCCGTCCCAGCGCATCGACGGCGATTTCTACGAGTTCATCTCCCTGTCCGACAGGGTCTTCGATCTCATCGTGGGCGACGTCATGGGGAAGGGGGTCCCCGCTGCGCTCCTCGGCGCCGGGACCAAGGGACACTTTCTCAAGGCCTTGAGCGCCATGCTCTCTCCCGCCTGCATGGTGCCCCTCCCCGGGGACATCGTGCAGAGCGTCCACGATCGCATGGTCGAGGAGCTCATCGACCTGGAGGCCTTCGTCACCCTCACCTACGCGCGGTTCGACCTGGACGCCCGCCGGCTCGACTTCGTGGACTGCGGCCACCCGCGAACCCTTCACGTGCGGGCCGCCGCGGACGAGACGACCCTGCTGGAGGGGTACAACGTCCCCCTGGGCTTCCGGATGAACGAGACCTACCGGCAGGCCTCGGTCCCCTTCGAGGAGGGGGACCTCTTCTTCTTCTACTCGGACGGTGTCACCGAGGCCCGGGACGAGCGGGGACGGCTCTTCGGCCGGGAGCGGCTCTCCCGCTGCATCGAAGAGGCGGCCCGGCTCCCCGTGGAGCAGGTCATCGAGAAGGTCCGGGACACCGTGACGGCGTTTTCCCACATCCGGACGTTCCTGGACGACCTCACCTGCGTGGCTGTCAAGATCGGCGGGGAACGGGGGGGCGAACCGCTTTCCCGGATGGATCTGGAGCTCGAGAGCCGGCTCGACGAGCTGGACACGCTCCGCCACTTCGTCCGGCGTGCGTGCACGTCCGGCGGCCTGGAGGGGACGCACGAGGACACCCAGTGGCAGATCGGGATCTCGCTGAACGAGGCCGTCTCCAACATCGTGAAGCACGCCTACGAGGAGGATCCCTCGGGACGCATTCAGCTGTCGGCGGAGGTGTTTGCCGACCGGTGGGAGTTCACCCTCCACCACTGGGGAAAGCCGTTCCTGGGCGCGGAGGAGGGTTCGGCCCCCGCCGACCCGATCCGGGACCACGGCTTCGGTCTGATCATCATGGAAAACTACATGGACGGCGTGACGTACTCCCGCGCGCCCGACGGAACCAACCAGGTCCGGCTCGTGAAGAAGCGTCCGCTTCCGACATAGCGGGACCGGTGCACACGCGGAAGGAGGGTCGGATGGAGCTTCGGACGGAGCCCGCCGGGGAGGTCACGTTGGTGATGATCCCCGGCGACACCCTGGACGCCGGCAACAGCCAGGAGTTCAAGAACGAGGTCGCGCCGATCCTGGAACAGCACAGGCAGGTGGTGTTCGACATGTCCGGGCTGATCTTTGTGGACAGCTCGGGCTGCGGCGCCCTCCTCTCCTGCCTCCGAAAGGTGAAGGATGAGGGCCGGGGGGACCTGCTCCTGTGCAGCGTCTCCAGCCAGGTGCAGGACCTGTTCAAGGTGGTGCGCATGGACCAGGTCTTCCGTATCTTCGAGAGCAGGGAAGAAGCCGTCCGGGCGTTTGCCGCCTGATTCGGTTCGACCCCCGGACAGAGGCCGTGACGCGAACGAACCGGCCGGAGCGGGTGCATGTCGTCTTCGAAATGGAAACAAACGGCGTTCCTGGGAGAGATCGTCCTCTTCTACGGCACCGTCCTGATCCTGCGAAGGGAAGAAATCCTCGGGCTGGAGCTCTACTTCCTGGTCACGGCCTTCGTGGGGCTGGCGCTCGCTCTCTACTACGGCGTCCGGGGAATGATCGGGGCCGCGGCGGGAACGGCGGCTCTCCTCTTCGCCGACATGGGCGCCGGTCTGCCCGGGTTCCTCGCCGGGCGCTACCTCGAGGTCACCTTCTTCGTCACCGCGCTCCTCCTCATCGGGTTCGTGCGGACCGGGACGGACAGGAGGGTCCTGGGGACCGAGCTGACCAACACCATCCTGCGCAAGCGGCTGGAGCGGGTGACCATCGAGCTCTCCGAGAGGGACCGGGCTCTCCAGGACGCCTTCCAGGATGTCCTCGTGGACATGGAGTCTCCGAGGATCATGTACCAGGCCCTGAGGCGCCTGGAGGAGATCCCGGAGCGGGACGCCTTCTTCAACGAGATCCTCTACGTCCTCCACTCCCACTGCCACGTGGAGAAGTCGAGCCTCTTCGAGCCCCGGGGAAGCGGCACCTTCGTCCGTGCCGTCTCCTTCGGAGGGACGTCTCTTCCGGACACGCTCGAGTGGAAGACCGAAGAGATGCCGGAGATCATCAAGGTCGCCGCCACGGAGCAGGAGGTGGTCGTCCCCAAGGAGATCGAGAACCGGCTGGTCATGGCCGTTCCCATCCTCTCCCAGGCCGGGGCGCTCCGGTACGTCCTCCTGCTGGAGGAGATCCGGTTCATCAACCTCTCCGACAACGTGATCAACCTGCTCAAGATCGCCGCCCACTGGATCAAGGTCCTGATCGAGAACCGCCTCCACCTGGAGGAGCTCCTTCCCATGAGCGTCTTCTCGTCGGTCCTCGTGTACAAGCGGGAGGAGGGCGAGCGCGTCATGGCCCGGACCACGGCCCGGTACCGCCGCTACGGGCTCCCCTATGCGGTCCTGCGCGTCACCGGACCCGTCACCGAGGAGCGGGCGAGGGCCCTCGCGTCCTCCCTGCGGCTCTACGACATGCTGGTGATGACCGGCGAAGACGAGCTGACCCTCTGCCTGGCCATGGCCGCGGAGGCGAACGTCCCCTACGTGATCAGGCGGCTGTCCCGGGCCCACCCGGAGCTCGCCTTCGAGTCGGCGCCCGCATGGCCCGGGAAGCCCGAGGTGCCGGCGTGAAGTACAAGCTCTATGTCTACTGGACCGTCACGGAGCTTTCCTCGGCCTACTTCCTCCTGGGAGGCATTTCGGGGCACACCGAGCTGGCGGGGTTCTTCCTTTCCCACGCCACGGCCGTCGGGCTGACCGTGCTGATCAACGGCCTCCTGATGGGGACCGACAGGATGCTCCGAAAGCGTGTGATGAACCGCGGGTTCCTCGCGTTTCTGGTGGTCGTCTCCGCCATTCCGGTCATCGGGCCGGCCTCGGCCCTCTTCTTCTGCCTCTTCCTGCGGTTCTACCCGATCCACCCGGTCCGGTCCGAGTCGTTTCACAAGGTCAACCAGGACGTCCTTCTGGTCCTCCAGAGGTCGTTCGAGGGCCGCACCATGCCCGTTTCCGAGGCCCTGCTCATCCGGGGGCTGACGAGAAGCCAGGGGCTGAAGATGGTCGGCCTCATCGGGGACATGGACTGGTCCGCCACCAAGTCGGGCCTCCTGAAGTACATCGTCCGGCTGAGCCCGCACCAGAGCGTCGTGCTCATGGCCATCGACGTCCTGAACAAGAAGATGGACAAGATCCTCCACGAGATCAACCAGCTGGAGGCCTCGCCCGAGACGGGCCCCTCGGACCTGGTCCACCTGGCCAACCTGTACCATGAGATCAGCTACCTCGATCTGGCCGATCCGGTGATGAAGCCGTTCTACGCCTCCAAGGCCTGCGACTGCGCCATCCGGGCCTTTCACCGGGGCAAGACCGAGGACGACGCCCTCTTCGCCGTCCGCTACCTGCTCGAGGCGGACCGGGTCGAGGAGGCGGACATGATCTACCGGCAGGCCCGGGCAACGGGCGACTACTACTTCCCCAAGTGGATCAGCTACGAGTTCGAGCTGGCGTTCCGAAGCAGGAACTACGACACGTTCCAGGACCTCTACCTGCTCATCGAATCGGGGGGCGGGGTGTTCATCCCGGACCGCGTCAAAGAGGCGGCAAGCGCATGGCGAAGAGTGCTGACATCTGCCTGGTTGTAGAGGGAAGCTACCCCTACGTCACGGGCGGGGTCTCCTCGTGGCTCCAGTGGCTCATGGAGAACCTCGAGGAGCTCTCGTTCGCCGTGGTGGCCCTCGTCGCCGAGGAGAAGAAGGCGGAGGATCGGAGATACCGGCTCCCGGAAAACGTCGTGTCGTACCAGGAGTTCGACATTTTCGACTGCACCGAGATCGAGGCGTCCGCGCCCCTGAAAATCTCCCGGAAACGATGGGCCGCCCTCTCCGAAGGGCTTTACCGCCTGATGACGGAGTGGAAGGAGGGGAGGCTCTCCGACGGGAGCATCGAGACCCTCCGCGAGGTGATCTTCGAGCTCTCCCCCGGCGTTTTTCGGAACTTCTTCCAGGACGAGCCCGCGTTCTCCCTGCTCACCCGCCTCTACGAGGAGTTCCGGGGGGACGCGGGGTTCCTGAAGTACTTCTACAACGTTCGAAACATCCACCTGATCCTCTACCGCCTCCTCACGATTTTGCCCCGGATCCCGGAGGCCGCGGTCTATCACTCCCCGGGGACGGGCTACGGGGGCCTGGTGACCTGCCTCAAGGCCGTGCTCGACGACCGGGCCGGCCTGATCACGGAGCACGGCATCTACCTCCAGGAGCGGGAGATGGAGCTGCTCAAGAGCGAGTGGCTGGACGACGCCTACCTGAAGGAGATGTGGATCGACAGCTTCACCGCCCTCTGCCTGTGGCAGTACAACGCCTGCGACCGGATCGTCACCCTGTTCGAGGGGAACCGCAGGCTGGAGGAGGAGTACGGCGCGGACCCGGAGCGCATCCAGGTGATCCCGAACGGGATCGACATCCCGCGGTTCCTGGAGGCGAGACGGGAGCGGTGCAGGACCCGGCCGCCGACCGTGGGGTTCGTCGGGCGGGTGGACGCCGTCAAGGACATCAAGACCTTCATCCAGGTGGTGGCACTCATCCGGCAGGCCCTGCCGGACGTCCGAGCCCTCGCCGTCGGCCCCACCGACGACCAGCCCGGCTACTACCAGGAGTGCAGGGACCTGGTGAAGATGCTCGGTCTGGGTGAGACCCTCACCTTCACCGGCCCCGCCGACGTGATCCCCTACTACCGGGAGATGGACGTCCTCCTCCTCACCAGCGTCAAGGAGGCCATGCCCCTGGCCGTCATGGAGGCCATGGCGAGCGGCCTCCCCGTGGTGGCCACCGACGTGGGCGCCTGTCGCGAGCTCCTCCTCGGGGAAGGGGACGGGATCGGAGAGGCGGGCTCGGTGCGCCGCGTCATGGACGCCGAGGGGATCGCGGAGGCCGCCCTCGCCGTGCTCCGGGACGAGACCGCAGCCGATCGCATGGCGGAGAACGGCATCCGCCGGATCGAGAACCGATACGGCGAAGACCTGGTCCTGAAGCGGTACCGGGACCTCTACCGGGAGCTCATGCATGGGCGATATCGTACGGCTGGTTGAGCGGCTGAAGCGCCGGCCCTCCATGACCAGGCTCCTCCTCGAGGAGTCGCTGGACTCCTTCGAGGCGGTGGGCGCGTGGTTTCTCACCATCTTCTGCCTGGCCGTGATGGGCGTCACCGTTCACCTGATGACGAGCCGCGCTCCCGTGCTCTTTTACCTCCTCGTCACCTATGCGACCGCCCTCTCTCTCGTCCTCACCTCCCCCTTTCACACCCTGTTCACCCGCCACATGGCGGACAAGGTTTACCTGGGGACGTTTCACGACATCGTCAACAGCCTCATGGTCCTGACCATCCTGGTGACCGTGCTGGCCCTTTTGCTCGCCGCCGTGCTGGTGGTGCCGTTCTCCTCCATCGACGTGAACCTCAAGATCACCTTCATCGGTCTCACCGCCGTTCTGAGCCTGTTCTGGTGCATCGGCACGGTCCTCAGCTCGGTGCGCCGCGAGCGTCTGCTCCTGAAGCTGTTCGGGCTCGGCATGGGGACCACCCTGATCCTCTTCGGGGCCACCCGCATGACGGAGACCCAGGCCCTGCTCCTCTTCTTCTCCATCGGCGTGGCGATCCCGGCGGCGGGCGGGTACTCCTACGTGGTAAAGCTCTACCTCCGCGCGGAGGTCCGCCTGGACGACGCCTTCCTGAAACGGGCCCAGGCCGGGCGGATCGGTCTGTCCGCATTCCTGTTCATGTTCGGGTTCTGGGTGGACAAGATCCTCTTCTGGTTTCACCCGGCCACCGGGAAGTCCGTGGACGGGGTGTTTCACTTCTACGGGGAGTACGACTTTCCGTTCTTCGTGGCCCTGACCATCATGATGGTCGGCTCCCTGATCATCTACAAGGGCATCAAGAGGAGCATCAACGGCCCTTACGAGCGGTTCATCTTCAAGCTCTCGAACAACTTCCCCTTTCGGGAGCTGGCCGTGGAGAAGGAGAAGCTGTTCGGCGGGATCGCCCAGACCTCCTCCTCCCTGTTCCTGTTCTACGGCGGGGCCTGCATGCTCGTCCTCTTCCTGGTCTACATCGGCATCGTCCCCATCCCGTGGTCCAACCCCTTCGTGTTCCACTACCTGCTGACCGGCACCATCTTCTTCTCCCTCTACTTCTTCTACTTTCTCATCATCCAGTACCTCGACGAGTACGGCCTCCTGCTGAGGCTGAACGGGCTGTTCTGCCTGCTGAACGCCGTCTTCACCCTGCTCTCCATCGAGGCGGGCTGGCGATTCCACGGGACCGGCTTCCTGGCCGCCTCCTTGACGGCCGCTGCGGCCGGTTTCTTCCTCGTGAACCGGACCGTGGGAGGCCTGGAGTACCAGGTGTTTCGACGGGCCTCGGACCTGCGTGTGCAGGGCAGCGCCGAAACAGGTTGACCTCGAGGGTCAAAAAGGACAGGATCCACACGCGGGGATGACGAAACCATACGTTCCCCGGACAAGACCACCCCAAGGACCGTGAACCATGCGAGCGATCGCTTTCCCCACGAGCTGTGTCCTGTTTCTCTCCCTGCTCCTCCTGGGGGGCTGCACGCGCGAGGCCCCGCGTAAGGACGAGCCCGAGGGCAGCAGGCCCCGCGACTACCGCGCGGAGATGCGGGACCTGGTGGTGCGCATCGGCGCCTACGCCCGGGAGCAGCGGCCCGGGTTCCTCGTGGTGCCCCAGAACGGGCTCCAGCTCCTGACCGAGGGCGGGGACCCCGGGGACCGGGTGTCGGCCCGGTACGTGGCGGCCGTCGACGGCGTGGGCCAGGAGAGCCTGTTCTTCGGGTACGGCGGCTTGGGCCGACCCACGCCGGAGGCGGTCCGGCGCCGGCTGAACGGGCTTCTGGCGGTGGCGCAGCAAAGCGGCCTTCTGGTCCTGGTGACGGACTACTGCCGGAGCCGGGAGCAGGTCGAGCGCTCCTACCGGCTCAACAGCGGGCGGGGATACATCGGCTTCGCCGCGACCAGCCGGGCCCTGGACCGCATTCCCGCCCACCCGGCCCGCCCGTTTCGACACCACTGCCGCCCCCTTTCCTCGCCGGCGGAGGCCGAGAACTTCCTCTACCTCCTGAACATGTGCAGCTACACCGACCGGGACGCCTTCGTGGACGCCGTGCGGGAGACCCGGTACGACATGGTCGTCACCGATCCTTTCTTCCACGGCGACGTCCCCTTCTCGCGCCGGGAGGTCGCGGCGCTCCGGCAGAAGGCGTGCGGGGGAAACCGCTTCGTGCTGGCCTACATGAGCATCGGCGAGGCCGAGGAGTACCGGCCCTACTGGAAGCCGGAGTGGAAGAGCTCCCCCCCGCCCTGGCTCGGGGAGGAGAACCCGGACTGGCCGGGCAACTACAAGGTGAAGTACTGGATGGAGGCGTGGCGGCGCATCCTGATGGGCGGGGAGGCGTCCGCCCTGGACCGGATCGTCGACGCGGGGTTCGACGGCGTCTATCTGGACATCGTCGACGCCTTCGAGCACTTCGAGGCGAAGGTCAAGGAGGAGTGACGGCCTTTTTCCTCCGGTCGATCAGGCCCAGGGTCTTCCGGTACTCCTTGAAGGCCGCACCTTTCCGCTCGTTCGCGAAGTAGAGCTCCCCCAGCTGGTACCGCACCTCGAAGTCGTCCGGCTCGAGCCGGTTGTAGGCCTCGAACCGGGCGATGGCCCGCTCCGGGTTGTTGTTCCAGGCGTAGATCTGGCCGCTTCCTTTGAGCGCGCGGAGGTTCTTCGGCTCGAGCCGCAGGGCCGCCTCGTAGAATGCCAGGGCGGCGGGCAGCCGGTCCAGCCAGAGGGCCCGGTCCCCCAGCTCGGCCAGGAGGGCCGGGTCGTCCCGGTGGTCCCGCGCGAGCCTCTCGTAAACGGCGAGGGCCCGCTCCCGCTGCCCGGCGGCGTCGTAGGCCGCGGCCAGGAGGATCCCTCCCTCCTTCGGCAGGGGGTCCCGGTCCTCCACAGGCCGGAGGATCTCCAGGGCGCGTTCCCCTTCTCCCCGTTCCAGGAGGGCCCCGGCCAGCCGGGTCCGCTCCCCGGGCTCCAGGAGGCCCTCTTCCTCGAGCCGGATCAGCCCGGCGATCTGCTCCTCCCGCATCCCGAGCCAGCCGTGGTAGGTCACCAGCCGTCTCTGGAGAGCCGCGTTCCCCGGGTCGAGGGCCAGGGCCCGTTCGAAGTAGGGAAGGCCCTGCTTCAGCCGGTCCGCCTGGAGATAGGCCTCCCCCGCGTCCAGGGCCTTTTGAAGGTCGCCGGGGGACCGTTCGGACCGGTCGGCCAGGAGGGGCGCGGCCCGGCCCGGGCGTCCGGACTCGATGTAGAGCCGGATCAGGCGGTCCCGGAAGGCGGTGTCCCCGGGGTGCCGATCCAGGTAGGTCCGAACGGCCGCGAGCATTTCTTGGTCCGAGAGGCCCTCCGGGAGCTGCGCGGCGCGGTCGCGAAGGACGCGCACTTCCGGTCCCCGGAGCCGCCGGGCGGCCAGCGTCACGGCCTCCCGCTCGTTCTCGGGCCGGTTCGTGAACAGGGCCAGCTCGATCAGACGGAACACGTCCTCTCGCGTGGCGCCGCCCTGTTTCACGAGCTCGAGCTGGGCCCGGTAGGCCCGCTCCGGCCCCTCCAGCCAGAGGAAGGCGTCCGCAGCCTCCAGGCGCAGGTCCCGGTCCGTCGGCCTCAGGGAGAGGGCCTGGGACAGGGCCTTCTTCAGGGTCCCCGGATCGTCCGTGTACCCGGCCACCTCGAGCATCCTCCGGACCGCCTTCTCGTCCCCCCCGGCCCGCCCGGCCAGAACGCTCAGGAGGGGCCAGGCCTTTCCCGGCTTCTCCGCGGCCAGGTAGAGCTCCGCCCGCCGTTCGAGGAGGTCGGCGTCCCGGGGATCCACACCGGCCGCCAAATCCGCGGCCCGCACCTTGATCGCGGGGTCGGCGGCGTCCTCGGCCGCTGCAAGCATGGCGTCCAGGTAGGCCCGGTTCCGGGGGTGATCCCGGTGGAGGGCCTCGTACAGGGAAACGGCCCGGCCGGGATCGCCGGAGAACCGGTAGAGCTCGGCCAGGGAGGCCCGAAGCCTCTCGGACTCCGGGTCGAGCCGAAGCTGCTCCTCGAGCGAGAGGGCGAGCCGCCGGACGTTTCCGGTCCGAGCGGCGATCTCCCCGGCGAGGCGCAGGAGCTCCCGGTTCCCGGGCTCCTCCTGGAGGAGTTCGTCCAGCAGGGCCAGGGCACGCTCCGGGAGCCCGTTCCAGCGGAGGAGGTCCACCCAGGTCCGGCGGAAGGCCACGCCCTCCTGGAGACTCCGGTCCAGACGCCGGCCGAAGGCTCGGCCGTCGTCCAGCCGGCCGTTCACCAGGAAGAAGTGGAGGGCGGCCTCCGCCGCGTCCGTCCGGGCCGCCTCGGAGATCCCGGTCTCGCCCCGCTCCTCGAGGAGGTCCGATCGCACCAGGTGGAGCCGGACCAGAAGCTCGTCGAGCAGGGGATCCTCCCCACCGGCTGTTCGCTCCCCGGCCAGGGCCTTCAGGGTCCGGGTCAGCTCCCGAAGGAGGGGCTCCTCCCCGGGGCCCGGCTCCTCGCCGTGCTCCAGGAGGCTCGCCACGGCCGCAGCCTCCAGGTCGGTGCGCCCCAGGTAGCGGGCGTACTCGATGATCTTCTCCCGGGCCGCCCGGTCCGCGGGCTCCAGGGAGGCGATGCGCTCGTAGACCCTGAGGGCCTCCGCCGGGTTCCGGCTCCACTCGTGGAACCGGGCGAGCCGTTCCCAGGCGCTCTTGTCCCCCGGGGAGAGCCGGGCGGCCTGCTCCTGCAGGCGGATCGCCTCCTCCATGTCGCCGGCTCGAAAGCGGGTCTCGGCCGCGAGCTCCAGGAGCGCCGGGTCGGTCGGCCTCTTCCTCAGCATGCGGTCGAGCTCGACCAGGGCGTCCCGGGTCCGGCCCCGCTCCAGGTGAAAGTCGACGAGCCTCCGCTCGCGCGGGAACAGGAGAAAGGAGACCCCGGCCAGCACCAGCAGCACGAGGAGAATCTGCCACGCCCGGAACCGCATCAGGGAGAGGCGGTTGTAGCCGGAAGCGGCTTTGGATCCGGTGGGTTCCGTGGCCGGGTCCAGCTCCTTCCCGGCATTCTCCGGGCTCACCATGAGACCTCCAGCGTGCCCGTGAAGACGGGGCTCAGGGTCAGGGTTCCGTCGGCGTCGGGGGCGCGCCGGAACCCGCTCTCCCCCAGGGCGGAGCCCGAGACCGTGCAGGTCCGGCCGGGCTCCAGCCCGGCGATCTGGATCATCCCCTCGCCGAAGCCCCGGTACCGGAGAGACAGCCGGTTCTCCTCCCTCCCGACGATTTCCACCCGCCCGCCGGCCTTTCGCACGCAGGGTGGGGCCTCCCGGGGCGGGACGGCGTTCTCCGACAGCTGGACCACGGCCCGCTCCCGGTCGGGCGCCAGGGAGACGAAGAGCCCCTGGGGCCCCCGGATCCACCCGAGGACGTTCTCCGACCGGCCCGGGTCCACCCGGAGGGACGGGTCCTCGAACCGGACGGTGGTGCAGGCGCCGTAGTCCCGAACCTCCCAGCGGCCGGGCCCGAGCCGACGCATGCCTGCGTCCAGGTATCCCTGCACCATCTCCAGGTACCGGGAGGTGAACATGCGGGCGGTCTCCTGCCCGAGGGCCCAGGCGTAGACGTCCTGGAGAGCCTCGAGGGACGCCGGGTACTCGGCGCTGTAGAAGTGGTAGTAGATGTCGATGGGGGCCACCCTGCGGGGCGAGCCGGTCCGCTCCATGGTGGTGATGACGTTCCGGTAGCCTTGATAGGGACCCTCCCACAGGTTGGTGAGGATGGTCTCGTTGGCCTGCCCCGTGTGGACCTGGATCTCCCCCCGGACGTTCCGGTAGTAGGGGGCCACGGAAGTGTAGGAGTCGGACAGCTCGTCGAACAGCGTGTCGCCCCCGTTCATGTTCAGGAGCCCCAGCCGGTCGCACCGGGCCAGGTCCGAGGCCCGGGGCTCGCAGTTCCCGGTCCAGAGGAACACCCGGCAGGGCTTGTGGGGCGGGGCCAGCTCCCGGTTGATGTAGGCCACGGACCCGTCGATCTCCACGGCCGGGTCGAACGCGTAGCCCGGGATCTCGATCCCGTGGAGCCGGTGGTAGCGGCTCTTGCCGGAAAAGGCGGGGTCCCAGTAGTACGGGTGGGAGTAGGAGTGGCTCGCAGGCTCCACGTTGGGCAGGGCGAAGATCTCCCGGGCGAGCTCCTTCAACCGCTCGCTCCCCAGGGCCTCGGGGGCCACCTCCCCGGTGATGACCGAGACCGTCACGGGGAAGTCGAACCGCTCCAGGACCCGGTCCCGGATCACCTCCCCGCACAGGCGCTGGTCGTCGTCGATGCGGGAGAGGCCGCTGAACGCGTCGCCGTCCACGTGGGAGATCGCCACCCGGAGGCCGTTCAGGGTGGTGGGGTCGGGAGCGGGCGCGGACTCGAGGCCCAGGGCCTCGCGGAAGAACCGGAACGGGTCCAGGTACCACTGCTTCTTGAAGGTGACCGGGTCCTGCCACCGCATGTACTCCACCATGGCGAAACCGCCGGCGGGTCCCGTGACGACCACGGCGCTCTCGGACTCGGGCCGGTCGATCCGACGGACGCTCAGAAAGACGTGGAGGTCCTCGTCCGTGGGCACGTACTGCTCGTAGATCTCCGGAAAGGCGGGGAGGTCCCGCTCGAACTCCATCCCTGCGGGGTCCTTGCGTGCGTACCGGAGAAGGGACCGGACGCCGGTGTGGTTCCCCTCGTGCCGGAGGCCCAGCCCGCCGTAGACGTCGCTCGCCAGGCGGTCCGCCTCGGACTCGGGGTCCCCGGACGCCGGCACGCCGAGGGAGCCGAGCACGATCAGCTTCCGGCCGGCCTCCATCTGCCGGAGGAGCCACGCCAGACACGCCTTCGAGTCCTCGGGCCCGCTCCCGGAAAAGGCGGTGATCACGCCCCGGTAGGCGGCCATGGCCTCGTCGCCGGGAAGCGGGCCGGCGTCGACGTTCCGGTACTCCGGCAGCATGCCGTAGTAGTTGAGCACCATCTGGCAGGTCTCGTAGACGATGTTCTCCAGATGGGCCCGGGGGCCCTCCCGGTCCAGGAGCACCAGCACCTTTCTCTGGAGAGGGACCTCAGCCGGCGCCGCCGCCGGAAGGGCGAGGAGCGCCGCCAGGAGTGCAGCCGCCGTCCAGCGTGTGACGGTAGATCCGGTCCAGCTCGAGCGTGCTGACATAGGGGACGAATCCTTTCCGCCGGGCCCGGGCCACGGCGTTGTTCACGAGGTCCGGCCGGTCCTCCGGGGCGTAGTCCAGGGTGAGGACCGGGAGCCCCGGCCGCTCTGCCCGGCCCGCCTCCAGCCATTCGAGGAGGCGCCGCCGCTCCTCCGGCGCAACGGGCACGTACCCGGTCCCCGGGCCTCCGTAGACACTGGAGAGGCCCTCCAGGACCAGGAGGTCCAGAGAGGGGGCGATCTCCCCCAGGACCGGGAGCGCCCGGTTGACCGCGATCAGCGTGTCCGGCCGGGAGCGGCGGATCTCCTCCACCAGCCGGATCACGGCCTCCCGGGTCCCGCGCCAGCGGGCCGGGTCCGTCCAGAGCTCCAGGGCCAGGGCCGAGTCCAGGGTGTCCAGGAGGATGCCGTCGAAGCCCTGCTCCAGGATCCCGGGCACCGCCTCGCGGACCAGGAAATCCCGCCAGGCCGGGTCGCGCAGGTCCAGGACCCAGGAGTTCCATTGGGGTTTCTTCCGGACCAGGATGTCCCGCCCCGCCGCCCGGGGCCAGAAGGGCCCCCCCTCCAGGACCTCGGCCGCGCTCAGGTAGCCCAGGATCACGGGCCCCCCGTCCTCCCTCCGCACCAGGTCGGGGTGCCAGGTGCTGTCGAAGACCACCAGGTCGAACCGGGCGTAGGCCTCGGGAGGGGCCTCCAGCCCGTAGAAGCAGAGCCAGGTGTCGAGGCTTGGTTTCAATTTCATCACGAAAACGGCGCCTTCAAGGGCGGTTGGTGCGATTTCCCGGTCAGAACAGGACACGGAGACCCGCCTCGAAGGTGCGGCTGGTGCCGCCGAGCACGTTTCCCGCCTCGCTCGACTGCTCGAAGGAGAAGCGTCCTTCCACCCGGTTCCCCAGCCGGACCAGGATCTCCGGGCGGACGAACCAGGCGTCCAGATCGCGGGCGGTGTCCCTCCGGACCCCGCCGTAGAGGCGGTAGGTCCAGTAGGTGCAGGGCCGGTGCTCGAGGAGGGCGGAGAGCCCATGCACGTGCTCCCGCTCGATCAGGAGGACGGGCCGAAAGGTCTCGCTCCCGTACTCGAACCGGGTCCGGGCCCAGGTGTAGCTCACCAGAAGGAGCGGGTTGTGGCCGAAGCGCCTCGAGAGCACGCCCAGAACCCCTCTCCGGCGTCCGTACTCCTCCAGGTCCCGGACCTCGTAGTCGGTCTGCCGCGCCTCCGCGTACAAGAGCCACGGGTCCCAGCCGGACCAGTCCGCCGAGATCACCAGGGGGTGCTCCCGGCCCTCCTCGGCCACGGCCTCCATGGGGTCGTACCAGGGCCGGGCGTGCGCGTAGTCCGCACGCAGGACCAGGCCCCGGGTCGGCCGGGCCTCCAGCCCGAGAAACGCGCCGGCCCCGCCGCCCATGCCCGAGAAGACGGCGGCCCCGGCCCGGCCCGTGAAAAGGCGGTTGAAGGTGTAGGCGGCCCGGACCGAGGCGTCGTGGACGGTCTCGTTCACGGCCGGAAGAAAGGGCTGCTCGGACCGCTCCATCCGGATCCGGTCGTAGGAGAAGGTCCACCAGGAGCGCTCCGTCCAGTGCCGTTCGTAGCGGAGGAACCATGTGGTCCAGTCCGCATCCCCCTCGTCCTGGCGGTAGAGACGGAAGCCCGCGTCCAGCCTGGGCAGGTGATCGCGAAGGATGCCGTGAAGGCTGCGGAGGACGTCGCCGTTCTCCGGGTCGAGCTCCAGGACCCGCGAGAAGCAGTCGAGCGCGCCGGCCCAGTCGCCGGTCTCCTGCCGGGCGTAGCCGTAGTCGGACCAGATCCCCGCGTCCTCGGGGAACGTCCGGAGGAGCCCCTCGTACACGGGAAAGGCGGCCTCGAACCGACCCTGCTCGTAGAGGAGCCTCGCCCGGATGCGGGAGGCGCGGGGGTCGCCGGGATACCGGTCCAGGAACCGGCTCAGCTCGCCCCCGGCCGCCTCGAAGAACCCTTCGTTGACCAGGGTCTCGATGTAGTCGATCCAGATCTCCCGGTCCCCGGGGTAGCGGGCGCGGAGGTCCCGGTACAGGGAGAGGGAGTCGGGGACCAGGCCCTTCCGGGCCAGGATCCGGGCGCGGATCAGGTCCATCTGCCTCACGAGGGCCGGCGGCAGGGCCTCGGTTCCGGGATCGGCCTCTCCGGCGGCCGGTTCCGCCCGGGCGTCCCGGTCCGGACCGGGGAGGCCGACGGTCCCCCAGAGGCCCCAGGCCAGCAGGACCAGGACGGGAAGCAGGGGTCGAAACCGGCGGTTCTGGCGGAGACTCGGACTCAATTCACCTTGACCATCCGGCGCACGAGGTCGTGGCAGACCTTCTGGGCCAGGCGGTTCAGGGAGTCCTCGCAGAACCAGAAGCAACCGCCCGTCTCGGATCGGCTGCCGACCGCGAGGATGTTCCCGCTCTTCACGTCCAGCATGCGGATGTTGATCCCGACCACGGGGTCCTCGTCCAGACCGCGCTTGTAGCGGTACTCGGTGACCGAGCCGAAGACCACCGTGTCCACCGCCAGCCGTGCGCCGATCCTCTGCGCCACCGTGCGGTCCAGGACCCGGTCGAGATCCTCCTCATCGCCCTTGAGCCGTTCGAGCATCTCGGTGCTCTCCATGATCCGAAAGCCGGAGGACGCGTACATCTCCGTGGTCAGCAGGTCCCCGACGATGCGGCCGGCGTGGGGGTAGGTGGTGAGGTTCACCAGCGGAAGGATCGCGGCGTGCCGCCCTTCCTGGAGCACGGTCCCCGTCTCCACCGTCCCTCGCTGGTAGGCGCACCCCGCCAGAAACGTCAAAATGACGGCGCCGATTGCTGCAACCCTCTTGCTTCTCTTCGCCATGCGTCTCCCCCCGCCCTGGTTCAGGGACCCCCGCAGGTTGCCGGACTCGAGATGGTGTTCCACAAATGACCGAAAAATCAAAGGTTATGAGATCCGCCATGTTACACCGTGTTTTCCCCGGGGTCAAGCCGCCCGAATGGCTCCCATCTCCTTGATTCGACATGCAAACGGCATTCCGGACCGCCCAGGTTCCGCGTGTTCCCCTCCCTCGGAACCAGAGCCCGCCCACGTGCCACCTGGGACGGCGCCTGCCGCCGCACGTGCTCCGGCATGCCGGTCGTCCGGGGGCGGCCTCCATCGACCAGGGGCCGCCTGCGCCGGGGCCTGCCGCCGAGCTCGCGCAGTCGCCTCACGCGCTCCTTGAGATCTGCCCCGGGAACATCAATAGGTTATGGCGTTTCCAGCGGCGGGTGAGCGGGTTTTTGGGATCCGTCAAAGGTGGAAGACGGGGAGCGTGTGGATGAGGTTCGTGGTCAAGCGTCCTGCAGGGAGAGGCTCAGGAGGATGTTGTAGCGCCGATCCTCCACCAGCCCGGGCCGGCGTCCGACGATCTTCTGGATCTCACGGTCCCTCTCCCCGGCCCAGAGAAGGGCCCGGCCCGTGTCCCGCTCCTTCATGGCCTCCGTGATGCGAAGATCGATGGCGGTGACCTTCTTGTACAGGGCACGGTCCGACACGACACCGTAGTCGATGTCCGTGGTGATCTCGAGAAGCTGGAGCATGATCGCGTAGTTCAGCGGGTTTCCTGACGCCTTGCATATCCTCATGCCGAAGGAGGTCTCGTAGATGTACGCCTCCTGAATCGGTGTGGCGTTGCTGCAGCCTTCGTGGAACTCGCGGCTCAGGGCGTGGAGCTGGGCGATCTCCTCGTCCGTGGCCTGTTGCACGGCCTGCTCCAGGGAGGCATACCAGATCTGCCGGGCGAAGGACATCACCTCCTCCGTGCTCATCACCAGGGCCCGGCCGGAACGGACATTGTCCCCCACGCACAATCCGTCCGGTCCCTTGCGGATGAAGATGCCGCTTCCCCGCCGGCTCGCAACGATCCCCCGGCCTTCCAGGATCTTGATGGCTTCCCGGACCGCAGTCCGGCTCACGCCGAACAGCCGGGACATCTCCCGCTGGGACGGGAGCCGCAGGCCGGGCTGGAACGTCCCCTTGCGGATACCGGAGACGATGGTGTCGACCACCTGCCGGGTCGTGGACACCCTTTCCTTCATGGGTCCTCCTGATGTGTTGCCTTTCCGTTTGTGCGTGGAGGCCCTCCCATTCTATGGAGACGCACGGGTGGAATCAAGGGGCCTTCGATTGATCAGCCCAATTTAATATATTATTGAACTGGGCATCCCAATATGGTAGGAATGAATCCCATTCATTCCCTTTTCCCAAGGCTCCAGCGGGAAATTTCCGGAAGGAGAAGGCCCTCATGGAAAACCCACAGCAGAAGCCCATACCCCCGTACCTGGCCATCGGCCTTTCGACCATCGTACACGGTGTGAGCCGGCGAAGCGAGATCCGCGAGAACCTGGACAACATCGAGGACGCTTTGCGGGCCGCGGTGGAGATCACGAACATCAACATGCCGGTCAAGATCGTCGCCCTGGCCGAGGGTGCGCTCACCGGTTTCACGGACGAGGTGTTCGACATCCCGCACACCCTCGCGGCCCGGGAGATCTTCATCGAGGTTCCCGGCGAGGAGACGGACCGGCTCGCCGCCCTCGCCCGGGAGTACGAGACCTACATCATCGCCCAGTGCAAGGCGCGCTGGCCCGAGGTGATCGCCGATCGCTACTTCAACACCATGTTCGTGATCGATCCCCAGGGACAGATGGTTCACAAGGCGGCCAAGAACCACGTCTGGTGCCGGGAGCGATCCTGCACGCCGCACGACGTCTACGACCGCTGGGTGGAGCTGTTCGGCGACGACATCGACGCCTTCTACCCGGTGCTCAAGACCGAAGACGTCGGGAACATCGGCACCATCTGCTGCAGCGACGGGGAGTACCCCGAGGCCGTGCGCGCGCTGGCCCTCAACGGCGCGGAGCTGGTCTACCGCCCGAGCGAGGCCATGCCCATGACCGGGTCCGGCTACCCGGGCGGCGGAAGCTGGATGGTCCAGAACCGCGGCCACGCGGAGTTCAACTCGGTCTACATGCTGTGCCCCAACGTCGGACCCGTCTACGTCCACCCGAAGATCCGGCACCCTTTCGACGTGGGCGGAGGCAACTCACACATCGTGAACTACCGTGGCGAGGTCATCTCCTACCAGGCCTCGGGCAGCAACACCATGGTCGCCGCGATCATCGACATCGAGAGCCTGCGCCAGTACCGGGTTATGAACCTCAACAGCAACTGGACCAAGGATCTGCGGACCGAGCTGTTCAAGCGCATGTACGAGAAGTCCATTCACCCCCGGAACCTGTGGTTGGAACAGGAGCCCATGCATCACGCGGAGGTGGACGAGATCTACCGGGGCAACATCCGGAGGTTGATGGAGCGGGGAGCTTTTACGCCTCCCTGCCACGAGGCGGAGGGGGCCCGATGCCAGTCTCCGCCGGCGTCCGAGGAGGACTGGCGCGAGATCCAGAAGCTCTGGGAACCGGAGGGGTAGCCCACGGCTGGAGGTACTCTGCAGATCCCTCTGAAGGAACGGCCTGAGAACGACCTGCGGGAAAACGCCAATCACCAGAGGAGGAAAAGGATGGGCGAGAACAGAGGCACCGAAAACCTGGAGCGTTTCGGCTACGAGCAGGAGCTCAAGCGGGAGTTGGGTTTCTGGAGCGTGTTCATCTACGGGGTGGGTATGATGGTTCCCATCGCGCCGGTGATCGTGTTCGGTGCGGTCACGGCCGCCTCTATGGGGCACATGGCCCTGGCCTACCTCATCGCCGTGATTCCCATGTCTTTCACCGCTTACAGCTACGGCCAGATGGCCGGGGCCTACCCCATCGCGGGTTCCGCCTTCACCTACACCCAGCGCGCCATTCACCCGTATGCCGGGTTCTTCGCCGGATGGACCATCCTGCTCGACTATGCCCTGTTTCCCATCCTGAACTACATCGTGGTGGGGATCTTCGTGCAGATGATGTTCCCGAGCCTGCCCTACTGGGGGATCGTGGTCACGGCCATCGTCCTCATCACCGTGGTGAACCTCCTCGGCGTGAAGAGCGTTTCCCGGGTGAACGCCTTCCTGGTGATCTTCATGCTCCTGGCCGTGCTGTACACGGTGGTCTCCTCCTTCACCTCGCTCGCCCAGGGCGTGGGTTGGGGGTTCACCACGCTGCCTTTCTACAACCCCGAGACCTTCGAGATGGGCGCCCTCCTGCTGGGCACCTCCATCGCATGCTTCTCCTTCATGGGGTTCGATGCCATGACCACCCTGGCCGAGGAGGTCCACGAGCCGGGGAAGACGCTCTCCAGGGGCACGATCTCCGTCTGTTTCTTCATGGCCTTTCTCTTCATCCTCCAGGCCTACTGCGCCCAGTCGGTCCACCCCGACTGGACCCTGTTCGAGTCCGCCGACACCGCCTTCTTCGAGGCGATCGGCCGGGCGGGAGGGCAAACGCTCGTCACCTTCGTGAGCATCTCCGTGATCGCCGGGGCCCTGGCGAACGCCATCGACTCCCAGGCCGGGGTGGCCCGGGTCCTGTATGGCATGGGCCGGGACGAGGCGCTTCCCAGGCGGATCTTCGCCTATCTCCATCCCCGCACGAAGGCCCCTGTCTACAGCCTGCTGATCCTGGCCGGAATCGCGGTCATCGGCGCGACCCAGGACATGGAGACGATCATCACCATGATCAACTTCGGGGCCCTCTCTGCGTTCATGCTGGTGAACCTGTCGGTGATCGCGCACTACTTCATCCGGCAGAAGAGACGCAAGGGATGGGACGCGGTTCGCTACCTGCTGGTGCCGTTCTTCGGTTTCCTGACCTGCCTGATCCTGTTCGTGAACCTCTCCCCGAGGGCCAAGACGGCGGGCGGCATCTGGGTGGCAATCGGGTTCGTGTACCTCATGTTGAGTACGGGGTTCTTCCGAAGGCGCGCAAAGATCCTGGACGCTTTCGAGGAGTAGGCCCGAGAGAGCGGGGCGGACCCTGGAGGCCCGCCCCGCCGAGGCGCTACTGGTAGATGTCCACGAGCTGGGTCTTGGTGATCTGGAGTCGCTTCTGGATGGTGTTTGCGATGCGCCGCATGATCAGGAACCCCATCTCGTAGTCGTTGACGAAGAGCTTCTCCAGCTCCACGCCCTTCCAGGCGAAGAGCTTCACGTCGGTGATCGCCTTGGCGAACCCGACGTACTTTCGGTACTCGGTGTCCAGGAGGGCCGAGAAGCCCAGGGTCATGCACCGGCTGATCTTGGTGACGAGAATGCGTTTGGAAGGGTTCTTCTCGGTCTCCAGCCCCACCTCCCCGTCCAGGATCGAGTAGAGGTACTCCGCGTACTCCCCCTCCCGGAAGATGTACTCCCCCGCCTGGAAATCCACGAGGGTGGTGACGGGCTGGATCTTCTCGAGCATCTCGTCCGTGAGATTGCCGAGCATGCGGATGCTCTTGAGCTGGATGATCTCGATCATGGCGCCCTCCCTTTCCCCCGGCGGAGCGGCGTGCCCCGGTCACACCTGCTCGATCATCGCCAGGATCTGGTTGTTGTCAAAGCCGTTCAACCGGATCGCCCCGGACCGGCAGGAGGCTGTGCACAGCCCGCAGCCTTTGCACAGGGTGCTCTGGATGCTCATCCTGCCGGTCTTTTCGTCCACGCCGGGAGCGGAGTAGGGGCAGATGGAAGCGCATACTCCGCACATGCTGCACAGATCCGGATCCACGGCCGCCACCGTTCCGCTCACCGGGATCCGCCCGGCCGCAAGAAGGGTCGCAGCCCTGGCCGCCGCAGCCTGGGCCTGGGCGATGCTTTCGTCCACGGGCTTGGGGGCGTGGCTCAGCCCGCAGACAAAGACCCCTTCGGTGGAAAAGTCGACCGGGCGAAGCTTGACGTGGGCCTCCGCAAAGAACCCGTCGTCGTTCCGGGAGATCTTCAACTGCTGAGCGAGCCGCGACTGCTCGCTCGGGACCACGGCGGAGGCCAGCACCAGGAGGTCCGGGTGGATCTCCATCTTCCGGTGCAGGCCGGTGTCCGTGAAGGCCGTCCGCAGTCGCCCGTCCTCCAAGACCACGTCGAAGCCCTCCTCCGACCTGTAGCGGATGAAGATAATGCCCGCCTCCCTCGCCTTCCGGTACAGGTCCTCCCTCAGCCCGTAGGGCCGCATGTCCCGGTAGACGACGAAGATCCGCATGGAAGGGTTGATCCCCTTCAGGGCCAGCGCGCTCTTGATGGACTGGGTGCAGCACACCTTGGAGCAGTAAGGGCGTTCCGGGATGCGGGACCCGACGCACTGGAGGAACACCGCGGTCCGGGCTTCGCGAAGCGAGGGGTCCTCCCGGATCAGCCGGTCCTGGAGCTCCAGTCCGGTGACCACGTTGGGGTGCTCCCCGTAGAGGTGCTCGCGCGGCTTGTACTCGAGCGCGCCGGTGGCCACGATGGTCACGCCGTGCTCGATCATCCGGCTCTCGCGGCCCTGGCGGATCATGGTCCGGAAGTTGCCGACGAACCCGTCCACCTCGTCCACCTCGGCCTTCAGGAAGATCTGGATCCCGGGGTGCAGCTCGACGTCCTCGATCAGCTCGGAGAGATAGGCCTGGATCGACTCCCCTCTCCACGTCTCGTGAAGGGTCAGGGCCTGCCCCCCGAGACGCCGGTTCCGATCGACCAGGTAGGTGGGGTACCCCTGGTTGGCGAGGCTCCTCGCCGCCTCCATGCCGGCGATGCCGCCCCCGACGACCAGGGCGGTCGGGGTGATCTCCAGGACCGGCTCGCTCAGGGGGGTGAGGCGGCTCGCCTTGGCCACGGACATGGCGACCAGCTCCTTGGCCTTCTGCGTGGCGGCCTCGGGCTGGTCCCGGTGTACCCAGGAGCACTGGTTGCGGATGTTGGTCATCTCGAAGAGATACTTGCTCAGGCCCGCGCTGGTCAAAGTCTCCTGAAAGAGCGGCTCGTGGGTCTTGGGCGTGCAGGCGGCCACCACCACCCGGTTGAGCCCTTTTTCCCGGATCATCCGGGTCATCTTGTCCTGGGTGTCCTGGGAGCAGCTGAACAGGTTCTCCTCCGCGTAGGCCACCCCGGGCAGGGACCGGGCGTACTCCACGACCGAAGGAACGTCCACGACCCCGGCGATGTTGGTGCCGCAGCAGCAGACGAACACCCCGATCCGCGGGGGGGCGCCGCGCACGTCCCGCTCCTCGGGGAGCTCGGCGGTCCGGGTGAGCGTCCAGCGCGTGTCGGCCAGATCGGCGGCCACCTCGACGACGGCCGCGCTGGCGTCCACCACGGAGGAGGGGATGTCCTTGGGCGCCTGGTGGGCGCCGCAGACGTAGATCCCGGGCCTCGAGGTCCGAACCGGGTGGAAGCTGCTCGTGCTCACGAACCGGTAGGGGTCCATCTGGACGCCCAGGGTCTCGGCCAGCTCGGCGCTCTTCCGGTTCGCGCCGAGGCCTACGGAGAGGACCACCATGTCGAAAGGCTCTTCGACCCGCTTGCCCGCTTCGTCCACGTAGCGAATGAGGTTCGACCCGTTCCGCCTGGCGAGGTGCGAGATCCTGGCCTTGACGAAGCGGACCCCCTGCTCCTCCCTGGCGCGCTCGTAGTAGCGCTCGAAGTCCTTTCCGGTGGTTCGGATGTCGATGTAGAAGACGGCCGCGTCCAGGTCCCCCCCGCAGTGCTCTTTGGCCAGCACCGCCTCCTTGACCGCGTAGGTGCAGCAGACGCCGGAGCAGTAGCCGCGGTTTCCCAGGGCCGGCTCCCTGGATCCCACGCACTGGAGCCAGGCGATCCGGGACGGCTCCTTCCCGTCCGAAGGGCGGACCAGGTGTCCCCCGCTGGGACCCGAGGCGGAGAGCATCCGTTCGAACTCGATGCTGGTGACCACGTCGGGGTTCTTCCTGTAGCCGTAGGTGTCGTGCCCCCCGGGGTCGTAGGTCTCCGATCCGTCGGCGAGCACCACGGCGCCGACCCGAAGGACGTTCTCCTTCTCCGTGTCCTCGTAGTCGATCGCCCCGGTGGGGCACACCTTGGCGCAGTTCCCGCACTTCCCCCGGGTCAGCTTGATGCACTGCTCCGGGTCGATGGCGTACTTGAGGGGAACGGCCTGGGCGTACTTCACGTAGATCGCCTTTCTGGGGACCAGGCTCTCGTTGTACTCGTCCGGGACCTTGCGGGGGCACTTCTCGGTGCAGGCGCCGCAGGCGATGCACTTGTCCACGTCCACGTACCGGGGGTGCCGGACCACGCGGACCTGGAAGTCCCCCTGCTCCCCGGTGATCTCCTTGACCTCGGTGAGCGTGAGCAGCTCGATGTTGATGTGCCGGCCGACCTCGACCAGTTTGGGCGAGATGATTCACATGGCACAGTCGTTGGTGGGGAAGGTCTTGTCCAGCTGGGACATCATTCCCCCGATCGAGCTCGATCGCTCCGCGAGATAGACGAAAAAACCGGAGTTGGCCAGGTCCAGCGCCGACTGCATTCCGGTGATTCCCCCTCCAACAACCAGTACCGCGCCTGTTTCTTCGCGTTTCACGTTCCGCTCCGGATGAGACCCCGGCTTCGCCCCTCGAAGGGCTCCCCCGGGGGGTTATGGCCGTTTCAACCGTTCGTCTTCCAGGCCCATGCAGCGGGCCAGCAGCTCGGGGTAGACCAGGGAGGCCACCGCCGGTGTGCCGCTTCCGTTTCCCGCGATCCATTTCCGCTGGACCGTTTCGAACTGAAGCTGGCAGTAGGGGCAGGCCGTGCACAGGTGGTCCACCCCGGCCTCGGCGGCCTTCCTCAGCTTGCCGCGCGTCAGGTCCAGGCTGAGCTCGTCGTTCACGCCCAGCAGGGGCGCCCCGCAGCAGTCCATCCGCGGGTCCCACTCGACGCACTGGGCCCCGGTGACCTCGACGAGGGCCTCGAACAGGGTGGGTGCGACGGGGTCGTCGAACTCCGTGACGTGGCTGGGCCGAAGGACGTGGCACCCGTAGTGCGCCCCGATCCTGAGGTCTTCGAATGGACGTCTGATGTGGGTCTTCAGGGCCTCCAGCCCGACGTCGTGCCGGAGGACGCTCAGAAGGTGCTTGACCTCGATGTCGCCGTCGTAACGGAGACCTTCCCGGCGGAGCCTCCGGTCCGCCTCCCTGCGCGCTTCCGGGTAACGGCGGAGCTGGTGCTGCGCGGCCTTGAGGGAGCCGAAGCAGCAGCTGCACAGGACCAGCATGTCGTGTCCCGTGCGGCCGGCCAGGGCCAGGTTGCGGGCGGCGGAGAGGAGATAGGCGCCCCGGTCCAGGTTCCTCAGCGGGTATCCGCAGCAGGCGAACTCCCGACTGTCGAGGAGCCGAACCCCGAGCCTCTCCAGGACCGCGCGGGACGCCGTTTCGTAGGACTGGACCCGCGCGGGGATGTTGCAGCCCAGGTAGAGTGCATAGGTCTTCATGTCTGGTTCCGTGTTGTCTCGGGACCCCCTGGGGGTCGTTTCACTGTACCGTCCCCTAGGCCGGCCCGGTCCGCTCCTCGGCCGGGGAAGGCGCAGCGCGGCCTGCCTCGACCCGAACGGCGCGATTCTTCAGCGTGTAGAGGATGTCCGTGATGCGCACGCCCTGCGGGCAGTGCTCCTCGCACTGGTAGCAGGTGACGCAGTCCCAGAGCATGCGGGACCGGGAAGCCATGGCCGGCATCCCGAGGGCCAGGCAGTACATGATCTGGTGGGGCAGGAGCCCGAGGGTCTGCTCGGGGTCCTCGTAGTTGCCCACCACAGGGCAGACGGAGGTGCAGGTCCGGCAGCCGAAGCAGTCGGCGAAGTGCCCCGACTCCAGGTCGGGGTCCACCGGCATGTCCGGTTGCTCCGTCAGGTCCAGGGGCGGGGCCTCGACCTCGGGCGCTCGGGCCTTCCCGTTGGGGACGAGGACGTGCAGGGCCCGGCTCAGGGGACGGGCGTAGTCCGTCACCGCCTCCAGATCGTCCCTCCGGAGGCCGCGAAGATGGGAAAACGGCGAGAGCAGGGCGGGCTCGGGGTCCCCCTGCTGGATCAGCTCCTCCCGCACTGAGACCCAGAGCTCCTTCAGGTTGATGCCCGACGGGCAGACCACCGTGCACCGGTCGCAGTTGGAGCAGATGACGGCGCCCCGGCGGATCGCCTCCCGCTCGGCCGGCTCGAGACGGCCTCCCAGGCCCGCCCGCCGAAGACAGGCCATTCGCTCCGAGGGAAGGATGTAGGGGTTGCCCATGGCCATGGCCGCACCCGCCTGGGAGCATCTCAGGCTGCACGTCCCGCACTGGGTGCAGGCGTCCAGCTCCACGGCCTGACGGGTGGCGACGTTGGCCGCGTCGGAGCGCTCCCGGTCCGTGAGCCTGCTGACCACGAGACCGATTGGGGTGGCGACGACGTGGAACATCTTGCTGAAGGGCAGGTAGGCGAGCCCCGCGAAGCAGGCGAGGATGTGGATGTGCCAGAAGACGAGGGTCGCGTCCACCCGGTCCAGGAAAGAGGCGGCAGGCGCCATGGCCCGGTTCGCCCCGTAGCTCGCAAAGGCCCACTGGGACGGGGCGTGGCAGAAGGCGCAGTTCATCTCGTGGAGCTCGCGGCCCTGGGCCAGCCGGTCCTCGGAGAACGGCGGGGAGAGGTGCGTGGCGTAGAGCCCGAGCTCCTGGATCCAGTAGCTCTCCAGGGCCCGGACCTCATCGACGGCGTCCGGGTCCGCCCACTCCTCCACCATGCGCAGGTAGGCGTCGTGTGAGCCCATCTTGGCGCCCTCGAGCAGAAAGCCGGAGACCACGATCAGGGCCAGGAAGGCGAGGGCGATCACGTCCGGCGCCCGGGTCCTCAGGCGGGGGACCTTCCAGACGGTCCGCCGGAGCACGGCCAGCGCGAGCCCCGCGAGCACGAGCACGCCGGCCAGGTCCCGCAGGAAGAACCAGGGGTTGACGGTGCTGTAGTAGGATTCGAACAGGTTCGCCGTGATCAGGTCGTCCAGGGCGTGCATCAGGAGAAGCAGGATGAACCCGGCGAAGACGGAGAAGTGCATGACCCAGCGGAGGCGGTCCTCCTTGAGGATCCTCCACTGGAGAAGGCCGTCCACGAGGACGACGCGAAAGACGGTCAGAACGTTCCGGCTGAAGACGGTCCGGGCGGCGCCGAGAAGGGCGGCGCGGACCCTTCGGGACCGTGGGATCCCCCGGGAGCCCGGTCCGATCCCCCGGGAGAACCAGGGGAACATTTTCCAGGCCGTTCCCAGCAGGAAGATGCCCAGAGAGCCGAACAGGAGCAGGTCAAAGAGCATGAGCACGAACCTCCGGAAGCGCAGGCGGCAGGATGCGGGGCCTGTCCAGACGGGCGGGGTTTCGGTTCAAACGTCCATGACCGGCGTCCGGTCACCCCCGCTGATGAAAACAGGGGTTTTCGTAGGGCGGGGTTTTACACCCCGCCGTGCTTGTCGCCAACCTTGCGGCGGCATATGAAATGCCGCCCTACGCCCGGCCCACCGAGGGGTATTTTCACGGTAAAGAGCGATGCAGAACCGCTTTTGTATACCGTATACACATGGTTGTCAAGACCTGTTTCACGATCGTTTCGAGAGCGGTTTCATGGTATCAATTTGCGTTGCAGTTCAAAACAGTATCAGGCACCATGGATCGTCATCAGGACCGGCGCCGGCCCCCGGGGCCGGCTGCAGATCAAGGAGGACCAGGACGGTGGCCGACGATTTCGACGCGTTTGTTCGCGACCTGCAGGAGCAGGTCTACGAGGAAGCCAGGCAGGACTACGGGGAGGTGGCCTACGAACGGTGGCGCAACCCCCGATACGAAGGCGCCCTGGAGAATCCGGACGGGTACGGGCGGCTCACCGGTTCGTGCGGGGACACCATGGAGATCTTCCTGCGTCTCCGGGAGGACCGCGTCTCGGAGGCGGCCTACCGGACCGACGGTTGCGGCTCCAGCGCGGTCTGCGGGTCGTTCGCCGCGGAGCTGGCCCTGGGAAAGAGCCCGGACGAGGTCACGGAGATCTCCGGCGAGGCCATTCTCGGCATTCTGGGCGGTCTTCCGGAAGAGGATCGGCACTGTGCGTTCCTCGCGGCGGCCACCCTCCAGGAGGCCCTGGAGTCCTACATGAAAAAGTCGGTCCGGGGCTAGCTGCGCGCCGGCTGCGCCGCGGCGTCCTCCGGCGCCGGGACCCTGGGCAGGTGGACGGTGAATACGGACCCGCGTCCCGGCTCGCTTTCCACCTCGACGCGCCCTCCGTGCCCTTCCACCACCGCTTTGACCGCGGCGAGGCCGACGCCGAAACCGCTCGCCTCGGGCCGGTTGTTCGCGCGGAAGTAGGGGTCGAAGATGTGGGGCAGCTCCGCCTCTTCGATCCCCACCCCCTCGTCCTCGACGCGGACCTGCACGAAGGGGCCCGCGTCCTGCGTGGTGATCCTCACCCTCCCCCCGGGGTCGGAGAACTTGAGCGCGTTGTCCAGGAGGTTCTTGAAGACCCGTCTCAGGCGCTCGGCGTCGGCGGTCAGGGACCCCAGCTCCGGGTCGGTGCCCACCTCCAGCCGGATCCCGAGCTGCTCCGCCTGCACCTGGTAGGTGGCCGCAAGCTGCTCGATCACCTCGTTCAGGGACACGGGGCGGAACTCCAGTTTGAGCGATCCGGTCTCGAGCCGGGAAAACTCCAGGAAGTCCCGGATCATGGACTCGAGCCGTTCCGTCTCGTTCAGGACGATCTCCAGATACCGTCCCAGCTTCTCCTCGTTCTTCCGGACCCGCGGCTTGCTGAGCCTGCGGGCGAACCCCCCGATGACGGTGAGCGACGACTTCATGTCGTGGGCGACCATGGAGACGAATGCGGCCTTGTCGCGCTCGAGGCCCTTGATGTAGGTGATGTCCTGGAAGGTCTCCACCCCGCCGATGAGCCGGCCGTCGTCGTCGAGCAGCGCGGCGGTCTGAAGACGGACCGGGATGGTCCTGCCGTGGCGGTCCCGGATGGTGGTCTCCAGCTGGACCATGGGGGCCCGCCTCCGGATCACGCTCGCCAGCGGGCACTGTTCCTTGCACATGCCGCCCTGGAGCACCTCGCCGCAGAACCTTCCCAGCACCTCCTCCTTCGAGTACCCGGTGACGGTCTCGGCCTGCGGGTTGAAGCTGGTCACCCTTCTGCTCGCGTCCACGGTGAGCACGCCGATGGGCAGGTTGTCCATGGTGAACCGGAGAAATCGGATCGGATCCGGAGAGGGCGGGTTCTGCATGGCCGGTCCTCGAGTGAAGGCAGGATACCAGTTTGTCGCAGGTGCCTGTTGCTTCTCCCATTGCACGCCCTCGGGGTGCGGTGTGTCAAGGCAAATCCTGGGCGTATGTTCTGCCTCCGGAATCAGAAAAGAGCCGTCTGACCGTTGACAGGACGCGTCGGCTGACCTAAGGTGAAGCCTCCGAGATCATTGCCCCACGCGGCTTTCGAAGACACGAGAACCCACGGATCGATCACCATGATCGCTTACTTCAACGGCCTGTATCTGGACAGGGACGAGGTCGCCGTTTCACCGGATGACCGCGGTTTCCTGTTCGCCGACGGCCTCTACGAGGTCATTCGAAGCTACGAAGGAAGGCTTTTCGAGACCCGAGCCCACTTGGAGCGGCTGGCGCGGGGCGCCCGGGCCCTGCGGTTTCACGAAACCGACTTCGGTTCCCTCGCCGAGGTGGCCGAGAGCCTCGTGGCGAGAAACGGGCTCATGGGGGGGGACGCCACGGTCTACCTGCAGGTGACGCGGGGGGCGGCGCCCCGCACCCACCGGTTTCCCCCGGAGGGAACGCCCCTCACGGTTTTCGCCTCTGCACGCTCTTTCGCTCCCCATGTGGAGGAGATGGAGCACGGCGTCGATGTGATCCTCGCGCCGGACCGGCGTTGGGCCCGATGCGATCTCAAGACGATCGGGCTTCTTCCCAACGTCCTGGCCCACCAGGAGGCCATGGACGCCGGCGCCTCCGAGGCGCTCTTCGAGCGGGAAGGCGTTCTGACGGAGGGCACCCACAGCAATGTGCTGGCCGCCTTCGGCGGGGAGGTCGTCACCCCGCCCCGGACGGACGCCATCCTCGGCGGCATCACCCGCTCCGTGGTCCTGGATCTCTGCCGGGAGCTCCACATCCCGGTCCGAGAGGAGGCCCTTCCGGTGGAGCGGGCCGAACGGGCGGAGGAGATCATGATCGTGGGCACCACCGTGGAGGTCACCCCGGTTCTCCGGTTCCTGAACGGCGGGTTCAGGGCCTCCGGACCCGGTCCGGTCACGCGCAGGCTTCAGGCCGCCTTACGGAATCGGGTCCGACCGGCTTGAGTCTTGATGGAGTCGTACAAAAGCCCGTGTCCTCGAGATCTGTCCCTGGGAGATGAACCGGTGATATCGTCCCCAGCGGTGCGTGAGCGGGTTTTTGCGAATGCGTCAGTCTTCGGAAGACCGTTCGGAGAAAGGACGCCGGGCAGGGTCGAGGCCGGCCCCCAGACCAGAACCATCAGCAGTCCCAATGGAAAGGAGACCCATCATGGAAGGAAGAGGCCCATCCGGCAAAGACAGCGGCAAGGGGATCAGCAGGCGGGACTTCATCAAGACCGTCGGCGTAGGATCGCTCGCACTCTCGGGGCTTCAGCTCCACCCCCTTCACGCGTGGGCGGCGGAGTCGCCCCGCTTCATCTGGGGAGGACCCAGCGAGTTCCAGAGCATGGATCCCCACGCCATCTACGACGTGACCTCGGAGAATCTCCGGCTCAACCTGTACGATCACCTTTACCGGTACCTGGACAACCCGCCCAAGATTCATCCCTGGCTGGCCGAGAGCTTCACCGTGAGCGACGACGAGCGGACCTGGACCTTCAAGCTCCGCAAGGGTGCGAAGTTCCACAACGGCGACGAGGTCACGGCCGAAGCGGTCAAGTACAGCATGGAGCGGCTCCTGGCCCTGGGCAAGGGGGCATCGGCGCTGTTCAAGCCGGTGATCGATTCGGAGGGCGTGAAACCGGTGGACCGATACACCGTGGCCTTCACCCTCAAGGAGCCCTATGCGCCGTTCCTCAGTATCCTGCCCACCTTCTGCGTGGTGAACCCCAAGGTGTTGGAAGGCAAGCCCGGTCCCTGGGGCAGCGAGTGGCTCAGCCAGAACGAGGCGGGATCGGGAGCCTATATCCTGGAGGAGTACACCCCGGGCGTGGGCTGGAAGGGAAAGCGCTTCAAGGACCACTGGATGGGCTGGGAAGGAAAGCACGTGGACAGGATCGAGTTTCGGACCATCCACGAGACCGCCTCGAGGGTCATGTCCCTCATGAAGGGGGACATCCACGGCTGCGACGGCTACCTCCCCGTGGAGCAGATCGCCAAGCTCGAGGGGGCAAAGGACATCAACGTCTACGAGGAGCAGTCCATGCGGATCTTCCTGATCCGGATGCACAACCAGCGCCCCCCGTTCAACGACGTCCATGTACGCCGCGCCATCAGCTACGCCTTCGACTACGGCTCCTTCAACAACGAGATCCTCAAGGGCCGGGTGGCGCGGAACCCCGGCCCCATCCCCAACAACATGTGGGGTTCTCCGGACGACCTGAAGGGCTACTCCTTCGACCTGGGGAAGGCCAAGGCCGAGCTGGCCAAGGCCAAGGTCAAGGTGGACCGGCCGCTCAACATCCACCCCATGACCGGGTACTCCCAGACCGACGACGCCGCATTGATCCTCCAGGCAGGTCTGCGGCAGATCGGGATCGAGGTGAACATCGTCCGCGAGACCTGGCCGACCCTCTCGGGCAAGGCCAAGGACATGGACACCTCTCCGGACATGTGGATCCACTGGGTGAGCACCTACTACGCGGATCCGGAGAACTGGATCGGCGAGATGTACAGCTCCTCCCGCTGGGGCGCCTGGAAGGCCTCCTCCTGGTACAAGAACCCGGAGGTGGACGATCTCCTCGCCCGCGCCCGGACCGTGAGCGACCGCCCCGTGCGCAAGGAGCTCTACGAGAAGGCGAGCCGGATCGTGGTGGACGACGCGGCCGACATCTGGATCTACAACACCAAGTGGTACGGACCGTACCGCAAGAGTGTCGAGGGGCTGCGGTTCTGCCCCGTTGGAAACGGGCAGGAGTGCCGCTGGATCCACTTGGCGTGATCCACATCCGGACAACCCGACACCGCCTCCCTCCCCGCGCAGGGGAGGGAGGCATCTGTTTTTCATGAATCGCAGCCTCCTCATCTACGCGTTCAAGCGAATGGTCTATGCCGTGCCCACGATCCTGGGGCTCCTCGTCCTGGTGTTCGTGATCTCGCGCGTGATCCCGGCCGATCCCGCCGCCCTGGTGGCCGGCGAGATGGCCACGCCCGAGCAGGTGGAGCAGCTCCGCAAGCAGTACCGGTTCGACGAGCCCCTTCACGTGCAGCTCGTCCTCTACCTGAAGCGCCTGGCCCGGGGGGACATGGGCAAGAGTCTCTACTCCGGGCGCAAGGTGTTCGACGACCTGGTGGACCGCTTCCCCGCAACCCTCGAGCTCACCCTGGTCTCCATGGGGCTCTCCATCCTCATCGGCGTCCCCCTGGGGATCGTGGCCGCGCTCAAACGGAACTCGGCCCTGGACCACCTCCTCCGCGGGGTGACCGTGGCCGGGCTCGCCATCGCCAGCTTCTGGCTGGGGATCATGATGCAGCTCTTTTTCAGCATGTGGCTGGGGATCACCCCCCTCGGGGGACGCATCGGCATGGACGTCGATCCCCCGGCCGCCATCACGGGCATGTACATCCTGGATGCACTCCTGACCCTGAACGGCGGGGCCCTCTGGAGCGCCTCGGTCCACATGATCCTGCCGGCCCTCACCCTGGCCTTCGCTTCCTTCGCCACCATCACGCGGTTCACCCGCTCCGGGGTCCTGGATGTGGTCCAGCAGGACTTCATCACCTATGAGCGGGCCATGGGCCTGCCCCCCGGGCTCGTCGTCTACAAGTACCTTCTCCGGAATGCCATCATCGCCACGGTCACCCAGATCGGGCTCCTCTTCGGGCTGCTCCTTGCCGGGACCGTGGTGATCGAAACCGTGTTCGACTGGCCCGGGCTGGGGCTCTACGCCTTCAACGCCATCGTGCTATCGGACTACCAGGCGATCCTCGGCGTGACCCTGTGGGCGGGGATCGCCTACGTGACCGTGAACCTCCTCGTGGACATCGCCCTGTCCCTCATCGACCCCAGGAAGGCGGAGACATGAAAAGGTTTCGCCTGGCATGGAAAAGGTTCACCCGCGACCGGCTCGCCTTCATCGGGTTCGTCATCATCTTCGTGCTGGTCCTGGCGGCCCTGTTCGCTCCGGTGCTGGCGCCCTATCCCGAGGATACCTTCCAGATCCACCCGGCGGAGCGGCTGAAGTCCCCTTCGGCCGAGCACCTGCTTGGGACGGACAGCATGGGCCGGGACATCCTGAGCCGGCTCCTCTTCGGCACCCGGGTGACGCTGGTCATCGCCGTGATCGCCGTGGGGGCGTCGCTCCTCATCGGGGTTCCCCTGGGGCTGGTGGCCGGCTACTTCGAGAACCTCTTCAGCGAGGGCATCATGCGGGTGGCCGACATCTTTCTCGCCATCCCGCAGGTGATCCTGGCCATCTTCCTGGCCCAGTCGTTCCGGCCGAGCATTCGAAGCGTCATCCTGGCCCTCTCCATCACCTACTGGCCCTGGTTCACGCGGATCGTCTACGCGGAGACGCGGGCCCTCAAGAAGCGGGCCTTCCTGGAGGCCACGGAGGCGGTGGGGGCCGGAAGCATCCGGACCATCCTGCTCCACGTGCTGCCCAACGTCTCCTCCTCCATCATCGTGCGAAGCTCCATCGGCATGGGGTTCACCATCCTCACGGCCGCCACCCTGGGCTTCCTGGGGGTGGGCGCCCAGCCTCCCACGCCGGAGTGGGGAGTGACCATCGCCGAGTCCCGCCAGTACCTGCCCGATGCCTGGTGGTATGCCACCTTTCCGGGGCTCGCCATCTTCATCGTGGTGATGGGGTTCAACATGCTGGGGGACGGTCTGCGGGACATCCTCGACCCGAGGATCCGGAGGGGGTTCGACTGAAGGCGGTGAGGGTTGACAGTGAAAGGTGAGAAAAAATGAAAGAAGAGATCAGAGCCCAGAAGGAAAAGGCGCGGAAAACAGATCGAGCATGCGACCAGGCGATTGGAGGCTGACAAGAAGGGTGTGACGAATTCGGGCGACAGGCTGCTGGAGGTGAACGATCTCACCGTGCACTTTCACACGGACCGGGGGGTGGTGCAGGCCCTGGACCGGGTGCAGCTCTTCGTGGGGCGCGGCGAGGTGGTGGGCCTGATCGGCGAGAGCGGGTCCGGCAAGACCACCACGGTCCGCGGCGTGCTCCGCATTCTTCCCCCGTCGGCCCGGATCACCGGAGGGAGCATCCGGTTCGACCACCGGGACCTGCTGGCCATGCCCGAGAAGGAGCTCAACGCCACGGTCCGGGGAAGGGAAATTTCCCTGGTCCCCCAGGACCCCTTCAACTCCCTGAACCCGGTCTTCACCGTGGGGACCCAGGTACGGGACATCCTCAAGTGGAAGGGCGGCCGGAGCCCGTCCGGAAGCCTCGAGATGGAACGGGTCCGGGACATGCTCCGCGAGGTGCACATCCCCTCGCCCTGGGAGCAGCTCAAAAAGTACCCGCACCAGTTCAGCGGGGGACAGCGCCAGCGTCTCATGATCGCCATGGCGCTCCTCCCCCGGCCGAGCCTGGTCATCGCGGACGAGTGCACGACGGCCCTGGACGTGACCGTGGAGGCCCAGATCCTGGCCCTCCTCCGAGGCCTGGTTCGGGAGATGAACGTCTCGGTCCTCTTCATCACCCACGATCTGGGCGTGGCGAGCCAGATCTGCCGGCGCATCGTGGTCATGTACGCCGGTCAGGACATGGAGGACGCCCCTTCGGAGCGCCTCTTCGAACGGCCGGGGCACCCTTACACCCGGGAGCTCCTGGAGAGCCTGCCCAACCCCGAGGGCGACATCCGGGACATCCCGGGGGAGGTCCCCAGCCTGCTCCGGCCGCCGGAGGGCTGCCGGTTCCACCCGCGCTGCCCGTCGGCCTCGGCCGACTGCCGGAAGGGGCGGCCGGAGAAGGTCGAGATCGAGCCGGGCCACTGGGTCCGGTGCTTCCACCCGGTGGAGCCGAAGCCATGACAGAGCCCATTCTGGACGTTTACAGCCTGCGCAAGCACTTCAAGGGCTCCGGGGGCTTCCTGGAGGGGAAGCTGCGGCGGGTCAAGGCCCTGGACGGCGTCACCTTCCAGGTCCTTCCGGGCGAGACCTTCGGCGTGGTGGGCGAGAGCGGGTGCGGCAAGTCCACCCTGGGCAAGACCATCCTGGGCATCTACCGGCCCACCGAGGGGGAGGTCCGCTTCAAGGGGCGGGACATCACCCGTCTGAGCAGACGGGCTTCCACCCGGCTCAAGCGGGAGATCCAGTACGTCTACCAGGACCCGGGCTCCTCCCTGGACCCCATGTGGAAGGTGCGCCGGATCCTGGCCGAGCCCCTGGTCATTCACACGGACCTGGACCGCCGGTCGGTTCGGGAGCGGGTCCGGGAGATGCTGGCCGCGGTGGGCCTGGGCGAGGAGCACCTCTCGCTCTACCCCCACGAGTTCAGCGGCGGGCAGCAGCGGAGGCTGGGGCTGGCCCGCATCCTCTGCCTGAACCCCTCCCTGGTGGTCCTGGACGAGCCCACCTCGGGTCTCGACGTCTCGGTCCAGGCCACCATCCTCAAGCTGTTCCTGGACCTGAAGGAGCGGTTCGACCTGACCTACATCTTCATCTCCCACAACCTGAGCGTGGTGCGCATGATGTGCAACCGGCTGGCGGTCATGTACGCCGGAAGGGTCGTGGAGATGGGGGAGACGGCGGCCCTCTTCGACCGTCCGGTCCATCCCTACACGCGCCTCCTCATCTCGGCCATCCCGATGATCGGGAAGAGGCCGGGGACCGGCACGGAAGAGGCCCAGGGCATCGGGGAGCCGCCCGACCCCGAGAGCTTCCCGCCGGGCTGCCGGTTCTGGCCCCGCTGCCCCCACGAGATCGAGGCCTGCCGCCGCGAGGTGCCGGATCTGCGTCCCGGACCGGACGGCCGGTGGATCGCCTGCCACTTGAAGGGCGGCGAAGGCTGAGCTCACGCCATTCACCGACACCGACACCGACACCGACACCGACACCGACACAGTACATCAGGAGGCTGACATGAGCACGGACAAGAAGGCGCTTCGCGCGGCGGTCGCCGCCCGGGTGGAACAGGCCCGGGACGACCTGATCCGCATCACCCGGGAACTGGTTCGCATCCCCTCGGTGAACCCGCCCGGGGACTACGCCCGCATGGCCGAGGCCATGCTCGGGAACTACCGGGCCGAGGGGCTGGACCCCATGGTGGTGGAGGCCCCGAGGGAGGAGATCGAGGCTCTGGGGCTCACCGTCCCCAGGCCCAACGTGGTGGCCCGGGTCCGCGGAAACGGGAACGGCCCGGTCTTCTGCCTGGACGCCCACATGGACGTGGTGGGGACGGGCGACGAGAGCGCCTGGAGCCACCCGCCCTTCGGCGGCGAGCTCCACGACGGGCGCATCTACGGCCGCGGGGCCGAGGACACCAAGGCCCACCTGGCGGTCCAGCTCATCGTCTACCGGGCGCTCCGGGAAGCGGGGGTGGAGCTCCAGGGGGACCTGCTCCTCACCTCCACGGTGGACGACGAGATCGGCCAGTGGCCCGGCATGGGCTACCTGATCGAGCGGGGGTTCGAGGAGAACGGTTTTCCCAGGCCCGACTACCACATCGCGGGCGAGCCCACGGGCATCGACACCGTGGGTTGCCTGGCGCGGGGGCGGCTCTGGTACGAGTACGTCCTCAAGGGCCGGCCGGCCCACGGGGGAAACCCGGCCGAGGGGATCAACGCCGTGGACCGGGCCATCGACCTGGCCAGCGCGGTGCGGCGGTTCGAGGTCCACGAGGACCCGCTCATGGGCGCCACCACGGTGAATCTGGGCATCCTCCAGGGAGGCGAGGCGATCAACGTGGTGCCGGAGCGGTGCAGGATCACCTTCGACATCCGGCCCGCCCGCAAGAAGGAGGTGGTGAAGGCGTTCATGGACCGCACGGTCCGGGAGCTCCAGGCGAAGGACCCCGGCTTCGTGGTGGAGAGCATGCGCCTCCTGAACGACCGGCAGACCGGCGGGATCGGCCCGGACCACCCCTTCGTGAAGACGGTTCAGGCCGTGGTTGCCGAGCTGACCGGAAAGGACGTGGTTCCCACGGGCAACATGGCCGGCTACTCCTCCCTGGGAAACGCCTACTGGACCTCCACGAACGGCGTGGCCGGCATCATGTACGGGGGCGGGGACTTCTCCCGGGCCCACACCGTGGACGAGTACGTGACCGCGGACGAGCTCGTGGAGACGGCCCAGGTGTTCGCCGGTCTCGTGATCGAGCTCTGTACCTAGAGGCCCGCGAAAAGGGCGAGGAGGACAAGGAGAATGGAGCGGCGGGTGACGGAGGAGGTCGCCGATCGGGTCGTCATCGTGACCGGGGCCAGCCGGGGAATCGGACGGGCCGTGGTCCGGGATCTGCTTTCCCGGGGGGGCCGGGTGGCGGCCTGCGCGCGGGGAGGCGAGGGGCTGGAGCGTCTTTGCTCCGAGGCGGCCGGGGAGCGGCTCGTCTGCGTCGCCGGGGACGTCTCGCAACAAGCCGACGTGGACCGGCTGGTCGCGGCCTGCCTGGAGCGGTTCGGCCGGGTGGACGGGCTGGTGAACAACGCCGGGCTCTATCCCGTCACGGGGCTCATGGAGCTGGAGGAGGAGGAGTGGGACCGGGTCCAGGGAACGAACCTCAAGGGGCCCTACCTCACCACCCGGGCCGTGGCCCGGGAGATGATCGCCCGCGGCGGGGGAGGCCGGATCGTGAACGTGAGCTCCACGGCCAGCCGGGTCGCCCGCCCCGGCGTGGCCCACTACGCGTCCTCCAAGGCCGGGCTCAACATGCTCACCCGCGTGCTCGCCGTGGAGCTGGCCCCCCACGGCATCCGGGTGAACGCCGTCCTTCCGGGCCTCATCGACACCGAGGGGGTCCGGGAGGGACTTCGGGACGAGGCCGCCCTGGCCGAGCACCGGACCAAGAGGTCCCGCATTCCCCTGGGCGACCAGGGCCGCCCCGAGGACGTGGTCGAGGCCGTGCGCTATCTCCTCTCGCACCGATCCCGCTACTGCACGGGCACGCTCCTCGTGGTGGACGGCGGCTACTCCCTGGGGATTCCCGCCTACACGCCGTAGGGGCTTTCCGCCAGGCTACCTCTCCTTTCCCGAGGGACCGTGGGTCCGGAGCACCAGCCGGGCCAGCAGGGCCGCGCCCACGGGCAGGGCGTCGTCGTTGAAGTCGAACCGGTCGTTGTGGAGCCGCATGGCCTCCCTTCCCGGCTCCTTCAGACCGATGCGGACCAGGGCCCCCCGGGGCACCTGCTCCAGGAAGAGGGCGAAGTCCTCGGAGCCCATGGTCAGGCCCGGGGCCTCCACCGCCCCCGGCCCCAGGACGTCCTCGGCGGCCCCGGCGATCTCCCGGCAGGCGGTTTCGTCGTTCACCAGGGGCGGGACCAGGCCGGTCCACGCCGTCCCGCCCTCGCAGCCCATGGCGCCGGCGGTCCCGCGGACCACCCGGTCCACCTTCTCCCGAATCGCCGCCCGCACCGACTCGTTCTCGCACCGCGCTGTCCCTCCCAGGACCACCTCGTCCGGGATCACGTTGAAGGCCGTCCCCGCCTCCAGCGTGCAGACCGAGAGCACGGCCCGGTCCATGGGGCTCGTCTCCCGGCTGATCACGGTCTGGAGCGCGGTCACCACGTGGGCCGCGGCCGTCACCGGGTCACGTGCCAGGTGGGGGTAGGCCCCGTGGCCCCCGGCCCCCCGGACGCGGATCTCGAACCGGTCCGCCGACGCCATGTGGGGGCCGGCCTGAACCCCCACCTTGCCCACCTCGATGTCCGGCCACCCGTGAAGGGCCACCATGCGGTCCACGGTGGGCTCGCGAAGGCAGCCCGCCTCGATCATGGCCTCCGCCCCGCCGAAGATCTCCTCGGCGGGCTGGAACAGGAACTTGACCGCGCCGGAGAATTGCTCCCGGTTCTCGGAGAGGAGCTGCGCGGCGCCGAGAAGCATGGTGATGTTGCCGTCGTGCCCGCACGCGTGCATGACGCGGGCATTGCGGGACGCATAGGGCAGCCCCGTCCGTTCGGTCACGGGCAGGGCGTCCAGGTCGGCCCGCAGGGCCGTGACCGGCCCCGGGCCGCCCCGTTCCCCTCTCAGGAGCCCGACGAGGCCGGTTCCAAGGTTCAGGGGCAGGATTTCCACGCCCAGCCCGGCCAGCTCGCACCGGATTCGTTCCGTGGTCGCGATCTCCTGGAAACCGATCTCGGGGTTTTGGTGGATTTCCCGCCGGATTCGGGTCAGGCGGGGTTGCAGGTCTCGGGCCCGCTCCATCAGAGTCTGACTCTCCATGGCCTCCTCCAGGGCATAGGGGGCGTTCGCGGGGGCCGGCGGCCGACCCTTCCGGCAAGATACCCGGAAGTGGGGCACCATCGCAAGAGGAGAGAGGACGAGGGAGCGACGGGGGGAAAATCCTCCTGACAGACCGGCCGGAGGTCGATACGGTACGGCCGGTCCGTCAAGAACGAATCGGAGCGGGCTTGCCGGAAGGCCCGTTCGACTGAGACGGATCACCCCCGCCCGCCTGAGCGGCCGGGGGTCCCCGAAGCCCCTGGTCCCGTTCTCTCACGAGCCGTTCCCCCCGAAGCACCGACTTGCTCACGGCGGGGACCGAGAGGTCGAGCCTTCGGGCCAGGTCCGTCATGGTGAAACCGAGCTCCCGCACCGCCCAGTAGCAGAGGACGCTGCGCGCCTCCACGCGGCGGCGCTGCCTGCCCGGGGCCCAGACCTCGGCATCCTCCATGCCCCAGAGCGCCGCCACCCTGGAGGCGATCCGTTCCAGGGTCACCCCTTCCAGGGTCCGCCGCGTCCTCCGTTCCAGGTTCTCGCCCGCCCGGGCCAGGGTCTGCTGCACGAAGTCGCTGTCCCCCAGGATCCGCTCGTCTCCGACCGGATCCGCGTTGCGCCTGCGAAGGGCCTTGAGCCGGCTCCAGCCGCCCGCACTTCGAACCAGCCCGCCCCCGGTCAGGTCGGGCTGCCTTCCCAGGGCCGCACCACGGGCGACGAAGGCGCGGTAGTGGGCCGCGGCCGACCGGCCGTTCCCGCCGAATCGATCCAGGACGCGGCCGGTCTCCTGCCACGGGACCGCCGCCCTCCCCACCAGTGCACCGTGACCCGTGTAGGGATAGGCCTCCAACCCCTCCAGGCCGTCGACCAGACCGGCCCTCAGCGGGTTCAGGTGGAGGTGGCGCACCAGCGGCAGCAGGAAGGTCTCCTCCTGGCACAGGACCGATCGGAACCGACCCCCGAAGAGAGGGCCTCTCCTGCCGTGCCGCCGGTTGAACCCCGCGGCATATCCGGTCAGGAGACGTCTCATGACCGTGGAGAGGTGCACCGTGCCGGTCTCCAGGAGGAGGTGGAAGTGATCGGGCATCAGGCACCAGGCGAGGCAGGTCGTGCCGCTCTCGGGGAGGAGGGTTCCGAGGCGGTGGAGAAGATCCTCCCGGTCGGCGTCCGCCTCGAAGATTCTTCGCCGCTCGATTCCCCGGGCCGTGACGTGGTGGAGCGCGCCCGGCGCGTCGATTCTGGAGGCTCTGGGCATGGTTCCAACTCCCCCGAAAGCGGTGTCTCCTCAGGAAACCCGGCGACCGTCGTCGAGCACCGGGTTCAGCGGCCCCGCTTCCGTCTTGAAGTGCCTGGAAGCCCCAGGCTCTTCTCGACTCCATCAAGAATCATGCCGCTTCGGCGGGATCGGGGCACACGGAGGTCGGCACCTGAGGGGTTCCGGAGGCGGCGGGGTCAAGCGGCTGAAAGTACGGGGCGATGCAGGTGCCGAGGGAAGCCTTCGATGCCTGCAGGGACCGTTCCCGGGATGGAAACGGTTGAGAGAAGACCGGACCGGGGGCGGCGTCAGCACAGAAAGCTGGGCATCGGAAACGGAAAACTGTGCAAGGGGAGGGGAAGCCGGGGGACCGTGTTCACTCCCGGGCCTGGAGGGCGAACCCCTCGAACCGCTCGGCCTCTTCCCGGTTTCCCTGGTCCGCGTAGATCCGGCTGACCTTGTCGTAGTAGTCGGCCCGGCCGGCCGGGTGCTCCCGGGCCAGGGAGAGAAAGAGCTGGAGCACGCCGGGGCTCCGGTCCCCCAGCTCGAAGCTCAGCTGAGCGAAGCGTTGCTTGGACACGGGGTCGCTCGGTCCCGCGCAGGTGCGGCACTCGTTCAGGAGCTTCCCGTAGAGGTCCCGGGCCTCCTCCTTCCGGCCGCGGAGCTCGTAGACCCCGGCCAGGGCTCGGGCCAGATCCGGGTCGAAGCCGTGGGCCTCCTGCGCCTCCTCGTAGAGCCGCTCGGCCTCGGCGGTCCGCCCGGCCCGGAGGAGCGTCTCTCCCCGCAGGTGCAGGATGGGCAGGGAGTCGGCCAGGGGGGAGGGACAGGCGTCCAGCCGCTGGAGGGCCGTTTCGTACTCGCCCAAAGACCAGAGCACCTCGCAGAGGACCGGATAGCCCTGGAGGTCGTCCGGGTGGGCCTGGAGGAACGCCTCGGCCAGGTCCCAGGCCTCGGTCTGCATGTCCAGGTTCAGGTAGGCCGTGGCGAGCTCCGGGAGGATGCGGTCCCCTTCCGGGTTTTCCTCCAGGGCCTCGGACAGCCTCTCCGCGGCGCGCCGGAAGTCGCCCTGGTTCAAGGCCACGTAGCCGTCCCGGAACGCCTCGCCGTAGCCGCGAAACGCCTTTTGGAGCGGACCGGGGAGGGAGCTCAGCAGGGCGTTGAAGGTCTCGCCGCGGCCGGGACCGCCGCCGGACTCGTCGTTTCCCTCGAAAAGGTCCTCGTCCGGATCGGGCAGGAGGGGCTCCGACCGCCGTCGGGTGCCGATGGCGTCCAGGAGCCCCTCCAGCTCCCGGACCAGCTCCGGGTCCTCGGTGAGCGCCAGGGCGAGTCGGAAGCACTCCTCCGCGGCCTCGTCGTAGTCGGAGTCGAGGATCTCGATCCCTTCCTCCTTGTGCCGAACGGCCAGGGCCTCCCGGGCCCTGCTGGACTTCTCGACCAGGCGGCCCTCCAGGGCCTTGTCCCGGTCCGGCTTTTTGCGGCACTTCTCCAGGGCGTTCTCGTACTCGATCTTGCCCCGACCGAACTCCCCGGCCTCGAACAGGGCGTCGCCCCTGGCTTCCAACTCCTCCGGGCTCTTCCCGGCGAAGATCTTGAACAGTCCCATCTCGTCCTCCCGAGCCCCATTCCATATCACAAAGGCCGGGGGTGCGCCATCCCCATCGCACCGGGATTGTTTGCTTGAGCAGGAAAGGCCGGGAGGCTAGAATGTCGGACGGAAGACGGGACAGGGACAGAACCGGCCAAGGAGGGAGCCTCTCGCTCTACGTGGACTTTGCCGACGAGAAGGCCGTCCGGCTCTACGAGAAGACGGGACGGCGCCGCAAGTACGCCCGCATGCTCTACGTGGGCGGCGAAGGAGGATCATGAACGAGTTCTTTTCCGCCGAGAACGTGCGGGCCTGGCTGGATGGGGCCCGGCAGTGGCTGGGGGAACGGATCTTCGCCCCCCAGACGATGGTCCAGGGGCTGGTGGTCCTGGCGGTCGTGGTGGCGGGCGAGATGGCGGGGCGACCCGTTCGGAGGTACCTCGAAGGGCGGATCGCGGCGCTCCTGGAGGGCCGGCCGGGCTCCTGGACCCGGCTCCGGAGGCTGCTGGAGGAGGCGGTCCACCTGGTCCCCGCGGCGGCGGTCACGGTGCTCCTCTGGCTGGCTTCCTTGGTGGTGAGGCGGGCCGGAGGGGAGACCTTTCTCCTGGGCATCGTCCTGACCCTCCTCGTGGCCTGGTTGACCATCAAGCTGGTCTCCTCCATGCTGCTGGACCGGTTCTGGTCGCGGTTCGTCTCCGGCACGGCCTGGATGCTCGCCGCGCTTCACATCATCGGCGTGCTCGGTCCCGGCCTGGCCCTCCTGGACGAGTTCGGGTTCAGCATCGGCAATGTCCAGCTGACGCTCCTCTCCCTCCTCAAGGCCGTGGTGGTGCTCCTGGTCCTCCTCCGGCTGGGGTCCTGGCTGGGGGAAACGGCGGAGCGGAGGCTCCGGCAGGTCTCCGGGCTGACCCCGTCCACCACGGTGCTCCTGAGCAAGGTCGTCAAGATCACCCTTTTCACCCTGGTGTTCCTGGTGGCGCTCAACAGCGTGGGCATCGACTTCACGGCCCTGGCGGTGTTCAGCGGGGCCGTCGGCGTGGGCGTGGGCTTCGGTCTCCAGAAGGTGGTGGGAAACTTCGTGAGCGGCATCATCCTGCTCCTGGACAAGTCCATCAAGCCCGGCGACGTGATCCAGACGGGTGACGTCTACGGCTGGATTTCCAACCTCAAGGGCCGCTACGTCTCCGTGGTGACCCGGGACGGCAAGGAGTACCTCATCCCCAACGAGGACCTCATCACCCAGCAGGTGGTCAACTGGTCCTTTTCCAGCCGGAAGATCCGTCTCAAGGTGCCCATCGGCATCTCCTACGGGTCGGATCCCCGCAAGGCCATGGACCTGGTGGTGGGAGCGGCCAGGATGATGGACCGGGTGCTCGAGGCGCCGGAGGCCGTCTGCCGCCTGGTGGGGTTCGGAGACAGCTCCGTGGACCTGGAGCTCAGGTTCTGGATCGAGGATCCCCAGAACGGGACCGTGAACATCCGGAGCGACATCCTGCTCGAGGTGTGGGACCGGTTCAAGGAGTACGGCATCGAGATCCCCTTTCCCCAGCGGGACGTGCATTTGGACATCGCGACTCCGGAAACGGCTTGAGCCCTTCCGGGCGCCGACTTGCGCGCCGGGACGATTTGCTCTATACTCGGCACCCTGGCAGCGGTTCGAACGGCGAAGAAGCCCCCGACCGGGGCCTGGAACTCCGGTCCGGGCGGAAGCCGGGACGCCCCGATGTGCCGGCCGGCATCAGAGGAGAGTCACCCCATGGCGACGGACAGCTACAGGAAGGAGTACAGGGGGGTCACCGTCAAGACCACTGACGGTTCGACCCTGACAGGCCAGGTCAACATCGGCATCAAAGACCGGGTCTCGGAGCTCTTCACCCGTTCGGACTCGCCCTTCGTGGTGATGACGGACGTGGAAACCCGCGACGGATCCGGCAAGGTCCTCATCGTGAACAAGAACCAGATCGTCTGGGTGGAGCCGAACGACGACTGAGCTTTCCTCCCCCCCTTCGGTCGAGGTCCGTGAGGAGCGGGGAGAAAGGGAGCGGGCGCATGGGACGAGCCTCGGTCATGGTCCTGGCCGTTCTGCTGATCGCCGGGTGCGGCGGGGCGCCGCGGCCCGGTGACGAAGCCCGGCCCCTCGGCCCCTACGGGTCGCGGGAGGCGCTCGTGGAGGCGGTGGAGTGCGGCAGAGCGGGGGCCGACGTCTTCGTCCGGGCCGTCCGGGAAGGCCCGGTTCGCCTGGAGGAGATGCGTCCCGAGGCGGTGGCCAACTACCTGGAGGCCCTGGCCTGGGACCGGATGCTGGACCGGGTCCCCTCCCGTTACACGGCGTTCGACGAGATGGTCGTCTCCTACGAGACGGTGTTCGAGGACCCGAGGAACGTGTTCAACAACTGGGAGGCATACAAGACCTTCCTGCAGCGGGTCTACCGGGCGGACCTGGGATGAACCGCAGCCGCGGTGCGTTCGAGAGGCGACGAAAAAAAATCCGTTGACAGGCGTTCCCGGGTTGGCCTAACATTCGCTCACGTTTTGCAGCAGGAGATTCGACACCCATCATGATGCGCGCACACGCACCGGGCTTTTATTTTATCTACTTTACCGGGGGACCCGGATGGCCTAGGTGTGTGCAAAAGCCCGACTGAACACAACGGGAAACAGAAAGAGGCGGAGCACACAGGCTCCGCCTCTTTTTTTTTGGCGCGCAGTCGGTTTCGAGGGAGAGGACCCATGCCGGACGGTACGGATGCAGCCGGGAAGGGGCTGAAGGACGGGGAAGAGGCGACAGCGTCTCCGGGGCTCAAGCTCCACGAGCGTCTCGGATTGATCGGACTCATCGACGAGGGAGCGCGGTCCGGGATCGAGGGGTCCCCCGCGGTGGCCGATCTCTTCGACAACCTCTGGGGACTGGTGGAGCGAACCGTCTCCGGGGCCCGCGTCCACCCGCTCAGGCCCGAGAACAGCCGGAACGGCTTCGGGGTCCTCGAGATCAACGGGGAGACCGGGGAGAACCTGGGCCGCCTCAACATGCTCTACCTCAAGAAACCGCTTCCCTGCTACTACCTGGTTTACGTGGAGGTGGCGGCGCCTTTCCGGCGCAAGGGCCTGGGAGGTCTGGTGCTGGAGCACTTCCGCCGGTTCCTCCAGGAAAAAGCCGCCGTGGGGCTCCTGGACAACATCATCTCGCCCGAGGACCCCACCTACACGATCTACACCAAGCAGGCCTGGGAGCCCCTGGAGGCGATCCTGGGGGACGCGGGCCCGGAGGGGACCGGAAACTTCATGATCTACGTCCCGTCCCGTTTCCGGGACCGGAATCTCAAGGAGCCGGTCCTGCGGGTGATGCACCACCTGACCCGCAAGAGGGCGGCCATCGACATGCGGGACAACGAGGAGATGGTCAAGCACACCATCGCGGAGTTCCGCGACCTGTACGCGGCGCTTCTCACCTACTTCGACCGGGAGCTGACCGAGGGCCGCATCACATCCCTCATGCGGTTCATGTTCACCCGCTACGTCACCAAGCTGATCGGGTTCCGCCGAAGGATCGCCGGCCTGCTCGGGTACACGGGCGGGGACTCCCTGGAGCAGATCGTCCTGGACCCGGCCGTGCTCTCCCTCAAGACCAAGTCCTACGCACCTCCGGAGCTCGCTTCGGAGCCGGAGCTGGTCTTCGGGGATCGCCCCCTCATCCTGAGGCTTCCCGAGGAGCTCGAGCGCAACCCGGCCCGGACCATCGAGGCTCTCCCCAACTACGCGAGGCCGGCCCTGGGGTCCTGGCTCGAGGCGCGCGGGGCCACCCTCCAGGATGCCCTCACCATCGGGGACTTCCTGGACCTGGGGTTCGACCCCACCCGGCTCAAGGAGCTGACCCTGGACGGCGAGCTCTTCATCTTCGAACGGGTGCAGGCCAGGCAGCTGGACCGGATCCGGCGGGAGAAGGCGCTGCTCGAGCGGCTCGCCCGCTCGACCGCCGGGGTTCGGGCGCGAAACGCCCGCCTTCTCGTCAACCCCCCGGTCCTGGCCGTCCGCGACCGCGGGAACGGATACGTGCTGCGGCGCAAGGTGGAAGGGGTCCACTGGGAAGAGGCGGTGGAGCAGCTCCAGACCGCAAACCACCTGCGGGCCGTGAACGCGGCCGTTCAGGGCGACCGGCTCATCCTGGCCACGGTCCGCGAGGCCCTGGAAGCGGTCGAGCCGCGGGTGGGGCCCGGCGAGCGCGACCTCCTGGATCACCTCGCCTGCTTCGTGCCGTGGGACCTGGGGAGGAACCGGCCCCGGATGGTGGTGGAGTTTCACGGGAGCCACCTGGAGTCGGTCTGGCTCGCCTAGACCGGCATGCCGCCCCGTTCCCCTTTTCAAACCCCCCCGGGCGAGGTATGATACGCAAAAAGTCCGGAACCGGGAGGATACCGGGGGAAAGGGGGACCGTTCCATGAGGGATGACCGGCCGAGGCGCAAGGGGTCCAGGCGGATCCGACCCGAGGACGTGGACGAGGCGGTGCGCAGGCTCCGCGGAGAGACCGCCCCCAAAACCGTGGACTACCGCGAGGCGTCGCTCCGGATCCACGGCCTGATCTGCGCCAAGTGCGGGCGGGAGTTCGATCACGCCGACCGCCACCTCCTCACCGTCCACCACAAGGACGGAAACCACCACAACAACCCGCGGGACGGCTCCAACTGGGAGAACCTGTGCGTCTACTGCCACGAGGACGAGCACAGCCGCGGCCTGCTCGGAGACTACCTGAGCAGGGACAAGGACTGATCCGGGCCTGCGGATGACCGGGGAAGCCCGTCCATGCGAGGCCCGGGCCGCCCGTCCCACTCCCGGAGCCCCGCGATTCGGGGACCTCACCTCTCTTCCCGTTCCCCTGCTGGTGCGGCGGCTGGCCGTGCCGGCGAGCGTGGGGCTCTTTTTCAGCACCATGTACAACGTGGTGGACACGGTCTTTGCCGGGCTCATCTCCACCCGCGCCCTGGCCGCCTTGAGCCTCTCCCTGCCCGTCTTCTTCATCATCATCGCCGCGGGATCGGGCTTCGGCACGGGGGCCACGGCCCTCATCGGAAACGCCTTCGGCGAGGGCGACCGCGACAAGGCCGGCCGGATGGCCTTGAAGGCACTCGGTGTGGGGCTGGGGATCTCGGCCGGGCTCACCGCCTTCGGCCTCGCCGCCTCGCCCTTCCTCTTCACCGCACTGGGGGCCTCCGGGGACTACCTGGACACCTGCCTCGTCTACATGCACATCATCTTTCTGGGTTCGGTCTTTTTCGTGATGGTCTACATGCTCAACGCGGTCCTGTACGCGCTGGGGGACACCCGCTCCTTCCGGAACTTTCTCATCGTCGGGTTCGTTCTGAACGTGGGGCTGGACCCTTGGTTCGTTTACGGGGGGCTGGGCGTGCCGGGCATGGGCATCGCCGGGATCGCCCTCGCCACGGTGCTCATCCAGGTGATCGGGTGCGCCTACCTGGGCCGGCAAGTGGCGCGCACCGGGATCCTGGCGTGCCTGGGTCCCCGGGACGCCGTTCCCGGCCGGGAGGCCCTGGGCGAGATCCTGCGGCAGGGGTTCCCGGCCATGGTGAACCTCCTCACCGTGGGGATCGGGATCTTCGTGATCACCTATTTCGTGAGCGTCTTCGGGGAGAAGGCCGTGGCGGCCTACGGCTCCGCCATGCGCGTGGAGCAGATCGTGCTCATCCCCACCATCGGCCTCAACACGGCCACCCTGGCCCTGGTGGCGCAGAACAACGGGGCCCGGCTCCACGGCCGGGTCCGGGAAGCGCTTCGAACCTCCCTCGTCTACGGCGCCGTGGTCATGGCCGGCGGAATGGCCGGCGTCTTCCTCCTGGCCCGGCCCCTCATGGGGATCTTCACGGACGACCCCACCGTGGTGGAGATCGGAGCCGTGTACCTCCGGATCGACGCCCTGGTCCTCTACGCCTACGTGGTGCTCTTCGTGCACGTGGCCGCGCTCCAGGGAATCAAGCGCCCGTTCTTCGCCATCTGGATCGGGCTGGCGAGGCAGATCGTCCTGCCCGCGGCCGTGTTCGGCGTCCTGGTCCACGCCGTCGGCACGGGTCTCCTGGGGATCTGGTGGGGGATCTTCGGCATCACTTGGGCGGCGGCGCTCTTCACCGCGGTCTACGCCCGGCGCATCCTGAACCGGGCTTTCGAGGAAGGGGAGCAGCGGTAAGATCCGGGGACAAGATCCGGGGACACCATACTTATTTCATGGGATGAGTCCATTGCCCTCGAGGGGCGAACGAAATAAGTATGGTGTCCCCGGATCTCAAACAAACGGCGCCGCAGTGTCTGCTCCGGCGGCGGCTAGTGGGAAGTGACCTTCACGACCTGGCCGGGGTAGATGGTGCTCGTGGGCGTGAGGCGGTTGACCTTGAGGAAGTCGGAGAGCTCCATCCGGTGTCTCCGGGCGATCAGGTAGGGTGAGTCCCCGCGCTTGACCCGATAGGTGCGGACGGTGGCCGAGGACCCCGTGCTGCTGCCCGCCGGGACCTTGAGCGTCTGGCCGATCTGAAGCCGGGTGGTCCGGAGCCCGTTGACGCTCTGGATGGCCCCGGTGGTGGTGGAGAACCGCTTGGCGATCTTCCAGAGGGAGTCCCCCTTCCGGACGCGGTAGGTGGTGAGGCCGCCCTTCTTGGAGTAGGCTGCGGCCACGGCGGCGGTGCCTCCCCGGGTCGGGACCTTGAGGCGCCAGCCCACCTTCACGTAGTTCTTGCTGCGAAGCCCGTTCATGTTCATGACGGCGCGGACCGACGTTCCGTAGCGACTGGCGATCCCCGAGAGGGTCTGCCCCTTGCGTACGGTATGCACCACGTGGGTGGGCTGCGGCCGGCTCCACGCCGGGATGTCCCCCAGCTTGGCCACGAGGACGTCGCCCTTGCCTTCCGGCACCTTGAGGGTGTAAGGACCCTCCGGCGTCAGGTACTGTCGCAGCTCGGGGTTCATCTCGCGCAGCAGGCCGTAGCTCATGTCGAGGTGCTGGGCGATGGTCTTGAGGTGGATCTGCTTGTCGACCCCCACCACGTCCACGGGCCGGGGGGAGTAAACCTCCGGGAGGTCGAAGCCGTGGGCCTCGGGGTTTTTCACGATGTGGAGCACGGCCAGGAACTTGGGCACGTAGAAGGCGGTCTCCCGTGGGAGCCTCCGGTACAGGTCCCAGAAGTCGTCCAGGTACTGGATCTTCTGGGCCTTGATCCGGTTGAGGACCCGGCGCTCGCCGCAGTTGTACGCGGCCAGGACGGTGGTCCACTCCCCGAAGATCTGGTGCAGCTCCTTGAGGTAGCCGATGGCGGCCAGGGTGGCCTTGTCCGGATCCATCCGCTCGTCGATCCACTGATCCCGCTTGAGCCCGAACTTGTATCCCGTGGAGGCGATGAACTGCCACAGCCCCAGGGCCCTGGCCCGGGAGAGGGCGCGCACCTTGTACCCGCTCTCGATCAGCGGCAGCCAGGAGAGCTCCTCGGGGAGCCCGGCCTCGTTGAGGGCCTCCAGGATCATGGGACGGTACAGGCCCGAGCGGCGATAGGACTCCAGAAAGAACTTCCGGTGGGAGCCCTTGAAGAGCTTCAGGGCCTTTTCCACCTCGTCGTTCATGACCAGGGGGATGGCCATGTGGTTGCCGTTGGCCACAGTGAACCGGGAGGAGTAGACCTCGACGATGCGGCGCGAGATGGTGATGCGGAGGTCCTCCTTCTGCTGGAGAAGCTCCGGATCGGCGTCCGGTTTCACCCGGAGAATGAGGGAGTAGGCCTTGTCCAGGGCCCCCATGGCATTGTCCAGATCGCCCTGCTCCCAGAAGTCGCTCGAGGCCTGGTAGAACTCCATGGCCGAGTCGAGGCGCTCCTGGTTGGTGAGCTCGCCGTCGGCGATGGATTCCCGGGCCCTGGAACCGCCGGCATCGGTGTGACCCTCGTCCGCTGCCACCGCATCGAGGGTGTCTAGCCGGGTGGGTCCGGCCGGTTGATCCTCGAGTCGCGGCAGGGGCGCTTTTTCGTGGGAGTCCCCGCGCACGGGCGGTTGCGTTTCGGGTTCCGCAACGGCCGGCGGGGCGGCCGTCAGGTCCTGGGCGGGCCGCGGTCTCACGCACCCGGTGTTCAGGGCGAGAAACAGGGCCAACACGGCTGCGAAGGTCCAGGGGACGAACGGACGGTTTTTCACGTGATTTCTCCTTTTTTTGTCAATGTGTTGCGTTTGCCCCGCTTGACGGCGGAGTATAAAGGACCGAAAAGGGCAGGTCAACCGCAAACACGGTTCGGGGACGGGAATGAATTCATAAAAAGGTCCTCACCCGATTCCCAGTTTCAACTCCTGTGCGAGCTTCCGCCCACGGCGGACCGAGATGCTCACGGCGGGCTGGGTCAGCCCGAGCCGCCCGGCCAGCCCCGTGGCCGTGTACCCGAGCTTGCGGACGGCCCAGTAGCAGAAAACGCTTCGGGCCTTCACGGTCTTCGGGTACTTGCCCGGGCGGAGCAGCTCCTCCGGCGTCACGCCGAACGCCTCCGCAGCCCGCTCCGCGAGACGGGCGAGGTCCATTCCCCCCCGGCTCAGGGCGTCCCTGGGGTGGAGCCGCTCCCCGGCCCGGTCGAGCACGTTCCGGACGAAGTCCGGATCTCCCAGGATCCGCTCGTCGCCCTGGGGGCTCTCCCCCCGTCGCCGGCTCTCCCTGACCTGCTCCCAGCCGCCGAGGCTGCGCACGAGCCCGCCGCCGGTCAGGTTCGGTCGTCGACCCAGGGAGACCCCCTCCTGCACGTAGGAGAGGTAGGCCCTGCGGGCCGTTTCGGACCGCTCGCCGAACCGGGAGAGGACCGTCCGCACCTCCTGCCAGGGGCAGTCCAGCCGGCCGGCCAGGGCACCGTGCCCGGCATAGGCGTAGGTCTCCAGTCGACCCGGGTCCGGGACGACCCCGGCGCGGAGAGGGTTGAGGTGGATGTAGCGGACGAGCTCGACGAGGTAGCGCTCCTCCTGACAGAGAACGGAGCGGTAGCGATCCAGGAACACGGGGCCGTGGCGGCCGTGCCGCCGGTTGTGCGTGATGGCGTACCCTGTGAGCAGCCGTCGCATCACCATGGCGAGGGATCCGTGCCGGGTCCTCAGAAGCAGGTGCGCGTGGTCCGGCATCAGGGCCCAGGCAAAGCAGGTCGTGTTCGTGTCGGTGACGATCCGCGCAAGTCGATCACGGAAGTTGACCCGGTCCGCGTCGTCCCGGAAAGTCCTTCTGCCCTCGATGCCCCGTACGGTGATGAAATGAAGCGCCTCCGGCGTGTCAATGCGTGATTTTCTGGGCATGATCGTTCTTAGCAAACCCCGGATCGGCCTGTCAAGTAATGAATTTATCCCCGTCCCCGCTCCGGCGGGCCCCAGGAGCGCGGGCCGGGCTCTGCGCCAGGCTGCTGTGATCCTCCCACGCCGACTTCGACAACCTCTGCAGTCCGGGTCCATTGAAGGTCCTTGATTCCATGGGTGAGTAATGGTAGAGATCCGGGGATCGGGCCTGTATGGATCCGTCCGTTTTCGAAGACAAACGACCGCCCGTCGTCGGTCGCGAGACGCCGGGCGGTGGATCACACGACGACTCTCCACCTACTCGAGGCAAAAGGGAAAAGACGGACGCGGATGCTGGAGCTCTTTTCGGCAGGTATGGAGTACTACATCCTGGGATTTGCGGCGCTCGTGGGGTTCTACATGGCGGCCAACATCGGCGCCAACGACCTGGCGAACGCCATGGGGACCTCGGTCGGCTCGGGCGCCCTGACCATGAACCAGGCGGTGGTGGTCTCCATAGTGGCCAACATGATCGGCGCGGTCATGGCCGGCGGGCACGTGACCAACACCATTCGAAAGGGGATGATCGACCCGAGCCTGCTGGCCGGATCCCCGGAGAAGCTCCTTCTGGGCATGTTCGCCGCGCTGCTCGCGGCCGGCATCTGGGTCCAGATCGCCACGCACTTCGGCCTGCCCGTCTCCACCACCCACTCCATCGTGGGGGCGGTGGTGGGCTTCGGCATCATGTCCGTGGGTTTCGGCGCGGTGAGCTGGGTCACGGTGATCGCCATCGTGCTGAGCTGGATCATCTCGCCGGTGGCAGGCGGCATCATCGGCGGGGGGGTGTACCTGTTCATACGTCGCAAGATCCAGACGTCCGGGAACCCCTACGAGCAGACCCAGAGGTACGCCCCGTGGCTCCTCACCGTGGTGTTCACGGTCCTGATCCTGTCGGTGATCTTCAAGGGGCTGAAAAACCTGCACCTGAACCTGGGGTTCGGCGCGGCCCTCCTCATCGCCGTCCCCTTCGCGCTCGCCGCCGGCTACGCGGGGAAGATCCTGCTCTCCCGCCTCGGCGGCGAGGGGTGCCGCTGGATCCGCGGGGACGAGGAGGAGAAGGTGGAGTGTGTCTTCCTCTACCTCCAGATCGTCACGGCCTGCTATGTGGCCTTCGCCCACGGCGCAAACGACGTGGCCAACGCCGTTGGACCCCTGGCCGCCATCTTCGCGGTGGTGAAGACCCAGACCGTGTCCATGCAGGTGGAGGTCCCGGCCTGGATGCTCGCCGCGGGCGGGGCCGCCGTGGGCGGCGGCCTTCTGGCCTTCGGCTCGCGGGTCATGCAGACCATCGGAAAGAAGATCACCGAGATCACCCCCGTGCGGGGGTTCAGCGCCGAGTTCGGAGCGGCCACCACGATCCTGATCTGCTCCCGGCTCGGCCTTCCGGTGTCCACGACCCACGTGCTGGTGGGCTCGGTCGTCGGCGTGGGGTTCATGCGGGGCATGGGGGTCCTGGACCTCCGGGTGATCCGGAACATCCTCTACTCCTGGTTCATCACCCTCCCGTTCACCCTGGTGCTCTCCATGGTGATCTACAAGCTGCTTGTCACCCTATTTACGTAGTCAAAGGGGGAAGCTTCCATGCGTACGACGTTCATGTCGCTGTTTTACAAGTCTCCCTTCGGGAACCTCAACCGCCATGCGGACAAGGTGAGCGAGTGCGCGCGGGTGTTCCACAAGGCGGTGAAGTGCCACCTGGACAAGCAGTGCGACATGTTCGACGACCTCACGGACCAGGTGGCCGTGCTCGAGTCCGAGGCGGACGCCATCAAGCGGAACATCCGCGGACACCTTCCCAAGGGCGTGCTCATGCCGGTGGACAAGTTCCAGTTCTTCATGTACCTGCGGGAGCAGGACAAGGTGGTGGACGCGGTGGAGGAGTCCCTCTACTGGCTGGCGTACCGGCCCCAGGGCCTCGATGACGAGGTGGGGGAGGACACGCTCTTCCTGGTGGGGAAGGTCATTCCCGCCATCGAGGCGCTGTCCCCGCTCGTGGACAAGGCTGCCGAGTTTTTCAAGTCCCCGTCCGAGGCCCTTCGGAACGAGATCAAGTCCATCATCCGCGACATCCGCCAGGCCGAGCACGAGGCCGACCACCTGGAACGGGAGCTGATCCACAAGGTCTTCAGCACGGTCGAGGACCCCCTGACCGTGTTCCACCTGATCCGGCTCATGGAGACCATCGGCTCCATCGCGGACCACGCCCAGAACGCCTCGGACATGATGCGGGCCATGATCGCCGAGTAGCGCGCGACCGTTCCGGGGACGCTATCTCGTCGAGACCGAGGGGGAGGCCTCCCCGGCGATTCCCAGCCGGACCGTGAACGTGCTTCCCTTGCCCGGGATGCTCTCCACCTCCACGCGTCCCCCGTGGACCTGGACCACGTGCTTCACGATGGCCAGGCCCAGCCCCGTCCCGCCCAGCTTTCGGCTCCTGGACCGGTCCACCCGGTAGAAGCGCTCGAAGATGCGATCCAGGTGCTCCGCGGCAATCCCCGCGCCCCGGTCCTCGACCCGCACCACGACCTCGCCTTCGGCCCTTGCGGCGGAGACGTGCACCTCGCTTCCCGGGGGGCTGTACTTGACGGCATTCTCCAGGAGGTTCACGAAGGCCTGCTCCAGGAGGATCGGGTTCATGGGGACCAGGAGGTCGGGCGGGCAGGCGATGCGAAACGGGTCCTCCCGCACCCCGTTCTTCTCCCTCACCATCCCGGCCGCCCCTTGGAGGACGTCCGCCAAATGCCCGGACCGGAGCCCGATGCCCCCGGCCTCCTCCTCTTCCTCGATCCGGGAGAGATCGAGCAGGTCCTCCAGCAGGGCCTCCAGCCGCTCCACGTGCCGGGCGATGATCTCCAGGAATCTGCGGTTGTTCTCAGGCTCCTCTCCCGGCGCCATCTCCCGAAGCGTTTCCACGAACCCCCGGATCGCCGTGACGGGCGTCTTGATCTCGTGGCTCACGTTGGCCACGAAGTCCCGGCGGACGTTCTCGAGCCGCCTCAGCCGGGTGATGTCGTTCAGCACGATGAGGACCCCCATACGGGCGCCCCGTTCGTCCCAGAGACCGGTACCGTGGGCGCGGACGATCCGGTCCCCCTCGGCATAGATGCTCAGGTCCCGTTCCACCAGGGCGTCGCTCTCCAGGGCCTCGGCGACGAACCGCTGGAGGCCGCTGCTCCTGGAAACCTCCTGGATGCTCCGCCCGCGCGCCTCGGCCGGGCTGCATTGCAGCATGCGGGCCGCGGCCCGGTTCATCCGGATCACGCGCTCTTCGACGTCCAGGGCGATGACGCCCTCCACCATGCTCGAGAGCACGGCCTCGAGCTGGTTCCGCTGCCTCCGAATGTCCCGGAGCCGTTCGTCCAGCTCGGTGGCCATCCGGTTCAGAGCGCCCGCCAGGGCGCTCATCTCCTCGGAGTCGGGCACGGGGAGCCGAAAGGCCAGATCGCCCGCGGCGAAGCGCTCGGCCCCTTCCTTCATCGCCTCGAGGGGCCGGGAGTGACGCCTGGAGATCCAGAGGCTGAGGCCCGCGGCGAGCAGGGCGATGAGGATCCCGCCGAGCAGGACCCTGGAGGTCATACGGCCGATGGCGCGGTCGATGGGGGTGAAGGGGACGGCGGTCCGGAGCACGCCGAGGAGCCCGGACTCGTGCTCGAGGCCGAGCCCGACGTACATCATCTCCTGCCGCAGGGTCCGGCTGTAGCGGTTGGACACGCCCAGCCCGGTCCGGACGGCCCTGGACACCTCCACCCGGTCCGCGTGATTGTCCATCACGGCCGGGTCCTCGTGGGTGTCGCCGACCACCCGGCCGGAAGGCAGGATCACGGTGACGCGGGTGGCGGACTTCTCCCCGATCTCCTTGGCCAGGCGGTCGATGCGGTCGTAGGCGCCTCGGAGGAGCAGGGAGGAGAACTGGCTCTCCAGGATGCGGGCCCGCGCCTCCAGGTCCGCCGCGTACTGCTCGTGGAGGAACCGGTCGAAGGTCCTCGCGGCGAACCAGGTCGCGGCGCCCAGGGACAGAACGATGATGAGCAGGTAGGTGAGAAAGAGCTGCCAGAGGAGTCGGGGCTTTCCGGGCACGGTCTGCTCACTCCTTGATGGTGTCGCAAGAAGCCCGAAACCTCGAGATCTGCCCACGGCATTTCAACGGGTTATAGCGCTACCCGCGGCGCGTGAGCGGGTTCTTGCGAATGCGTCACTCCTTGAATCGGTATCCGACGCCGCGGACGGTCTCCACGAAGGACCCGGCCTCGCCGAGCTTTCGGCGGAGCCCCACGATCTGGACGTCGACGGATCGGTCCGTGACCGGGTAGTCGTCCCCCCGCACTGCGTCCACGATCTGGGTCCGGGTGAAGACCCATCCGGGCCGCCGGGCCAGGTAGGCCAGGACGGCGAACTCCGTGTAGGTCAGGGAGACGGGCTTCTCGTCCACGAGCACCTCGCGGCGTCCCGGGTGGATGACGAGGTTGTGGCGCCGGATGACGCCGGTCTCGTCCGGTTCGGGCGCCATTCGGCCACCGCGCCGGAGCACCGCCTTGACCCGCGCGAGCAGGACCCGGGGGCTGAAGGGCTTGGTCACGTAGTCGTCCGCACCGAGCTCCAGGCCGGTGACCACGTCGGCCTCCTCCCCCTTGGCCGTGAGCATCACGATGGGGATGTCCCGGAGGGCCTGGTCCGCCTTCATCAGCCTCGCCACCTCGAGGCCGTCGATTCCCGGCAGCATGAGGTCGAGGAGCACGAGCGCGGGCCTCTCGGCGCGCGCCAGCTCGAGGGCCTTCTCTCCGGTCTCGGCGCAGCCGACCGGGTGTCCTTCCCGTTCCAGGTGGAACCGGACGAGCTCCAGGATGTCCTCCTCGTCGTCAACGACCAGGATCTGTTCTTTTCCCATGTTGTCGCTCGCCTGAGCTCGTTGAGGTTGAAAGGGTCTGCCAAGAGACCGCGGAACCGCCGGGCCGCTTCGAAGCGATCACGAGTATACCATGTAAAGTCCGGATGTCAGCAGAGGATTTGGATTTCGTGAGCTTTGTGTTAGGGCTTGCGCCCGGTGTGCAGGTAGGCGATGCCGAAGGTGAGGGGATGGATCTCCACCCCCTCGAGCCCCGCGCTCCGCACGAGCCCGGCAAAGGTGTCGGGATCGGGGAAGTCCATGATGGACCGGGCCAGGTAGCGGTAGGCGTCGGGGTTCGGGGAGAAGAACCGGGCCACCCGGGGGAGGATCCGGTTCAGATAGAGTTCGTAGAGGCGCCGGAAGGCCGGTGACCGCGGCAGGGCCATCTCCAGGACCAGGACGAGACCGCCGGGAGCCACCACCCGGGCCATCTCCCGGAGCGCGGCGACCCGGTCGGGCATGTTCCGGATGCCGAAGGCCACGGCCGCCGCGTCGAACGCCCCGTCCTCGAAGGGAAGGGCCAGGGCGTCCCCCTGGACGAGCCGGACCCGGGAGGAGAGGCCGGAGCGCCGGATCTTGGCCCGGCCGCGCACCATCATCTCCGGGACCAGGTCGGCGCCCACCACGCGGATGTCCGGGTGCCTCCGCGCGGCCTCGACGGCCAGGTCGCAGGTTCCGGTGGCCACGTCCAGCAGGCGGCGGGTGCGGAAGAAACGGATCTCGCCGACGGTCTTCCTCCGCCACGCCACGTCGCGCCGGACGCTCAGGACATGGTTCAGGAAGTCGTAGGTCCCCGTGACCGAGGCGAAGATGCGGCGGATGAGGTGCGCGTGCTCGGGATCGGTTCGAGGGAGGGCCGGGGAGGGCTCGGTCGCGCTGGTCATGGCCTTGTCCAGAGGTTCGAGGGTCCGGTCGGGGTCGAGACGCCCGGCCCGGTTGGCGGGAACGAAGGGGCTGGGGCATTATGGACGGGTAGGACGGGATGTTCAAGCCCTTTTCGAGACCGGCGGGAGGGCCCGAACGCGGCCGCAGAGGGGGCGATTGCGAAGCCGTCAAACGTCGCCGAAAGAAACAAGAAACGTCCCTTTTGTCTTGACTTTCCAAACACCTGGAACTAGGTTCAGCCTACGGCCCATTGGAGGAAGCAACCGTTCGGGCCCCGAGTGGGGGCTGCACACGGTCAATCGCGGCGTTGATCTTGCGGGGAGCCTGTCCCATGGCACTGACGAAGGCGGACCTGGTGGAGTCCCTGGCCGAACAGGGATACAAGCGAAAAGATGCGGTGGAACTGGTGGAGTCCCTGCTGAAGATCATCAAAGAGACCCTGGCCCAGGGGGAGGACGTCCTGCTGTCGGGCTTCGGGAAGTTCTGCATGAAACGGAAGAGGACCCGGAGAGGCAGAAACCCCCAGAGCGGCGAGAATCTGATCCTCCCCGAGCGGCGGGTGGTCACCTTCAAGTACTCCTCGGTGCTTCGCGACAAGATCAACGAAAAATCGGGCTGACGAGGTTCGGCCGTCCTTCCGATGTCAGTGTGCCGGTCCCTTCCCACAGCAGCTACCCGGGCCGGCGCACGAGGCCCGGTCGGGCGAACTGCCGCAGCAGGCCGTGTCGCCGGGGCCCGGCATGGCGTTCCGGGCGGTTCCCGAGAGCGAGGAGTGGGCGCTGAGGAGTCGTTTGAGGTTCGTGCCGCCGCATGCCCCGCAGCGGACCTCGTCGTCCTCCGCGATGACCAGCAGCTCGGTGGTTTGCCCGCAGTCCAGGCAGAGATGGTCGTGGAGAGGCATGTCCTGTTCCTCCGTGGAGGTGGTTCGCGAGGGCGGGGCGCCCTCAGCCGGTTGCCGAGTAGGCCGCGGCCGTCACCCGTGGTGGTTACACCCTTCTCCGCTCCCGTGACCCGCGCAGGTCATCTCGAAGGCGAACTCGGGCAGCTTGCCGGCGTTGAGCAGGTCCAGGTTCTCGCGGACGCTTCCTTCCACACCACGAAAGACCCGAACGCCCTCGGCCTGGAGCTTGCGGAGGGCCCCCGCCCCGATGCCGCCGACCACCACCGCGTCCACCGGCCTTCCCCCGAGGGCCTGGACCGGCTGACAGCGGCCGTGCTCGTGGTGAGCGTCCTCGTTGGTCACGGTCTCGAGCCGCTCGCTCTGCGCGTCGGTGAGGACGAACCACGGGGCAGATCCGAAGTGGCTGTACACCGGGCTGTCGAGGCCGTTGTTCTCTTCCACGGGAAACGCGATCTTCATGGTTCTTCTCCGGGGTTTGGATGAAGGGCCGGGCCGCATGGGCCCGGAACCGCATGCAATATAAGAAGAGGGGGCCCCGCTGTCAAGCGGAGAGGGGCCTGCTGCAGACCGGCACCAGCCCTGCGGCTCAGAGAACGATCAGGTGGATGTCCAGGGCGCGGACGCTGTGGGTGAGACCGCCGGCCGAGATGAAGTCCACGCCGCTCCCGGCCACGGCGCGGAGGGTCTCCTCGGTGACGTTCCCGCTCGCCTCGAGCTCGACGCCGGGGGACCGGGCGTCCCGGAGCCGGACGCAGTCGGCCATTCGCCCGGGGGGCATGTTGTCCAGCATGATCCGGTCGGGTCCGGCCGAGAGGGCCTCCTCGAACTCGGCCCTGGACTGGACCTCCACCTCGATCCTGAGGCGGGCCCGTTCCGGACGGGCCCTGCGAAAGTCGACGGCCTTGCGGACCGCCCTGCCTGGGCCCCCGCACGCTGCGACGTGGGTGTCCTTGATGAGGATCATGTCGTGGAGCCCGAACCGGTGGTTCCGTCCCCCCCCGGCCAGGACCGCCCGCTTCTCCAGGGCGCGGAGCCCCGGCGTCGTCTTCCGGGTGTCCAGGATCGCGGCGCGGGTTCCCCGGACCAGGGAGACGAAACGATCCGTCCGGGTGGCGATGCCGCTCAACCGCTGGAGAAAGTTGAGGGCCGTGCGCTCACCTGCGAGGATCGGGGCCAGGGCGCCGGAGAGGCGGCAGATCTCGCGGCCCCGCTCGAGCCGCGCCCCGTCCTCCAGGAGCGCCCTCACCTCGAGGCCCGGATCGAGCCGGGCGAACAGGGGCGCGAGGAGGAAGGCGCCGGCCAGGACACCGGTCTCCTTGCTCCGGACCACGGCCTCCCCCCGGGCCTGTTCATCCAGCACGGCGAGGGAGGTGACGTCCCCGGCGCGTCCCAGGTCCTCCCGGAGGGCCAGGTCGAGCAGGGAGGTGAGGTCGATTTCGGGAAGCGGCGGGTCCATGGGTCTCCTCGATCGTAACCGGTTCGAACTCCTGGAAATGAGCATAGGAAAGGGGCGGGGGGTTGTCAAAGCAAAAGGCGCAGAGGCCGCGCCCGGTGCCCGCGCCCGGTTGACAAACCGGGGGCGGAACCGTATGGTGGCCCCAGTGTGCCCGGCCTTCCCGGGGCCGGGCGAAGCAAACCCCAACGAATCGGATCTTCCATGTCCACACCCTTCAGTCCACGCAAGGCCCCGGCAGCGCGCCCCTGGGTGCGGCCGTTCTTCCTGGCGGCGCTTTTCCTGACCCTTGCCGGGCCGGCTGCGGCCGAGCGGCCCCTTCCCGAGCCCCGCGGCCCGGTCAACGACTTCGCCGAGGTGGTTCCCCTGGACCAGGAGCGGCGGATCGAGGCCGTGGTCGGTGAGCTCTACCGGAAGACCGGGATCCCGGTGGTGGTGGTGACCATGCCGGACATCGGCGGCGCCGACTACAACGAGTACGCCACCCGGCTCTACGAGACCTGGGGCATCGGCAAGGAGGGAGAGGACAAGGGGGTCCTCCTGTTCGTGACGGTCGAGGAACGCAAGATGCGGATCGAGGTGGGCTACGGCACCGAGGGGGTGATCCCGGACGGGCTCGCCGGCGAGGTGCGGGACCGGTACATGGTCCCCCACCTGAAAAACGACCGGTACGGCGAAGGGCTCCTCATGGGGGCCGCGGCCGTGGCGCAGATCCTGGCGAAGAGCGAGGGTGTGGAGCTCACCGGGCAGGTGCCGGCCGCATCCGGGACCCGGTCCCGCAAGAGCCGGAGCGGGGGGTTCGCCTTCTTCCCCATCCTTTTGATCTTCATCTTCATCGTCCTTTCCTCCAGGAGGCGCGGCCGGGGCTCCGGCGCCTGGCTGCTCCTTCCGCTCCTGCTGGGGGCCGGGGGGCGAAGCAGCGGCGGAGGCGGCTTCGGCGGCTTCAGCGGCGGCTTCGGGGGCTTCGGAGGCGGCATGAGCGGCGGCGGGGGCGCGGGCGGCGGGTTCTGAGCAGGGGCCCGGGACCACGGATCATCGCGGGGCGCAGCCCTTTTACGGGGAGTGGAGGAAGCATGGCCAGACATCCCGAGAGACCGGAAGAGATTTTCGAGCCCTTCGTCCAGGCGTTTCGCGACGCGTTCGGGCGGGATCTCGTGAGCATCGCCCTGTACGGAAGCGCGGCCGGGGGGGACTACCGTCCGGGCCGTTCGGACCTGAACTTCCTGATCGTCCTCACCGAGGCCGGCATCGAGGAGCTGGACCGGGCCTTCGACGCGGTGGAACGCTGGCGCAAGCGCCGGGTGGCGGTACCCCTCTTTGTCACCGAGGCCTACATCCAGGGGTCCCTGGACGTCTTCCCCATCGAGTACCTCGACATGCAGCGACGGCACGTCCACGTCTACGGACGGGACGTCCTCGGGAAGCTCTCCTTCGAGCCGGAGCACGTCCGGCTCCAGTGCGAGCGGGAGATCAAGGGCAAGCTCCTCCTGCTCCGGGCGGGGTTCCTGGAGACCGGGGGCAGGAAACGGGCGCTCAAGGCGCTGGTCACGGAGTCCCTTCCCTCCTTCGCGGCCGTGTTCGAGGGGCTGCTCTTCCTGGAGGGAAAGGAGATCCCCGCGACCAAGGGGGAGGTCCTCCGGGCGGGCTGCGAGACCTTTTCCCTGGACGGCCCCCTCTTCGAGGAGCTGCTGGGGGTCCGGGAGGAGCGGCTCAAGCCGGACGAGGGCCGGTTGGGGGAGATGGTCAAGCTGTACCTGAAGGAGATCCGCAAGCTGGCCCTGCTGGCGGATTCCTGGGGAGGGTGAGATGACGGGAGCCAAGAAGGTCCTGCTGATCGCGGTCGGGATCCTGGTCCTGATCGTGGCGGTGCCCTTTTTCTACCTCAAGGGAACCTACAACGAGCTGGTCACCATGGAGGAGCAGGTCAATGCGGCCTGGGCCCAGGTGGAGAACCAGCTCCAGAGGCGCTACGACCTCATCCCCAACTACGTGGAGACGGTGAAGGGATACGCCGCCCACGAGCGGGAGGTGTTCACCGAGGTGGCGGAGGCGCGCTCCAGGGCGGCCGGGGCCACGGGCAAGGAGGAGCAGATCCAGGCGAACAACCAGCTCACCTCCGCGCTCTCGAGGCTGATGGTGGTGGTGGAGCGGTACCCCCAGCTCAAGGCGAACCAGAACTTCATCCGGCTCCAGGACGAGCTCGCCGGGACGGAGAACCGGATCGCCGTGGAGCGCCGCCGGTACAACGAGGCCGTGCGGGCCCTCAACACGCGGGTCCGGCAGTTCCCCACGAACATGGTGGCGGGCCTGTTCGGGTTCGAGAAAGCGGAGTTCTACGAACCGCCCGAGGAGGCCATGACCGCCCCGGAGGTCACGTTTCAGGAGTAGGGGCGGGGTCCCCTCCGGTTTCCTCGATGCGGACCGGGTCGCCGGCGCGGACAACGCCGCCCCGGAGGACCCGGGCGAAGACCCCCTCCCTGGGCATGATGCAGTCGCCGGCCATGTGGTAGATGGCGCACCGGTTGTGGCACTCCTTGCCGATCTGGGAGACCTCCACCAGGGCGTCCCGGCCCAGCCGGAGACGCCTCCCCACGGGCACGACGCGCCAGTCCAGGCCGCGGGTGGCGATGTTCTCGGCAAAATCCCCGAAGGTCACGTCCAGGCCCCGGCCCCGGGCCTCCTCGATGCGCTCGGCGGAGAGGAAGCTCACCTGCCGGTGCCAGTCGCCCGCGTGGGCGTCCCCTTCCAGCCCGTGTCCCGCTCTCAGCCGGGCCTCCTCCACCACGGTCTTGCGCGTGCCCTTCTTCGGGCTGAGGGCGATGGATTGGATGATCACGGCTCACCTCGAACGTGGGGGTTGGACGGTCGATCCGCCCGGGCCGGCTCGGCTCGGCTCGGCCCTGCGGACCCCTGCACGAAATCCTATCAATACGGTATACATGAATCAAGGAGGTTTCAATAGGAAACGCCCGGCGGACGTCCACGCGCGACGGGCATCGTGGTGGTGCGAATGGGGGGGAGCGCAATGGTGAGACGGTGTGCTCGAACGGTTGGGGTGCGCGCCCGGACGGCGCCGCGGACCTGCCCTTCGCCGAGAAGGAGGTGGCCTCCATCGCCCGGCGGTTCCCCGGGCCCGAGGTCCGGGTGGGGCCGAGGCCGGGAGCGCCGATCGGATGGCTCGCGCTTGACATGAATGCGGGCAATGCTAACATGATCTCCTCCCCGCCCGAGGACCGGGTCGGGGATTTTTCGCGTGCAGCCTCGATGAGGGCGCAAGGAGAAGGTCCCGAATGTGGTTTGGAACCCGGTGGGTGGGAAGCCCGGCGGTCGGACTCGCGGCCGCCCTCTGCTGGCTCCTGGCGGCCGCCCCGGCGGCGGCTGCGGAGGGTGTGCTCCTGGCCGTGTCGGGTGAGGTGGAGGTGGAGGCCCACGGCGCGGGCCGTCCGGCCAAGACCGGCCTCCGCCTCAAGCCCGGGGAGAGGGTGACGAGCGGCGGGGGGGAGGCTTCGGGCATCCTGGAGGACGGCCGCATGTTCCGGGTGGCCCGGGGGGAGGCCTACACGGTTCCGGGAGACCGGGTGACGGGGCCGGCCGGGACGCTGGCATCGAGGCTCATGGACACCATCCGGGAGACGGTCTCGAGGGCGCAAGACCCGATCGCCGGGGCACCGGAGCCAGACGACAGGGGGATCCGTCTCCTTTATCCCCACAACGCCCGCCTGCTGCCCGGGGACGTGAGGTTCGAGTGGGAGCCGGTGGAGGGGGTGGACCGGGTGGAGATCACGGTCAAGAGCGTCTACCCGGCCCGCAAGCAGGTCTTCGCCTCGACCGGCGGGGAGTCGGGCGCCTTTCCGCCCCCCGGGGCGCCCTCCCCCGTCCCGGGCGTGCGCTATTACTGGAAGGTGGAGGGGATCGAGACCGGCACCGGAGACCGCCGGGCATCGGAGCTGGCCTGGTTCTCGGTGCTGGAACCGGAGGAGGCCCGGGAGATGGAATCCTCCATGGAGGCCGTCGACGCCATGGACTTTCTGGGAGAACCGGAGCGGGACGTCCTCAGGGCGAGCCTCCTCACCTCGTACGGCCTGCACCACCGGGCCGAAGCCGTCCTGAAAAGGGCCCTGGAACGGGACCCGGCGGATCGAGGGGTCAAGGAGCTCCTGGGCGGCCTCTACCTGGAGATGAAGCGGAGCGAGGCCGCTGATGAGGTCCTGTAGGGGACCGGGCGAACCATGAGCGACGCCACCGAAAACCCGCAGGGACCCCTCCTTTCCCCGGAGGAGCGGGAGCGTTACCGCCGTCAGATCATCATCCCCGAGATCGGAGAGCGCGGTCAGGGCCGGCTCAAGGCGGCCCGGGTCTGCGTGATCGGCCTGGGCGGCCTGGGATCCGTTTCGGCCACCTACCTGGCGGCCGCGGGAGTCGGGTACCTCAGGGCGGTCGACTGCGACTGCGTGGAACCGGGAAACCTGAACCGGCAGTTTCTTCACTGGACCTCCGACCTGGGACGGCCCAAGGCCGACTCGGCCCGGGAGAAGCTCTCCGCGCTCAACCCGGAGGTGGAGGTGGACGCCGTCCGGCTCGAGGTGATCCCGGAGACCGTGGAGGAGGCCGTGAGCGACTGCCGCCTGATCGTGGACGCCACGGACAACCTGGCCGTCCGCAGGGTCCTGAACCGGTTCTCCGTGAGGAGGCGCATTCCGTTCGTGTTCGGCGGGGTGGACGGGTTCGGGGGCATGGTGCTCACGGTGGTGCCGGGAGACTCTCCCTGCCTGGAGTGCCTGTTCCCGGGGCCGGACCGGAGGGGGGAGCGGGAGATCGGCGTGCCGGGCCCCCTGCCCGGGGTGATCGCGTCCCTCCAGGCGCTGGAGGCGATCAAGCTCATCCTGGGAGCGGGCTCTCCCCTGATGGGAAGGCTGCTCCTGTTTCGCGGGCTCGACATGACCTTCCGGGATGTGGGGGTGGACCGAGATCTCGACTGTCCGGTCTGCGGGCCGGCGGGGAGGGAAACGTGAAGGAAAAGACCTTGAAGATCGTGGTGAACGGCCTGGAGGAGGTCGTGGACGAGCGGACCACCGTAGCCCACCTGGTGGAGGTCCACGGGGAAGGAGACGTTCACCTGATCGTGGAGCGGAACGGGCGCTTCGTTCACCCCGCGAACTACGCGAGCACGACGGTGGAGACCGGGGACGAGTTCGAGCTGTTCCACCCGGACTTCGGGGGGTGATCGCGCCGGGCGCCGGTCCGTCCATCCAATCGAGCTGAAACCGCAACAAAGGAGTGATCAATATGGAGACGCCCTTTCCGAACCTGTTCAAACCCATCCGGATCAACGGGCTGGAGCTCGAGAACCGGATCGTGATGACCGCCATGCACCTGGGCTACACGCCCGAAGGCGAGGTCACGGACCGCCTCGTGGACTTCTACGGGCTCCGGGCCAAGGGAGGCGTGGGACTCATCATCGTCGGTGGCTGCCCGATCGATGAGTACGGCGGCATGGTGGGCATGATCGGTCTGAACGACGACAGGTTCATCGCCGGGCTCTCCCGGCTCTGCTTCACCGTGCAGACCGAGGGGGCGAAGATCGCCGCCCAGCTCTACCAGGCGGGCCGCTACACGCACTCCTCCATGATCGGGGGCAGAAAGCCCTTTTCCGCCTCCGCGGTGCGCTCCCGATTCACCGGGGAGACCCCCAGGGCCCTGGAACTGGAGGAGATCCCGGGGGTCCAGGACCGGTTCGCCGAGGCCGCCGTGCGAGCGAAGGCCGCCGGGTTCGACGCGGTGGAAATTCTGGGGAGCGCAGGGTACCTGATCAGCCAGTTCCTCTCGCCCGTCACCAACCGGCGCGAGGACGCCTACGGCGGGGCCTTGGAGAACCGCATGCGCTTCGGCCTGGAGATCGTCGAGAAGGTGCGCCGGGCCGTGGGACCGGACTACCCGATCCTCATGCGCCTCGCCGGGAACGACTTCATGGAAGGGAGCAACACCAACCGGGAGGCCCGGCTCTTCGCCGCCGAGCTGGAAAAGGCGGGAGTAAACCTCTTCGACGTGACGGGCGGGTGGCACGAGACGCGCGTCCCCCAGATCTCCTCCTTCGTCCCCCGGAAGGCCTTCACCTACCTCGCCCAGGGGATCAAGTCGGCGGTGGGCGTGCCGGTCCTGGCGAGCAACCGGGTGAACGACCCGGCAGCGGCCGAGGAGATCCTGAGAGAGGGGGAGGCGGACATGGTCACCATGGCCCGCGGCCTCATCGCCGACCCCTTCCTGCCGCAAAAGGCCCTCGAGGGCCGGGCCGAGCGGATCACCCGGTGCATCGCCTGCAACCAGGGCTGCTTCGACGCCATCTTCACCCTGCGCCCGGCCGGCTGTCTGGTGAACCCGCTTGCCGGAAAGGAAGGGGAGGTGACCCTCGAGCCGGTGACCACGGCCAGAAGCGTCCTGGTGATCGGCGGCGGGCCGGCCGGCCTGAAGGCCGCGGTCACGGCCGCGGAGAGAGGCCACGTGGTGACCCTGGCCGAGAAGGCGATGGAGCTCGGCGGGCAGATGCTCCTGAACCGGCGCATCCCGGGACGCGGCGAGATGGTCACGGCGGTCGAGGACCTGATCGCCGACCTGTCGGCCGCGGGCGTGGAGGTGCGGCTCGGCCGGGAGGTGCGCCGAGAGGACGTGAAGCGGCTGGCCCCGGACGCGGTCATCGTGGCCACCGGGGCGGCGCCGGCCCGGCCCGACATCCCGGGCGTGGGCGGGGACAACGTGGTCCCGGCGTGGGACCTTCTCTCGAGGGACGTCACCCTGGGCAGGCGGGTGGTCATCGTGGGCGGAAACGCCCTGGGCCTGGAGACGGCCCTGTTCGTGGCGCACCAGGGCACCATCGGCCCGGAGGTGCTCCACTTTCTGGCGGCCAACCGGGCCGAGACCTGGGAGACCCTGGAGACCCTCATCGACCGGGGGAACAAGGAGGTCACGGTCCTGGAGATGACCAGCAAGGCCGGGCGGGACATCGGACCCTCCACCCGGTGGACCGTGCTCTCGGAGGTCCGGCGGCTCGGGGTGCGGGTGATCACCGATGCGAAAGCGCTCCGGATCACGGATGAAGGGGTGGAGGTGGAGAAGAACGGGGAGACCTCGACGATCCCGGCCGACTCCGTCGTGCCGGCCACGGGGTCGGAGCCCGTGAACCGCCTGGCCGGGGAGCTGGAAGGGGTGGTATCCGAGCTCCACGTCGTGGGGGACGCCAGGGACCCGCGTAACGCCCTGGAGGCGATTCGCGAGGGGTTCGAGGCGGGGCTCCGGGTGTAGTCGGAGGGGCGTCGTGAAGATCGGCGTGATCGCAGACACCCACCTGGGGGAGCCGAGCCGGGAGCTGGAACGGGTCGCGGAGGAGCTGTTCGGGGACGCGGACCTGGTGGTGCACGCCGGGGACATCCGGTCGGAGGCCGTGCTCGGGGCGTTTGCGGGGAAGGAGCTCGTGGCGGTCCGGGGGAACAACGACACCGGACCCCTGCGGGACCGCCTGCCGGAGCGGGTCGTCTTCGAGGCGGCGGGGTGCCGCATCGGCGTGACCCACGGCCGGGGCTGGCCCTTCGGGCTCCCGGGGCGTGTCGAGCGACGCTTCGAGGACGTGGACTGCATCGTCTTCGGCCACAGCCACCGGCCGTTCAACGAGCGGAGAGGGGGCGTCCTCCTCTTCAACCCCGGGGCCTTCTGCGGCGGGCTCGGCGCCCTGGGACGGAGGAGCGTGGGCATCCTTCGGGTCGAGCGGGAGATCCACGGCGAGATCGTGCGGCTCTGAGCCGGGACCGGGCTTCGTTCAGCCCTTGCGGTGGACCGTGGTGGCCGAGGCCTGGGCCGTGGGCACGATGCGGACCTGGTTCACGTTCACGTGGGGCGGCCGCGTGACGCAGAAGAGGACAGCGTCGGCCACGTCCTTTCCCACGAGGGGCTTCATGCCCTGGTAGGGTCCCTTGGCCCGCTCCCGGTCCCCGTGGAACCGGACCACGCTGAACTCGGTCTCCACGAGCCCCGGGTCCACCGTGCTCACCCGGATCGGCGTGTCCACCAGATCCAGCATCATGCCCTTGGTGAGGGCGTCGACCGCGTGCTTGGTCGCACAGTAGACGTTCCCTCCCGGATAGACCTCGTGGCCGGCCACGGAGCCCAGGTTCACGACGTGCCCGCGCCTGCGCTTCACCATGCCCGGCAGGACGGCCCGGCTCACGTGGAGGAGCCCCCTGACGTTGGTGTCGATCATCTCCTCCCAGTCGGCGGCCCGGCCCTCGTGGAGCGGTCCGAGCCCGCGGCTGAGGCCGGCATTGTTGACCAGGATCTCGATGCCGGCCCAGGACCGGGAAAGGGTCCGAATGGCCTCTTCCACCGCGTCCCGGTCCCTCACGTCCAGGGCCAGGGGAAGCGCCCGGATCCCGTGCCGGCGTTCGAGCGAGGCGGAGAGCCTGCGGATGCGGTCCCGGCGCCGCGCCGCGAGGATCAGGGCCGCACCTTCAGCCGCGAACGATTCCGCGCAAGCGCGCCCGATCCCCGACGACGCTCCGGTGATGAGTGCGATCTTTTTGTCGAGCAGCCCCATGTCACCCCCTTGAAGCCCTGCCGTTCTGCTACTTGATGCACACCTTCCGGACCTGCGCGAAGTCCGTGATCCCCAGGAAGACCTTGCGGATGCCGTCCTGCATCAGGGTGGTCATCCCGTCCTTGACGGCCTGGTTCCGGATCTCCTCCATCTTGGCGCGGCCCTGGATGAGTCCCTTGATCTCGTCCGTCCCGTGCAGCAGCTCCATGATGCCGGTGCGTCCCTTGTACCCGCTGTTCCCGCACTTCTCGCACCCCTTGGCCCGGTAGAGGGTCAGGTCCTCGGAGTAGGGGATACCCAGGGCGTCGAAATTTCCGGCGTAGGACCGGACCAGGTGGTCGTACTCGTCCTTGCCCGGGTGGTAGGGCTCCTTGCAGTCCTTGCAGAGGGTCCGGACCAGGCGCTGGGCCAGCACGCCCAGGAGGGCGTCGGCGAAGTTGAACGGGTCCATGCCCATGTCCAGGAGCCGGGTGATGGTTTCGGGGGCGCTGTTCGTGTGGAGGGTGCTGAAGACCAGGTGGCCGGTGAGGGAGGCTTCGATGCCCGTGGAGACGGTCTCCTGGTCGCGCATCTCGCCCACCATGATGACGTCCGGATCCGCCCGCAGGAAGGAGCGCATGGCCGCGGCGAAGTCGAACCCGATCCTGGGGAGCACCTGGACCTGCCGGAGGCCCTTCTGGGTGATCTCCACGGGATCCTCCGCCGTCCAGATCTTGGTCTCCTTCTTGTTGATGTGGGCGAGCGCGGAGTGGAGGGTGGTCGTCTTCCCGCTTCCCGTGGGACCCACCACCAGGAAGATGCCGTAGGGCTTGGTGATGCAGTCCAGCAGCATGTTGTAGTCCCGTTCCCCCATGCCCATCTTGGCCAGGGGGATCGGCTCCCCGGCGGCCAGGATCCGCATGACCACGTCCTCCTCCCCGCCCACCGTCGGGATGGTCGCCACCCGAAGCTCGATGTCCAGGGGCGAGTACTTCTTGAACTTGATCTTGCCGTCCTGGGGCTTCCGGCGCTCGGAGATGTCGAGGTCGGACATGATCTTGATCCGGGATGCCACCGCCTTCTTGTAGTGGGCCGGAATGGTCTGGTAGACCTGACAGGCGCCGTCGATGCGGAACCGGATCTCCGCCCCGTACTTGCCCGGGTAGGGCTCGATGTGAATGTCCGAGCAGCCCTTCTTGTGGCCGTCCCTGATGATCTTGTTCACGAGCTTGACGATGGTGCTGTCGTCCTCGGTGATCATGTCGACGCCGTCGTCGAACTCGATCTCCTCCTCCCCGGAGTCCAGCTTGCCGATGAGCTCGTCGATCGATCCGTCCTCCCCCCCCTTGGCCTCCGGCACCCCGTAGAAGTAGTCCAGAAACTTGAGGATGTCCTCCCGCAGACCCACGGCGAACTCGTAGCGTTCCGCCGGGATGAGGGTCTTGACACTGTCGATCTTGTCCAGCCTCTGGGGGTTGTCCAGGAGGATCCTGACCTTCCCGTCCTTCCGCTCGAGCGGGACCCAGAGGTTGCGCTTCAGGTAGACCTGCTTGACTCGAGCCAGAAGGTCCCCGGGGATGGGAAAGCTCTCGTCGAAGGGAACGTAATCGCAGTTGTAGAACTCGGCCAGGGACTGCCCGATGTGCTCCTTCTTGACGTTCATCTCCTCCATGAGCACGGACTCGATGGGGAGCTTTCGCTCCCGGCTCAGGGTGACGGCGTCGGCAAGCTCCTTGTCGGTGACGATGTTGTTGTTGATCAGGTAGTCGAACTTGGTTCGCTTGGTGGTGTGCTGGGTCAGCTTGCGCTGGTTGAAGAACGCAATGCCCAGCACCTTGGCCATCTCGGTGGCGGAGCTCTGATCCTCCAGGGTGAAGCGATCCCCGGTCTTCTTGTTGACGAGCTGGAGCACGCCGATCACGTACTTCTTGTAAAAGATGGGCACGGAGAGGATGTGCCGGGTGACGTATCCGCTGTTCTCGTCCCAGCGCTTGTCGAAGGTGAGATCCTTGTTGATCATGGCCAGCTCGCGCTCGGCGTAGGCATCGACGATGTTCGTGATCTGCGCGTTGTTGGCCGTGTAGCCCGCGATGCTGCTGTTGTCGATGGGAACCCGGATCTCCCCCGGCAGATCGCCCGCCTTGATCCGGGAGTAGATCTCCTTGCGCTTCCCGTCCACCACGTAGATGGTGATCCTGTCGGCGTCGAACAGGCTCAGGATCTGATCCTTCAAGTTGATGAGGATCTCGTTGATGTCCCGGGCGGAGTGAATCTGGTTGGCGATGTCGTTCAAGGCCTTGTAGTAGGTGACCTTGTCGTCTCCGGAGTCGTTCGTCGCCGTCTCGGCCATGGCTGTACCCTTACGACCGCTCCCGTAGGGAGCTCGAGGAAGAGGATTGATGAGGCGGGCTTCTACAAAAGCGCCGAAAAAGACGTGACGGCTTCCCGGAACCCGCTCAGCCGCCGCTGGAAACGATGGGAACCGATTGAAATCATCGTCGCAGATCTCGGGATCCGGGCTTCCTGCCAAATTTGCATTTTCTCACAACTCCTTGTAAAGATAAACCCGAAATCCGGGGCCGTGCTGCAGGGGGCGGGCCTTGGACACGAGCGGATCCCCACCGCTCGTACACCCGGCAGTGATTCCGGAAAAGCCTTGACAGGCAAGGAGTTCGAGGAGTAGGCTTCATCTCTGGTTTCACACCGGCACACCTCTTCTGCGATCGCACGCGACGGCTCGTACTCCTCCCGTTGATGGGTTGCCGCTCCACCGGACCTCGAAGGACCCGACGCCTCCACAACTCGTGCCAGCCCCGTTTTGCCGCACCGGCGGGTTCGGGACACTCCCGCCAGGGTGATTCGCGGGCGTCCGCCTGCCGTTCCATTCGTGGTCACTTCCCGGGTCGACCTGCAGGGCCGGGTGCAGCAGGTCTCGAAGAAATCACTCATTGACCAGGAAAAGGAGGGGGTTATGGATGCGAAAAAGATTTTTTTGCCCGAGTCTGAGATGCCGCGCCAGTGGTACAACATCCAGGCGGACATGCCCACACCGATGGAGCCGCCCCTGCATCCGGGGACGGGACAGCCCGCCGGGCCGGACGACCTGGCGCCGATCTTTCCCATGAACCTGATCGAGC
>CAYUBQ010000001.1:0-163330 GCA_964443135.1 uncultured Desulfobacterales bacterium | reverse complement strand
CAGGATTGGACTACAGCAAAATGAATGAGCTTTCCCGGCTTGTTCAAGACCTTGCCGGTGTTGAAGTGCCAGCAAACCGGCCATTTATTGGCAATGGAGCCTATACTATCGAATCAGGAATAGTCACCGGATGGTACAAGAATGCTTTTAATGATAATCCAACCACGGTATTTCCGATACGCCCTGATTTTGTTGGACATGAGCCACCAAAAATCGCCATGGGCAAAAAGAGCGGTCTTGACAACATTTGGGTATGGTCCAAGAAACTGGGCATAGAACTTAGTGATGATGACTCCATGAGCGTTTTGATGGAAGTCAAGTTGAAATCTCATGACCTTAAACGTGTTCTTACTGAAAAAGAGTTTATTGAAATAGTTGAAAGCGTTGTAAATAGTTAGTAGCTAATAAAGGCGTTTCCAGAATCATAAATCGGTATATGGTGATGTGAAGATAATTTCCAGGCCTTTTCCGATTCATAATGAAAGAAGAAAGGAAGAGACGGTGAGGCTGACAGACGAAGAAAAGAAAATGCTTAATGGGGACTATGGAGACGGGACCGCCAAAGCGATGGACATGGTCATTAAGTGGGGAGAGGTTTATGAAGCCGAAAAACTCGTAGACGTAAGCAACACCCATTCAAGCCCCGGGGAGCCTATCGAGTGGCTCAAGGAGATGAGCGAGGGAGCGGTGGCAAGAACTTACAGCACCATTCACCCTTTTCCCATCGACCGGCAAAGATGGCAAACCCAGGGCATAAAGAGGGAATGGGTCGAGAAAATGGATCCGTACTGGGAGGAATGTATTGTCTACTATAAGAAACTGGGCTTGATCCCGAATTTTACCTGCTGCCCTTATATGGTAGGAAACGTGCCTCCATTTCGTTCGAATTCAAATTTTTTCGGTTCAGAGGCTGTCCTGCTGACCAACTCGTATTTCGGAGCCAGAAATCCCCGCGTCGGCGGGCCAGCCTGCTTCATCAGCGCTTTGACAGGAAAAGCGCCCTATGAAGGGCTGATGATCGAAGAAAACCGGTTCGGCGAATTTCTGTTCAAGGCCGATCCGGCCTTAAACCTGGAGGATTTCGATCATGCTGAATTGGGTTTGTTCGGATACTATGTGGGCATTAAAGCGCAAGAAAAAGTCTGTGTTATAGATGGAATAAGGCGTAGGCTGGATTTTGAAGACTTCAAGTATTTGACCGCTCCCATGGCAACCTCCGGGTCCGTAGCGCTTTGCCACATCGTAGGAACCAGCCCGGAGGCGCAGGACATAGAACAGGCGTTTGGTCCCAAGAAGCCAAAGGAAAAAATATGCATTGGTTCAAGAGAAATGAATGAGATGTGGGAAAAACTAAATACGACGGACTCTGATGACGTTGATATGGTATGCCTCGGCTGTCCGCATCTTTCCATCCCTGAACTTAAATTGGTAGCAGCTATGTTGGATGGAAGAAAGATAAAAGATGGAAAGAGGCTTTTTATAGGAGTCGGCGATGACATGCTCAATATCGCAAAAAAGATGGACCTGGACAAAATAATTGAGGCCTCAGGGGCAAAAATACTGACGGGCCTTTGCAATGGACCCCTGACACCGTGGGATCATATGGTTTCCAAACCAGGGATTGTTGCTACTAATTCAGCAAAAGCAGCCCATTATATTTATGCCGGCTCCGGGATGTCGGTAAACGTTCGATTCGGGAGTACAACGGACTGTATCAATTCTATGATAACAGGAAGATTCATTGATACAGGGAGGTGGACTTCATGATAGTGAAAGGAAATAAAATACTTGGGAGTGAACCCGTTGAAGGGGAGGCGATGATTCAAAACGAACCTTTTTCTTTCTTTGGTGACGTGAATCGGGAAAACGGCATCATTAATGTCGGAACAAACGCTGGAAAGTCATTCAAGGACAAGATATTTATATTTTCCCAGAGTAAAGGGTCTACCTTGGCTCCGTATGTTGCTGCTGATTGCAAGCGAAATGGGGTTGCACCGAAAGCTATCCTTTGTCAAAAAGCTGATGGAGTCATGGTAATGGTTGCCATTCTTGCCGATATTCCAACAATGGATCGATTTGAAAAGGACATCATACAAGCCGTGAAACCGGGTGATCGTCTTAGAGTCGAACCTGAAAGGGGATTTATTGAACTTCTCTGACCAGTTAAGAGGCCACCTATGAGTTATACAGCATCGCTGGTAGATCGAATTCTTGATTTTGATAACGGAAGTATTCCAAAGAACGTAATTGAGAAGACAAAGGTTTTTATTCTAGACAACATCGGCTGTGCTCTTGGTGGTTATGCCACGGAAGCCGGAAGGCAGGTTGCTGAACAGGCAAGGAAATTCAGGGGCGCCGGGGAAGCGGCCCTAATAGGGGATGGAAGTCTTGTCTCTGCCCCGTTTGCGTGCTGGGCGAATTCCAGTTTGGCCAATATCCTGGATATGGACGATGTCTTTGCCGGGACGGCTCATCAGGCGAACTGTCTTGTTCCCACGGCTCTTGGCGTCGGTCAAGCCATGAAAAAATCTGGATTGGAGGTCCTGCGGGCCATTGTCCTCGGTTTTGAAGTCGGGTCCAGGATCATGATGTATTGCTGGCCCTCCCCCGCGAAGGCCAGGACCTATTTCCCTTCCACCTGGCAGGTCTTCAATGCGGTTACGGTGACCGGTGTGCTGTCGGGGCTGGGGCGTGAAGAACTCTATCATGCATACAATCTGGCCGGAACGGTACCCCCCGTACCGATTGATATGCAGAAATTCGTTGAACGGCCCATGGGTTTCTCAAAAAACGTATTCGGGTGGACGACTTTTACGGGAGTTTTCTGGACCCAGATGGCAAAAACCGGTGCGCGGGGCGCGGCTGAAATCTTTGATGGTGATGCCGGGTTTTGGGCCATCATGGGGTCGGATTTCCATGATTTTGAAAAGTTATCAGAAGGGCTTGGAGAGAAGTACAATATCCTTGATACCAAATACAAGCCCTACCCGCTCTGCACATGGGGGCATTCGAGTGTCGATGCTTTCAGTAAAATAGTCGAGGAAAATCAACTGAGTGCCGATATTTTGGATTCGATCCGCGTTAAGACATTAAAGAGGGCCGTGGACTTCCTTGCGAGCCCGCGAATGGAAACAATGTATGACGCCCAGTTCAGTTTGCCGCATGCGTTTTCCATGGTGGCATTAGGGAAGAACCCCGGGCCTGAGTGGATGAGCGAAGAAAACATATTCAAAAACCAACAGGCCAGATCCATTGCCGATAGAGTGACGATGGATGTCGATCCGGCGGCCGAACAGATTTTTAACAATGAGAAAGGCTTAAAAATCCCCACGGAGGTTGTTGTTAAGACGTTGGATGGCCGTGTATTTCATGAAAGTATTACGCATTCAAAAGGCACTCCCAATAATCCCTTCACCGAAGGCGAATTAGTAGACAAATTTACAGCGCTGGCGTCTTCAACCTTGCATCAAAGCAGAATCAATCAAATCATTGATACTGTAAATAATATTGAAAATATCGATGATATTTCAATTCTAACCGGACTTTTATGTAAAACCTAATACTTCGAAATATAATATGATCTTCTACACGATGATACAATTAATAACCATATTTGACGGCTTCGCAATGCCCTCTTAGCCGCCGCTGAATGGCCTCATCCTATTGTAACATAAGTCAGATCTCAAGGCATGAGGCATTTTGCGACCCCGTCATATTTGGGCTGATTCCATGAATCCGGGTTTCGTTACCTGTTGCATTGAATCACGACCCAAAAAACTGAAACCAGGAGTGGTGCCCATAAATTAATTTAGTAACAGGAGGAAGATTGAAATGAATCAAAATACCTATCGATTGAAGCTATTTACCAATGCAATGGGTCCGGCGCGCGAAAAATCAAGATTTACTTATCTTAATTTTTATGGCCAAAAAGTTGATATCCCATATATTATTTGGTACATTGAAGGATCTGAGAAGAACATACTTATTGATGCTGGCTGCAGTGCACTTGATTATTATCGAGTTATCAAAGGCGAATCTGAAGAGGGTTTTATTGCCGGGGGGGAAAAATTCAAAGATGTGGAGGACGTTACTTCATTTGAAGACGGGCTGGCACAATGGGGTTTGAAAACTGAGGATATTGACATTATTATCATGACCCATCTTCATTGGGATCACATTATGGGTGCTGAAAAATGTAAAAATGCAAAAATAATCGTTCAGGATAAAGAATGGAAAGGCGCCTATAATCATCATCAAATTATGGATTTTGCATTCGCGCCGCGCTGGTACTATGAGCAGATGCGCAATGTTGAGTTTGTTGATGGAGATGTAGAATTGTTTCCTGGTATACGCCTTATCTTGACTCCTGGTCACACCGACGGTGGGCAGACAGTAGCGGTAAATACAGAAAACGGCTGGTATGCAGTAACCGGATATTGTGGAATCAAACACAATTTTTATCCACCAAAGGAAACTCAGGAGTCTATCGGATATCCAATTATTCCCGCAACAGTTCATACTGACTCCGTCAAGGCTTATGAAAGCAGCATGAAACTTTTAAATATGTTCGGGAACAAGGTTTTACCGTCCCACGAACAGGATCTAATAAAAGTTAAAGACATACCTGGAGATTTTGCGGAGTTTTAATTAGTACTGCTTGAGTCCGCCGGCATTCTGGATCCGGCTGGGCTGAGAAAAACGACGGCCCGCAGAAAGTTTTGGGGTTAAGGTCTTAAGCGTCGCGGCTGAAGGGCTTTCTGCGAAGCCGTCAAACATGAAATGGGGTGTTATGCCTAAGTTTGACTACTTGAAACCTGCTTCACTAGAACAATTGATCCAGGAGCTCTCAAACGCCAAGTCGTCGGGCACGATTCTGGCTGGCGGAACTGACCTGCTGGTAAGAATTCGCGGGGGCATAAAGTCATACCGGGTCCTTTTTGACGTGAACGAAATCCAGGAACTGGCTGGGATTGAAGATAAGGGCAATTATGTTCGCATAGGGGCCCGAACCAGAATCAGGGAGATTGCTGAATCAGAGATCATCACGGATTCTGTGCCCTTTCTATCGATGGCAGCCAATCTGCTGGGTTCGCCTCAGATTCGCAACCGGGCCACCATAGGCGGTAATATCATGAGCGCGTCGCCTGCGGCTGACACAGTTCCCGCACTTATGGCCGGCGGGGCGAAGATCAGACTGAAGAATTCGTATGGTGAGCGCGACGTATTTGTGAGCGATTTTATGAAAGGGCCGGGACAAACGGGAATCAGAGAAGACGAAGCATTAACGGCGATTGATGTGCCCAAGTTGGGTCGTAGCTGCAGGAATTGTTTTTTTAAGGTTGGACGAAGGAGGGCCCTGGCTATAAGCGTGGTTAATCTCGCGGGCTGGGTGAAGAAGAGCAGCGACGGTACTGTAGATGACTTGAGTATCGTCCTTGGTGCCGTTGCTCCTGTAGCATTCAGGGCAGTGGAGACAGAGGCTTTTTTGAGAGGGAAACCGTGTACCGGGGAAATCCTGAGGGAGGCCGCAAGGCTGGCCGGGCGTGAATGTCACCCGATTACTGACATTCGGGGCACCGAGTCCGGACGGAGGCTTCTTGTCGAGGCTTGGACATATAAATTGCTTCATAACATTTGTGCCTAACTGAACAGGGGTTTGTCGTATCATGTCTCTACATAAAATCAGGCTTATTGTGAACGGAAAAACGCATTTTCTTGAGGTTCCATCGGAGAAAAGCCTCCTGGACGTGATTCGCGAAGAGCTCAAGCTCACCGGCAGCAAGAAGGGTTGTGACAAGGGTGACTGCGGGGCCTGCACCGTTCTGGTCGATGGAGAGCCCGTGAATTCATGCCTTCTCCTGGCGGTTCAAGCGGATGGGAAAGAAATAACAACCATCGAAGGTATAGGACAGCAAGATACACTGGATCCAATTCAAGAGGCTTTCATAAAACAGGGGGCGGTTCAGTGCGGCTATTGCACGCCGGGAATGATTCTATCTTCCTACGCATTTTTGCTAAAAAAGCCCAACCCGTCCGAGAGCGATATAAAAATGGCCATCTCCGGAAACCTCTGTCGCTGCACGGGGTATGTCCAGATCATCCATGCCATACATTCGGCTGCGAATTCCAGGCGGTAAAACGTCCAGCTACCGGAACGGCGGTTAGGAGTACCCATGGAAACAAAGGCTTACATTGGAAAGGGAATTGACAGGCTTGATGCCGTCGGAAAAGTGAAAGGGGAAACAAAATTCGCCAGCGACTTGGAACTGCCCGGGATGTTTTTCGGGAGAATCCTTTACAGCGCCTTTCCGCGAGCCGTCGTCCTGACAATCGACAAGTCCTCGGCGGAGAGTATCAATGGAGTAAAGAGCATCATAACCGCTGAGGATATCAAGGGAACCAACCTTTTCGGCTATGATATTCATCATCGCCCGGTCCTGGTGGGGGTGGGCGAGCAAACACGGTTTATCGGCGATGCAGTGGCACTGGTGGTAGCCGAGTCTTTGGAAGTCGCTGATGAGGCCCTGAGAAGCATTAATGTGGAATATGAGGAGTTGACCCCCATCACTACGACAATGCAGTCTTTATCCGATGGGGCGGTGGGAATCCATACCGGCGGCGGAAAAAGCGCGTATAAGTCCATCCCGGAAGCTGAAGGAAATGTTTGCTATCAGACAAAGTTACTGCATGGCGACGTGGAGTCCTGCTTCATGAAATGCCATGCAGTTGTGGAAGACGTTTACATTACTTCCCATCAAGAGCACGCGTACCTTGAGACAGAAGCAGGTGTGGCCTATGTGGATAGCAGCGGGATTCTCCACATTCTGTCTGCAATACAAGATCCTTCTGCCCTGCTGGAAGACGTATCTCATGGTCTGGGTATACCAAAGAGCAGGATCCACATAAAAGGCGTGCCGTCCGGGGGGGCCTTCGGGGGCAAGCTTCACAATACAATACAAGTGCATCTCGCAGCCATGGCTTATCTGACGAGGGGCCCTGTCAAACTGGTGCTGACCCGTCAGGAGTCATTCATTGCACACCCGAAACGCCACGCTCAGGAAATACGGATAAGGGCGGGGGCAGGCTTGGAAGGCCGTATTGAGGCCATAGACGCCTCTATTGTAGCTGACGCGGGCCCTTATTCCTCCAGGACTCCCGAGGTACTGGGGCTGACTGTCTCTGCCATTGTAGGCCCGTACAGCATCCCCAATCTTCAGGTAGTGGGAAAAGCCGTGTACACGAATAACGTTGACGCGGATGCGTTCCGTGGGTTCGGTGCGCCCCAGGCCGCGCTGGCAAGAGAAGGAATAATCGACAAGCTGGCGCGAAAACTGAAAATTGATCCGCTGGAACTGAGGAAGAGGAATTTTTTGAAACCCGAAGAAAAGACAATCGCTCCACTGCGGGGGGACAGCCCGGTAAGCCTTCAGATTCTGGCGGACAGGCTTGTGGAGGAGATGGGGCCGCCGCCGGCAAACCGGGATGAGGAAAAAACCAGGGTGGGCCGTTCGATCTGTTTCGATATGCCGGTCTTTGATGTGGCGGCAATTCCAGTTCTTGGCAAAGCAGGCGTGGGGACGGCGGTGGAATTGTTTTCCGACGGCAGCGCCATTGTTTATGCCGGTGGATGCGAGCTTGGACAGGGGATAACCACGGTTTTGGCTCAGATTGCAGCGGAAGAATTGGAGATTGGGGTGGACAAGGTCATGGTGGAGATGACGGATACACGCACTTGTCCCCCGGCTGGAAGGACTTCTGCCTCGCGGCTCACCTATGTGCTTGGAAATTCGTTGATCCTGGCCACCTGCAAGATCAGGGACACACTTATTGATCGAGCTGCGCTCCTGTTTGAAGTTGATAGAGGCAGTTTATTATACGAAGACGGTAAAATAGCAGTAAAGGGCGAGGCAGGACGGAGTGCCGGCATAGTTGACATTGCAAAATTCTGCTCGGATGAAGGTATTCAGTTGCGCGAAGAAGGGTGGTTCAAATATCCGGAGCCGCGTCTTATGTACGGGCATACCTTCATGGCTTCTGCAGCTGATGTCTCCGTTGATATGGAAACAGGCTCAGTCCAGGTTCTGAAATTACTAAATCTGCACGATTCAGGAAAAGTTATAAATCCTGTAATGGCAATGGGCCAGCAATATGGGGGATCGATTCAGGCACTGGGATTTGTTTTGATGGAGGATTTCATTGTTCAGAACGGTAACGCTATGACGCTTTCCCTTGCTGAATATTCAATACCGACTTCATTGGATATTCCTGTTGAATTTGGTGCTGAATTTATTGAAACACCATATCCCACGGGCCCCTATGGGGCTAAAGGCATGGCGGAACACTCTTTAAACACAACCGCTCCTGCAATTCTCAATGCTGTTTGCAATGCAATAGGGAGGAGCATAACAAGGATACCGGTTTATCCTGAACATATCCTTGAGGCGTTGCAGGCTAAAAAGACCATCGACGAAGGAGGGACCCATGGATGAAAAACTAAAGCAGGCGGCAAAGGAGGCCCTTGGTTTCAATGACAGGCAGGTTGAGAGCCTTTCTAAAAAACAAATCAAGATTATCCAGGGCGGCCCGGCCCGGCGGGGCTATAAGGTGATCATGGAAGTGGTCAAGTCCGAAAATTGCGGCTACAAGCCCAAGATCGGTGATCGCTATGTAATGAACGGGAGCGGGATGATTATTTCCGAGGAATGCACTTTTCCCTTGTGCCTGTGGGCCTTGGCCCCGATTCTCCCGATCAGCTATGTCATATTTGACCGATTAAGCCAGGGCCAGGACGCAAACGGGCACCTGTTCGATCATATGAAGTGTACGGATACCGGTGTTGGATGTGGAGGAATTGGTGAGGTGGCTTTCAGGATTTATTGTGAAAAAACAAATTATTAACCAGGAGAAAGGGGGGAATGATGAGCAAGGAGGCCATAGTACCCGGGGAATGCGGGAAATGGACGGCTACGTATTCACCCGCAGTGTCTGTAACAGCGAGCAGACTCCTCTTCATTTCGGGTCAGGTTGCCTTCGATGAGAACGGCAAGGTAGTTGGGAAAGGGGATATTGCGGCCCAAGCGCGCCGCATTTTTGAGAACCTTAGATTTATTCTGGCAAAGGCCGGGGCTGATTTTGCCGATGTTATTAAAACTAATTATTATGTGACCGATGTTTCCGAGTTTTCAAAAGTTGTTCAGCTTCGTTCTGAATATTTCAGTGACTTCTACCCTGCGAGCACAATGGTTGAAGTAAAAGGACTCGTTCATAAAGATCTAATGCTTGAAATTGAAGCTGTAGCTATTTTAAATTAAATTAAATTAAAAATCGGTGTTCATCAATTGAGGTTTACATAAATGTTAATTGAAGGAGGCTTATAACATGAGGTTTCTAAACAAAATAGTAAAAGTGGGCTGCTTAGTTATTGCATTAGGATTAAGCCAGTATAATACAGCAGGAGCTGAAATCAACGTCGGCGTTATTGGATCACAAACCACCGGCCTGGCTCAGCTCTGCCAGAGGCAGATTAACTCAGCCATTCTGGCAGCGGAAGAATGGAATACAAAAGGAGGGATTAATGGGGAGAAGATCAAACTGATTATTGAAGATTCAGGTGATTCCACAACCATGGCAATGATGGCACTTGACCGGGTTCTCAATGAAAACGTATGTGCAATTCTAGGTCCGATTTACAGTTTTCAGTTATTTGCCATGTTTCCGGAAGTACAAAAGGAAAAAATTGTTCTCATGAGCACATCCGGAACGCGTGAGCTTACCAAGAAGGACAATCCCTGGTATTTCAGGCTTTACCCGCATGACGGATTCATAAAGGAGATATGCGCGGCCTTTGCGGTGGAAGAACTGAAATCACAGCGTCCTGCCCTGATGTGCGTGACGACTGAATACGGGAAATCTGGACATGAAGTGCTGGTCGAAAGCCTTAAAGAGAGGGGTGTTACGCCAGTGGCCGAAACTTGGCATGAAAAGGTTGACAGAGATATGACCGGCCAGCTTATGGAGGTAAAAAGATCCGACCCTGACGTCATAATTTCCCAGGCTCATCCGCCCGATACCGCACAGCTCCTCAAGCAGCAGCACGATCTGGGGATCAACGTACCTCATGTAGCCTCATCGGCGGCCTCTATGCCTACAGTGCATGAACTGGTAGGCGAGGGAATGGAAGGTGTCTATGTCGAGGCTGCTGCTGAACCGAATTATGACCCCGCACCTGAAATGCAGGCATGGACGAAAAAATACCGCGAAAGGTTCAATACAAATCCTGATTCCTTTGCTGTCCCCTATTATGATGCTGCAAACTTCCTTTTTACTGCGATCAGTGAAGTCGGACCAGACCGTGTGAAGATTGCGGAATGGCTTCGGAAAAACAGCTACGACGGTTTGGCGGGGAGCTATAAATTTGATGAGGAACAGAATGGTGCATGGTTTGCTGTTATGTTGAAGTATCATATGGAAGATGGAAAAGCCATACCAACTGTTGTCAAAAAATATGACTTCGGTATTTCCGATTAAAACGATCAGCGATTGGGGCATGGACTTCGAATCTATGCCCCTATCGCTTCTACATGTCAGTGACCGCAAGGAGTGAAGGATGCAGGAAATAGCCAGCGGCTTATCAATAGGCTGCATTTATGCGATGTGCGGCCTTGGCTTTATACTAATATACAACGCGGTCGGAGCGGTCAATTTTGCATACGGCGAGATGGTTATGTTCGGAGGGTACTTGGGATTTCTTGCAACAACAACATTCGGATTGCCTCTCGGTCTGGGATTTGTTTTTTCCATTTTGGCAATGAGTGTGTTGGGGCTTTTCAACAATTTTTTCGCCTATTATCCCATGAGGAACAGACCAGTCGTAACGATAATTATAGCTTCAATAGGTTTAAGCACACTCCTTAGAAGCTCAGCCTTGGTCGCCTGGGGACCCGATCCTTTGAAAATTGATTCTTTTTTGGGGTTTGGGGTTATTAAGTTCGGAGAAGTCGTTATTCCACGCCATCAATTATTAATATTCCTGGTTACTGCTTTGGTATTTATCGGACAAGGATTATTTTTTTCGCGTACTTCAATCGGCAGGAAACTTGAAGCAACAGCGCAGGATCAGGAAACGGCGAGACTTATGGGGATTAAAGTTAACTGGATGATCGCTTTAACTTTTGTGTTAGCTGGTATTCTAGCTTCAATCGCAGGGTTTTTGGTGGCGCCTGTTTGGTTTATTGAGCCCGATATAGGATTATATCTAATTGTTAAAGCCTTTATTGCAATTGTAATCGGAGGATTTGGAAGCATTCCAGGGCTTATGATCGCAGGGTTATTCCTTGGAGTTACAGAAGTGATGGTCGCATCTCACCTTACCTCTGAATACAAAGATGTAATCTCATTTCTGATACTCATCACTGTTTTACTTGTTTTGCCGCAAGGCTTTTTTGGCGAGAAGATTGCGGAAAAGGTTTGAAGCGGGGAAGGCTAATGAACTTAGAACAAACACGGAAAATCGTATCCGGCATTTTCCTGGGAATGGCATTAATTTTGCCGATTTTTTTCAAAGACTCACGATATTATATGAATATGTTAAACCTTGCAGGCATATTTATTATATTAACTTACAGCCTTAATTATATTAATGGTTATTTGGGTCTTATTTCGATCGGACAAGCCGGATTTTTTGCTATTGGGGCATACTGTACTGCCGGATTAACAATGGGAATCGGATTGAATTATTTTCCTGCATTGTTTGGTGCGGCCCTGGCTACCAGTTTTGCTGGAATTCTGGTTGGATTTCCTGCCACCCGTCTTGGTGGTCACTACTTTGTTTTAATCACCTTAGCTTTCGGTGAAATCGTTCGGCATATCATACTCAACTGGTCAGAAGTAACAAACGGCACAAATGGGGTGAATAATATACCTCCGCCTGCTTTAGGCTCCATTGTTTTTGATTCACGATTCTCATACTTTTATCTGGTTTTGTTTTTTATTGTTCTAACGATGCTTGTTACGATCAGCTTACGTCGATCCAAGTACGGGCGTTCCATGTTAGCCCTCAAAGTGGGAGAACTGGCTGCAACAGTTATGGGAGTTAACCCGGTCACCACGAGACTGGTGAATTTCGGGGTGTCCTCATTTTTTGCAGGCTTGGCCGGTGGCCTCTATGCGAGTTATATAGGGTCAATAAGCCCGGAAGCGTTTTCGGTTATGTTGTCTGTGGACGTACTGACCATGACGCTGGTTGGGGGTTCAGGAACTATTGCCGGGCCTGTAATTGGAGCAACCTTACTTGTTTTTTTAAAGGAATGGTTACGTTTTATGGGGCAATATTATATGATTATTTACGGGGCTGGGATCGTCATGCTTATGATATTTATGCCTTATGGGATAATGGGTTTGGTCAAAAACCTGTCTAACCGTTTTTATGCCGGAGTAGGTAAATGAAGCATAAATCATCCCACCTGATAGAGATCAGCGATCTTTCAATGAAATTCGGCGGGCTGCTGGCGGTGTCTGGAGTTGATTTTCATGTTGAGCAAGGAGAAATCCATTCACTCATGGGGCCTAATGGTGCCGGAAAAACAACTATTCTGAACATTATAAGCGGTATCTACAAACCTGTGGCTGGGTCAATCGTTTTTTCAGGGGAAAACCTGGTTGGTTTTCCGCCCCATGTTGTGACCCGGAAAGGGGTTGCCAGGACATTTCAAAATATCAAGGTTTTTGAAGGCCTTAGCGTTTTGGAAAATACCATGGTTGCACGCCATGTCAGGGGTTCCGTGAATTTGATCTCAACGATCTTCAAGACGCCAAGCGCTCGTCGTGAAGAAGTAGCGATGTATGAGAAGGCGATTGATGCCCTGAGCTTTGTAGGCCTGGCCGACCGGAAAGATATGGATGCAGTGAACCTTCCTTACGGACAGAAGCGCCTTATGGAAATCGCGAGGGCGCTTGCCACTGAACCACGACTTGTCTTATTGGATGAGCCTTCCGCGGGCATGAATCAGGCTGAGACAACTGACCTCATTGATTTGATAAGCCAGATTCGGGACAAGGGGATTACCGTTATTCTAATCGAGCACAATATGCGGTTAGTCATGAATACATCAGACCGAATCAGTGTTATCGAATTCGGTACTAAGATTGCTGAAGGAACTCCGTCCGAGGTTCAAAACAACCCAAAAGTTATCGAGGCTTATCTGGGCACAGAGAGTGATTATTATGCTTGAAATATTGAATATGGACGTATTCTATGGAAACATACCTGCTTTGAGTAACCTCAGATTTGACATTCAAAGTGAGGAGATAGTAACTCTTATAGGTGCAAATGGTGCTGGTAAATCAACTATATTAAGGACCATTTCAGGTTTAATAAGACCACAGAAAGGACAAATAAAATTTCTCGGAGAAGACATCTCCAGGGTCTCTGTTGAAAATATTGTATCAAAAGGCATAAGCCATGTTCCTGAGGGACGTCGCATTTTTCCTGGCTTGACTGTATTCGGCAATCTGGAGATTGCTACGTCGCCTTGGAGGAAGCGTGGAGAGAGTATAGACAAAGACATAGATAACGTTTTTAATTTGTTTCCACGATTAAAGGAGAGAAAAAAACAACTGGGGTGGTCTCTATCAGGAGGCGAACAGCAGATGCTCGCAATGGGGCGTGGCCTTATGTCGAGACCTCGGCTGCTCTTACTTGATGAGCCAAGCCTGGGGCTCGCGCCAATGCTTGTGCGTGTTGTCTTCGATGCAGTTCGTGAAATCAACAACCGGGGCACAACGATACTGCTTGTTGAACAAAATGCATATGCTGCCCTTCAAATTGCAGACAGGGGTTATGTCCTGGAAAATGGCGAGATAGTCCTGTCCGGTCCTGCCAAAGACCTTGCCGTGGATGAACGGGTGAAGAAAGCATACTTGGGTGGCTGAGTTAAATTTTGTAGATATAGAGCCGAGGAGGGTTAACATATGGCAATATTTGAGTTTCCGGTAAAAATAATTTCATTCGCCGGGTGTCTTAGTGAACTACCCAAAGAGATACTTCGTCTGGGAATTGGAAAGCCATTGATTATTACAGATCCAGGCATAGTCAGGGCCGGGATTCTGGATAAGGTTACCGGGTGCCTTAAGGAAGAGAAGATTGATCATGGGGTTTTCGATGGCGTTGAACCCGACCCGAAAGTGGAGAACGTATCTAAGGCTGTCGAGGTAGTAAAGAACGGAAAGCATGATGCTGTTATCGGCTTGGGTGGGGGAAGCTCCATAGACGCGGCAAAAGCCGCTTGTATCCTGGCGGCAAATGAAATCGATCTTATTAAATTTCAGGGACCCAGGGAAAGTTATCCCAACAACCCTCTGCCGCTGATAACAATCCCCACAACAGCCGGTACGGGGAGCGAAGTGTCAAGCGCCGCCGTTATCATCGATGATAAAAAGAAATTTAAGATGTTTTTTAAGAGTCCTCAGATTTTCTCGAAAGTCGCATTCCTTGATGCAGATGTTCTCACGGCTATCCCGGCCCATATCGCAGCCGAGACCGGGGTGGACGCATTGACTCATGCTTTGGAGTCGTTTTTCAATCCCAATGCCAATTTTATCACGGAGAGGGCATCGGTGGGTTCTGTTGAACTGATTTTCGGTAATCTGAGAGCCTTTGTAGCGAACACAAGGAACCGGACGAGGGCCCAGAACATGTTGAATGCAAGCTGCCTCGCAGGCATTGCCATGACCACCGCCGGGCTAGGACTGGTTCACGGCCTAGCACACCCGGTGGGCGTAACCGGGCGAGTGGGGCACGGCCTTGCATGCGGCATTATCCTGCCGCATATCCTTCGCTTCAACTGGCTGGCCGATCCCGAGCGATTCCTGAAACTTGTGCCTGCAATTGATTGGAAAATCCTTACAGAGTATCCAAGACACAGGCAGGCCAGCCAACAAGTTATTGATGAAATTGACACTCTTTTGAATGATATCGGTATTCCAAAGAGGCTGTCCGATGCCAACATTTTATTAGAAGACACAAGTACAATAATAGATGAGGCATATGAAAGTCTTCTCAATCAGATAAATCCTCGATGTGCATCTAGAAAAGATTTAGAGAAGATTATTGAGTTGATTATATGAATGTCAGTATTAATTATCTTTTCCAACTAACTACCTATTAGTCTGCAGTTGATATCGAGCTTAACAATAGGCTATAAAGTGCAAAAATCGGCATTTATAGAAAGTATTTAACAAGCATTACTGCATTTAGTCTGTTGTCTTTTTGTATGCTATTTTTTTGGTCACTATCAGTGGAAACAAAGATTGCATATGGGCGTTAACAAATCAATATCGCCACTGCTTGTGTCGGTGGGTTTCACTACCCGGTTGGAGCCGCCATTGCCGATCTAATTTCCAAACACGTAGACGACGCAACCGGATTTTGGTGCATTTATAAGTAAAACAGGAGGTTAAGAGTTTTTCATCGGCTTATCGAGGAGTTTTACTGATCAGATGCCCGGAGGTCCGGCCAAGATCATCGTTGTTGCATCGGGTTTTATGGGCTCTATATCAGGCAGCTCACCAGCTAACGCTGTAACAACTGGGCTATTACCATTCCAATGATGAAAAAGGTCGGATTGAAGCCAACATTCGCAGTCGGTGTAGAGGCCGCGGCGGCCGCGGCATCTTGTGAGGCTAGTTCATGCCGCCGGTAATGGGTGCAGCTGCTCTCATTATTGCGTCATTTCACGGCAGCTCATTCCCGGAAGTTGGCAAATCGGCCATGATTCCTGCTGCCTTGTTTTTCGTTTCTGTTGAAATGATGGTTCACTTTGAGGCTAAAAGCGGGGAATAAAAAGTCTACCAAAAGAGGAGCTTGAGGAGGAGCTTGAGAGCTTTTCGAAAACCTTTCTATCAAAAGGGTATTTTCTTTTGCCTATCATTATTCTTATCTATTTTCTCTCTTTTAAAAACCTGAATTATGACTGGTGTAACGGGGTTTTTCCTGTTATCGCTGGTACTGATTTTTCAAATCATCAAACGGAGAAAACAGCTGCATCAGCGCGATGATCCCTGAAAGAGTTTCTTGTTTGATAACGCCGGTAGACAGGCGGTTACTATTTTTCTGTGAGGATGCTCGATGAATTCAAACAAAAAAGATTTGAGGACCTTCCTTGGCCTTGTCCAGCAAAAAATGCCTGATTCACTTTTGACGGTTAACAAAGAAATGAGCCTTCAATATGAAAGCACAGCCCTTGTGAAAAAGCTCGCAAGCGCTGGCCGTGACCCTATTGTTCATTTCAAAAGCGTTGCGGGGCATAGCCATTCATTAGTGTGCAATTTATTTGCAGACAGAGACGCTGTGGCGCTCGCATTAGACGGCGCTTCAAGCAGATTGAACGAAAACTACTTAAAAAAAATTCTCAGCCCATTGCCTCCCGAGAGGGTCGATAATGCACCTGTGAAGGAGATCATTCACACGGGAGGAGATCCTGATCTGCTCTCTTTACCTGTTCCGAAACATCATGAGGATGATGCGGGAGCATATATCTCGGCCGGTGTCTGCATAGCGTCTAATCTGGATGGAACAACGGTTAATATGGGCATGTATCGTTTTATGGTTTCCGGTCCAATCGAAGGCGGAATTTTCATTAACCCCAATCATCATGGAGGCGAGTTGCTGAGGCGCGCGGAGCTAAATAATGAGCATCTCGAAATGGCGATCGTTATCGGTCATCACCCCGCCTTTGTGATCGCATCCCAAAATAACGAGCCTTTCGGTACTGATGATTACGCATTAGCGGGTTCACTTCTCGGCGAACCTCTTGGTATTGTTCCTTCGGAGACCTTGAGTTTCCCTGTTCCTGCTGACGCTGAAATGATAATTGAGGGAGAAATTCTGTCTGGCGCGAGAAAGGATGAAGCACCATTCGGTGAATATACAATGAACTACGGGCTGAAGCGGAAATCTCCCGTCTTCAGAGTAAAAGCGATTACACACCGACAGGACTATATTTATCATGATATTATTCCTTCTTCAAAAGAGCATCTGGGGCTCTGGATTATGCCTTCCAAAGAGGCTAATTTATACAAGAAAATTAAAACTGTCTTTCCGACCATTAAGGATGTCCGTTTGCCTTTGAACGGTTCCGGATACCATGCCTATATTTCCATTGAGAAAGTGCGTGACGGCGATGGCAAGAATGTGCTTTTGACACTTCTCGGCTCCGAGTACATGGTGAAACATGCCATCGTTGTAGATGATGATGTCGATATCTTTAATGACGATGAAGTGCTCTGGGCCGTCTCCACCCGGGTTCAGGCTGATCAAGATGTGTTTTTCGTAAAAGGGGCTCGCAGCAGTGTTCTGGACCCCAGTTCATATGGGCTGGATTCGATTTTCAGCGGCGAGGGAATGGTCACAAAAATGGGGATTGACGCAACACGTCCGATAAGCAAGGAGTTTCCGAATAGGGTTAAGGTTCCAGATGAGGTTTGGGATATAATTCATTTAGATGACTATATTTATTGATGACAGAAGTTCAGACCTTTACATGATCGGAATCAGGACGTGAATAAATTTGAATTCATAAATGTTAACGTAAAGCTGTATTCCGGTTTGGGAAAATGTGTTAAAGGATATGACACAGAGGCGGGAATTGCCTTACGACTTCCAGCCGGCTCCAGTGTTGGAGACTTAATTAATGCATTCGAACTTCCTGCCCATGGGGCCCGTTTTGTTGCCATTGGAGGCAAAATAAGACAACTAAATGATGAGCTGGCTGACGGCGATGATATTAAGGTTTTTGATTTATCGGACGGAGGCTGAAACTATTATGATTACTTTGGAGATTAATAATGAATATACTTAGAGTTGATATGTCAAAGAATATGATAGCTATAGAGCAATTGCCGGAAGGCACAATTGTCGGGGGTAGGGCTATGGTTGACTATCTCTTGACAAAGTACGGTTCGCCGACGGCCCATCCGCTGGCAAGAGAGGGTTTGTTCGTTGTGGCCCCAGGTCTTTTTGCTGGAACAAGCGCGCCCCAGTCAGGAAGGCTTTCGATAGGAGGAAAAAGTCCACTGACTGGGTGCATAAGAGAGGCAAACTCCGGCGGTACAGCAGCCCACAAGCTCGGGCGACTTGGTATCGGCGGCATCTTCGTGGAAGGAAAAAGCGAGACATGGCAGACTTTAAAGATTGATGTCAATGGGACGAAACTCGAATCCGCCGAAAATGTTTCCGGGCTGAAAAACTACCACGCTTGTGAGAGACTCAGACAGATGTATGGGGATAAAGTGGGCATTATCATAACCGGCCCCGCAGGCGAGATGAGGCTTGCAAATTCAACCGTCGCCGTAGCAGACCCTGATGGTAATCCTGCAAGGCATGCTGCTCGAGGCGGCCTTGGGGCGGTTATGGCCGCCAAAGGTCTCAAGGCGATAGTGATTGACAGCGAAGGGTGCAGTGTTCGAAAAGCCGCAAGCAGAGATTTATTCAAGTCCACCGCAAAGGCATTGACAGACGCAATTCGGAATGCCCCCTTTACGGATGCCCTTCACACTCTCGGTACGGCCATTTTTGTTGATGCGGACAATGGACGCGGCAGTCTTCCTACCAACAACCACAGGCTTGGCTCCTTTGATAGAGCCGACAGAATTAACGCAACCAAGTTTGCCGAGATGGTGAAGGCGCGTAATGGTTCGATGGGGCACGGTTGTATGCCCGGCTGTGTTGTCCGCTGTTCTTCCCTGTTTAATGATTCATCCCAAAAGTTTGTCACAGCGGCGCTTGAATATGAGACCATCGGCATGCTTGGTTCGAACCTCGGGATTGATGATCTTGATGCAATTGCGAGAATGGATCGCAGATGTGATGATTTGGGCATTGATACTATTGAATTAGGTTGCACCATCGGGATACTGAATGATGTAGGCCTTTTCGAATTCGGTGATGCGGCGAAAGCCGCATCCCTGATCGATGAAATCGAGAATGGAACGCCCATGGGCCGGATACTGGGAAGCGGTGTTTCAGCGGCGGCGAAGATATTCGGGATTGAGCGGGTTCCGGCCGTGAAGAGTTTAGGCATTCCTGCTCACGCCGCCAGGTCTTCCAAGGGGTGGGCAGTAACCTATGCTACAAGCCCACAGGGTGCTGATCACACCGCAGGCGCGGTAATGGAAGAACCGCTTTCCCCCAGCGGTCAAGGGGATAGGTCAAGGCTCTCTCAGATCGGAATGGCCGCATTCGATGCCACTGGACTCTGTCTCTTCACATTTATGGCGCGCGCGCCGGAACTCATTGTCCCGGTGATCAACGGCCTTTATGGGGTCAGCTGGGGAGTGGAAGACTATTTGGAGATGGGAAAGGAAATGCTTCGGCAGGAGAGAAATTTCAACGCAAAAGCGGGGATAGGACCTGGATCTGACAGGCTACCGGACTGGATGAGGGTTGAGCCTTTGCCCCCGACCAATGCCGTATTCGATGTTCCTCAAGAAGATGTGGATGGCGTCTTTAATTTCTAAGTACCGAACAGCACTCGGGCCATTCTTTTAGTTAGTGCCTATCCAGAAAGAGCAATTTTACGGTTGAGAGTGAACAAAAAATGTCCGTTACGCTCCAAACTCCATGCTTTGAACCCGGAATCGGATTGCGGTCTCGCTATGTAGGCGTAAAATAGTTATTTTGAGGCATTATTTAGCTGTAAATAATTTTAATAGCTATTTTAATGCTTTCGTTAAGCCTTTTAAAGTTGCAGTTGTCTGATGATGGTCACCAGATTTGCAGTCACCAGGGAGGCCCAGACATAGCTCTTGAACGAGCGCAGGCCCTTCCAGGTGCACTTGTCAAAACCAAAGCAGCGCTTCAGCCAGGAGATCCCGGACTCGACCCCTGCCCGGAAGCGCCGGAGTCGGCTGTAGACATACTCGCTCCGGCACATGTCCTCGACCTTGAGGCCGCGCTTCTTGGCAAAGCAGACATCCTTGATCCCCATGGCCTTGGCCGACGCGAGATTGTCCTTCGACGCAAAGCCCCCATCCAAGGCTACCTTGAGGGGGTAGCGCCCGAAGACCTCGTTCTGTCGGTCGAGCATGTCGATGGTCAAGTCGGTGTCCGCCGGGTTGCCCTTGGTGATGATGCAGTCCGTGATCAGACCGGAGTGACCGCTGCTCAGGCAGACCTTGTGGCCGTAATAGGTATCCCGTCGGTCCTTGACAATGATGTCCGTGTGGGGCTCGAAAAGGGAGACCACCTTCTCCTGGGCCGGGACTTTTTCCTCCCGCAGGACACGGCGCTCGGTTTGGTCGATCACCCGCGTGGTGAGTTCGATGTATCCCTCCAGGTCCTGTTGAAGACTCAAGGCCAGCAGGGTCTCCTGGGGATCGAGGAACACGCCCGTCCTGATCTCGGCGAGGATGTTTGCTGCGTAGCCGAGGGTCTTCTTGGTGACCTTGAGAAGATCCTGGTATTGGGGCTTCCGCGCCTTCTTGTTCTTGGCGTTTTTTACACCCAGCATCCTGCGCTTGGCCCTGCGGGTGTGATCGGTAAAAGGGGTGTCGATGCCCTGCAGGCCTTCCCGGGCCCGATGCAGGAGGCGCGTGATGACCCGGACCCCGTCATAGAGCAACGAGGAGTCCGTCGGGGATGGATATTGGAAGCGACCACGGTGCAGTCGATGCGGGACTCTCTCGCAAGCAGAACTACTCCATCCTGGATATCCAGGCCGCCCTCGATACCATGGGCCACAAGACCTCCCATGACTTCATCCACCGCATTCTGGTGGAAGACGGGTTCAGCCGTCTTCCCAGGCGAAACACCCTGGAGAAGCGAAAAGGATCGGTGAGCCGCCTTGCCGCCCCTCAAACCCGGAGCCTGGATTGGGAACTGGACATGGGCAAGACGTTTCACTCCGAGAGGGGTATCGGGCTCCTCACGCTCCTCCCTCTGCTGGTCAAGCTCAAGGTACACCGCTGGATCGACCATGCCCGGTATCCGGAGACATCCGAGCTGAACCGCACCCAGAGCGTCCTGTCCTTTTTGGCCCTCAAGCTCTCCGGCTACGAGCGGTACAGCCAGGACGATCTCTGGGCCATGGACCGGAGCCTGGGGCTCTTTGCCGGCCTCAACGTCTTGCCCAAGGCCGCGACCCTTTCTTCCTATTCCTATCGGGTGGAGCGGGAGATGAATGTCCGCTTCCTCCGGGCCATGCAGAAGACATTCGACCAGGAAGGGGTGTTCTCCGGCCTGGTCAACATGGACTTCACCGCGATCCCCCACTGGGGCGATGCCAGTGTGCTCGAGAACAACTGGTCCGGCAAGCGGCGGCAGGCCCTCAAGAGCGTCCTGGCCGTTCTCTGCCAGGATGCGGACTCGGGGATCTTCTGCTACTCCGATGCCGAGGTGAAGCACCGGGATCAGCCGGAGTGCGTCCTGGAGCTCGTCGATTTCTGGAAGCAGGGAGGACTCTCTCCCAAGTGCCTGATCTTCGATTCCAAGTTCACCACCTATGAGAACCTGGCCAAGCTCGACCACGATGGAATACAGTTCATCACCCTGCGGCGTAGGGGGAAGAAGCTCGTCGAAGAAATCGAGGCCTTGCCCTCCGATCAATGGCAGAGGGTCGTGCTGCCCGACAGCTCCAGGAAACATCGCAAGCTCGATGTCTACGAATCCACGGTGAGCCTCACCAAGGACGGACCGCCGTTTCGTCAGCTCGTCGTGACCGGACACGGCCGCAAGAGGCCCGCCTTCATCCTGACCAATGTATGGGACTGGAAGCCGGCCCGCATCGTGAGACAATATGCCAAGCGATGGCTCGTCGAAAAGGGGATCTCCGAGCAGATCCACTTCTTCCATCTCAACCAGGTGTCCTCTTCCATCGTGGTCAAGGTGGACTTCGACCTGACCATGACCGCCGCGGCCCACAACCTCTATCGAGCCATGGCCCTCCTGATCGAAGGCTATGAATGGGAGACCGCCAAGAGCCTGAACACCAAATTCCTGGCCAACGGCGGCTCCTTCAAGATCGAGGCGGATCGGGTTGTCGTATCCATGAAGAAGAAGCGTCATCTACCCCTCATTTTGCAGATGCTCAAGCAGCTCGGTCCAAAGAAGATCCCGTGGCTGGGCAAACGCCGCTTCGAGTTTGAGGCGTGGTCGGCCTCGTGAAAAGTAGGGTGTATTTATCTGAATGAAAATCGGTGGTCATAAAACAACAATATTTCAGAGCAGAATACTAAATATTATGCAACTCTTAACTCGAAGAATATTGGAACCGAAGAGAAGAATATTGAATTTATAAGAAGTGGTTTGAAAGGGGGAATATCATGTGGAATACATACATTTCCAATATCGAAGAGGGAAATATATATGTGAAGGGATATGAATTGAGCGAGTTAATGGAAAAATGCTCTTTTTCTGACATCGTCTTCTTAATGACCATAGGTGATCTCCCAAAACTTTCTCAAAAAAAGCTCATGGAAGCGATTCTTGTCTCCTGTTGCGATCAAAGTATATACCCGCCTTCTACGAATGCAACCCGATTCGTGGCCTCTTGTGGCGTCCCCCTTCAGGCCGCGGTGGCGGCCGGAATTCTTGCATTCGGAGACCATCACGGCGGTGCGATCGAGAATTGCGCGAAACTTCTGCAGGAAAACATAATAGAAGCGGGTGGCGAAAGCACGGATGAAATCGCCGCAAAGATCATCAAGGTGTATCGTGATAACAACGAGCGGGTTCCCGGTTTCGGACACGCCTTTTTTGAAAGGGATCCGCGTTCTGTGAAGCTGCTTGAAATCGCCGAATCGTGTATTTCCCCTCGCCCTCATATCGATTTGCTCCGATCTCTGGAGGCCGAGCTTTCGAGAGGCAAAGCCAAAAACATTGCTTCGAACATCAATGGAGCTATTGCCGCGTCTATATCGGATCTCGGGATCGATTGGAGGCTTGGGCGAGGTCTCTTCATCATCTCGAGATCCATCGGATTGGTGGCTCATGCGGCGGAGGAAACCAGGGAGGGAAAGAAATACAGGAAGACGGCCATGAAGAACGTGGAGTATCTCGGTCCCGCAAAGCGCACGGTTCCCTTGAGACTCGAGGTATCATAGGTGTTTTCGACGGAGGAAACGAGAGGCCTTGGGGTGAAAGGGGTAGACGGAATCATCCATGAAATTGACAGAATGAGGATGGTTTTTGATGAAAAGGGAGCTATTTATCGGATTGGATATTGGGCCAATTCGAGAAGAATTCCTTCTGGGCCTTGGAAATACACGATTCGTTTCCCCGAGCGCTTCCACATCTCGATTCCGCTCTGAAAACGGAATCCCCGGGCTTTGAGTCGCTGAACTTCGGCATGAATGTCGTCTACCTCAAAGGCGAGGTGGCGCAGCCCGATCTGGTTGGCTTTTCCCGTTTCGGCGCTTTTGACCCCAGGCGGGTAGATGTACTGAATCAGTTCGAGTTTGGTTTCCGCTCCCCTCAATGAGAGAGCCGCATATTTCGCATGTGCTTGGCTCAAACCGGTGACGCGCGAAAAATCCTCCCCGGAGAGCGTGGCATGATCGATTTCCTCGAAACCAAGGTCCACGAAAAACTTTTTTGCCTGATCGAGATCACGGACGACCAGGTTGACATGGTCCACCCGCTTGAGCATCCTGGGCCCCCTTCTGTCTGCACCTCGTTTAAAATGCCTGTCTGTTCCGCCATCGGACACCAGAGTATCAGATCCCCTGTTGCGGAGGCAAACGTCACGATGTCTCGCTGGATTATATTATATGAAACGGGCTACTCCCAGGGGTAGGGTCGGCTCGAACCGGAAGGTGCGGGCAGGGGAGGCCTGCACGAACGACCCGGGACAGGCCGCCCCGGAAGAGTGGGGCTGAGGGATTTGATCTCAAAGCCGGGGCGGTCGACGGGAGCGGAGGTATGTCATGGATGTCCAGACGCTGACCCGGCTTTTCATGTGGTGCATCATCATCAACGGGGGGCTGTACGTCTCTTGGACGATTACGTGGATTCTGGCGCCCGATCTGGTGGATCGCACCCAGAGCCGGTGGTTCCCCCTATCCCGGGAGACGTTCAACCTGGTCTACTACGCGTTCCTCGGCTTGTTCAAAATCGTTTTCCCGGTGTTCAACGGGGTTCCCTGCGCAGCGGTTCCGGTCATCGGCTGGGAGGGGCGATGAGGTCTTACCCGGACATCGAGCCGCAGCGGATCGAGCTGCTGAGCCGGGACGACGCCCCCCGCGAGGGGTCGTACGTGCTCTACTGGATGCAGGCCGCCCAGCGGGAGCACCACAACCCGGCCCTGGAGCTCGGGATCCGGCGGGCGAACGAGCTGGGCCGGCCTTTGCTCGTCGGGTTCGGCCTGATGGACGACTTCCCGGAGGGGAACCTGCGGCACTACCGGTTCATGCTCCAGGGCCTGGCCGACGCCCGCCGCTCCCTGGCAAAACGGGGGATCAAGCTGGTGGTCCTCCGCGGCCGGCCGGACGAGGTCGCGATGCGGCTCGGCCGGGACGCCTCCCTGATCGTCACGGACCGAGGCCACACGCGGGTGCAGCGGAAGTGGCGGAACCGGGTCGCCGAGGAGGCGGGCCGCCCGGTGATCCAGGTGGAGACGAACCTGATCGTGCCCGTGGACGCGGTCTCCGACAAGCGGGAGTATGCGGCCCGAACCCTTCGCAGCAAGGTTCAAAAGCTTCTTCCCCGGTTCCTGCACGCCCTTGAGCGGACCGACCCGCACAAGCAGTCCCTGCCCCTCCACGTGACCGGGATGGACGTGGACGATCCCGACGCGGCGTGCGCGCGGCTGGAGCTGGACCGCTCGGTCCGACCGGTGGATCTGTTCACGGGCGGGCAGGTGGAGGCCCGCCGGGTCTTCGAGGCGTTTCTCCATCGGCGGCTGAAGAACTACGCCGCCCACCGCAACCAGCCCCAGACCGACGACGTCTCTCTCATGAGCATGTACCTCCACTTCGGGCAGGTCTCGCCGGTGTGGCTGGCGCTCGAGCTCCAAAAGACCCGCGGCCTCGAGGAGAGCCGGGAAACCTTCATGGAGGAGCTGCTGGTGCGCCGGGAGCTGGCGCACAACTACACGCACTTCGAGCCGGACTACGACCGGTACCACGCCCTGCCGGAGTGGGCCAGGACGACCCTTCGCGAGCACGAGAAGGATCTGCGGGAGCCCCTGTACTCGCCCGGGGTGCTCGAAGACGCGGAGACCCACGACCCTTACTGGAACGCGGCCATGCGGGAGATGCGCTACACCGGCTACATGCACAACCACATGCGGATGTACTGGGGAAAAAAGATCCTCGAGTGGTCCGAGACGCCGGAGGAAGCCTTCTCGACGGCCCTGGCTCTGAACAACAAGTACTTCGTCGACGGCCGGGACCCCAACAGCTACGCGGGCGTGGCCTGGGTGTTCGGCCTCCACGACCGGCCCTGGGCCGAGCGGCCGATCTTCGGCAAGGTACGCTTCATGGCCGCCTCGGGCCTGGAGCGCAAGTGCGATCCGGCGGCTTACGTGCGCAAGGTGGACCGGCTGGTGGAGGGCGGCGGGTGAGAGCGGGGTCTCGGTGCTCCAGGGACGGCCGCATATTTCGTGTTGCGGGGACAAGACGAGTCCGTGAAGATGCTCGGCCTGGTCTTCGCCGCCGGGCTCTACACCCTGGCGGCCGTGGAGGACATGCTCCACGAGGCGAACGAGGCTGTTGAGGACAGCCGGTGGTCGGCGGTCAGCTTTCTGGTGGGCTTCACCCCTGCCGGCGCGGTTCCTCCTGGAGGACGAGCCGCCATGGAAAGGGCGGGGGAGGCGGGCTCGCAGCAGGGCGGGAGCCACTGAACATGGAGTTTCTGGCCATGGGCATCGCGCTGGGCCTGTACGCGGGGGTGTCTCCCGGACCGCTGCTGGTCCTGACGATCTCCGAGACCCTCCGGCACGACATGGCGGCCGGGATGAAGGTGGCCCTGGCGCCGGTCGTGACCGACCTGCCGATCATCCTTCTGACGGTCTTCGTCCTGTCGAGGTTCGCCGGGTTCCACGGTGTGCTGGGAGGGATCTCGCTGGCCGGCGGCTGCTTCCTCCTGTACCTCTCCTACGGGTGCCTCCGGACCCGGGGGATCGAGTTGGACGTCAAGGAGGGGCGGACCGGATCCCTGACCCGGGGGATCCTGGCCAATGTGATGAGCCCGCACCCCTATCTCTTCTGGCTCAGCGTGGGCGCACCCACCATCATCCGGGCCTCGCGGGAAGGCCTCCTGCCGCCCCTGGCCTTTCTGGGCGGTTTCTACGTCCTGCTGGTGGGATCGAAGACGGCCCTGGCCGCGCTGACCGGCCGTTACAAGTCGTTCCTTTCGGGCCGGGCCTACCGGTTCATCATGCGGTTTCTGGGCGCGATGCTGGCGGTGCTGGCCGGAGCCTTCTTTCACGAGGGCCTGAAGCTGATGGAGATCCTGTAGAACGGACGGCGGCGCACATGAAGGCAGGAAGGAAACGAGACATCGGGCCCTGGGTGGTGGTCTACCTGGTCGGGGCGGTGCTGGGGCGCAACATCTGTCACCACGCCGGATGGCCCTGGTGGATCGGCTTCACCGTGATTCCCGCCCTGTTCGTCCTGGCGGGGATGGGTCTGAACGCGCTCCTGGGGAAAAGCGGCCGGCGGCGGGCCTCGAAAGAGAAGCGTCCCCCTCGAACCCGGGACCCTTCGTAGCGGAAACCTCTCCTTTCAACCCGCCCGAACCGGCCCTTTCCGCGGGACGGTTCGACCTCCGGTGACCCCCATTCCCTCCGGGTTCTTCGCCCTCCGCACGGCAAGCCCCGGATTTCGGCTTTTCACGCTTCGCTTCCCGTCATACAATGATCGGGCCTCGGCGTCGAACCGGATGCCCGGTCGAGGTTTGCAGCCCGGCGTCCCAGCCTGTTCCAAGGAGGAGCCATGAAAGATCGGAGGACCGCACTGGTCACAGGAGCCAGCAGCGGGATCGGACGCGAGACGGCCGTCCGCCTGGCGAAGAAGGGGTTCCGGGTCATCGCCGCAGCCCGGCGGATGGATCGCCTGGAGGAGCTCGCCGCCAAGCAGAAGGGGATCGAGCCCAGGCGGGTGGACCTCTCCCTTCCCGAGGAGACCGAGGCCTTCTGCGGCTTCGTGGGAAAGCTGCCCGAACCGGTCTCCGTGCTCGTCAACAACGCGGGGTACAGCGTTCGGGGCGCCCTGGAGGATGTCTCCTGGGAGACCGTGAAACGCCTCTACGAGGTGAACGTCTTCGCTCTGATCCGGGTCACCCAGGCGTGCCTCCCCGGCATGCGCAGGCAGAGGAGCGGGCGGATCGTGAACCTGAGCTCCATCGTCGGCCGGTTCGCCTTTCCCACGAGCGGGGTCTACGCCTCCACCAAGTACGCGGTCGAGGGGATCACGGACGGGCTGCGCATGGAGCTGGCGCCCTTCGGCATCCACGTCTCGGCCATCCGCCCGGGCCCCATTGCGACCGAGTTCAACGAGGTCGCCACCGAGTGGACCGGGGATCTCATGGCCCGCACCGACCCGGACTATTTGCCGGTCTACCAGACCGCGGGCGCGGCCATGGGAAAGCGCTTCGCGGGTCTGACCGTGCCCGGGCCCGAGGTCGTGGTGGACCTGATCCTGGAGGCCGTGCTCTCCGAGGAGCCCAGGGCGGTCTACTCGACGGGCCCCTTCAGCGAGGAGTTCCTCGGAAAGCGGGCGGAGCTGGACGACGACGCCTTTCACCGGTTCATGATGCGCTCGTTCCACCTCGAGGACCTGGAGGTCTCGCCCTGAGGCGGCCGTGATGTTCGGAATCGAGCACTACCCCCTGTTCGTCCTTTCGGGCGTGCTGCTCAACATCACGCCCGGCCAGGACACCTTCTACGTCGTGGGGCGCAGTGTGGCCCAGGGAAGGGAGGCCGGCGTGGTGTCGGCGCTCGGCATCGGCACCGGCACCTTGATCCACACCCTGCTGGCCACGCTGGGGCTCTCCGCGGTCCTGGCCGCGTCCTCCCTGGCCTTCGGGATCGTGAAGATGCTGGGCGCCGGGTACCTGATCTGGATCGGGATCGGGTTTCTCCACGGCGGCGGGCAGGGGGCCCCGGACGACTCGACCGACCCTTCCTGCCCCGGTTCGTCAGCCCCCGCGCAGACACGGCCTTCCCGGCCCTGCTCGTCCTGGGGCTGACCTTTCTCATCACCGGCACCATCTGGTGCCTGATGCTGGCCCTGGGATCCGCCTGGTTCCGGGAACGGATGGGCCGCTCGTTCGCCGCCGGGCTCCTGTTCCTGGGCCTGGGGATCCGCCTGGCGCTCTTCCACGCACGGTAGCCCGTCACAGGCAACCCCAGGTCGGCGTGAGCCCTCACGGCGGCCCTTTTCCCTGCGGCAATTGCAAAAGCGGATTTCGGTCTTAGTGTTGCGTGAGGAGTCGATCGATTCCTGCCGCGCCGTGCAGGAATCTCCGACTGGAAACAGAAGGCAGAGAACAACGGCGAAGGAGAGCGAGAGGGATGGAACAAAACGCCTCCGTGAAAGAGGCCGTACGCATCATGACCGGATTCGCCCGGGACACGGGGATCACCCCGGGCCGCCCCGCCCGGCGCTACCTCTGGACGGACGCCTTCGCGGTCTGCAACTTTCTGGAGCTCCGGCGCCTGACGGGGGACGAGACCTATGCGGATCTTGCGACCCGTCTCGTGGACCAGGTCCACTCCGTGCTCGGCCGGCACCGGCCGGACGACGCCAGGACCGGCTGGATCAGCGGGCTTTCCGAGGAGGAGGGGCGGAAGCACCCCACCCGGGGCGGTCTTCGGATCGGCAAGGGGATGAACGAGCGGAAGGAGGACGAGGCCTACGACGAGCAGCTGGAGTGGGACCGGGACGGCCAGTACTACCACTACCTGACCAAGTGGATGATCGCGCTGGACCGGGCGTCGCAGGCCCTCCGGGACACGCGCTACCTCCGGTGGGCCGTGGAGCTCGCACAGTCCGCGCACGCCGCGTTCGTCTACGACGTCTGGCCCGGGGGGGAGAAGCGAATGGCCTGGAAGATGAGCATCGACCTCACCCGGCCGCTGGTCCCGTTCATGGGGGCGCACGACCCCCTGGACGGCCTGGTCACCTTGAGCGAGCTGGAGTGGGACGCGCCCCGGGACTGCGAGCGGAGCTCGTGGCCCGGACTGGGGAAGGAGATCGCCGAGCTCGCCCGGCTCTGCGAGGGCATGCGCTTCGTCACGGAGGACCCGCTGGGCATCGGGGGGCTGCTCACGGACGCCTGGCGGGCGGCCCGCCTGGTGACCCAGGGGGACGCGGCCAAGGAGGAGCTGGCCCTGGAGCTCCTGGCGGCGGCCCGGCCCAGCCTCGAGGCCTACGAGAAGAACCCCGCGACCCGGCTCCCGGCCCAGTACCGCCTCGCCTTTCGCGAGCTCGGCCTCTCCCTGGGACTCCGGGCCGTGGAGGGGCTGCAGGAAAGAGCGGCCGAGGAGGAGGCCCGATTCCGGGACAGCCGGGCCGTGAAGGCCGGAGTCGACTCCCTCGAGCGGTTCCTGCCCCTGGCCGACACCATCGAGGCCTTCTGGCTCGACCGGGAAAACCAGGGCGTCTCCACCTGGAACGACCACCTGGACATCAACCGGGTGATGCTGGCCACCAGCCTGGTCCCGGGCGGCTACCTGGCCGCCTGAGGCCCCGCCTCCCGGGGGGCGCCCGCCGGGATGCCCAGCGCCTCCAATGTCTCGGGCGTGGGAACGCCTTCCGGGTCGAAGCCCCGGAGCCGGTAGTACCGATCGAGCATGAGGTCGAGCGGCACGGCCCGCCTCCGGGGATCCTCGGGGTCGTCCTCCAGGAGAAACCGCGCCGGGAGGGTGTCGTCCTTGCGGGAGACGCCCTCCCGGGTGTTCATCCAGCGTTCCAGGGTGTGGATGCGGTCCCCGGCCCGGATCATCCCGGCCTGGGACAGGGGAAGCCCGGTGATGGCCTCGTAGAGGCGATTGAAGGTGGTGACGTCCATGAGCTTGAGGGCGAGGCTGGGCAGGTACTGCATGGTGAGGCCCAGGAGGGGCTTGGGCGTGAAACGGCTCGCGGGCGGCTCCAGCATGTAGGCGTAGGCCGTGAAGAGACACGTCTGGAGCGAGTTGACCGCGGCGTAGAGGCTCTCGAGAAAACGGACGAACTCGGCCTTGGCCCGGACGGTCCGGGGCCGGAGCAGACCGAAGAACACCTCCAGCGGGAACAGGGTGGCCGAGAGGTGGCAGGCGCCCCGGTTGGCCACGGCATAGGCCAGCCCCTGTCCCCAGGAGCCCCGCGGGTCGTAGCCGGCCACCTCCATGCCCTTGACGTGCATGGCGAAGGCGTCTCCGCCGTACCGCTCCGAGAGCCTCCGAACGCCGTCGGCGAGCTCGTCGCCCTGTCCTTTCCGGAGGGCGATCGCCTCCAGGGTCCCGGCCACCCCCTCGGGCGAGCCGAACCGTACGTCCGTCTTCATGAGCCCGCGCTCCCCCGCCTCCATGGCAAAGGCGATGGTGCCGCCCGCGCTGATGGTGTCCATGCCCAGACGCCCGCACAGCTCGTTCCAGTCCGAGACCCGATCCGGGTCGAACACGCCCAGGTTGGCCCCCAGGAGCGCCACGGTCTCGTACTCCGCGATCTGCCGCGTGGAGCCGTCCGGGAAGGTCCCCTTGTGGCCGCACAGGATGGTGCAGGGCCTGCACGTGCTCGGCCTGGAACGGTACCGTTTTCTCATGGCCTCCCCCGAGAGCCGGTCGGCTTCGGGGTCGTCCCCGGCCTGGAAATTCCGGACCGGAAGGATGCCTCCCCCCGTGCAGAATTTCAGGTTGGAGGCCGTGCCGAACTTCCGGTAGGCCCGGGAGGTGAACGGGTTCCGGTTGATGTAGGCGGTGGCGCGCTTTCGCATGCGCCGGAAGAGCTCCGGGTCCCGGGGTACGATCCGGAACGCGCCGCCCTCGGCCTGGACCGCCTTCAGCCCCTTGGCCCCCATGACCGCCCCGACGCCGCCCCGGCCGAAGAACCGGTGGCCCGAGGCCACGTTGGCGAAGAGAACCCCGTTCTCCCCGGCCGGCCCGATCACCAGGGCGCCGTCCTTCTTCCCGAGGCCCAGGGCGGCCTGGGTCTCCACGGTGTCGAGCCCCCAGAGCGCCTCCCCGTCCTCGATGCGGCCGCCGTGCCGGTCCACCACCAGCCGGACCGGCCGTTCGGAGCGTCCCCGGATCAGCAGGGCGTCCCATCCGGCGGTCTTGAGGGCCATGCCGAAGGGCCCCCCGCAGGAGGAGGCGGCCACGAGGCCGGTGAGGGGGGACCGGGTCACCGCGGCGAACCGGGCGCTGCAGGGCGCCCCGGTCCCGGGGAAGACGCCGGTCATGAAGGCCAGGACGTTCTCCTCGCCCAGGGGGTCCACCCCCGGCGGCATCCGGTCGTACAGGAGCTTGAGGCCGAGCCCCTTGCCGCCCAGGTAGAGCCGGCGATCCTCCTCGGAGACGGCAAAGGGCCGGATCTCCCCCAGAGAGAGGTCCACCTCCAGGCCGCGGTTACTCGTCCCGCGGATCTCCTCCATCCCTGCCTCCTAGGCCGCGCCCCGCCCGTCGGCGATGGGCCACTCGCCCCGTTCCTCGAGCACCTCCCGGTAGGCCTGGAGGGCCTCGTTCACCGCGGGCATGCCCCCGTAGGTGGAGAGCTGAAAAAAGACCTCGGCCAGCTTTCTCGGGTCGCACCCCACGTTGAGCGCCCCGTTGATGTGGAGCTTGAGCTCGTCCGTGGCGCGGAGCGCCGCCAGCATGGCGCAGGTGGCCATCTGGCGTTCCGGCAGGGTCAGCACCTGCCGCGAGTAGAGGTTGCCGGTGATGTGCAGGGAGAGCTCGTTGGCCAGCTCCCGGTCGAAGGCCTTCCAGGTCAGGTAGGGCGGGTCCATCTTGATGCCCTTGCCGAAGAGCGTTTGGGCCGTCTCCCGGGTCCGTGTCTTGAGATCCTCTTCCTTTCCCATGAACCGTCCTTTCCTTGGCGTGCCGGTTTGAAACGTCCGCGATTCAATCGTGATGGAGTCGCGAAAAGCCCGAATCCTCGAGATCTGCCCCTGGGATATGAACAATGATATCGTCCCCAGCGGCGCGTGAGCGGGTCCTTGCGAATGCATCGTCACCATCCCGGGTGGTTGTTTCCAGACCGCGCCAGTGTAAACGATTCCCGGGAAGATTGCCAACCCCGCCGAGGCCCCCGCAGGGCGGCATCTCACATGCCAAACGTCCATGACCGGTTTCCGGTCACCCCCCTGATGAGAACCGGTGTTTTCGCAGGGCGGGGTTTTACACCCCGACGTGCTTGTCGAAAACCTTGCGGCGGCATATGAAATGCCGCCCTACGCCCGGCCCATCGAGGGGGCGTTCACGGTAAAGGATCCGCATCGAGGCGGCAGGGCTTTCCGGGATCGACGGGCGGGCCGGATGAGGACCTAGGGCGTGGCGCTCCCCGGCGCCCAGTCGGAGGACCGGTCGATGTCGATGATCCTCCCCTGAAAGTAGTCCATGGTCTGGTACCGGGTGATGCCGGAGAGCTTCCTCGTGATGCCGTTGATGAGCCGAACGGCTTCCTGGATCTTGCGGACCTTCTCCGATGGACCCTCCTGGTCCGTCACATCCAGCAGGAGGAGGTCTGTGAACCCGGTGATGGCCTGGAGGGGCTGGTTCAGCTCGTGGCAGACGGCGCCGGCGGTCTCCAGGGCCCCCTGGAGCCTGTCCCGGTCCCGCAGCGCGGCCTCGACCTCCTTGGCCGCGGTGACGTCCCGCACGACGCCGTACATCAGGCCCTGCTCCGGCAGCGGCCTCGAGTTCCAGGACAGCCATCGCAGGGTACCGTCCTTACAGCGGTAGCGGTTTTCGAAGGAGATGACCTCCCGGCCCTCGGTGAGGTTCTCTCCCGCGTCGAGGGTGGGCTGGATGTCGTCGGGGTGGACGAAGTCGATCCACGGGTTCCCCAGGAGCTCCTCCTCGGTCCAGCCCAGGGTGCGTTCCCAGGCCGGGTTGAGGCGTTTGAAGTACCCGTCGAACCCGGCCACGCACAGCATGTCCATGGAGAGGTTGAAGAAGTCCTCCAGCTCCCGCTCGGCCTTTCGCAGGTTGGTGATGTCCCGGATCACGCCCACGACCAGGGCCACCTCGCCCGACTCCTCGCGGATGGGGTCGTAGCGGGTCAGGAGGGTCCTCGGACCCTCGGGGTGATCGAACGCCATCTCGTGCTCGACGGGCTCGCCGGCGAAGGCCCGGTCCAGGTGAGGGCGAATGTCCTGATACATTTTCTCCCCCAGCACGTCCGCCACGCCGCGCCCGATCACCTCCTCCCGCTCGAGCCCGATCTGCTTCAGAAAGGCCCGGTTGACCAGCCGATAGGTCGAGCTCCGGTCCACGACGCCCACGAGGTCGTCCGACTGCTCGATGACCCGGTGGTACTCCAGCAAGCTTTTTTCGGCCGTCTTCCTCCGGGTGATGTCCCGGAAGTAGACGGACAGGCTCTCGGGCGTGGGGTAGGCGTGGACCTCGTACCACCTCCCGGAGCGATCGGAGCGCGTTTCGAACTCCGCAACGCTCTGCTCGGCCAGGGCCCTCCTGTACTCGATGTCGAAATGCGAGCCCACGGCCTCGGGAAAGGCCTCCCAGAGGTTTCTTCCCACGAGCTCCTCCCGGTTTCGCCCGAGAATCGTCTCGGCCTTCTCGTTGATGTAGGTGACCGTGAAGTCGGCCCGTACCTCGAAAAAGGCGTCGGTGGTGTTCTCCAGCACTTCACGCAGATGCGCCAGGGGCGCCCGGCTCTCGGCTTCCAACCGCTTCCGTTCCGCCGCTTCCCTCTCGGCCTCCTCCTCGGCCGCCCTGAGGGCCCGGTTCGCCTCGTGGAGCTCCCGGGCCCTCTCTTCCACCTCCCGCTCGAACCGCCGGTTCACCTCCAGGAGCCGCCGCTGCCCCCGGGTCAGCTCCCCGATGAGCTCCGCCAGGTGGGCCAAAAACGTCATGCCCCGCTCCACGGTCTCCTGCGCCATCACCGGGACCTCGTCCAGGGCCGCGAGGTAGTCCTCCTCGTCGAACCCCAGATCGGCGGCCTGCCTCCGAAAGCGCTCCCGGTCCGGCGGCTCGAAGAGGAGCTGCCCGGTGAGCAGGGTCAGCACGTGCTCCCCGTCCACCACGACCGGGACGGCCACGTCCACCAGCCCGTTGAGGCACTCGGAGCAGCTGTAGCGATTTCCGGCCTCGAGCTGGTTCGAGATCCGGGTGTCGCTCTCCCGGCATCGCTCCAGGCTCACGGGATTTTGACGGTGGAAGTCGGTGCAGATCCGCTGCCATCCGATGGCCGGCTCCCGGCCCGACCGGCTCGTCACGATCCGCCCGCTCCGATCCAGCAGAGCGGAAGGAATCCCCGTGAGGCGGTGGAAGCTCTCCAGGAGCAGCTGGACGCGATCCGCGTCGATCCATTGAATGAAGTTCTCCGAGGTCATGCGGTTCCTTTCCGGCTCCTGCCAAGGGCTCGCGGACAGCGCCATCGGCGAATGCAGGAGGCTCGAACAACGGTGTGAAGAAAAACAACCGCTTGTACTATGCAGGAACGATGCCAGCAAGGCAAGCTCGACCGGGTCGACGCATGCCGTTCGACAACAGCAAGGGCACGACGTCCCTCCTCTACGGCGAAAGGGTTGCGATTTGCGGTCCGAGCCCGTATAACAGATCAAGGTCCTTGGGTGGAAGCAAAGGGCATCGCGTGCGCTCGGCATGGGCTGCGGTTGAACGCATGCATGGGTCGTCCCGGAGACGACAGGACCTCGTGACATGAATCCATCGAACGGTCAGAACATCGTTCAGGAGATGCTCGCCCCGTCGGATGTCCGCATCAACGGCGACCGGCCCTGGGATCTTCGGGTCCACGACGCACGGTTTTGCGACCGGGTCCTGTCCGGCGGCTCCCTCGCCCTGGGGGAGAGCTACATGGACGGCTGGTGGGACTGCGACGCCCTGGATCGGTTCTTCGAACGGATCCTGACCCACCGGCTGGACAAAGAGGCCGCAAAAAGGTCCCTCCGCCTCCTTCCGGCGGTCCTCCTCGCGAGAATGCGAAACGCCCAGAACCGTTCCAGGGCGTACGAGATCGGCCGGCGCCACTACGACATCGGCAACCGCCTCTTCTCCTCGATGCTGGACCCCTGGTTCAACTACTCCTGCGGTTACTGGGAGAGCGCGGACACCCTCGACGAGGCCCAGGAGGCCAAGCTGGACCTGGTCTGCCGAAAGACCGGCCTCCAGCCCGGCATACGGGTGCTGGACATCGGCTGCGGCTGGGGCGGGTTCGCGAAGTACGCGGCGTCCCGGTTCGGGGCCTCCGTCCACGGCATCACCGTTTCCAACGAGCAGGTGTCCTTCGCTCGGGACTTCTGCCGCGGGCTCGATGTCCGGATCGAGCTCGAGGACTACCGGGACCTCCACGAACGGTACGACCGCATCGTCTCCATCGGCATGTTCGAGCACGTGGGCTACCGGAACTACCGGCGCTTCATGGAGGTGGTGCGCCGGTGCCTCGAGAACGACGGCCTCTTCCTGCTCCACACCATCGGCGGGAACAGCTCGGTCCACTCGACCGACCCCTGGATCCGGAAGTACATCTTCCCCAACTCCATGCTCCCCTCGGCCAGGCAGATCACGCGGGCCGCAGAGGGGCTCTTCGTCCTCGAGGACTGGCACGGCTTCGGGCCCCACTACGACCCCACCCTGATGGCCTGGCACCGCAACGTCACCACGAGCTGGCCCGAGCTCGCCGACACCTACGACGAGCGGTTCCGCCGCATGTGGACCTACTACCTCCTCTCCTGCGCCGGCAGCTTCCGGGCCCGGAGGAATCAGCTCTGGCAGATCGTCTTCTCGAAGAACGGCGTCCGGGGAGGCTACCGATCCGTCAGGTAAGAGAACGTCGATCTCCGGCAAGTGTCCGTTTCGATCGTTTTCCTTGACATTCGGGGCCCAATCGTGCGATTCGTTCCCAACTGGAGAGGCCGAAAAGCGGTTTTCCGGATTCGATTGGGTTCCCCTTCTGAGCTTCTACCCCTTCCCCGATTCTTCAAACCCTCCTCCTCACCCCCTTTCCTGATCCTCGGTCCACCTGCATTGCTCCTCCCACCCTCTCCCTGTGCACGCCTGTCGTTGAGCGAAGAGATGGAGGTTTCCCGTGTCCGATCTGTCCCTGCCCCTGTCCGCGAACTTCACGCTGGGTGAGCTCCTCCGTTCCGAGACGGCCGAGCGGGACGAGAACCTGAAGGCCGAGCAGGAGCACCCTCCCGACGACATCCTCCTCAGCCTGCGATATCTGGCGGAGACGGCGCTCCAGCCCATCCGGTCGCTCCTGGGGTTTCCCCTCCGGGTCACGTCGGGGTACCGTTCCCCGCTGCTCAACAAGCTCGTGGGCGGGAGCGCCACGAGCCAGCACTGCCGGGGAGAGGCGGCCGACTGCCGGCTCTCTCCGAGGTTCCTCCACGACGAGTCCGTCACAGGCGTGCGGGAGGAGGTGGCCGCCCGGGTTCGGGAGATCACGGGCCGACCCCTGCGGCCCGAGGTCGGCCCCAACTTCTACCTCTTCGCCCACGTCTGTCTCCATCTGAGCGAGCTGGACATCGACCAGGTGATCCACGAGTACGGGGACGGCTTCGGTCAGCCCGCCTGGGTCCACATCTCCACGTCCGGTCGGCAGGACAAGCGCCAGATCCTCGCGGTGGGCTCCTACACCAACCGGGCCTACCTGAGACCTTCCCTCGAGGAGGCCCTTCGGTTCGGGACCTGAAAAGAGGGGCCATTCATTTCCGGCAACAAGGCTGTCTTTCCAAGCAGGAGGTGACGCCATGGGAAGCGGGGCAGAGGCTCGAGCCGAAAGGACCGGCGTGGCCGGCGCCATGCCGAACCGGGTGCTCACGCAGGACATCCAGTGGATTCAAACGCTGCGAGAGGACGTGCTGCTCCTGCGCTTTCACCTGGCCAGGAGAACGGACATCACCCGGATGCTCGACGCCACCGATCGGCTCCAGGCCGAAAGCGCCCTGAAGTCCTCGCTGGCCGTGATCTCCGCCTATGAAAGCAACCAGACCCTCCCCGCCGGAAACGTCTCCGCGACGGCCTCGGCCCTGATGCACGCCGTGGACCGGCTGGTCCACGCCACCCGGCCTCTACGGCCACACCCACAAGGGAAGTATGGTGCCCGCTCCAGGGCCTCCGCGTTTCCTAACGAGAGACAGATCCACCTGGAGTCTTTGTGGCGACTGGACGGGAACAAGGCGTTCCGCGAAAAGTGGAGAGGAAGAGGGGTGCCGTCTTTTTCGAACATCGATGCGGGAGACATCGGGTTCTGAAGGAAAAGGGGCTGTCCGATCGCGCCGTCCCGGGCAGGAGACGAGGGGCGGTTCATGGGGGAGGGCTGGTCATGGCTTCGGAAAACGGAAAGAAGGGGTTTACGAACCTGTTCGCCAAGGTCTTTCTCTACGAGCTGGCGTACGTAGAAAAGCGGCGCAAAGCGCTCCGGCTGGACCCCCAGCCCGTCATCGGGGAGCAGGAACGACTGCTCGAGGCGCTGGACGACGCCACCCGGGTGGACCCCGACCCGACCCGGGAGGCGCCCCAGACGGACATCCGGCCCAGCGCCAGGGCCGAGCTGGCGGGCCTGGCCTTGTCCGGGGGCGGGATTCGTTCGGCCACCTTCAACCTGGGCGTGCTTCAGGGGCTGGCCCGGCGGGGCGTGCTGCGCTGCTGCGACTACCTGTCCACCGTGTCGGGGGGCGGCTACATCGGGTCCTGCCTCAGCTCCCTCTTGGAGGATTCCCAGGCCTCGGTGGAGGAGGAGGGGTTCCCGTTCCGCTTTCAGCGCAAGACCAAGCCGGACGAGCGCAAGACCGTGAAGCACCTCCGCGAGCACGGCAACTTCCTCGCCGTGAAAGGGAGCTTCCTCGAGTATGCACGCATGCTCGGAACCTACCTGACGGGCCTGATCCTGAGCAACCTGTTCCCGGTGGGCCTGCTGATCCTGTTCGGGTGGGGCATCCATGCGCTGGCGGCGAACCCGGCCTTCTCGAGGGATTTCGACAACGCGTGCTTCGTGGTCAGCCTCTGCAGTGTCATCCTGATGGTCGTGGTCCGCGGGTACGGCGCCACCTGCCGGCGCGAGCCGGACATGGAGGACAGGAAAAAGTCCCAGTACATCAACGCCGTCCTGGCGGCCGTTCTGGTCGTGTCGGCCGGTCTGGGGCTGGTCGCGCTCCTCGCCGCCCACTGGGACGAGGCCCGGGGCTGGGTGGTGAACCTTCTCTCCGGCGTCTCCGTCGCCTCCGCCCTGGGACTGATCGCCGGTCTCGTACAGAGCAGAAACGAGAAAATGCGCGCGGCCCTGGGGATCATTTTCCGGGTGGGCTGGGTGCTCCTCCTGCCCGTTCTTTTCGCCTGGCTGCTTCGGATTCTGGCCACGGCCGAGGCCTACGAAGGGACGGCGCTCTTCTGGACGCTTCCGGCGGCGGCGGTGTTTCTGGCCGCAAGCCTGCTCATCGACACCAACCGCACCTCCCTCCACCACTTCTACCGGGACCGGTTGAGCGAGGCCTACATCGTCAAGGTGGACAGGAGCAAAGGCTCGGCCACCCGGGTCGTGTCCAACGAGCCCCTTCGTCTGTCCCAGCTGCACGAGCAGGGGAACGGGGCGCCTTACCACCTCATCAACACGACCTTGAACGTGCCGGGAAGCACGGATCGGTACCTTCGGGGACGGGGGGCCGACTTCTTCTTCTTCTCCAGGTACCACGTGGGATCGGAGTGCACCGGCTACAGGAAAACAGAGGAGTACAACGACGGCAAGACGCGATTGGCCACGGCCATGGCCATCTCCGGGGCGGCCGCCAGCCCGCAGATGGGAACGTCCACGAACAAGGCCCTGAGGGCGCTGCTCACCCTGCTGAACGTGAGGCTGAACCGGTGGATGTCCAACCCCAACCCCGCGTTCAGCCTGAAGGGGAAGGCCGTGTTCTGGCCCTGGTACTTCCTCAAGGAGATTCTGGGTGAGGCCGACGAGAGGGACGAGCTGCTCAACCTCTCGGACGGCGGACACCACGAGAACCTGGGCATCTACCCGCTCCTCAAGCGGAGATGCCGGATCATCATCGCCTCGGATGCCACGGCGGACCCGGATTTCGCCATGACCGACCTCGCCAACGTGATCCGCAAGGCGCGGATCGACCTCGGCGTCGACATCACCATCGACACGACGGACCTCCGTCCCGACCCCGAGACCGGCCTGAGCAGGACCTGCTGCGTGGTCGGGGACATCCACTACCCCAGCAACGATCCGGACGAGGCCCTCGGCCGGCTGATTTACATCAAGTCGGCGGTCACAGGAAAGGAACCGGAGGATCTTCTGGCCTACCGCAGGAAGAACCCGGGCTTTCCCGATCAGACCACGGGGGACCAGTTTTTTGACGAGAACCAGTTCGAGTCCTACCGGAAGCTGGGTGAGGCAACCGCCCTGGAGGTGTTCAAACAGCCGTTGGAGGATGGCTGCTTTTCCGGCGAAGACGTGGAGTCGATTCGAAAGCATCTCAACACATAGGCGGACCGGCCGCCCTGCGCCTCCCCTCCTTCCGGACGGCCGCCTTGATCCGACCCCCCTCTTTGATGTATACCCCGTAACAAACGCTTCCCTCGGGCCGGGTGAACCCGGCCCGGACCCCTGGAGCCGTCGCACCATGACCCCAGCCGTCCAGGCCGCCCAAAAAGCCGGCATTTCCTTTCGCCTCCACGAGTACGACCACGACCCCGGGGCCGACTCCTACGGGGACGAGGCCGCGGCCAAGCTGGGCGTGGACCCGGACCGGGTGTTCAAGACCATCGTGGCCGCAGGCGACGACGGGCGGCTGGCCGTGGCCGTGCTGCCGGTCTCGAGCCGGCTCGACCTGAAGCGCTTCGCCAAGATCCTGGGCGCCAGGAAGGAGGCCATGGCGGACAAGAAGGAGGTGGAGCGGGCCACCGGCTACGTCCTGGGCGGCGTGAGCCCCCTGGGCCAGAAAAAGCGCCTCCGGACGGTCATCGACGACTCCGCCGAACGGCACGACACCCTCTACGTCAGCGCCGGGCGCCGGGGGCTCCAGATGGAGCTCGCCCCCCGGGACCTGGCCGCGCTGACCGGCGCCGGGTTCGAGGCCGTAGCGAGGCCGGGGCGCTGAACCCCACGGCCCTTTTTCCTTTCACTGCTGAACCAGGGAGGTCACCATGCCGTACGTGAACATCAAGGTCACCCGGGAGGGCGTCACGGCCGAGCAGAAGGAACGGCTCATCCAGGGCGCCACCGACCTGCTCGTGGATGTGCTGGGAAAGAGCCCCAAGACCGTGTTCGTGGTGATCGACGAGGTGGACACGGACAACTGGGGCGTCGCCGGGAAGACCGTCACGCAGCTCAGGAAGCAGGATGGGTAGACCCTCTGGCCCCACCAACCCCCGAGCCAGGGACAGGGATCGAAGGAGAAACGCAGGACCCCATGCCCGCGCCTGAGCCCACAACCTCCCCCAACCCCCAGCTCCAGCTGGCCGAGGACTACGTCCGCCACACGGACTGCAACGTCTTCCTCACGGGCAAGGCCGGCACCGGCAAGACCACCTTTCTCCACGAGGTCGCCCGGACCTCTCCCAAGCGGCTGGTGGTGACCGCCCCCACGGGCGTGGCCGCCATCAACGCCGGCGGCGTCACCCTCCACTCCTTCTTCCAGCTCCCCTTCGGCCCGTTCGTCCCCGGAAGCGAGGCGTTCACCGGCCGCCACCGGATGCGCCGGGAGAAGAAGAACCTCATCCGCAGCCTGGACCTCCTGATCATCGACGAGATCAGCATGGTGCGCGCCGACCTCCTGGACGCCGTGGACGCCGTCCTCCGCCGCTACCGCCGAAACGACCGCCCCTTCGGCGGCGTGCAGCTCCTCATGATCGGCGACCTCCACCAGCTCTCGCCCGTGGTCAAGAAGGAGGAGTGGGAGCTCCTGAGGAACCGCTACGACTCCCCCTACTTCTTCAGCAGCACGGCCCTGGCCCGGGAGGGGATGGTCCCCATCCAGCTCGAGCGGATCTACCGCCAGTCCGACCCGCGCTTCATCGAGCTCCTCAACCGGGTCCGGGACAACGCCCTCGACCGCCGCACTCTGGACGAGCTCAACGCCCGCCACGTCCCGGGCTTCGCTCCGGCCGACGACGAGGGCTACATCACCCTCTGCACCCACAACCGGAGCGCCGACGCGGTCAACCGCGCCCGCATGAAGGCCCTCCCCGGAACGCGCCGCCGGTTCCAGGCCGACCTGGAAGGGGAGTTCCCGGAGCAGGCCCACCCCACCGCCGCGGTCCTGGAGCTCAAGAAGGGCGCCCAGGCGATGTTCATCCGCAACGACATGTCCCCGGACAAGCTCTACTTCAACGGCAAGATCGGCACCGTCACCCGGCTCTCCCGGGACGCCGTGGAGGTCCGCTGCCCGGGGGACCCCGCCCCCATCCCGGTGGATCGGACCACCTGGGAGAACGTCGACTACTCCGTGGACCCCCAGACCGGGGAGATCGCCCGCCAGGTCGTGGGCACCTTCACCCAGGTCCCCCTCAAGCCCGCCTGGGCCATCACCATCCACAAGAGCCAGGGCCTCACCTTCGACAAGGCGGTCATCGACGCCCAGGCCGCCTTCGCCTACGGCCAGGTCTACGTGGCCCTGAGCCGCTGCCGCACCCTCGAGGGCCTGGTCCTCAGCACCCCCCTGGCCCCTTCCACCGTCAAGACCGACCCCACGGTCCATCGCTTCGTGCGGGAGTCCGTCCAACAACCGCCCTCGCCCCGGGACCTGGCCGCCGCCAAGAGCCGCTACCAGCAGCGGCTCCTCCTGGAGGCCTTCGGTTTCCGGGAGCTGGACCGCCAGCTCGACCGCCTGACCCGGCTCCTCCACGCGAGCGCCCCCCTGATCCAGGGAACCGGCCACGAGGAGCTGGACCGGGTCCGGGGGCAGGCATTCAAGGAGATCGTCCAGGTGGGCGAGCGGTTCAAGCGGCAGCTCCAGGGGATGTTCGCCCAGGGCGGGGAGCCCGCAAAGGACCCCGCCATCCGGGAGAGGCTCGGCAAGGCGGCCGGCTACTTCGAGGATCGGTTCCAGACGATCCTCAGCCCGGCCATCGAGGGCTTCTCCGTCGAGACCGACAACAAGGAGGTGCGGAAACACGTCCAGGACGCAGCCCGCGAGCTCCGCCAGGAGGCGGCCGTCAAGCTGGCGGGCATCCTCTCCTGCCGGGAGGGCTTCTCCCCCGGCCAATACCTCCGGGCCCTCTCCGTGGCGGCCATGGAGACCGAAAAGCCCCGGACCAAAGCGGCCCCCGCCTACACCGAGGCGGACGTGGGCCACCCCGAGCTGTTCGAGGCCCTGCGGCAGTGGCGCAAGCACAAGGCGGCGGACGAGGGCGTCCCCGCCTACCAGGTCCTTCACCAGCGGACCCTGGTCCAGATCGCAGTCCACCTCCCGGACACCCTGACCGATTTGAAGCGGGTCCGGGGCATCGGCAAGCGGCTGGCCGCCAGGTACGGCGAGGAGCTGACCGCCCTGGTGGCCGACTACCGCCGGGAGCACGGGATCGAGTCGGTGGACCTCCCCGAGCCCGCCCACCCGGAGCCGCCAAAGGAACAAACCAAGGAGGACACCAAAAAGATCACCCTCGAGGCCTTCCAGCGGGGGCTCCCCATCCCCAGGATCGCCGCCGAGCGGGGCCTCGCCAACGCCACCATCGAGGGCCACCTGGCCCACTTCGTGGCCCAAGGGGAGCTGGACATCCACGACGTGGTGCCCGAGGACAAGCGCCGGGCCATCGAGCACCAGATCGAGACCACCCGGGGAAGATCCCTCAAGAAGCTCAAAGAGGCCTTAAACGACTGCACCTACGGCGAGATCAAGCTGGTCCTGGCCCACCTGGAGCATCTCCAGGAGGCCTGACCCCCCGACGCCCCTCCTCAAAACGAGACCATCCAACCCCGGGGCCTTTGACCGAGCCCCATTCGAGCCCTATCGTAACTGGAAGGGAGTGCCGCACGAAGCCCGGCACAATGTGCGCTGACCCACCCGACCCCAAGGAGAACGACCATGAGAACCCTGACCCTGCTGCTCTCGTTCCTCCTGCTCACCGGAACCGCCCTGGCCGAGCCCACGGAGATCGTGGTCCACGTCCTCAGCAAGGGCAGCAAGTTCATCGGCACCAGCATGGGCGGCGCCCTGGTGACCCTGGAGGACGCCATGACCGGCGAGCTGCTGGCCCGGGGCTACACCGAGGGCGGGACCGGCGACACCCGGCTGATCATGGAGGACAGGCACACCACCCACACGCCCGTCTCCACCGAAAACGCGGCCCGCTTCAAGGCCGTGCTCGACCTGGAACAACCCGTCCTCCTTCGCGTCACCGCCAGGGGCCCCATGACCGATCCCGACGGCAACGAGGCCTCCTCCACCATGTGGGTGGTGCCCGGCGGCCACGTCACGGGCGGGGACGCCTGGCGCCTGGAGCTCCCCGGCCTCGTGATCCAGCTCCTCGCCCCTGCGCACCGCGCCCGGAAGAGCCCGGGCACGGTCCGCATCGAGACCAGCGTGGTCATGGGATGCGGCTGCCCCGTCGTACCGGACAGCCTGTGGGACGCAAAGGACTACGAGATCACGGCCACCGTTCTCAAGGACGACCAGACCGTCGCCAAAAAGGACCTCGCCTGGACCGGGGAGGGCACCCGCTACGCCGCCGACCTCGAGGTCGTCGAGCCGGGTACGTACCTGATCCGCGCCGTGGCCTACCACCCGGAAAGCGGCAACACCGGCCTGGACCGCTCGACGTTCACCGTGCGCTAGGACAGGCCGCACTCAGGAAGGATTTCACCGTTGGAGGGAAGATCATGAAAACCATTTTCGTACACGGACTGCTGCTCGTCATGGCGGTCCTTCTCGTGAGCCCGGCCCACGCCCGGGAGGCATCCGAAACGACTCACACCCGAGCCGTGGAGGCTCAGGGCGACACCTACGGAGACGAGCTCGGAACGGTTCGCCTCCCGGGCTCCTGCAGCGACGCCGCCCGCCGGCACGCGTCCCGGGGACTGGCCCTGCTGCATCACATGACCTACGAGGGCGCACGGGCCGCCTTCACCGCGGCCACCCAAGCCGATCCGGACTGCGCCATGGGGTACTGGGGCCGGGCCATGAGCTACATCCACCCCCTCTGGTCGGACCCTCCGAGCGAGTCCGACTTCGAGAAGGGAAGGGCGCTGGTGGACGAGGCCCTGTCAAAAAAGAAGACCGCCCGGGAGGAGGCCTTCATTTCTGCAGTGGAAGCCTACTATGCACCCGGGTGGAGCCGTGAGGAAGAGGCCAACCTCGCCGGTTTCGAACAGGGGTGGAAAAGGGCCCGCGAGCGCTTTCCCGAGGACCCGGAGGCGGCGACCTTCTATGCCCTCGCCCACATGGCCACGGCAGACCCCGCCGACAAGAGCTATGCCAAGCAGAAACAGGCGGCGGAGATCGCCCAGGAGGTCCTGAGCCGGATCCCCGATCACCCGGGTGCGCACCACTACACCATCCACGCCTATGACTATCCCCCCCTGGCCGAAAAGGCGCTTCCGGTGGCCCGCAGCTACGGGGAGATCGCGCCCGCGGTTCCCCATGCGCTTCACATGCCCTCCCACATCTTCACCCGCCTCGGGCTGTGGGAGGAGTCCATTGCCATGAACAGCCGATCCGCTGAAGCCGCCCTGAAGCACCCTGCCGGCGACAAGGTCTCCCTCCACTATCCCCACGCACTCGACTACCTGGCGTATGCGTATCTCCAACGGGCCGACGACCGCAAGGCGGAGGAGATCCTCGAGACGGTCAGGAACCTGGAAGGTCCGTTCCAGCCCCACCCTGCCTCGGCGTACGCATTTGCCGCCATCCCCGCGCGGGTCGCCCTGGAGAGGCAGCACTGGTCCGAGGCGGCCCGGCTCGAGCCCAGGCAGCCGGAGAGCTTCCCCTGGGACCGGTACCCCGCCATGGAGGCCATGACCCATTTCGCGCGTGCGCTCGGCTCGGCGCGGAGCGGAGACGCGCAAGACGCCCGTGAGGCGATGGGTGAGCTGGCATCGCTCCGCGAGCAGGCCGCGGCAAGCTCCGCCTACTGGGCCAACCAGGTCGAGATCCAGCGGCTCACAGCCGGGGCCTGGCTCGAGCACGCGGAAGGAAACCAGGAACAGGCTCTGGAGACGATGCGCCGGGCCGCGGAGAAGGAGGCCGATACCGAGAAGCACCCCATCACGCCGGGAGAGGTCCTGCCCGCCCGCGAGCTGCTGGCCGACATGCTCATCGACATGGGTCGCCACCAGGAGGCCCACGAGCAGTACCTCAAAGCCCTGGAGCGCAGCCCCAACCGCTTCAACAGCCTCTATGGCGCGGGAAGGGCCGCTGAGCTCGCAGGGGACGACACCCGGGCGGCGGAGTACTACCGGAAGCTCATGGACACCGCCTCAGCCGAAGCACAAAGAAAGAGGCTCGAGCACGCAGGGAGCGTAACCTCGGACCAGTAGACGAAGCCCGCGAGGCGGAAGCCCCGCCTCGCGGGTAAGTCTCGCCTTTGACTTCGGATGGCCACACACGAACCGGCCGCCTCTCCTTCGACGCAGGATCGGATTCTTGAAACTCGACCGTCTCGAGCGTTATCCTGACCGAAAAGACCCCTTCGGGCCCCGGCTTACCGGGGAGTACGCTGACCATGCGACTCAAAAGGATGATCCTCACGAATGCCCGCGCCGAAGAGCGGCACCCTGGGGGAGACGTAGCGTGAAGACCGAACCGGGACCATTGAAGTGGCCCATCAGGGCTTTGCTGGTCGTCCTGGGTACGCTTTGTGTCGTACTGGCGGTGCTCGGCATGTTCCTGCCGGTGCTGCCTACGACCCCCTTTCTGCTTCTCGCCGCCATTTGCTACGCGCACAGCTCGGAGAGGTTTTATCACTGGCTGATCACCAACCGCTGGTTCGGGGACTACATCAGGAACTACCGGGAAGGCAGGGGCATATCCCTGAAGCAGAAGGTGCTCACGATCTCTTTGCTGTGGTTGACCATCGGTGTGACATCGGTGTTCTTGATCTCACAGTGGTGGCTGCGGTTGGTTATGGTGGTCATCGCCGTGGGCGTAACCATTCATCTGCTGAGGATCAAGACATACAGGCCGGAGACAAATCAGGAGCACCGATCAGGAAGGTTCACGCGCCGGCTGTCCTGATCCATGGCCTGGTGAAAAGGAGTCCGCCGGGTTTGAAGATTCCTCTACCCAAGCAGACCGTTCCTCTTTCTTGAATTCGGGGCCGCCCCCGAATCGGGGGGCAAGGGACCAGGGATATACACTTGACATATCCCTGGTTTGGTCTATCCTGTTTTAGAGTCGCAAAGGTGCTCGACCCCTTACTCCCTTCCAGGAGGCATGATCATGGGTTCAGTTCGAACCAGGCTGTTCAAGAGCAACCGAAGTCAGGCCGTCCGCCTGCCCAAGGAGGTTGCGTTTCCGGAATCGATCCGGGACGTGAGCATCACGAGGGTCGGCCGCAGCCGCATCATCACCCCGGCCGGCCGGTCCTGGGAGGATTGGTTTGAAGGCCCCGGGGTGTCCAGGGATTTCATGGTTCAGCGAGAACAACCCGAAGATCAGAGGCGGGAAGCGTTCTGATGCTGAAGTACATGCTGGACACGAACATCGTCATCTACACAATGAAAAGCCGTCCCCATGGCGTCAAGGAGCATTTCGTCCAGAACGAGGGTCGGATGTGCATTTCGGCGGTTACGCTGGGGGAGCTGGTGTTCGGCGCCGAGCACTCTCAACACGTGGAGCGAAACCTGTCTGACATCGAAGCCTTTGCAGCGCGCCTCGAGGTCTTGCCGTTCGACAGCAGCGCCGCTTACCACTTCGGACGGATTCGCGCGGCCTTGTATACGACCGGTCGGCCCATCGGGCCCTATGACATGATGATCGCAGGGCATGCGAGGGCATCCGGGTTGATCCTGGTCACCAACAACCTCCGCGAGTTCCAGCGTGTACCCGGCTTGCTCCTCGAGGACTGGGCCGGCCGCTGACGGCAGCCACTTTGAAGGACCGCCTCCTCTTCTCCCTGCGCCCAGGCATGCCCCGGGCCACCAGCAGAACCCGGTTCCGGTCCTGATGCCCCCACCTTCTTCCCCAGAGCCACCGACCCCAATCTTTGCCTATGGCATCTACATTGTACCTGTATCGACCCTCCTCCGATGCAGGTTTTTTTGACTCAAGGCACAATGGAGATACATACGGGCCCGTGAGCTGAACGAGTGAGACACCTTCACGCTGGATCATCCGAATCACGGCGTGCGCCCGAAAGGATGTCCATGGCTTCGGCAACAGAGCTTCCCTTCATTCCCGGTCCGTTGATCAAAAACCGCCAACCTTCTCAAGACCCGCCCCCCCGGTGTCAGAATAGTTGTCACCTGTACGGGGCAGCCGAGGGAGGGGTAAAGGTGAGGGGGCGGCTTCTTGGTTCCCAGTCGAAATCGAAGGCCGAGAGATCCGCCCAAGTTTGAAGGTTCGCTGGAAAACAGCCGACGAAAAAACCGCGCGGCGTGCGGGCTCAGGCCTGCGGCCTAGCCCATCCGACGTGCTCGCGGGTTAGCGCCGCGCATTGTGTGTTTATCTGGCTGCTCCAACAGATCCGATTTTGCCCCTTGACAATGGTACCAATATTGATACTATATAGCCATGGCAAAAATCGATGACCTGCTTTTGGTGTTGAGACGAAATCCGAAGGATGTTCGGTTTTCAGATTTGTGCAAAATATGTGAGCATTATTTCGGTAAGCCACGTCAAGAAAAAAGCAGTCATCGAATTTATAAGACACCCTGGCAAGGAGATCCAAGGATAAATATTCAGGATCATAAAGGAAAGGCTAAGGCATATCAAGTCAAGCAGGTGCTTTTGGCTATTGAAAAATTGGAGGTGAGCCATGGCTACAAAAAATGATAAATATACATACCGGGTAACTTGGTCTGAAGATGATAATGAGTATGTCGGCCTGTGTGCTGAATTCCCCAGCCTGAGTTGGCTGGCCGATACACCGGAAAAGGCACTAAAAGGCATTCGAAATATTGTAGCGGATGTTTCATTGGACATGGGCAAAACCGATGAGCCTATTCCCGAACCAATAGCAAGTAAACATTTCAGTGGGAAATTTATGGTTCGTGTGCCTCCAGATGTACATAGAAAATTGGCCATACAAGCTGCTGAGTCCGGTGTAAGCCTTAATCGTATTGCCAGTTCCAAACTGAGCCAATAAATTCATCTGCACACAACCAAAGTTTGATGGACTCGTAAAAATCCCCTCAGGCCTAATTGATGCGTTCGCAAAAACCCACTCACACGCCGCCGGGCACTCTGGTCTGCACCCATACTCTGGCTGCCCACGGTTATCGGGCCACCATGGTTGTACAGCACTGGCTTGGGGGCAGCTGATCAGGCCACGTGGTGTTAACCGGGTCGAACAAGCAGGATCGAAGTGCATAGACGGATTCGGATCGCCATCCTGGGGATGGGGTTCAGCGGCCTGGTCGCCGAGATCCTCCTCCTGAGAGAGCTGCTGATTGTTTTCTCCGGCAACGAGCTCTCCATTGGTGTGATCCTGGCCAACTGGCTGATTCTGGAAGCGCTGGGGTGCTTCTTTCCCGGCAGGCTGGCCGAGAAGTCCGGCAACCGGGTGGAAGCATTTGCGATCCTGACGATGCTCTTCTCCGTATCGCTCCCCGCCGCGATCCTCCTGACACGCCTCCTGAAGAGCATGCTCGGCGTTTCCATCGGGGAGAGCATCGGGTTCTTTCCCATGCTCTACGGGTCCTTTTTCATCCTGCTGCCGGTGAGCATGCTCCACGGTGGGCTGTTCACCTTCAGCTGCCGGATGGATTCCCTGTTCTCCGGCCGGGAGGATTCCTCGGCCGGCAGGGTCTATGCCTATGAGACCGTGGGGACGATCGCCGGCGGGGTGGTGTGCACGTATCTTCTCATTCCCCATCTCGACGCCCTGACGGCATCCGTGGTGCTCGCCGGGTTGAACTTCGCGGTGTGTCTTTTCCTGCTGGCTCCTTCTTGGAAGGCCGGACGGCTTCAGAGGACGATGGTGGTCGTTCTGGGCGTGGCGGTCCTGGCTTCCGGTTCCCTGGTTCTCTCCGGCCGCGTGGAGAGGCTCCACGAGGGCTCCGTCCAGGCGCAGTGGAGGAACCTGCATGTCCTTCACTACCAGAACTCACGGTACGCCAACATCTGCCTCGTGGAGAACGAGGGACAGTACATCTACTTCTTGGACGGCGTTCCGAGCCTCATGACGCCGATTCCGGACATCCCGTTCATTGAGGAGTTCGTTCATCTCCCGCTTCTGGCCCATCCGGAACCGGAGGGGGTCCTGATCTTGAGCGGGGGAGCGGGCGGTGTCATCCACGCGGCGCTGAAGCATCCGTCCGTCGACACCGTCGAGTACGCGGAGCTCGACCCGCTGATCCTGGAGCTGCTGCGAACGTACCCGACGCCGCTCACCGAATCCGAGCTGAACGACAGCAGGGTGCGGATCCGGCACGTGGACGGCCGCCTGCTGCTCAAGACCGCACGGAACCCATACGACGTGATCCTGGTGGGGATCCAGGAACCGTCCAACCTGCAGGCGAACCGTTTTTTTACAGAGACGTTCTTTTCCCTGGCGAAAGACAGGCTGAATCCAGGGGGCATCCTGGTCCTGGCGCTGCCCGGTTCCCTGACATACGCGAGTGACGCATTGAAGGACCTGAACAGCTGCATCTTCCACACGCTCAAGCGGGTCTTTTCGAACGTCCGGGTGATCCCCGGGGAGAGCCGAAACCTGTTCCTGTCATCGGACGCCCGGGACGTCCTGGCCATCGACCGGGACCGGATCCTCCGTCGCCTGGACCGGCGGGGCATCCAGGAGGAGGTCCTCCTGCCCTGGCGCATCGAGCAGAAGCTGCATCCCGGATGGCAGGCGTGGTTCGCTCACTTCACGGAAGGGGCCAGCCAAAAGGTCAATGCCGATTTCAAGCCGTTGGGCGTCTTCTACAGCATTGCCCACTGGAACGCCCTGCTGGCCCCTCAGCTTCGGGGGCTGTTCAGTCGGCTCGAGCAGGTGAACCTGAGGATTGTTGCGGTTTCCCTTCTCGTCCTCCTGCTGCTCTATTTCCTTTTGCGATGGAGACACGTACAATGTCCCAGGGTGGGCATCCCCTGGGCCATCATCACCACCGGTTTTTCCGGCATGATCTTTGACCTCATGCTGATCTTTGCATTCCAGGCGATGTACGGGTACGTCTTCTCCTGGATCGGGCTGCTTGTGGCCTTCTTCATGGCCGGGGCGGCCTGTGGGGCCATGGTGACGACCCGGTTTCCCAGACGGGCAGAGGACTGCCTCGGATGGTTTCGGCGCATGGAGCTGGCCCTCGTCGGCTGGGCTCTGGGGTGGCCTCTCCTGTTTCTCGCGATCCACGGGCATCCGGGCACGGCGGGCGCATTCGTTCTTTCCAAGACCCTGTTTCTCGTCGTTTCGGTCATCTGCGGGCTTCTCGTGGGTGCTCAGTTCCCGCTGGCGAACCGGATCTACTTGCAGGGCCGCACGAGTGCGAGCAAGACGGCAGGACTGCTCTATGCCTCCGACCTCTTGGGCGGGTGGTTGGGAGGGATGGCAGGCGCTGTCGTGCTTCTGCCGGTGCTGGGCCTCATCGGCACCAGCATCACGGTCGGGCTGCTCAAGCTGACGAGCTTCGTGGTTGTCGCCAAGGGTCCGGCCGGGTGTGCGGAGAGAGGGACGCTATGATGGGTGCTTCGAGAGAGGGGCTGACGCGAAGGGGTTTTCTCAAGGGCACGGCCGAGCTGCTGCTGAAAGCCGGGCTGCCTTCGATCTTTCTCGGCCTGGCCGGGAGAGGGTCGTCTGTCGGCGGATCCGCCATGGCGGCGGAGACGCCCGCTGAGAACGCATCCGGTTTCGAACCGGCCTACCTGGAGCTTCACCGGACGGGTGAGCTCCAGAAGCGGGCAGAAACGCTCCGGGCCATGATGCGGGAATGCCGCCTGTGCCCGAGAGTGTGCGGCGTCAACCGTCTCGAAGGCGAGTCGGGGTTCTGCCGCGCCCCCGGGGCGACCCTGGTGGTTTCAGCGGCTCATCCACACTTTGGGGAGGAGAGACCGCTGGTCGGAAAAGGCGGTTCCGGGACGATCTTCCTGACCCACTGCAACCTGCGATGCGTCTTCTGTCAGAACTGGGAGATCAGCCACCTCGGCAGGGGCCGGGAAACAAGCCCGGATGAGCTGGCCGGAATGATGCTCCGGCTGCAGAGGACGGGCTGCCACAACATCAACGTGGTGACCCCAACCCATTACGCTGCGGCCATTCTCGAGGCGCTCGATACAGCAGCGGGAAAAGGACTCCGGCTGCCGGTTGTGTACAACACCTCCGGCTGGGAGCGTCTGGAGGTCCTCGAGGTGCTTGACGGCGTCGTGGACATCTACCTGCCCGATTTCAAGTACTGGGATGGCGACATGTCGCAAAAATACTCCGCCGGAGCGGAAAGCTACCCGGAGACAACAAGGCAAGCCATCCTCGAGATGCACCGGCAGGTGGGTGTGGCAAGTCCTTCGAAGAACGGAGTCATGCAACGGGGGTTGATGATCCGGCATCTGGTCATGCCGAACAACACGGCCGATTCGGAGAGCATCATGGAATGGATTGTAGCGAACCTGCCGAAGGACACCTATGTCAACATTATGGCACAGTACAACCCGGCCTATAAGGCCTTTGATTACCCAGAGCTTTCAAGAAGGATTCATGGAGCGGAATACAAGAAGATCGTAAATAAGGCGGAAGAAATCGGACTCACGAATCTCGATGTCCAAGCCCGCTGGTGGCTGAGGTAGGTGCAAATTCGCAGTGAAAGCCTGACAGATTGGGATGTAGTATCGTCTCATGGATAACGCATTCGCAAAAACCTGCTCACACGCCGCTGGACGCTCTATGACTTATTGATATCCCATGGGCAGATCTCAAGAGTGCGGGCTTTTTACGACTTCATCATGATTGACGGATTCGCCAAAACCCGCTCACCCGCCGCTGGAAAAGCTATAACCTATTGATAATTCCAATGGCAGATCTCAAGGTCAGGGGCTTTTGCGACTCCATCATGATTCAGCAACATCTCTTTTTTCCAAGTCGAGGATCTTTTCCCTCAGTTTATGGATCTCCCTGTTCATACTCCTCACGTGAAGGGATTTCTTCGCCAGTTTTGGCAAGGACAAAACCGCCACAATGGCGCCACCAATGAGAGAAGAATAAAAAATCAAGGCTGTAATAGATAGCTGAATATTCCAAGTGAAAAACTTGAGCTCCAAAGGTGTACTGTTTTGTATGGCCGCGATGATAGTTACCAGAAGAAGCAAAAAGGTGATAATTAGCGAAAGGTACATGATCAAACTCCATCAGATTCGTAGCAGACAGCGAGAATAGCCATTGTCCATAAATAGATGGTAAAATACCAATAATATGATATTTATTATTTTGGTTCCGTTTAATGGACCGATCATATGCTTTGGCGGATTCGCAAAAACCCGCTCGTCCGCCGCGGGAACACTATAACCCGTTGATATTCCTTGGGCAGATCTCAAGGTTCAGGGCTTTATACGACTCCATCATGTTTTCGATTATTGCTGTGTTTTTGTCTCGTCCATTTTACCTGTTTCTTCTTCTCGCATCTTTTTTTCTATTTTGGCCAGAAGCTCGGCTGTGCTTTTTTTGTACTCTTTAGTTGCACCTGTTCTTTTAAATGCCACGATTGCAATAATCAATGCAATAAGGGCAATGACGAAATTTAAGATATTCATAACAAACCCCCCCTTCTTTAATTAAAACATTGTTTGTCTATGGGAGGCGCTTGCCTCCCAGATACCTCCACCCTCTCAGAGTTTGCTCCCATATTCAGTCCGTCCGAAACCCCCAAGGCCACCGCTGTATTCAACCATGATGGAGTCGAAAAAGGCCCGCATCCTTGAGATCTGCCCTCGGGGTTTCAACAGGTTATATGGTCCCCGGCGGCGCGTGAGCGGGTTTATTGCGAATGCGTCAACCATCAACAGACAACAATAATGATACACAATTGACTCATTCTTTATCCGCCCTTTCTGGTTCCATCATACAGGGAAGCTACCCTTCTGACACACATTCACATCTTGTACTCACCCTACCTACCCGGCCTGGATGAATCAATAAGGCGAATCACGTATTCAGTAACCAAAGGGACCCTATCGGCTCCGACATGCGTCGTACGCTTCTCCCGGGGGGCGGCCAGGAACAGCTTCCCTGCCCGGCCCTCACACCGGCGGCCTGAGGGGGCTTTGACGGGGCAAAGGAACCACCATCGCAGCCCGCCATGGTTCGGCCGCGTGGTGTGAGGTGGATCATGGACATCATCCGGTCCCTGTGCGGGAGCTGGTACTTGATTCCCATGGCCGGGGCATCCGTGCGCCGGCAGTCCACCCGATATCGGCACTCTCCGACGATGGTGCCTGTTACCAGGTTCCGCCACTCGATGCCGCCGGTGTCGTGTGCGCCCTCTCGGATGATCCCGAGCCGCATAGGCTTGTGCACGTCCAGCTGCAGGCTGTGCTCGACCAAGCGCTTCTTGGCCGGAGCGTCCTCCCGCGCCCCGTCTTCGCTCACCGGCAGTGTGGCCATTTCGCCATACTTCGCTCTCCGTAATGGTCAACATCCTGCTACCCTTCATGAGCTTCGCTTCCGCCGCCGCCGAATCTGGCGGAGCTCGTCGGAGGTCGGCATAATCATGATGGAGTCGCAAAAAGCCTGAATCCTCGAGATCTGCCCCTGGGATTTCCAATGGTTATATCGTCTCCAGCGGCGCGTGAGCGGGTTTTTGCGAATGCGTCAATCATCACTCTCGGTATCGGCATCGCATGGCAACTGCGATGGGAAACCATCCCAATGCAGGAAGTGCTTGTGCTTCAGTTCCGCGCTGTATATAGGAATCTAAAATAACATCAGGCACGTCGTACCTTCTGAAGCGATGAGATGGTTCATTGAGGATGTCCTCACCGCGTTCGGCTCCCGCAAGATGCAGAGGCCCTTCCCGGCCCGAATGTATGGAGTGCCGGTGAGCCGCGTGACGAGCGTGAAGAGATGGGCCCGTAAGCTCTATCTCGACCTCCACAACAATCCAGGAACCTCTGTATGAGCGGGGCTGAAGAGAACCAGGACCTAGGCAGGGAGTACTTTGGTCATGCCGAGAACCGAACCGTTCGAGTCCCATCACCGCCGCTATGACGACTGGTTCGTGCGCCACGCGGCGGTCTATCACTCGGAGCTTCTGGCGGTTCGCGCGCTGCTGCCCTGGCGCGGGGCGGGGCTCTCCATCGGAGTCGGGACGGGGCGTTTCGCCGGGCCGCTGGGCGTGGAGGTGGGCATCGACCCGGCCCGTGCCGTGCTGCCATACGCATCGAAACGAGGCATCGCTGTCGTGCAGGCGATTGCGGAGGCGCTCCCCTTTGCGGACAGCCGGTTCGACCGGGCGTTGTGCGTGACCACCCTCTGCTTCGTGGACGATGCCGGCGTCATGCTGAGGGAGACCCGGCGCGTGCTGAAGCCCGGCGGTGTGCTGGTGATCGGCCTGATCGACCGTACCAGCGACCTGGGCCGGCGCTACCGTGCTCATCAGGCGGAGAGCTTGTTCTATCGGGAGGCGACCCTCTTCTCGGCGGCCGAGGTGGAGCGGCTGCTGCTGGATACCGGCTTCATTGAACCGGTGTGGGTGCAGACCCTGTCCAAGGCGCCGGAGGAGATGGACGAGATGGAACCTCTGCGGGCCGGCACCGGTCGGGGGGCCTTTGTCGTGGTCCGGGCGAAACGTCCTTGAACGGCTGTACCCCGGGCTATCCCTCCCGGGAATAGAGGCGCCACATCCGGGCCAGCTCGTCTTCCTCACAGCGGATATCCCGATACTGCACGGTCTCACCGTCGCGCCGGACGGACACCCCGACCCCCTCCACGACCCGGCCGACGAAGGCGAAGGGGATGCCCATCTCCGTCAAGACACGGCCCACATCGTCCGTCCGGTCTTCCGGTACCGTCACGGCCAGGGTCCCCGAGGAGATCATCCACAGGGGATCGAACCGGAACGCCTCGGCGAACCGGGTGACCACAGCCGGGATCGGGAGCAGCCCGGCATCCACCTCCAAGGCCACCTCTGAGAGCGACGCCATCTCGAGCAGGGTCTCCAGCAGGCCGCCCCGCGTGACATCGTGCATGGCGGTTGCGCCCCGGGCTGCGATGGCCACGGCCTCTTTCACAACGCTGACCTGTTCCATCAGGCGGCGGGCCTCGGCGAGGTCGTCCTCCCCCAGCCCGAGATCCTTTGCCACGTCGGCGAAGTCCTGGGCCAGGATTCCCGTCCCCTCGACGGCGACCCCCTTGGTCACCAGGACCCGGTCGCCCACACCCGCGCCGCGGGTCTGAAGGGGTTTGCGCCCGCCGGTCGTGCCCAGCGCGGTCACGGCGACCAGGGGCCTGGAGAGGTTCGCGGAGTAGCCCGTGTGCCCCCCGATGACGGAGACCCCGATCTCACGGGCGGCTCGGGCTACATCCTGCATGATGCTCCTCAGGAGCTCCTCGTCCTCCCGACGCGGCACCAGCACGAGGAGCAGGACCCAGCGGGGCGGGACCCCGCTGGTGGCGATGTCGTTGCAGGCGACGTGGACCGCGAGCCAGCCGATGTTGTCGATGGCGCCCACAATGGGATCCATGTGCGAGACCAGGATGTCGCCGCCCACCCGGGTCAAGGCGACATCCTCGCCGAAGACGGAGCCCAGGATCACGTCGGCGTCGTCGCTGGTGGTAAAGGGAAAGACGGATCGCTTCAGAACATCCAGGGAAAACTTCGACATCACTCATCCCTTTCGGAGGTTGCGGGTCGAGGCCGGGGCAAGCCCGTGGCTCGGGGAGTAATCCGCTCGAACCGATCCCGGTCCCGATCCTGGAGAAAGACCCGGGTGAACTTGCCCTGGACGGCCTGCTCGAACCAGGCCTCCGCGGTGTGGCGGCATGCAGGGCAGCAGCCGGGCGGGATCCTGACGGCGAAGACGTGGTTGCCCGTGCTGGCGGCGGACTCGATCCCCAGGGCGCCGGCGCATTCCCAGCAGACCCGGATGAGCTCCCGCTGGCGCTCGAAGATGCCGTCCGTGTCGTAGAACACCTCCCGCTTCCGCTCCAGCACGTCCCCGGCGTTGTGCTTGGGGACCTCGTACTTGCCGTTCAGGAACACCTGCCTCAGGCGGGCCACGAGCCGGTCCACGTTCTGGGTCACGGCCGGGCTCTGGGGGCGGTACTCCCGGTCGTAGTCGGGCTCCTTGACGTTCTGGAAGTCCAGCCCCGCCATGGCCATGATGATGCCCACGTTCACGTAGGGGAGGGCGCTCTCCACGGCGTAGCCGCCTTCGAGCACGCAGATGTCGGGCTGGAGGCGGGCGTTGAGGGCGGCGTAGCCCCGGGCCGAGAAGTTCATGTGCGTGATGGGGTCGCTGTAGTGGTTGTCCTGGCCGGCCGAGTTGATCACCAGCTCGGGCTGGAACCGCTCCAGGAGGGGCATGACGAGCTCCTCCAGCACCAGGGCGAAGCCCTCCTCTCCGGTCTGCGGGGGGAGGGGGATGTTCACGGTGGCGCCCAGGGCGTTGGGGCCGCCCATCTCGTCGGGAAATCCGGTGCCCGGGAAGATGGTGCGGCCGTCCTGGTGGAGGGAGATGAAGAGGGTGTCCGGGTCGTGCCAGTAGATCTCCTGGGTGCCGTCCCCGTGGTGGCAGTCCGTGTCCACGACGGCGATCTTCTTCACGCCGTAGGTGCGGCGGATGTGCTCGATCATGACCGCCTCGATGTTGACGTTGCAGAAGCCGCGGTTCCCGTGGACCACCCGCATGGCGTGGTGGCCGGGGGGGCGGACCAGGGCGAAGGCGTTGTCCACCTCGCCCTTCAGGACCGCATCGGCGGCCACCAGGCAGCCCCCGGCGGAGATGAGGTGGCTCTCGGTGGTGACCGAGGCCTCGTCGGGCACGCAGAAGTGGACCCGCTGGATGTCCTCGAACGCGGCGGGCCGCACCCGGTACTCCACGATGTTGTCGAGGTCCAGGAGGCCCTCCTCGAGCACCTGGTCCCGGGTGTAGAGGAGCCGCTCCTCCCGCTCAGGGTGGGTGGGGCTGATGGCCCAGTCAAAGGCCGGGAAAAAGACGAGGCCGGTTCGCTTGAAGGAGGGCGGCATGGTCAGGACCTCCGGGGCCAGTCCGGGATGAGGCCGGGGGTGACGCAGAGGTTGAGGCGGATGTTCTTCCCGCTCCGGGAGAACCCCTGGATCATGTGGAAGCACTGCTCTTCGGTCACGGTGATCTCCAGCTCGCCCCGCACGCCGCCCGCGCCGTAGACCGCCTTCTCCAGGGACTGCCGGGCGAGCATCATGCCCTGGTCCAGGTCGAAATTCCCGTCGATGAACTGGTCGATGCCCGCCTCGGGCACCACCACGGTGCCCCGGGCGGTGTCCGCGTGGAGGGTGACCTCGCAGGTGACCCGGGAGGCGGCCGCGCCCACGGCGTTGGCCACCTCGGCGTGGGGGGGCACGCTCACGGGGAGCCCGAAGGCGGTCTCCAGGGGGGCGGCCAGCTGGGTCGCGGGGCCGCCCACCAGGACCAGGTGGTCGGGCTCGATGGTCACGCCCTCCAGCACCTCCCGGACCGTGTAGACCGGACGGGCGTTGATGAAGTGGAGAAAGGCGCGGACCGACTCGGCGATGAGCCCGCCCATGCGGTCGAGGACGGCCTGGGCGGTCCGGGGGACGTCCAGGTCCAGGGCCCGGGCGACGGGCTCGAGGGAGCGGCCGGCGGCTCCTTTGTCCCCCACATCGAGGAGCCCCAGGACGATCATGGCGTCCGTGGGCGTGGCTGCGGGTCCGCCCAGGGCCGCGGGTGGGCCCTGGCGCAGGGGGCCGATGCGGAGGGGCCGGCCGGGCTCGGCCCGGATCTCGGAGTCCCCGCCGATGCCCACGGAGCGGGTCTGGAGGGAGCGGATCAGGGTCTTGTAGGGGCCCAGGTGGATGCCGTAGGGCTCGAGCAGGGGGGAGCCCTGGTAGATGAGGCCGATGTCGGTGGTGGTGCCCCCCACGTCCAGGACCAGGGTGGTTCCCGGGCAGGGGTCCAGGGCCAGGGCGCCCATGATGCTGGCTGCGGGTCCGGACTGGGCGGTCCGGGCCGGGAACCCCAGGCTTTCCTCCAGGCCCACGGTGCCGCCGTCCGGCTTGAGGAGGTAGCGCGGGGCCTGGAGGCTGCGGTCGGCGAGGATCTGGAGGAGGGCCTGGACGAACCGCTCGTGGGCCTCGTAGAGGGCCGCGTTCAGGTAGGTGGTGGCGATCCGGCGGGGGAAGTTCAGGTGGCCCGAGACCTGGTGGCCCAGGGCCGGGTGGGGGAACATCTCCTTCACCCAGTCGGCCATGCGCCGCTCGTGGAGGGGGTTGCGGACCGAGAACTTGCCCACCAGGCCCAGGGCCCGGATGCCCTGCTCTCGGACCGCGGCGGCCGCCGCGAGCACGGCCTCCTCGTCCAGGGGCTTGACCTCGAACCCCCGGTGGTCCAGGCAGCCCTCCACCACGTGGTAGGAGGGGCCCACGGCAAAGTCCCGGGGGTCCATGCCGGGGCCGGCCGAGACGATCAGGCCGGCCGGGTCCAGCCGGTCCTGGACGATGGCGTTGGCGGCCATGGTGGTGGAGAAGGCCATGCGGGCGATGCGCTCCGGCGGTATCCCGGAGAGGGCCTCGCCCAAAGCCTCCTTCAGGGTGGCCGGGAGGTCGTCCCGCGTGGGGACCTTGACGGCCGAGGCCACGCCCTCGGGGGAGACCAGGACCGCGTCCGTCTGGGTGCCGCCCACGTCCAGGCCGAGGATGAGGGAGGCCGGGTCGGAAGAAGGCATATCGTTCGCTCGCTGGGGCGCCGGGCGCCGGAAAATCAACGGTTCAGCAAACCATAGGGGAAAGCCGGGTTCGTGTCAATGAACGGTGCCGCGGGGCCCAAGACGTTGGCATTCCAAGGGCGGCGGGGTGTGATCCTCGCCTACGGAACCCAGGACGGCCTGGCCAGAAAGGCCACAAAGAGCCAGGCCAGGAGCCCGGCGCAGACCGGGGTGACGATCCAGCCCAGGCCGATCTTGACGAGGATGCGGGGGCTCACCGTTCGGACGCCGCCCACCAGGCCCACGCCCACCACCGCGCCCACGATGGCCTGGGAGGAGGAGACCGGGATGCCCACCTGGGTGAAGAGGTGGAGGGTCAGGGCGCCGGCCAGCACCGTGACGAATGCGGTGAAGGGGTCCAGGGGGGCGATGCCCCGGCCCACGGTCATCATGACCCGGCGGCTGAAGGTGAGCACGCCCAGGGCGATGGCCAGGCCGCCGATCAGGCTGGCGGACCGCGGGGTCAGGAAGCCCGAGCCCACGTAGACGCCCGTGACGTTGGCCACGTTGTTCGAGCCCAGGGTGTAGGCGCCGTAGCAGCCGGCGATCAGGATGCCCAGGAAATAGATCCGGTTGCGCCGGGTGAGGCTCATGTGTGTGCGGTTGAACAGATAGGTGAGGAGCCGGAGGAGGACGTGTCCGAGCACCAGCCCGCAGATCGGGGTGAGCACCCAGCAGGTCACGATCTTGACCAGCGGGGAGAAGTCGGCGTTTCCGGAGAGCAGGCCCACGCCGACGATGGCGCCGATGACCGCGTGGGAGGAGGAGGCGGGCACGGCCAGGGCGGTCATGGCGGCCATGGTGAGGGCCGCGGCCAGGGCGCAGAAGAAGGCATTGAGGGGGAGGAGGCTGGAGAGGTCGGTCAGGATCTCCATGCACTTGGGGCCCTCCACCAGGGCGCCCGCCATGAGGAAGACGGCGGTGAGCCAGATGGCGGTCCGGTAGCGGACGGTGCCGGTGGCCACGCCCGTGCCGAAGATGTTGGCCGAGTCGTTTGCGCCGAGGCTCCATCCCAGAAATGCGCCGCTCAGGATCTTCCACATGTCGATTACGGCTGCCGGGTGTCGGGTTTGGGGTGTCTACTTGATGATGGAGCTGATGACGCCCAGGTGGTCGCCGGCGTCCTCGATCAGGTCGCTCACCGAGCAGAGGCGGGAGAGGAAGTCGGCGAGCATGTTTCCCTCCCAGAAGTCCTCGATGGGGATGGACCGCGCATCCTTCATCAGGTCGAACTTGAGGTCGTCGATCCGCTTCTCGTAGATCCGGATGGCGAGCCGCTTCTCCCGGAGGTCCTCGCCCGCGGTCATGGCCTGGAGGGTGATGCGGAGCATGTCGCACATCTCCACGTTCAGGAAGGCGACCCGGGCGGCCTCGCTCCGCAGGGAGTCGGGAAAGCGGATGCCCAGGTAGCAGGCGGCGGCGTACTCCAGGAGGTCGAACACCTGGTCCACCAGCTCCACGAACTTGGAGAGCTCGGGCCGGAGGTAAGGGAGAAAGGCCCCCTCGTAGATGTGGGAGACGATGTCCCTCCGGATGGTGTCGGCCTCCCGCTCCAGCTCCTTGACCCGGCGCATGCGCTGGTGGTCGTTGTGCTCCAGCGCCTCGTGAAAGGCCTTGCACCCGTCATGCAGCAGCCGGATGTGGTTGTCCATGTCCCGGACCACCTCTTTTTCCCGGTCCTCGTGCCCGATCAGCTTCTTAAGAAACATGTTCCCCTCGCGCCCGAAGGATGAGCATGGCGGCCATGGCGTCCATCATGGAGAGGACCCCGACGATCCGGTTCCCGTCGCAGACAAAGAGGCGGGCCACCCCGTCCTGCTCCATGAGCTCGGCGGCCTCCCGCAGGGGGAGGTCCTTGCTCACGCAGGAGATGGGGCGGGAGGCGATCTCCGAGACCTTGACCGCCTGGGGGTCCTTGCCCTGGGCCAGGACCTTGTAGACGACGTCCCTCGCGGTGATCACGCCGTCCTCCAGGTCGTCGCCGGGGAAGCGGACCATGAGCGAGCGGATGCGCCGGTCCACCATCTTCTCCACGGCGTCGTACACGCTTTTCCCCGAGTCCACGGACTCGAGCCGGGTGGTCATGAACTCGTACACCTTCATGGCAATCCTCCAAAGCACAGGTTGAACGATGGTCTCTGTATATAATCGAAACTGCGCGGATATTCAACATTTTGCGGGCGTTGGACGCCTTTTGCCGTGAAGACGCCCCTCGAAGGGCCTCCGTCCCGTGCCGGGACGGAAGGGATTGCCTGCGGCCGCCATTGTTGCTAGCCTTGGACCGAGTTTTCACGACACATCCCCGGGGGATCCCATCCACCGGCGAATGAGGAGGCACAGCCATGGCGGACCAGCCCAACAAGGTCATCTGCTCCATGATCCGGGTGAGCAAGTACCACGACAAGGAGCCCGTCCTGGAGGACATCTCGCTCTCCTACTTCTACGGCGCCAAGATCGGCGTGGTGGGGTTGAACGGCTCGGGAAAGAGCTCGCTCCTGCGCATCCTGGCCGGCCGGGACCGGGAGTTCAACGGCGAGCTGATCCTGTCGCCGGGCTACGAGGTGGGGTTCCTCGAGCAGGAGCCCGAGCTGGACGACGAGAAGACGGTCCGGGAGATCGTGGAGGAAGGGGTCCAGGAGGCCGTCGACCTGATGGAGTCGTTCAACCGGATCAACGAGCAGTTCGCCGAGCCCATGTCGGACGAGGAGATGGACGCGCTGATCGCGCGGCAGGCGGAGGTCCAGGAGCGGCTGGACGCCCTGGACGCGTGGGACCTGGACGCCAGGCTCCAGATGGCCTTGGACGCGCTCCGCTGTCCCGAAGGGGAGACGCCGGTGGAAATCCTATCCGGCGGCGAGAGGCGCCGGGTGGCCCTCTGCCGCCTGCTCCTCCGGAAGCCGGAGATCCTGCTCCTGGACGAGCCCACCAACCATCTGGACGCGGAGACCGTGGCCTGGCTGGAGCGCCACCTCCAGCAGTACGAGGGCACGGTCATCGCCGTGACCCACGACCGGTACTTCCTGGACAACGTGGCCGGGTGGATCCTGGAGCTCGACCGGGGCCGGGGCATCCCCTGGAAGGGCAACTACTCCTCCTGGCTCGAGCAGAAGCGGGAGCGCCTCCGCAGGGAGGAGAAGGCCGAGGGTCACCGGCAGAAGACGCTCGAGCGGGAGCTGGAGTGGATCCGCATGTCCCCACGGGCCCGGCAGGCCAAGAGCAAGGCGCGCATCAGCGCCTACGAAAGCCTGCTCTCCCAGGAAGGCGAGGCCAAGGTGCGGGAGATGCAGATCTACATCCCGCCCGGCCCCCGGCTCGGCGACAAGGTGGTGGAGGCGGATCGCGTGGCCAAGGGGTACGGCGACCGGCTGCTCTTCGAGGATTTGACCTTTTTCCTTCCCCCCGGCGGGATCGTGGGCGTGATCGGTCCCAACGGCGCGGGCAAGACCACGCTTTTCCGGCTGATCACGGGGCAGGAGGAGCCGGATGCGGGCGAGATCCGCGTGGGCGAGACCGTGCGTCTGGCCTACGTGGAGCAGACGCGGGAGAGCCTGTCCCCGGAGGAGACGATCTGGGAGGCGGTCTCCGGCGGCGAGGACTGGATCGACCTGGGCGGGACCCGGGTCCGCTCCCGGGCCTATGTGGCCCGGTTCAACTTCACGGGCACGGAGCAGCAGAAGAAGGTGGGGACCCTCTCCGGCGGGGAGCGAAACCGCGTGCATTTGGCCTGCATGCTCCAGGAGGGGGCCAACGTCCTCCTCCTGGACGAGCCCACCAACGACCTGGACGTGAACACCATGCGGGCCCTGGAGGACGCCCTGGAGCAGTTCGCCGGGTGCGCGGCGGTGATCAGCCACGACCGCTGGTTCCTGGACCGGGTCGCCACCCACATCCTGGCCTTCGAGGGGGAGAGCCGGGCCGTCTGGTTCGAGGGAAACTACTCGGACTACGAGGCGGACCGGAAGAAGCGGCTGGGCGCCGAGGCGGAGGTGCCGCACCGGATCACCTACCGGCCTCTGACACGCGCGTAGCGCCGCCCGTTCTGCCGTCTCCGTCCCGTCACCAGGCCGCGGTCCGTTTCCGGTCGCCTTCCTGAATGGACAGCTCGTCGAAGAAGACCTTGGAATCCGCCTTGGTCCAGAGCCCCACGTAGCCTTCCACGGGGGATTCCGCATCGAATCGGATCACGGCTTCCCCGTTCAGGAAGCCCTCGATCCGGGCTTCCGAAACCCTGACGGCCAGGAGGTGGCTTTCCCCGGGCTGTACGTCCCGTTCAACGGTGGCGTGGCGAAGGCGATGGCCCCCTTTAAACTCGAAGAGGGAGACGTTGCCCTCCAGGGCGTCCAGGCCCAGCATGAAAAAAGAGCTCATGGTCTTCAACCCGAACAGCAGCCCGCCCGTGTTGTCCAGGCAGCCGGCCTCGAGGGTGAGACGGGCCTGAACCCAGGCGTCACCCGTGTGACTCTCCTTGAGAATGGCAATGGGAAAGTAGTGGTAGGCGTGGATGCCGTCGAGAAAACGCTGGTAGCGGGACCCCACCATTTTGCCCATGAAGTTCTTAAGGGTGCACGAAAACCCCTCCCCGGACGGCGAGCCGTCCTGAAGGCATCGAATGCGCCCGTTCTCCTCGACCCGGGTCCAGTTCCCCGTGGGGGTGTAGAAGTCGGGCAGGGGCTGGTGGGCCTGTTGCAGGAAGTTGTAGTCTCCGGAAAAAAACGAGGCCTTCATCTCGTCGACCGCTTCCTGACTCGGAATACCCAGATCCAGCAGTCTGCTGGAGGCGAGAAGCCGGCCCAGCTGATCCAGCGTTTCCTCCATGGCGGGGTCGTCGTAGCCTCTCACCGTGGCGTCGACGACATCGCCGGAGATCTGCAGCACGAAACCCAGCTGCTCGAGCACCTCGCTCAAGAATCGGATGCGCAGGGACCGGCCGTGGAAGGAGCCGGCCCCTCCGCCGAACTGAAGCGAGATGTAGTTGTCCTCGGGGGTTTCGGTCCAGAGGATGTCGATCGTGGCGTAGTGATATCCGAACTTGACGCTGAGATTGACATACTCGTCGGACAGAACGGCGTAGCTGGCCATCTGCGGCGGCGGGCCCGAGGTCATGAGCGCCATGAGGTTCCTGCTGTCCAAGCCGACGGTCCCCGCCCAGCTGATCCCGGGGTGCGAAAGGCCGCGCCAGAGGACCTTCATGGGGCGTGAGGCGATGTCGTCCGGCGTGATCTCGTCGCAGGTGGTCAAGTTCTCCTGGAGCCCGCCTCCCAGGTCGATGAAGTGGAGGGCCAGGGGAATGCCCGCCTTCATCTTGACGGACTGCACGCCGTCCGCCCGTTGTCCGGCCAGTCCGAACATCTCCTTGACCACCTTCTCGTGGCTGAAGCGAATGACGTCGTGGACCGTCCTGCAGTGCTCCGGCGTGAACGTGTCGGCGTCCGGATCCTTGAGGTTCAGGGGGGAGATCAGGGCCAGGACGTCGCTCATCTTCCGGCGGACGGGGCTTTCGAAGACCTTCTCGCCGGGGAGTGAACTGGACTCCTCCAGCTCGAGCACCCGGCCGTCATAGACGGTGGCCGTGTCGGCCGACATGGTGACGGTGCTCCCCGCTTCCAGGACGGTCGTGGCGCGGCCCGCCTGGACGATCATGGGAATGCCGAACTCCCGGGCCACGGAGGCCAGGTGGCTTGCCACGCTTCCCAGGTCCGTGACGATCCCCTTGACCGAGTCCGCCAGCTTGGCGTAATCGGGGGAGGCCGTCCTGGCCACCAGGATGCTCCCTTCGAGGTCCTTGCCCTCCCGCAGGGAGACGGCCTGAACCACGCGACCGGAAGCGGTCCCTCTGGAGGCGGTCTTCCCCTCGGAGAGCAACACCGGGTGCTTTGCGGGGTCGACCTCGATCCGGGGAGTCTCCCCCCCTCGCGACTGGGAGAGCCCCAAGGGCCGTGACTGAAGAACGAAGAGCCGTCCGGAACGGTCCACGCACCACTCCACATCCTGCGGCGAACCGAAGTGCTCCTCCAGCTTCAGGCTGTACCGGGCGACGGTGCGGGCCGTCTCATCGTCGATGGCCGGAAGCGTTTCAGCGGATTCCCCGGTCTCCTCCAGCCGCGTTCCTCCGCCGTTCTCGAGGACGAGACGCTGTGGCTTGGGGTTGATCTCCTTCCGGGTGATGCGGAGGGTCTCCCGGTCCAGGGAAAAGGTGTCCGGCGCCGCTTCGCCGCTCACCAGGTGCTCCCCCAGCCCCCAGACGGCGCTCACCGTCACGTCGGAGGAGGTGGGACCGGACGGGTCCCTGGAGTAGCAGACGCCGCTCGCCCGGGCGTCGATCATGACGATGCCGGCCACGCACATGGGTGTGGCCTTGTCGTCCAGACCGCACCGCGCGCGGTAGCGAATCGCCCGGGGTGCGTACTTGCTGGCCAACACCGTTTTGTAGGCATCAAGCAGCGCCTCTTTCCCCACGTTCAGCACCGTGGTGTACTGGCCGGCAAAGGAGGCCTCCGTGTCCTCCCCCACCGCCGTGCTGCGCACGGCGAGCGGAACCCCCTCGCAGGTCCCGACCTCCAGGGCCTCGTATGCTCCACGGATCGCCTGGGCCACCGCGGACGGGACCGGGGCGTCCCGGATGGATCGCTGCACAGTGCCGGCCCTTGCCTCCAGCTCGGCCGGATTGGAGGCGTCCACCGCGGCCAGCATCTCGTCCACGGGCTCCAGAAGGTCGTTCTGCTCCATGAAGGCCCAGAAGGCATTGGCCGTGACGACGAAACCAGGGGGGACGGGCAGCCCCAGCTCGCGGCCGGCCGTGGCGAGATGGGTCGCCTTGGATCCCGCCATGCCCACCATGTCGGGCTTCAACTCCTCGAGGGGCAGAACCAGCTCGTCGGAGGGGTAGGCAGGCCTTTCGTCGAACAGCCGGGCCATCTGTCTTTGTAGGTTCGTGCAGACGTCGGCGAGTTCCGCGTATCGGCCTCCGGAAAGGCGATGGAGGGCCTCGACAAGCCGGGAGCAGGCCTCCAGCAGCCGGTGGCCGTCCCGCTTCACTGCGGGCAGGGTGAACGGCTCCGCACCCTGTTGAAGCCGCTCCAGGTCCGAGACGATTTGAAGCGCTTCGTGGTTGTGGACCAGGAACTCCCGGTACCAGCGGTACTTCTCCGCCAGCTTCCCCTCCGGATCGACCAGCAGGCGGCAGGATTGCTCTTTGGAAAAAAGGTCGGCGATGTCCATCACGCGAATCTCCCGTTCATCATGGGCGGCGCAGCAAAAGGTGCGCCGCCGTGCAACCGATTCCGCCTCTTCGCGGTGAGCCCCGTATCGTGCGGGTTCTGAAGACCGCAATGGGCCCGTTTTCTCCGAGGCGGGTGGTTCGAAAAGACTGCGGGCAGCCCGGACCGACGGGTGGAATCACGCCCCGTCCGCTGAAGCGTCCGCAGCGTCGCATGAAAAGAGGGCCTCGATGTCCCCGCAGATCTCCGACCTGTAGTGCTGGACCGAGCAGGCGTTCTCCATGACCATGTCCAGCTGGCGCGTGTGGATGATCAGGTACCCGAGGATCTTGAGGCGGTTTTTCATGAAGTCCTCTTCCCGGTCTTCGAGGCGCGCGAGCAGGGTGTCCTCCTTCACCTCCACCCGAAATTCGTGCTCCTCGAGGATCTCTCGTATGAAGGCCACACGCTTCTGCTTCCGGTTCAGATCGGCCGCCCCTCCCTTGAACTGGAAGCTGATGTAGTTCTCTCCGGCCCGCTCGCTCACCAGGGCCTCCAGGATGGCGAAGTGGAACCCCATGCGGGAGCTTAGGCTGCAGTAGTTTTTCGAGATCATGAAGTAGTTCCGGTTGGCGTACCGGGAGCGCAGCCCGGGGACCAGCGCCGGGTTCGTGGTGGCCCCGAACATCACGGAGGCGAACCCGCGACCGTCCACCGGGGGCGGCCCGGCCCAGGGCTTGGCCGAGATCCCTTCCCACACGGCCAGCATGGGAACGGACACGATGTTCTCGATCTGCACGTAGCGTCCCTCCACCTCCTCGGCGAACCCGTCGTCCAGGTTCAGGACCCACCACTGCATGGGAACGTCGCAGACCAGCTGCTTGCCGGACCGCTCCGGAAAGTGGTGGTCCCGGCCGAAGCGGAACATCTCGGTCACGGACTTTTCGTGGCAGAACCGGGTGATGTCGTGGAACGTACGGCAGTTGGACGCCCGGAACGAAGGGACGTCCGGGTCCAGGAGATGGAGCGGGGTGATCAGGCGGGCGGCGCCTTCCAGGGCCTCGTAAACCGGGCTCCCCTTCATGAGGTTGCGGGGGCGGCGCCGCCGCTCCAGCAGCCGGTCCACGCGGCCGTCGTGCACCCGTCGGCCGTCCGCGTCCACGGTCACCAGGCGCCCGCTCTCGAGGAGGTCCAGCGCCCCCTGCACTCCGAGCAGCGCCGGCACCCCGAACTCACGGGCCACGTTGGCCAGGTGGCCGGCCACAGTTCCCCGCTCGGCCACCACGGCCGAGGCCCGGTCCAGGACCGAGGCCCAGCGGGGCAGGGCCTGGGAGACCACGAGCACGCCGTCCCTGGGGAACCGGAGCAGCTCCGCCTCCTTGTGGACGACGGACACGGTCCCGGCGGCCGTGCCCGGGCTGGCGGCGGTCCCGCCGGAAAGGAGAACGGACGGGTCGTCCGTTGAAGCGTCATCCCGGACGTCTTCCGGCGCATGGTCCGCCTGCTGGAGGGTGCGGCACTGGAGGAGCAGAATGGTGCCGTCCGGCCGCACGGCCCACTCCACGTCCTGGGGCGTCCCGTAGTGGGCCTCGATGCGGAGGGCGATACGGGCCAGCTCCACGGCCTGCTCGTCGGTGATGGAAGAGCCCTGAGCCTCCTCCTCGGGCAGCTCCAGACGCTGGAGCCCCTCCGAGGGATGGGACAGGATCTTGAACGCCTTTTCCTGGATCTCCCGGTGAGCGATGCGCGGCGGGTCCCCCCGCTCCAGCACAAAGAGATCGGAGACCGAGCTCCCGTCCACCACGCTCTTGGGCAGGCCCCGGGCCGCGTTGATCATGACCCGGTCGTCCCGGATGTCCACGGGGTTGCCGGAGTAGGTCACCCCCCCGGCCACGGCCTCGACCATGGCCAGGGCGCCCACGCAGATGGCTATGTCCTCGTCCCGAAGCCCGCGGCTGAGGCGGTAGCTCATGGCGGGCAGGCTGTACTTGCTGGCCACGATCTCCCGGTAGGCCTGGGCGAGGTGGTCCCGGCTGACGTTGAGCTCGGAGCGGTACTGGCCGGCGAAGCTCGTGCCGGCCGTATCCTCACCAAGCGCGCTGCTCCGCATGGCCACCGTGACGCCCGGACCTTCCACGGCTTCGAGCTCCTTGTAGCCCTCGGACAGGGCCTCTTCCAAATCGTCAGGGAGCGGAGACCGGATCACGAGCTGCTGAAGGTCGGCGCTCAGGGAATGAAGCCCGTCCCGTGTCTCCGTTTCCGCCGCCTGGATGCGGCGGTCGATCTCGGACTGGAGGTCGTTGTGACGCAGGAACCGCTGGTAGCCGTGGGCGGTGACCACAAAGCCGGGGGGCGTGTTGAGACTGAGCCGGTTGGCCAGCTCGCCCAGGTTGGCCATCTTGCCGCCGGCCGTGTCCGCGGACTCCCGGTCCACCCGTTCGAGGGGCAGGACCAACGGACCGTCGGCAGGGAGGGACCGGCCCCGCACGTACGGGTTGATCCCCTTCTGGATCTCCCGGAAGCGCTCGAACAGGATCTCGTGCTCCGGGCGATCGGGCGCGAGAAGGTTCAGGTGGCGGACCATCTGCCAGACGCTCGCCGAGACGGCTGTGAGACGGGAGAGGACAAAGGCCATGCCGAAGGGGCGGTCTCCCTTCAAGGCCTCGTCTATCTCGGCCATGACCTCCAGGGCCCGGTTGTTGGCGTTGAGGAGGAGCTTGAAATGGTGGTAGCGTTCACGGAAGTCCCGTCGGAGCGCTTCGGCGTCCTCCATTCGGGGAGGTGGCTCCTTTCCGAAAAGACGTCGAATGGCGTCGTGGATACTCCCCATGCGTTTGCACCGAAGGAAACGTCCTCCCCCGAGACGGAAGGCCCCGGGGAAGGGTGAGAATCAGCCGGAAAAGAAGGGCCTTACGAGACGATCACGATTGTAGCGGTAAAGGCCGGGCGGAGCAACGGCACAACAGCTCCGCCCGGCTGCAACATGCCACGGGATGGATCCGCTGGTATGGTCAGTGCTCGAGGCGCATCCCCCACCCTTCCATCAGAAACATGATCCCGAACCCGTACCAGAGGGTGTAGATCACGTAGAAGACCAGGGAGAAGATCACGATGCCGAGCCGCTCCGTGAGCTTCTGCGGCTCGATGCCGTAGTAGTTGTAAGCCGGCTCCACCGCCTTCTTGTTGACCGTGTCCACCAGCTTGGCCGCCTTGAACAGCTTCTGCTTGGTCAGGCTCTTCTCCATGGCCTTGCAGGCCGCCCACCAGTTGTAGAGGGCCGGCCGGGCATTGTAGCCGTACTTAGCCTCCATGGCCTCTCCGTTGTTCCGGAACATGGCCTCGGCGTCCTCCAGGCAGTTGAGCAGGATGGATTTCAGGTCGCCTTCCACGGTGAGGGTTGCGCCGACCGTCGTAACAACGGCGCCCGCGGTCCGGAACAGTCCGGCCGTTTCAGCGGCCCGATCCTCGCCCACCTCCAGGTTCATGGTCACCCGCTGGGATTCCATGGCGACCACCTTCTCCTTGGTGTCCGGGATGTAGTAGGCGGACTGCTTGGAGATGGAGTTGTACAGGTCGTCCGAGTACTCCAGGGCGTTTTTTCCGTTGAACAGGGGCATGAACATGAGGATCAGGACGACGACGAAGATCGCCATCAGAATCGCCCCTCTCGAGAACTCTCTCTTGTCCGCTATCATGACATCACCTCCTCCCCCTTGAGTACGGAAATGTTTCTGAAAAACGTGCCTATGACCCAGACGCCGAACGCCCCGATGACGATGAAGAAGGCCCAGACGCCGATGCTGTCCAGCACGGAGCCGACCTGTGGGGAAATGGGAAGCACCTCAATCTCTCCGAGCTTTCCGGGCAGGGCGAAGATCCGGTTTACGAACCCGGCCAGCACCGCCATGGCGTAGAAGCCTCGGATGGTGATGCCCGGGACCACCTTGGTGACCATGGCGCCGACCTGGATCCCCAGCAGCGAGCCCAGGAGCATGCCCATGGCCAGGGTGTAGAAGATGAACCCGAAGATGGCGTACTGGCTGATGGAGGCGTACCCGGCCGTGAAGATGATCTGGAAGATGTCCGTCCCCACGGTGGTCATGGAGGAGACGCCCAGCATGTAGACGAAGATGGGGAAGGTCAGGAACCCTCCGCCCACGCCCATGATGCCGGCCGCCAGTCCCACCAGGGCGCCGCTCAGGACCAAAAACAACCAGGAGATGCTCCGTCCGCCCGGGGTGAGGTCGTGGTCGAACTTGACCATGGGAGGCACCTTGACTCCCTGAATCTTTCGGGGCAGGTTTCCGAGGTCCGCGCCTTCGACCTTGCCTGAGACCACCTTGCCGCCGTGCGGGGCCTCGTCCTTGCCCCCGGGCTTGCGCGCCTTGAGGAAGTCCAGCATGGCATAGGCGCCCAGGAATCCGAGCATCAGGGAGTAGATGGTGGTGATGAAGGCGTCGCTCAGCACCGGGTTGATCTCGTAGAGCACCCGGTTGATCAGGCCTCCGGCCGTGGCGCCGAGGATCGCCCCGATGAGAAACACCACGGCGAGCGACACAGACACGTTGCCCAGCTTACGATGGATGACGCTTCCCATGATGGCCTTGGCAAAGATGTGAAACAGATCGGTTCCCACGGCCAGGATGCCCTTGATGCCCGCACTCATGAGTGCCGGGGCGATGATGAAGCCGCCGCCCGCCCCGATGCAGCCCGTGATGAGACCGGCCACGAGACCGATCAGGATGGAGACCACGAAGATTCCCAGTGAGTAGTAGGCCGGGCTGTAGGCCTTTTTCCCTCCCAGGATGTCGGGGAGGTTGTCGCCGATCTGGTCGGCAAAGGCGACCCCGCCCAGGATCACCGGCACCATCAGCAAGGCGAGAATGAGCAGCCGCTTGCGGTCCTTCAGGATCGTGTTGGAGACATCCATCTCCCACCGGGCGTGGGCTCGTGCCCCCATCATCATGAACTGACCCCACTGTTCGAAAAACTTCATGTCGTTTTAACCCTCCTTTTTCCTTTTCAGAGATTTTTAGGGGACGTTTTTCGCTTGAAGGGACGTTCTTGCATAATTCGATTACTCGCATACCGGAGCCATCGGAGGGCATGGCTTGTGTGCACTGAGTTATCGAATTATGCAAGAACGTCCCTACTTTCTTCAGATCGAGTGTTCCATCCTTCGGATTTTTTCCTCCTGCAGGGACTTCTTCTTGTGTGCATCCTGGATCTTGTACAGGAGGTCATCGATGTTGATCGGCTTCATGAGGTAGTCGAAGGCCCCCAGCTCCATTCCCTCGATGGCCGCCTCCATGCTGGCGTGGCCCGTGAGCATGACCACCTCCAGGAGGGGGTTGCGCTTCTTGATCTCCCTCAAGACCTGAATCCCGTCCATGCCGGGCATCTTCACGTCGAGCACGACTACGTCCACGGGACGCTCGTCCAGTAAGGCGAGGGCCTCCTCGCCGCTTCGCGCTCCGAAGGCCTGCACGTCCCTTTTGCGGAGCCGCTTGAGCAGGGTGTCCAGGAACTCCGCTTCGTCGTCCACCAGAAGCGCGGTCAGGTCACTCATGGTTTTCCTTTTCCGAGACCGCCTCATCGGCGACTTCCAGTATGGTTTCCAGCAGGTCGTCGAGGCTGCAGGGCTTGGTCAGGTAGTTGCTGGCCCCCAGGGTGATCCCTTCCTCGGCTGCCACCTCGGAGCCGTGACCCGTCAGCATGATCACCGGCATGTCGGGGACCATCTTCCGGAAGATCTTCAGCACCTCGATGCCGTCCATGTCCTCCATCTTGAGATCCAGCACGGCCATGTCGAAGTCGTTTCTGCGGAGCACCTGGATACCCTCGGTGCCGCTGAGGGCGGCGGTGACCCGGATGTTCCGCCGGCTCAAACGCTTCTTCATGACCTCCACGAACCCGACCTCGTCGTCCACCAGGAGAAGCTCTATGGCCCGGTCTTCCTCGTTCATGGTGACTCTTCCTCGCAGGACTCAGGAGCCGCGGGCGACGGGCTCGGGCCTGCCTTCGGGCTGCCCCTCCGCAGCGTCCGACACGGATTCGGGAAGGGGCAGGGTGATGTGGAACTCCGTGCCGGAGCCCATGCGGCTCTCCACCTGGATGTCCCCGCCCATCTTCTTGACGATTCCGTAGCAGATGGACAGGCCCAGGCCGGTGCCCTGGCCCACGGGTTTGGTGGTGTAGAAGGGATCGAAGATGCGAGCCAAATTGGCCTGGGGTATCCCGGGCCCGGTGTCCACCACGTCCACCACCACGGACCCGTTCCTCTTCCGGCTCCGGATGAACAGGGTGCCGCCTTCCTTCTCCATGGCGTCGATGGCGTTGTTGATGAGGTTCAGGAAGACCTGCTGGATCTCCGTCTCTGAAGCCTGAATCGGCGGAAGGTCCGGCTGGAGAGACGCCTCCACGGTCACCTTGCTGTACCTGGCGCGCTGCTCGGAGAGAGCCACCAGCTCCTCGAGCACCTCGTTCAGCTGGACCTCCCTGATCCGGCTCTCGGTCTTGCGGGCGAAGCTCAGGAGCTTGTGGGTGATCTCCTTGCAGCGCAGGCCCTGGGTGCGGATCTGCTCGAGGGAGCGGTGGAACTCCTCCAGGTTCTTCCCTTCGCGGAACTCCTCCTCCTCCAGGAGGTCCTCGATCCATCCCGCCTCCTCGACCATGATGGCCACCGGATTGTTGATCTCGTGCGCGATGCCGGCCGCCAGCTCCCCCACCGAGGCGAGCTTCCCGGTCTCCACGATCTGCTCGTTCATCATCTGCTTCTCGCGGTCCACCTGGGCGAACCGCACGGCCATGCGCCGGGATACGATAAATGACGTGCTGACCACCCCGAGGATGCCCAGAGCCAGCATCGCCAGCGTCACGCGCACGGTTCGTTGGAAATCGGCGAAGGCGTCGGAGGTCTTCTGCCGGTACATGAGCAGCCAGTCCCCCCCCTTGAGAAAGGTCCCCACGTAGAGGGCGTCGTTGTCCTGCTCGCCCTTGCGCTCCGCGATGTAGATCCGGTCCTTTTTGCTGTCGGACCGTCGCCGTTCCAGGAACTCGGCATAGGGCGTGTCCTCCAGGGATACGTCCACGGGCGGCTTGGTCTGGAACTCCCCGTTGCGGTTCAGGATGAACGCGAAGCCCGTTTTCCCGATGCGGATGCTCTCCACGAGGTCGTTGAAGGCCACGAAATCGATGGTGGACCGGAGGATCCAGCTCTCCCCGTCCTGGTTTTCCCGTACGGCCACGATGAAGTGGGGTAGGCCGCGGAGCCCGAGAAACACGTCGCTGATCACCACATCCCGCTTCATGGCCTCCAGGAACCAGCCGGCGTCCAGGTAGAGCGCCCGTCCCAGCTTGAAGGGCCCGGCATAGGCGACCTGAATCCCCTGAGCGTTGATCACACCGAGATCGACGAACACATTGTCGAACTCGTTCTGAAGGGACTCCAGCCGGTCCTCCAGAAAGGATTCCCGGCTTATCTCCTCGAAGCTGAACGTCCGGGCCAGGAAACGGATGTCCCCGGACTTCTCCCTGAGGAAGCTGTCGATGTTCTGCTTGTGCTTCTTGACGAGGGTCTCCAGATGCGCGTAGGCCTTCTCCCGGTAAGACCGGTGAAACTGGTAGAGGATCAGCCCGCTGATGAGGAGCATGGGAATGACGGAGACGACGATGATCGTCAGGGCCCGTGTGCGCAGCAGGGCGTCGTGGTCCGGGGCTGTCTCTTCCGGCCGCCTCTCCATCATCGGAGTCCCCCGCCTGGGGGATCCGGAAAGGGACCGGGTTCCTTGGTGTCCGGGCCTCTCTTCTCCCCGGCCGACAACAGCTCCCGCAGGACCTTCTTGAGACGGTCCACGCTGTTTCCGCGTTTTTCCACGAACGCATCCGCCTTGGTGAATGCGTCTTCCCGGCTTCCGTCCGCCGGGGCGAAGGTGTGGAGCACCAAGGGGAGGCTGGGGATCCGGTCCTGAAGCATGTCCAGGAGATCCGTCCCGTTGGTGTCCGGAAGGTCCAGGTCGAGCACGAGGGCATCGAGGGGGCCGGGCCTGTAGACCTGCTTGAGGACCTCCCTCCCGTTCTTCGCCGTCAAGACGCGGTACCCTTCGTTCAGTAACTCCCGCCGCAGAAACTCCCGGACGTGGGGATTGCGGTCGGCAATCAAGACCGTCAACGCCTCTTGGACCATGGTTCGTTCGTCGCTGCGATTCGTCCGTTCGGCACTGGAGCCCTCGAAGCGCTTCGTGTTTGGCTCAGGATGATTCCACCGAAGGGCTTCCTTCGGCTCGAGCTTCCGCCCGATGCCCACCACCCCCATCCCCGCGGTTCCGGATCAGGAAGGCCCCCCTCTCCGCGGGAGAGGGGGCCTTGGAAGGAGAAAACGGCGTGAGCCGTTCAGGCTGCTGAACGAGTTAGCAATGGGTGTGCCAGAGAAGAGGGGGAGGGTCGACTTTATGTTGTTGAATTAAGGAGAGTTTTTTTGGGGCGATATCGGTGCGGCGGGAAACCCGGCGTTGGGGTGTCGGGGATTTTTACACATTGTAAAAGGAAGGGTCAGACGCCGGCCTGCCAGACCATGGTGACGCCCATGCAGCCCAGGAGCGCCAGGACGGCTTTTCGATAGACGGCCTCCGGAATCCTTCCGTAAAGGACCGATCCGAGCCACCATCCGAGAAACAGAACGGGCAGGCCGGGGAGATAGAGAAAGAGCACCTTGCAGGTGGCGATCCCCATGAGGAAGTAGAGGCCGATCACCAGGGTGCCCGCCAGGAAGAAGAACCCCTGGAGCATGGCCTTGACCTCGTGCTTGTCCCAGGGCTGGAGAGAGACGTAGGCCACCACGGGCGGGCCGATGATGCTGAAGGCGCCGCCGAGCCCCCCGGCCAGGAACCCGAACAGGTAGGCCCAGGCCTCGGGGATACCCCGCGGGGAGGGGCGCATCAAGAAGCCGTAGACCGTGTACAGGATGAGCACCGTGCCCAGGACGAGCCGAATCGAGGTCTCGTCCACCCGCTTCAGGAAGAGAACCCCGAGGAGAATGCCCGGCAGGGCCCCGACAAGGAGGGGGCGGATGCGGTCCCAGCGGACGTGGCGCCGGAGCTGGATCAGAAGCACCAGGTTCATGGTGCCCGCCGTCAGGACCACCAGGGGGATCGCCGTCTTGACCTCGAGGATCATGGCCAGGAGGGGGAGCGCCACCAGGGCGGAACCGAACCCGGTGACGCCGTGGAGGAAGCAGGCCAGGAACAGTATGGCATAGATCAGCAAATGGTCGAGCGACATGGGTTCTCCGGGCGCCAGGAACCGGCGATGTCGTAGCGCTGGAAGGGTTCCGGACGGGATCGCCAGTCTCTCGCAGAGAGACCGGGAATGCCAGAAAAAGTCGCACCATCGACGCTCAGACCCGAAGGATCACGTAGAGGCGGACGGGGCCGCGGCGCTCTCCTTCTCCATCACGACGGCTCCCCGCGGGCACTCCCGGGCGCAGATCCCGCAACCCTTGCAGTGCTCGTAATCCACCACCCGGCTTCGGGAGCTTCGATCCACGCGGATGGAGACGTCCGGACAGTAGTCGTCGCACGCGCCGCAGAAGGTGCAGGTGCCGCACTGGAAGCAGCGCCGGGCCGAGTAGACCGCCTGGCCCGAGGTGAGAGCCCGGTCCGGAGAAGGCCTGGAGCGGGGCGCGTTTCGGAAACAGGCCGTGTTCAACTCTTCGTAGCGGACCACGTCTGCCAGGCGGCGATCGGTTCCTCCGGCGGGAAGACGAATGTAGGCTCCGGCGGAGAGGGCCCCGAGCCGGCCCGGGGAGATTTGTGCAAGGACGTCGAGCGCCCGCCCCCGCAGGAAGCAATCGAGAATCAGCGCGGACCGCTTTCCCGCGGCCAGGGCCCGGACCGCCCTGCGGGAGCGCTCGACCGCGGACCGGTCCTCGGCAAGGTCCGAGGAGAACGCCTGGAGGACGGTCAGGCCGGAGGAAAGCACGCGGGGAATCCAGTCTGGGTGAGCCCCCTTGAGGCCGGGAACGAAGACCAGGGCATCGGCCTCCAGCGCCTCGCGGGGGGGGCGACCCCCGGCACCGCAGGGTGCCGCCGGTCCACCTGTGAGGACGCGGAGGCGGTCTCCTTCCTCAGGCAGGCCCCGGAGGCCCGATTCGAATCGAAGGTCGATTCCTTCGGCTTCGGCGGCCGCGAGGCCGGCGCCATCGGCTCCGAACGCCTCCCGGGAACTGCTGCAGAGGATCGTGGGGCGCCCGCCCTGGTCCCGGACCAGGCGGGCCGCCTCCAGGGCCTCGGGGCCGCATCCGGCCACGGCCACCATCCCGGAGAGCCCGGGCGCGCTTCCGGATTCACGGACCTGCTTCAGCCCGCGAAGGGTGAAGAGCCGGTCGTGGGCCTGCCCCCTGTCGAGCGGCGATCCGGCGCCGGGAGGAAGCGTGGAGAGGTACACGGCATCGTGGGACGCGGAAAGCGCCTCCAGGGGATCGGACCCCGCGGGGAACCCGGTGACGACCTCGACGCCCGCTGCGGCCAGGCGTTCGATCTCCCGCTCCATGACGGGCTCGGGCACGAGCCCGTCCATCTCCCGCTGGACCTCGAGGCGGTCTCCCGGCTCCATCAGCGTGACCCGGTGCCCGAGCCGCGCGAGAAACCAGGCGCAGGAGATTCCTGCAGGACCGCCCCCCAGGACCGCCACCGAGGACGGGCGGCCTCCTTGCAGGGGCTCGAGGGAGGACCCGTCCGGGGTGTGCTCCGCGGCAAACCGCTCCAGGTCGCGAATGGAGACGGCCTCGTCGAACCGGGCCCGGTTGCAGACCCGCTCGCAGGGGTGAAAGCAGGTCCGGCCGCAGAGCCCGGGCAGGGGGTTCTCCTCCAGGATCTTCTCCAGGGCCTCCCGGTGGAGGCCCCGCTCGTGTAGGGCCATGATGGCCGGGATGTCCTCGCCCAAGGGGCAGGCCTCGCTGCAGGGCGCCGTCCGCTCCACGAAGACCGGCCGCTCGAATCGCCAGGTCCCGGTTCGAAAGACCGCCGTGGACTCCCGGGCGGCCGCCATGGGGTGCTCGGGCACCGTGTGATTCGTCATGCGTCCATCTCCCGTACCTGTTTGCAGGCCTCCGCGGCCGCCTGCGCGTTCTCCTCCCGCTTGACGGGAACGAGCTTCAAGACCGCACGTTCGATGCTCCCCATGTCCACCAGGCCGGAGGCACAGGCGAACGCTCCGACCATGGCCGTGTTGACGATGGAAAAGGAGGTGGTTCTCAGCCGAAGCCGCTCGGCGATCCCCGAGGCGTCCACGGAGAAGACCCGGTGAAATCGGCTTCGATCAAACCCCTCCAGCGGGCGGGCCGCGTTCAGCACCACGGAGGTGGACGGCGTGGCTCCCGTCATGATCATGGGGTTGTCCAGGAGGTCGGGCTCGAAGAGCACGATCCAGTCGGCGTGAAGGATGCCGCACCGGAGGGTGATCTCCTCCGGATCCGCCCGGAGGAAGGCGGAGACGGGAGCTCCTCGTCTCTCCGCTCCAAAGGAGGGAAAGGACTGTACCTGCAGACCGTTCTCGAAGAGGGCGGCGGCCAGGATCTGGGAGGCCAGGACCGCCCCCTGTCCGCCGCGGCCCGATATCCGGATCTCCACCATGGTCACGCCTCCTCCCGGCGGCCGGCGCTCGAGATCTTGGACCACCGCCGGTCCACGTCTACCTGGATGCGCCGCACGTCTTCTTCGTTCAGGGTTCGAAACCGTCTCTGGGCCTTCAGGTAATCGGTCACCGGCACCTTGTCGGGCATGGGGCTCAGCCGTGTCGTTTCACCTTCGAGGATCTCGAACAGGGGAAACGTCCTCGAGCTCACGGCCAGGCGGCCGATGTGGACCGTCTCGCCGGCCGGGTACATCCACCCGGTCGGGCAGGGGGCCAGCACGTGCAGGAATCGAAATCCCGAGACGGCTCGGGCCCTGCGCACCTTTTTCCGCAGGTCCTCGGGAAAGGAGGTGCATGCGGTTGCAATGTAAGGAATGCCGTGCGCCGCCATGATGCCGACGATGTCCTTCTTGAGGCGGTCCTCCGGAGCCTCGCCCGGTGTGGTGGTGGTCCAGGTCCCCGGCGGGGTGGCGGAGCTGCGCTGGACCCCGGTGTTCATGTAGGCCTCGTTGTCGTAGCAGACGTAGAGGACGTTGTCGTTCCGCTCGGCCGCACCGGAGAGGGACTGGAGACCGATGTCGAAGGTGCCCCCGTCCCCCGCCCAGGCCAGCACGTGGGTCTTTTCCTTGCCCATCATGTCGAGCCCGGCGCGCAGCCCGGAGGCCGTGGAGGCCGCCGTGCCGAAGGAGCAGTGAAAAAAGGGAACCTTGATGGAGGTCATGGGGTAGTACCCCGCCACCACGGAACCGCACCCGGCCGTGGTGACCACCACGGTGTTCCGGCCCAGGGCCTTGAGAACGTGCCGATAGGCCATGGTCAGGCCGCACCCGGGGCAGGAGAAGCTTCCCGGATGGACCTGTTCGTTTTCCGCCTGGATTGCCTGCATGCCTACACCTCCATCCAGAGGGTTTCGAAAGGAAGCTCGCGGCGGCTCTGGAGGTCCGTGACCAGCCGGTCCAGGTGATCCGGGGTCACGTCCACGCCCCCGAGCCCGCCGATGACGCTCACCACCGGGATCCCGGCGCCGGTCCCATGGAGAGCGGCCCGCACCTCCTGGGCGAAGATGCCCCCGCCGCCCGGAGAGAGGTCCCGGTCGATGACCACCGCGGCCCGGCACCCGCGTAAGGCCTTGCGCAGGGGCTCAACGGGGAAAGGCCGAAAGAAGCGCATCTTGACGAGTCCCACGCCCTTCTCCATCCCGCGGTCCCGGAGATAGGCCCTGACCGTTCCCGCCATGGTCCCGTTGGCGACCAAGGCCAGGTCGCATCCTTCCATGTTGTGGGTCTCCACGGCCGGGTGTGAACGCCCGAAGATGCGCTCGAAGCGGCGGTCCGTGTCTTCCCAGAGGGTGGGTACGGCGTCCATGTCCTGCTGCATGCGCCTCCGAAGCCCGTAGAGCACCTCGGAGCTCACCCCGCCGCCGAAGGTGAAGGGCTGGTTCGGGTCCATGCGGTACTCGGCCTTGCGCCGGGGCAGAAACCGGTCCACGGCCTCCTGGTCCGGAAGGTCCACCGGCTCGGTGTAGTGGGAGAGCAGGAAGCCGTCCATGCAGACGAGCATGGGAAGCAGGGCCTGTTCAGCCAGAGCGTAGGCCATGGGTACCGTGTCCAGGACCTCCTGGGCCGTCTCACAGTAGACCTGGAGGCACCCGGTATCCCGCTGGCTCAGGGTGTCGTTGTGATCCACGCCCAGGGACCAGGGTGCGGCCATGGAGCGGTTGACGTTCACCAGGACCACCGGGAGCCTGGCGCCGGCGGCCCAGTGGAGGAGCTCGTGCATCAGGGCGAGCCCCTGGGAGGAGGTGGCGGTGAACACCCGGGCCCCGGAAAGGGCCCCGCCGATGCAGGCCGCCATGGCCGAGGTCTCGGACTCCACCTTGATGTAGCGAGCCTCGATCTCCTTTCGGGCCGTGTAGTCCGCAAGCTTCTCGGCGATGCTCGTCTGGGGCGTGATGGGGTAGGCCGCGATCACCTGGGGGCGGGACATTCTGGCGCCCATGGCGGCGGCCTCGTTTCCCGTCATCAGTGTCTTCATGGGATTTCTCCGCTTCCCTCCAACGCTTCCGGCAGCACCTTGCCGGGATTCAGGATGCCTTGGGGATCCAGCCGGCGCTTGATGCCCCGCATCACGTCCACCCCGTCACCGTGCTCCAGCTGCATGAACTTCCGCTTGCCGATGCCGATGCCGTGCTCCCCCGTGGCCGTGCCACCCAGGGAGATTGCGTAGTCCACGATCTCATCGTAGGCCCGGGTCAGGTGGTCGAAGAAGACGGGATCGGCCATGTCTCCGGCGACGTTCAAATGCAGGTTGCCGTCCCCTGCGTGGGCCGAGACGCAGTTCTCCAGGCCGTGCTCGTCAGCGACGGCTACGGCCTTCTCGACGAGGTCCGGAAACCGGGACAGGGGTACGGCCGCGTCCATGATCAGGACGTCGAGGCCGGGGTGGGCCCGGATGAAGCATTCGCCGAACCGGTGGCGTGTCTCCCAGAGGCGGTTTCGTTCGTCCCTTCCGACGCCTTGACGAAATCCGTGGCACCCGTTCTCCTCGCAGACCTCCCGGGCCTGATCGAGATCCTCGGCCAGCCCCGCCTCATTGTTGCCGGTGAACTCGATCAGCAGGGTGGTCTTTTCCGGAAGTGGGTCCTCGTTGTCCGCATTGATATACCCGATGGCGCGATCGTCCAGGATCTCCAGGGCCGAAGGCGTCAGGCCGTAGGCCATGATTCCGTAGACCGCGTCCGCGGCCATGCGCACCGAGCCGAAGGTGGCCACCGCCGCGCTGAATCCTTCCGGGATTCCCCGAAGGCGCAGGGTGGCCTCGGTCACCACGGCCAGGGTGCCCTCGGACCCGGTGATGAGCCGGACCAGGTCGTATCCCGAAGAGGTCTTGGCGGATCGGGAGCCCGTGCGGAAGATCCGGCCGTCAGCCAGTACCGCGGTCAGGCGAAGCACGTTGTCCCGGGTGGCGCCGTACTTGATCGTCCGGATGCCGCTGGCGTTGTTGGCGATCATGCCGCCGATGGTGGCGTTGGCCCCGGGGTCCGGGGGAAAGAACAGGCCGGAGCGAGACAGAGTGCGGTTCATGTCCTTGTAGGTCACGCCCGCCTCCACGTCCACCTGGAAGTCCTCGGCGCGAAGGGCGATGATGCGGGCCATCTCCTGTAAGTTAAGAACGATCCCACCGGCCACGGGGCAGCAGTTGCCCTCCAGGCTGGTCCCCGCCCCCCAGGGGGTCACGGGTATTTTTCTCTCGTTCGCAAGGCGCAGGATCGCTGAGACCTCTTCCGTGGATCTCGGCCAGAGGACCGCTTCCGGGAGATACCCCTTGTGGTGGGTCTGGTCCATGGAGTGGAGGTGCAGGTTGGACTCCCCGGCGGAGATCCGCTCCGGCCCCACGACGGCTTCCAGGGCCTGCATGTCCTCCTCGGTTACTCGATTGAATGTCATCCTCCCTCCTGTCTGCATTTGCAATATGGAGACAGCGCCGGCCGGCTTGCACGAGCTGACTATTGAACGAGCCTCGTCAGGACCAGTGAGATCCACGGCACATAGGTGATCAGAATCAGGACCCCGTAAATCAGCAGGAGGTAAGGAATGACGCTGCGTGCCACCTCGACGATTCCCTTTCCCGTGATGCCCGAGGCAACGAACAGGTTGACGCCGAAGGGAGGTGTCAGGAACGCCACCTCGATGTTGAGGACCATGATGATGCCGAAATGGATCGGATCGATCTGAAACTTGTGGAGAATGGGGAGAAAAACCGGTCCGAGCACCAGCATGGCCGACACGATGTCCATGAAGCAGCCCATGATCAGCAGGCCGATGTTCACGAGGAACAGAAACAGGAACTTGTTGTCGATGTACTGGAGCAGAAAGTCGGCGACCCGCAGGGGAATCTGGTCCACGCTGAAGTAGTAGGAGAGGACGGAGGCGTTGGCGATGATGAACAGGAGCATGGACGAGGTCAGGATGGAGTCGCGGAACACGGGCATGAGGTCCCGAAGCTTCAGGCTCCGGTGGATCAGGAGCTCGACGAACAGGGCGTAGGTGAAGGCCACGGCCGCCGCCTCGGTGGCCGTGAACACTCCGGCGTAGATGCCTCCGAGCACGATGACGGGCATCAGAAGGCCCCAGATCCCCTCCTTGAGGGCCGTCCCGAGCTCGGCCACGGATACCCTCTGACCGGTGCGCCAGCCGTGCTTGCGGGCCTGGAAGTAAGCGTAGGCCATGAGGGCCCCGCCCATTAGGAGACCGGGCAGGAAACCTGCCAGAAACTGCTTGGTGACGGACTCCCCGACGACCACGGCCCAGATGATCATGGGAATGCTGGGCGGGATGAGGATGCCCAGCGACCCGGTGGAGGTCAGAAGGCCCAGCGAGAAACGCTCACCGTAGCCGCTTCGAATCATGGCCGGGATCATGATGGAGCCGATGGCCACCACGGTGGCGGGCGAGGACCCGGAGACCGCGGCAAAGAACATGCAGATGAGGATCGAGGTGATGGCCATGCCGCCCGTGAACCCGCCCACCACCGCCTGGCCGATGCGGACCAGGCGGTTGGCAAGATCCCCCCGGCTCATGATGGCGCCGGCGACTATGAAAAAAACGACGGCCTGGAGCAGGTCGTACTCCGCGCCCTGGTAAAGCTGCTGAAAAACGGCCTGGGAGGGGATCCGTGTGAAAACGGCGATGCAGGCGATGGCGGAGATCCCCATCACGGCCGCCAGCGGGACCCCAATGATCATGAGCAGGACAAGGCCCGAGATGACGATCGGCGCGGTCATGGCATGGCCTCCTCGGAACCGCTTTTCCGCAACGCGCCGAGGCTCTGCCAGGTTTTCACCAGGCTTCGAAGACAGATGAGTGCGAGCCCGACGCATACCACGACGTAGAGATAGTGCTTGGGAATGCGGAGGGTGGGGGTGAAGTGGTGCCTTCCCGCCATCAGGTCTATGAGGTTGTACCCGAAGGAGATCACGAGCGCAGAGTAGACCGCTATGACGAGGTGCGTCAGGGCTTCAAGCAGGTGGACGGCCCGTCCCTTGATCACGTTCTTAAGGGCGTCCACGGAGATGTGGGCTCCGTACTTGATTCCCAGGCTGGCCCCGAAAAAGGTAAGAAGCACGACCTCGATGTGCACCAGCTCGTCCAGCCAGGTGATGGCCGAGTGGAAGACGTATCTCATGACTACCTGGAGGAATATGGAAAGCCCCATCTGAAGGACCATCAGGGACAGGATCCACTCCTCGACTCGGGAAAGCAGGACGGCGGTTCTGCCGAGCATATGGTGTGCCCTCCTGGGTATGCGATTCGTGGCCGGCCTCGGCGTTTCCAGCACATAGCCGAGAGTTCAGCTCCGAAGGCCGGCGAAACGGAAGCCTCGATGCAGAGGGCGACTCCCGCGCCGGCCTCCGGTTACCAGGTGCTCCAGCTGTATAGGCTGGAATTACCGCCGGTTTTTCAGGAACTCTACGGTCTCGTCGTAGAGCTCCGCACCCACCTTGTCACGCCACTTCTGGTGAACAGGCTCCACCGCCTTGCGGAAACGGGCGAGCTCCGCATCGGTGACGTGGTTGATCTTCACGCCCGCTTCCTCCAGGTCGGGAATCACTACGGTGGCATCCTCCTCCCGGATCTTGGCTACATGCCACTCGGCCGCCTCCGCCATGCCCTGGATCACGATCTTCCGGAGATCGTCGGGCAGGCCGTCCATCCACTGCCTGCTCGCCACATAAGCTATGGGGTTGAGGCCCAGCTTGCACAGGGACATGTAGTCGATCACCTCGTAGATCCGGGCGCCCCAGCACTCGTTCGGGGTGATGTCGATGCCGTCGATAACACCTCGTTGAAGAGCGCTGAACACCTCGGGCCACGGCAGGGTGACGGGGTTGGCGCCCATGGCCTTGAATGTGTCCAGGAAGAGCTCGTTGGGGATGACCCTCCACTTGTACTTCTTCATGTCCTCGATTCGGGTCACCGGCCCTTTGCGGTTCAGGAAGGCCTTGAACCCGTGATCGGCCATGCCCCCGAAGTAGAAGCCCTGTCTTTCGAAGGCTGCGGCCAGCTTGTCTCCGACAGCGGTCTCGAGCAAAGCATACATCTCCTCTTCGGTGTGGAACATGAAGGGAAGGGATGTCAGAGCCACCTCGGGAACGAACTCGGTGAGTGCGGGACCGGCCACGGACACCATCTCCAGCGTTCCGACCTGGAGCCCTTCGAGCATCTGGATGTGGCTTCCGAGCTGGCCCTTGGGGTGGGTGGAGCACTTGATACGGCCGTTGGACTCCTTCTCCACATACTGGGCGAAGTACTCCGAGGCCTTGTGCTGGGCGTGCATGGGCGGGGCCACGTGCCCGAACCTCATGCGGATCACATCCTCGGCCAGGGCCGGGGAACAGGTGAACATCACAATGAGCATCGCTGCAAGGATCGTCGTCGCCTTTCTCATCTCCCATCCTCCTTATGTTGCGTTAAAGGGTTTCCAATGGTTTCACCCCTACTCGTCGTGCAGGAAGAGGCCGACATACTGAACGGCCTCCAGCACTCGAATCGAGTGGGGGTAGTGCGCGTCGTAAAAGATGGCGTCCCCTTTCTCGACGGGATACTCCTCTGGGCCCACTGTCACCACGGCCCTTCCCCGGATCAGGTAGGCCCACTCGAAACCGCGGTTCACGTGGGTCTCGATTACGGTGCCCTGACCCAGCCTGGCGCAGGTGATGGTTACCCGCTCGGATACGAGGCCCCGTGGGGCGAGCACGCGGATGCCGCTCTCCGGATCGAACAGGGTGTCCTGCTTGTCCTTCTCGAGCAAAAGGACGTTGGGCTCGCCTTCCCGAATCAGGACTTCGATGGGCTGCTTGAGGTGGAAGGAGAGGTCGGTCAAGGTGACGATGGAGGGCGACGTGGCGCCGGTTTCGATTCTCTGGAGAGTCATCTTGCTGACCCCGACCTTGGCCGCAAGGGTTTCCAGGGTCAGGCCTAGACGCTTTCTCTCCGCCCGGATGCGGGAGCCTATTCTCTGCAGCATCTCGCCTCGTTCCAGGCTCATGTCTTGGTCTTCTCCGGCTGCAGGGTTTGGATCCATGAGCGGACGCCCGGGACCTCCCGCAGTTCCTCGAGACCGTCCAGGAAGGAGCGGGCCCGACGGCTGCCCAGGGTGCTCTCCGTCAGGGAGAGGAACTTGCGCTGAAGGTCGTCATCGGTCAGAGGGTCCGGCGGATCCCCAAGGCAGTCCAACACCTCGGCGGTGAGCTCGCGACCGTCCCGGAGGCTCAAGGTGACCCGGGCCGGGCTCCGTTCCGGGCGCATGGCCTCGTATTCCTCGGAGAGGACCAGGTCAACCCTCCCTGCCAGCTCGCGAACGGCTTCCTCCCGGACCAGGTCGTCGTCGAGAACACCCAGTCCAACCCCGCCCCGGTGCATCAGGACCGCCAGGAGATAGGGCACTGAGAACCGGAGGGCCTCCGCGTTGGAGGGCCGGTGCCCCCCCGAGTGCACCGCGGCCCCGAAGCTGTGAACGGTGATGCGTTCGACCTCCTGCGGCATCACGGTCGCACCGGCCAAAGCCGCTTTCAGGGCCTCCAGGGCCGGATGGGTGAAGCGGCAGGTGGGATAAGGCTTGAAGTAGTTCTCCTCGATCGCGTACCGGTCGCCCAGGCCCCGGGAGAGGGCTTCAGGCTCGAACCCCTCGGAGAGGAACCGGGAGAAGGTCATCTCGAGGGCTCCCGGATCGGCCCTGAGGCCGGCGTCGAGGAACATGTTGGAGAGGATCCCCAGGTGGTTGGCCAGGGCGGCGAAGGTGGAGGCGGCGTTCCAGCCGGCAAAGGAGTTTTTGACGTAAGGAGAAAAGGCGTACGACGCGGAGAGATGGGCGAGGGCTTCCAGCTCGGAAGGCGAACGGTCGTGTAACAGACCCACCCCCACGGCGCAGCCGACGACCCCCCACGTGCCGGTGGGGTGCAGGCCTTTCCGCATGTTCGAGGCCCTGCTGACCCTTGACGCTGTCTCGTAACCCCCGATGAGAGCCAGGAGAAGCCTTTCACCGGGCACATCGAGGTCCTGGGCGGCGGCCAGCAGTGCCGGGACAATCTGCACGGCCGGGTGGCCCATGGCCCGGGCGTTTCCTTCCTCATACTCGAGGCCGGATCCGGTCATGCCGCCGATCAGGGCTGCGTAGAAGGGGGAGAAGGCCTCGATGCGGCCGGGGCAGATCACGGTGCCGGCTTCGGTGGGCCCCCGAGAAAGCTTTTCAGCACAGGCGTCCACCTCCGCTCGGGAGGCACCCGCAACCATGACGCCGGCAGTGTCGAGAAGAACGCGCCTGGCCTGCGCCACGGTTCCGGAGGGAAGGCGGGAGAGCGTTGCACTTGAAAAGAAGCGACACAGCTGGGTCAGAGGTGTGGGCGCCTGCATGGGAGCTCCTGTGCGGGGTGGGCGGTGCAGGGGTGTCACGAACCGGGTGCATATCAATTATGGTACGAGCGTATTAAAAAGTGGGACTCTGTGTCAAGCCTGGATTGACAGGATTTTCCAAGGGGGCGGATTGGTCTTTGACGGATTCGCGGCGGTGAGCAGAGGCGCGGTCATAGATGAGCGGAACGCAGACAATGGTCCGGAATCCTTTTTCTGCAAGAGGGCGACCCGGTCCCCGAGCTCGCCGACGGACTGTTGGGATCGTAAATTTCTGTTATTGCTTGTGAATGAAGGACCTCTCCAGGGCCGGGTTCATGCCGGAAAGGGGGTCGCGGTGTCGGGAACTTTTCCAGGGTGGAAACGACCGGGGGAGAAACCGGCGCCCGACACCGGGGTTTCCGGGCCGGGCCTCTCTTGCCGTGAATACGGGCTCTCGAGCGGGTCGAACGGAAGGCGGGACAGCCCGCCTCGGACCTTCGTCGGGCGGGTTACTCGTAAATCTCGCGCTTGCCTTCGCGGTGGTCGACCATGTAGAGGACACGGGCCGTGTCGTGGAGCTCCTTCTTCAGATCCTCCAGCTTGAACCGGTCCACGCCGTACATGCGGATGTAGCTCTTGCGGAAGCCTTCCGGAGCGTCCTCGTAGGAGGTCCTGATGCTGGCGAGCCGGCCTCCGTACTTCCGCATGACGTCCGCCACCTCCTTGATGCTTCCGGACTCGTCCTCGAGGAGGAAGGCGAACTGGATCCCCTGCTTCTCCACGCCGGTGATGGTGATGAGGACCTTGAACAGGTCGGTCTGGGTGATCACACCCACGACCCGTTCCTCCTTGTTCAGGACCGGGACCCCGGAGATCCGGTTCTCGAGCATGACCTCGGCCGCCTCCTCCACGGTGAAATCGTCGGGGACCGTTGTCACCTTCTTGGACATGATGTCCCGGACCTTGACCTTGGAGATGAGGTACATGAGCTCGTGGATTTCCAGGGTGCTCGCATCCGAGGCCGAGGCCCGCTTGACGTCCCGATCCGTCACCACGCCGACGAGATTTCCGTCTTTCAGGACGGGCAGCATGCGGATGTCCTCCTCCTTCATGAGGTTCACCGCCTTGAGCATGCTCTCCTCCGGCCCGATGGTGACCACGTCCTTGCTCATCCAGTTCCTGACCAGCATCCGCTCTCCTCCTTCCGTCTCGTGGAATGACGGATTCGCAAAAACCCGCTCACCCGCCGCTGGAAAAAACGCCGGTGCCTGTGGATATTTCCAGGGCAGATCTCAAGGCCTGGGGCATCTTACGACTCCATCATGGAATCCCTGCCCTCGAAGGGTCCCCGGTCCGCGTTCACTTGACCATCAGGACGGGACAGGGAGCCAGGATGGCCACCCGGTAGCTGATGGTGGCCCATCCTTCGGCCGGGTTCGCCGGGTCGATCTTGTGGGACCGGAGAACGATGACGTCCACCGCCTGCCGTCCGGCAAACTCGACGATCTCCCGCACCCGTTTCCCGAGCACGATGTGGCGGTCGATCCGAACCTGCCGGTCGGCGTAGCGGGCCGCCATGTCGTTCAGCTTGGTCTCGGCCCGCGTTCGCAGTCGCTCGTAGAAGGCGTCGAATGCCTCCTCCTCGTCGTCCTCGATGGTCTCGATGACGTGGAGGAGAAGGATGCGTCCCTGCTCCCGCAGGGCCATTCGCACGGAAACGTCCAGGGCCCGCAGTGTCTTTTCATGGAGGTCGGTCGGGACCAGGATGGTCTCGAACAAGGGGCCGCCCTCCCCTTCTGCCGGTGGTTTGCGAAAACGATCCTGCATGGCGTCAGTAAATCTCCCGTCGGTCTTCGCGGTGATCCACCATGTAGAGCACCTTGGCCTGTTTCTTGAGCTTCGCGACGAGCTCCTCGAGCCTGCTGCGGTCCACCCCGTACATCCGGACGTAGACGTTCCGGTGTCCCTCGGGCGCCCGCTCGTAGGACGAGAGGATGCTGGCGATCCGGCCCCCGTAGTCGCGGATCACGTCCGCCACCACCTTGATGGACCCGGAGCTGTCCTCGAGCTCGAAGGCGAACTGGACTCCCCGCTTTTCGAGACCCGTGACCGAGAGCACGGCCCGGAACAGCTCGTTCTGGGAGATGGTCCCCAAGACCTGGCCGCCGTGATCCACCACGGGCACACCGGAGATCTTGTTGTTCAGGAGGATCTCCGCAGTCTCTTCGAGGGTGTAATCGAAAGGCACCGTGACCGGCGGCCGGCTCATGATCTCCTTCACCTTGATCTTGGAGAGGATGTACATGAGCTCGTGCACCTCCAGGGTGGTGGCGTCGGACGCCGAGGCCCTCTTGAGGTCCCGGTCCGTGACCACGCCCACCAGCTCGCCGTTGCGCATCACGGGCAGCATGAGCATGTCGTGCTTCTTGATCAGATTGATGGTGTCGAGCATGGACTCGTTGGCGTCGACGGTGATGATGTTCCTGTTCATCCAGTTTTTGACCAGCATGTCGTTCCCTCCTTGTGAGCCTTGCCCGACAATCGCAGGGCCCTGTGCGCAAGGATATCGCCAGGCTATCACACCACAATCTCCAGTTCAACCAGGGCGGGCAGAGCAGGTTGAGTCGAGCCCGCCGGTGTGAAGACAGACCGCGTCGAACCGGCCGCCGTGATCGTTGAGACAACGGGACAGGAAGAAGGGGTAGCAACCGCTGTGCCAGGATGCGGCCCCAGCGAGTGGGTGAAAACCAATCGATTTCGTTGGGATATTTTGAGGGGCCGTGCGGTCGGGTGCAAGGGGCGCGTCCATGCGCTGTCGGAGGGCTTTACAGCCTGTAAAGGCCGGGGGCCGGGCGTCCGGCTCAGGCCCCGCTCTCTTCACGGATGGTGGTTTCGAAGCGGAGGTTGTACTTCTCGATCTTGGAGTGCAGCGTGGGCCTGGACAGCCCCAGGAGCTTGGCCGCCTTGGAACGGTTGCCGCCCGTCGCCAGGAGGGCCTCGCTGATCAGAACGCTCGCGAAGCGGTCCATGCACCGGTCGAACAAATGCTCCTGAGGCCCCGAGTCCAGGGACTCGTGGACCCACTGCCGAATCGCCCGCTCCGGGTCGTTGGCGCTCTTTCGTGCCTCGTTGCGGTTGCTGATGGCCTGGCTCACGTCCTCGGGACGGATGGGCGCCCCGCGGTTGAAGATGAGGGCTTTCTGGAGGGTGTTGGCCAGCTCGCGGACGTTCCCCGGCCACGAGTAGCCCTTGAGCACCTCCTTGGCCTCCTCGGTGAGCATCGGCCTGTCCACGCCCACGTCGGCTGCGTGGCGGGAGAGAAAGTACCGGGAGAGCCGGGGGATGTCGTCGATGCGCTCCCTCAGGGGCGGAAGCCAGATGGTCACCACCTTGAGGCGATAGTAGAGGTCCTCCCGGAACCGGCCCTCCTCGAGGGCCCGCTCCAGGTCTCTGTTCGTGGCGGCGACGATGCGCACGTCCACCGGAATGGTCTCCCGCCCGCCGAGCCGCTCGATGCTCCTCTCCTGCAGGAGGCGCAGGATCTTGGCCTGGATGCTGAAGGGCATGTCTCCGATCTCGTCCAGGAAGACCGTCCCGCCGTGCGCCTGCTCCACCTTCCCCACGCGGCGGTGGGCCGCGCCGGTGAAGGCGCCCTTTTCGTAGCCGAAGAGCTCGCTCTCCAGGAGGTTCTCGGGAATGGCCACGCAGTTGATGACGAGAAACGGGCGGTGGGCGCGAAGGCTGTGCTGGTAGATGGCCCGGGCCACGAGCTCCTTGCCGGTCCCGGACTCCCCGCGGATGAGCACGGTGGCCTCCGTCGGCGAGACCCGGCCGATCGCCTTGTAGACGTCCTGCATGGCCCGGCTTCGGCCGATGATGGCCTCGCCCTGGATGTCCTCGGTCAGGGCGTCCATGTCCACCCGGGATCGCATGAACCGGCCCGCCTCGAGCGCCTGCCGGACGACCTTGAGCATGTCCGGGATGTCGAACGGCTTCAGGATGTAGTCGTGCGCCCCCATCTTGGTGGCCTCGATGGCCGTCTCCGTGGTCCCGTAAGCGGTCATGATGATCACGGACAGCTTGGGTTCCAGGTCGTGGAGGTGCTTGAAGGTCTCGAACCCGTTCATTCCCGGAAGCCTCATGTCCAGCATGACGAGATCGGGCATCTCCTTTCGAACCTGCTGCAGGCCCGTCTCTCCGGAGGCCGCGCTGCGGACCTCGTAGCCCTCCTCCCGGAGGAGCTTCTCGAAGCTTCTTCGAAGCTGGTCGTCGTCGTCGATGATCAGGATTCTACTCATGGATGATCTCTCCCAGGGGCAGGATGATCGTAAAGGTGGTCCCCTCCCCCTCCTTGGATTCCACGTCGAGAAACCCGCCGTGCTCCTCCAGGATCCGGGCCGCGATGCTGAGGCCCAGGCCTGTGCCTTCGTCCTTGGTCGTGAAGAAGGGCTGCAGGATTTTGTCCTGGAGGGCCTCCGGAATACCGGGGCCGCTGTCCACCACCCGGATCCGGACGACCCGCCCCCCCCTGGGCTGATCCAGGACGTCCTCCCGGATCACGACGCCGCCGCCCCGGCCCATGGCCTCGCAGGCGTTGACGATGAGGTTCACCAGGACCTCCTTGAGCTGCTCCGGGTCGGCGTGGATCATGGGGAGGGGGGTCACTCCCCGTTCGACCCGGACCTCGACCTCGTAAGAGTTGAGGCGGTGGTGAAGGAGCTGGAGGGTCGTGTCCACGAGCTCGGAGGGATTGACGGGCTGCGGGTGGAGCTTCGGGCGGCGGGAGAACTCGAGAAAGTTCTGGACGATGGTGTCGATGTGGCGGATCTCCTCCGCGATCACCTCGAAGTCTTCCTTCTGGGGGCCCTCCAGCTGGAGCGTTCGCCCGAGCGAAAAGAGGCGCATGTTGACCGAGGTGAGCGGGTTCCGGATGCTGTGTGCGACCCCGGCGGCGAGCTTTCCCACGAGCGCCAGCTTCTCGGCCTGGAGAAGCGTCTCCCGGCTCTTTTCCAGCTCGGAGTGGGTGTGGTCGTACTCCTGGATCAGGCCTCGAACGCTTCGGCTCAGGGTCTGAACCTCGTCCCGGGATCGGTCCGGGGCGCCCCCTTCCCGGCCGGCCTCCACAGCGAGACGCCGCACCGGACCCAGGATCTGATAAACCAGGACGAAGACCAGCAGCAGCGCCAGAAGGAAGGCGATGAACATGCCCGTCACCGCGATCACACGAAGCCGGGAGGCCTCGGCGTAGCTGTGCCTGCGCGCCTGTGCAATGCGTTGCGTGTGGAGGTCCTTGTACCGGCGGCAGAGCTCGAGGATCTCGAAGAAGGACTCCCGCACCTCCCTGTGGAGCCGGGAGCCCCGCCCGCGGTTTCCGGCCTTGTAGAGGGCGATCACCCGGTCCTTGGACGCAGTGTAGCCGCGGTAACGGGTCTCGATCCGGTCGATGACCGCCTTCTGTCGCTGGGAGTCGATCAGGGTGCGGGACTCTTCCAGACGCTCCTCGAACACCTGCCTGTACTTGCCGAGCTGGCGCAGCCAGTCGGGGTCCCCGTCCAGGAAATAGTAAGAGACGAACCCCTTCTGGTTGACCAGGGCGGTTTCCAGGGCCTCGGCCGCCTGGTATGCGGCCACGTGCCGATCGATGACCTGGGTGAGGAGGGTTTCCAGGCGATAGGTGTACCACACCGTCACCACGCCCCCGGTCAGCGAGATCGTCACGAGTGCGGCCAGAATGATGTAGATGCGTGTTCGAAGGGGGATCCGCTCCCACATGGTTTGGTCGATCCCGGCCGGAGGGTCTCGAAGGAGCTGCGAGAGGTTAGCGCGTCCGGCACCAGGAGGAAGATGCCGGACGGTCGGGTGAGCCGCAGGAGGCCCGTCTCACGATGGTGTCATCCGTGCTGGGACAACGCCTCCCGAACCTTGGCCTCCCTGATCTTTTCTTCGTGCTCCCGCTTTTTCTTCGTGGCCTCCTCCACCTTGGAGACCAGCTGCTCGATCTCGCAGGGCTTCATCAGGTAGTCGAAGGCGCCGAGCTTCATGCCCTCGATGGCCGACTCCACCGTGGCGTGACCGGTCAGCATGATCACCTCGCTCAGGGGCGATGCCTTCTTGATCTCCTGGAGGGTCTCGATGCCGTCCATCCCGGGCATTTTCACGTCCAGGACGATCACGTCCACGTTTCGGTGCTCCTTCAGCCGCTCGAGCGCTTCCCGGCCGTTGAAGGCCTGGAGGATGTTCAGGTTCCGCTTTTCGAGCCGCTTGCTCGTGGTCTCCACGAAGGGGACTTCATCGTCCACCAGCATGACCAGGGGTTTGTTGACGTCCATGGGTGACTCCTTTGTTGAAATGGGGGAGCGCAGGCTCCTCTTTCGTCGGGCACCCTGGGTTCTGCAAAAACCAAGCCGAAGGCCGAGGGTGCAACCGTCCGAAAACAGCCGATTTTGATTGTGGAATGTCCCTGTTCTCCCGGAGGGGTGTCGGACTTCTTTACAGGCTGTAAATCGAGCGGACAGGGCGGAGGGCGGTCCGGGGGAACGCGGGCGCGTTCCCCCGGGAGGGGGACTGCTATCCCCCGCCTTCCATGACCCCCCTGGCCGTTTCCAGGACCCCCTCGGGGAACCCCACCAGGTTGTAGATGACCAGGAACCCGAGGACCCACATCACCGCCATGCAGAGGACCCAGAGCACGAAGCCGTACTTGATGAAGTCCACGGGGTGGATCATCTTCTCTCCCGTGTCCGGGTAAACGCCCAGTCCGTACACGATGGCGTTGTTCGGGGTGCCGACGATGAGGAAGTGGGCGAAGCTGGTGGCAAAGGCCACGGCCAGGCCCACGGCCCAAGGCTCGCCGGGAACGCCGGTCATGATGCCCATGGGGATGACGATGGGTCCGAGCAGAGCCGTGGTGCCGGCGTCGGACATGAAGTTGGTCATCAGGCCGGAGAGGCCGCTCAGGCCCACCCAGAGCCCGAACCCGGAGCTCATGCCCACGGCGCCCAGGATATCGAGAAAGCTCTGGGCGAGCCACATGGCCGCACCGGTTTCCTTGAGGAGGGCGCCCAGGGTCAGGGCGCCGCAGTACATGAACCAGGCGTCCCACGAGATGCCGTTCAGGATTTTCTTCCACTCGGTGGTGCGAAAGACCACCGGGATCAGGAGGGCGAGCAGGGCCGGGCCGCCCAGACCCAGCCTCTTGCCCCCGTAGATCCAGAGGACCAGGATCAGGAGCAGCATGCCGAAGGTGACGTACTCGGCGTAACTCATCCGGCCCATTTTCCGGGTCTCGTCCTTGATGGCGGCGAGCCCGGGAGTCAGGTCCCTGGTCTTGATCTTGCGGCCGAAGAGGACCAGCATGTAGACGGCCACCAGGAGCCCCAGGATGGGCACCAGCGGCAGCCCGTACTTCATCCAGGTGAAGAACTCCATGGGGACCTGGTACTCGTTCCAGAACCCCATCATGATCACGTTTCTCCCGCCGGCCGCCGGCGATCCCACGCCGCCCACGTTCAGGGAGAAGCAGAGGGCGAAGAGGAGAAACTTGGCCAGGGCCGGGTCGTGCTGGATCCGGTTCCCCTTGCTGCTGGCCGCCACGGCCCCGAAGTAGACCGCAGCCATGACCGGGGTCATGAAGGCGCACATGGCGTGGGCGGAGATGAAGGATCCCACCACGGACATGCTGATGCACAGGACGAAGACGGGCACCATGAACCCCCGGGTCCAGCCCAGAAGCCACGCGGCCAACCGTTTGTGAAACCCCACGTCCACCACGGCCACGCCCATGGCCAGGACGCCCAGGAGGAACATGGGGGCGTCGCCGGCGAAGGTCTTGCCGATCATGCCGGGCGGGAGCAGACGGAGGATGTAAGCGAGCAGAGGCATCAGGATGCCCGTGAGCCCGATGGGGATGGCCTCGGTGGCGAAGAAGATGATGGCCATGGGAATGAGGCCCAGGACCACCATGGTCTTGCGGGCCGCCCCTTCCAGGTCGTGGGCCACCTCCCACTCGATCATCTGCGCTGCAAAGCCGTACTTGTCTACGGTCTCGACGACGCTCTGAGGCGTGGGCAGGATGAATGCGATGAGGACGAAGATGCCCGCCCCGATGCAGAGCCACAGCACCTTGTTCGCCAGGATCCCCCCCCCTCCACCGGTGTCATGTTCGATGTCGTGACTCATGGGCTCGCTCCTCCGTCAGCATTTCGATCCAATCGGAACCCCTTCGGATCGCGGCATCAGAGATGACAGGTTTTCATGCGCTGGAAAACCTCGTTGAAGACGTCGGTGAGTCGCAGCACACCGACGATGGGTTTTTTCCGGGTGACCAGGAGCGAGTGGTGGTGGCCCATGACGAGCATGTGGATGCCTTCCTCCAGGGTCGCCTCCTCGTCCACGTACTCGCCCTCGGTGGGCTTGTACATGAACTCCTTCACCTTGATCTTGGAGCCCTTCCTGCAGACGTCCGCCAGGGGCTGGTCCCAGAGGGAGTACTTCGTGAGCATGTCCCGCAGGAAGCCGTTGCTGAACCCGGCCTTGGAAAGGGAGTTGGGTTCCATCATGTCGTTGTACTTGGGTTCGAGGGCCTTCAGGACGTCCAGCTGGCTGATCTTCCCGACGATCTTGTCCTTCTTGTCGAAGACGAGCACCGCCCGGTGGAGGTAATGGTACCGGGAGCGGTCCAGCTCCTCCTGGGCCTTTTCGAGCTCCATCACGGCATCGAACAGCGTGGCCTCCACGGAGACGGTGGCATACTCTTCGAGCGGCACCATCAGATCCTTGACCTTGATTGTCTTCACGTCCATCCTCCTGATTCGTAGATTGACCGGCAACCGACAAACTCGTCCGACTTTTCACAGGACCAAATACCCGATGCCGGCCGGGATGTCAAAGAAATCCTGTGGGTATTTACCCGAAATGCATTTGTTTTCACGGTCTTCAGAGAAAGCCTGCGGCACGTTCTCGAGGTCGGAAAGGCAACCTGTGCCCCCTCACTCGGACCGTACGCCTCCCAGCGCCTCCTCCAGCCTGGTGGAGAGCTCGTGCAGGTCGAAGGGCTTCTGGATGAACCCCCGGCACCCGCGGTTCAGGATCTCCGTGGCCCGTCCTTCCATGCTGTACCCGGTCGAGAGGATCACCCGCAGATCCGGGTTCATCGCACGAAGACGGTCGAAGGTTTCTCCCCCTCCCATGCCCGGCATCACCATGTCGAGGACCACCAGGTCGATTCGGCCCCGCTCCTTCCGATAGACCTCCAGGGCCTCCTCCCCGCTTCGGGCCAGCAGTACCTCGTACCCCAGCTTCTCCATCATCTTCGAGCCGACGTCCGCGACCATCCGCTCGTCGTCCACGATCAGGATCGTCCCGCTCCCGAGGGAGAGGTCCCGCTCGGGTTCACGGCTCTCCGTCACGGGCATGTCCGCGGCCGGAAGGTGGATCCGGAAGGTGGTCCCCCGTCCGACCGTGCTGGCCACCTCGATGAATCCTCCGTGGTTCTTGACGATGCCGTAGGCCGACGCCAGCCCGAGGCCCGTTCCCCTTCCCAGCTCCTTGGTGGTGAAGAACGGATCGAAGATCCTCTGAAGCGTCGCGGGGTCCATGCCCGTGCCCGTGTCGGCCACCCGGATGAAGGCGTAGCGGCCCGGATCCGCCTGGAACAGGGGGGCCTCTTTCTCGTCCAGGGTGACCGATCCGGTCGCAATCCGAATCTCCCCGCCGCCCGGCATGGCGTGGGAGGCGTTCACAAAGAGGTTGAACAGGACCTGTTCGATCTGGCGCCGGTCCGCGTCCACCACGGGGACATCCTCCGGGAGCTCCATGGTGATTTCTATCTCCTTCCGGGTGCGGCCGAACATCTCGGCGCTTCGGCCCGCGAGCGCGTTCAGGTCCGTGGGTTTCACCTCGTACTTGCCGCCCCGGGCGAACCCCAGGAGCTGCCGGGTCAGGTCGGATGCGCTCCGAACGAGCTCCTCGATGCTCTCCAGCTGCTCGCGGTGGGGATGGGACCCGTCCAGGTCCGCCAGCATCAGGGCGGTCCTGCCCTGGATCCCCATAAGGAGGTTGTTGAAGTCGTGGGCGATGCCTCCGGCCAGGGTGCCGATGGACTCGAGCCGCTGGGCCTGCTGGAGCTGGGCCTCGAGACTCTTTTGCCGGGTCATGTCCAGAAAGATGGTGAGAAGGACCGGCCCCTGGTCGAGCTGGATCCTGCGGGAGAAGACCAGGGCCTGGATCGTGGATCCGTCGCGCGCGCGGTAGGCCGTCTCCAGGCCCCGGACCGCGCCGGAGGCCTCCATCTCGTCCAGGAACCTCCGCCGGTCCTCCGGCGAGTAGAAGAGATCCGCCGTGGATCGCCCGATCACGTCCTCCTTCTCGTAGCCCGTGATCTCCATAAACCGCGCGTTCACGTCGAGCAGGCGGCCCGTGTGGAACTCCGTGAGGGCGATGGCCTGGGGGGAGAGGTCGAAGAGAATCCGGAACCGGGACTCGCTCTCCCGCAGGGCCCGCTCGGCCTCCTTTCGGGCCGTGATGTCCCGGAAGACCACCTGGACCGCGGGCAGGTTCTCGTGGGTGACTTCGATTCCGGCCACCTCGGCGTCCAGCTCGGTCCCGTCCAGCCGCACCAGCTTCTCCTCGATGAGGCTCGCCGCCCGGCCCTGGGTCCCGGCATCCTGCACCCGGTCGATCACCACGTCGCGGTAGTCGGGGTGCACGAAGTCGAGCAGGTTTTTGCCGAGAACGGCCTCCGGGCGCGACCCGCCGAGAAGCGCGGCCCCGACCGGGTTGATGAACACGATTCGTCCGTCCCGGTGAATGGCGATGCCGTCAAAGGAGTGCTCCACGAGGCGGCGGTACCTCTCCTCGCTCTCCCGGAGCTGCTCCTCGGCCCTGCGCCGGTCGGTCAGGGTGTGGACGAGGACCCAGGCCCAGATCCCCGCCACCGCCAGGGCGCAGGCGAGCAGGCCCGCGGAGGTCCAGTGGGCCTTCCGGTGGGCCTCGGCGACCCGCACGCCGGTGGCGCGGGCGAGCTCGCGGCCGCGGGTTTCGAGCCTGCGGACGATCTCCTCGTGGACCTCCTTGGACTCCGCGTTGATCAGGGTCCGGGCGGTGCGCACCGAGAAGTCGTAGTGCAGAGCGATGACCCTGCGATAGAGGCCGGCGTTCTCCCGGATCAGCCCGGGGTCCACCCCCTGGGCCGCGAGGTCCTCGGAGAGCGGCTGGACGGCCTCCTCGAAGCGCGCCCTCAGCCTGTCCATCTCGTGGGGGTCCATGGTTCCCAGGACCTTGAAGACGATCAGCCGGGTCCTGGCGAGGCGTTCCTGCAGGGATTCGATGTGGAGCTCCCGGGAAAGGGCGTCCATCTGGACTCGGGAGATCCGGGTGGTGACGACGTGGGTGGACACCCCCTGGAGCACCAGGAAGAGAATCACGCAGAGAAAGGCCATGAGCAGGCGAGCGGCAATGGTTCGCATCGTGCTCTCCACAGCGGGGCTACTCCCGCGGGGCGACTGTCCGTTCCAGGGCGAGGGCCTCCATGACGAACCGGTTGTCGAAGATGTCCGGGACCTCGTAAGGCCGCCGGAGCATCCCTTCGTCCCGGAGAAAGGCGCGAACGGATCGGAGATAGCCGTAGAGCCCTCCCCCGGTCCGGTTTCTTTCGGACAGCTCGGCGGGATCGTGGATTCTCACGCCACCCACGAGCCCTCTCAGCTCCGCGTCTCCGTATGGGGGCCTCCTCCGGAAGGTCCGGCGGTTCAGGATCTCCCTGTACTCGGGCCAGTGATCGGGGTCCCGGATCCAGCGGGCGGCTCGGATCCATCCCCGAATGACGCTCCGGACGTCTTCGGGAGGGATGGTCTTCAGGCGGTCTGCATAGGTCCACAGGCACTCCGGGATGCAGCCCTCGAAATCCCCGGACGTGGCGAGGCAGACACCGTCTCCCTCTCGCATGGCCTCCCGGGCCCAGGGGTCGTAGCTCACGATGAAGGGGAGTCTTCCCGCCGCGAACTGGGCCGTCATGTCCACGGGGTTGATCTCCACGATCCGGTAGTCCGAGACGCGCAGGCCTCTCTTGTCCAGGAACAGGTGCAGGAAGTAGAGACAGGAAGGGCGGTCCAGGAAGACCCCGACGGGGTTGCCCGCGTGGTCCTGAAGGGCGAGCCCGGGTTTCACCACGATGCGGTCTCCGCCATGGGACCAGTTGGTTTCGGCGAGGGCCACGACGGGCGTCCCGTCCATGTACTCGCCGACCAGCGAACCGGCCATGTCCATGGCGAAGTCGATCCGCCCGGCTTTCATGGCCTCCAGGATGACGATGGGATCGTCGTAGTCCACCACCTCCACGTCGAGACCCAGCCGTTTCCAGAACCCCTTTTCATGGGCCACGTGGAGAGGGGCCCAGCCGGCCCAGGCCACGGTGGCGATGCGGTAGGCGTGAGACTCCTCCCCCCGGACGGGAGAGACCGTGTGGCTCAGGCCGATGAAAACCGTGCAGACAAGGAGGGCCCGGAGGCGACTCCTGATGGCGGGCGTCATGGACCGGCTCCCCCGAAAGGGTTGAAAACCGATGTTCCGAGGACGGGCGCGGTTTCGTCGAACGGCGGCTGCCGCAGGACCAACCTGGAGCCCCCCGTCCCTGCGCTCGGTGAGGATCCGTACCGTGGGGGGCGAAAATGACGCGTCAGCGCGGTTTCTCGAAAAATCCACCGGAAAGGCGCCCCGCGTCGGGCGGAGCGAGGCGCCTTTCGGAGTTCCTCGGGCCGATCACTCCTTCTCGACGTTCGTGGCCGACGGCCCCTTGGGACCCTGCTCGATCTCGAAAGTCACCCTCTCACCCTCGGAAAGGGTGCGGAAGCCGGAGCCGCTGATGGCCGAGAAGTGCACAAAGACATCCGGCCCCTCGTCCTGCTCTATGAAGCCGTAGCCCTTGGCGTCGTTGAACCACTTGACCGTACCGCTTGCCATTGTACCAACCTCCTTTCATGGGAACGCTTTCGGTTACAGACCCCTGAGGTTGTTACCCTGGCGGATGAAACGAACCCGGGGCATGAAACCGGCCCGGGAGGAGAGTCCCGGGGCTTGCCGATGACCGCAGTGTACAAGGAAAGCCATCACAATTCAACCACCGCGGGGGAGGTCCCGGCGAAGGCCCTCCCCCGCAAGGATCCCGGGTCGGGGGTGGACGGACACGCCTCGCCCTGTTGAACATGACGTGGCGGATCTGAGAATTCGGGGCCTTTTGCGTCGCCGTCAGTTGCCACTGCGGTACCTTTGGAGCTTCTTGTGGAGGGTCTTGCGGGTGATGCCGAGCCTGCGCGCCGCCTCGCTCTTGTTCCCGCCGGTCTCCTCGAGGGTCCGGAGGATGGCGGCCCGTTCCACCTCTTCCAGGGAAACGCCCCGGCCGCCTTCCTCTCCCGGCTCGCCCCCGAGGGGTTCGTCGCGGCCGGACGCAGGCGAGAGGTCCCCCGAGTCGATGAGCTCCGCGCGGGAGAGGACCACGGCCCGTTCCACGGCGTTCATGAGCTCCCGGACGTTGCCCGGCCAGCCGTGGCGGAGGAGGAGGTCCATGGCCCGGGGGGTGAAACCCCGAATGTCCTTTGCGTTCGCCCGGGTGAAGCGATCCAGGAACTGCTGGGCCAGGAGGGGGATGTCCTCCCTGCGCTCCCGGAGCGGCGGCATCCGGATCTCGACCACGTTCAGCCGGTAGTAGAGGTCTTCCCGAAAGCGACCGGCCTGGATCTCCTCGAGAAGGTCCTTGTTCGTGGCGGCGATGATGCGCACGTCCACGTGGATCGCCTCTTCTCCACCGACCCGGGTGAGCTCGCGCTCCTGGAGGACCCTGAGCAGCTTGACCTGCATGGCCAGGGACATCTCGCTGATCTCGTCCAGGAAGAGGCTCCCCCCGTGGGCCTGGCGGAAACGCCCTTCCTTCCGCCTGTGGGCGCCGGTGAAGGCCCCCTTCTCGTGGCCGAAGAGCTCGGACTCCAGCAGCGTCTCGGTGACGGCCGCGCAGTTGAGCTTGACGAACGGTCCGTCCTTGCGGCTGCTGTTGTAATGGGTGGCGCCGGCGATCATCTCCTTGCCCGTTCCGGACTCCCCCGAGATGAGCACGGTGGCCTCGGAGGGGGCCACCTGGCTCACGGTCTCCAGGACCCGGATCATGGCGTTGCTCCGGCCGATGATGCTCCTCCGGTCGAACCGCTCCCCCAGCCGCTCCCGGAGCCGGCGGTTCTCCTTTCGGAGCCGGGTGTGGTCCATCACCCGCTCCATGACGTGCTTCAGCTCGTCGAAGTCCAGGGGCTTGGTCAGGTAGTCGTAAGCTCCGCTCTTCAGGGTCTCCACGGCCGTCTCCACGGAGGAGTAGGCGGTCATGATGATCACGGGGATCGCCGGATTGTAGGCCTTGATCGACTTGAGCGCCTCGGGACCCGATACCCGGACCATGCGGACGTCCATGAGGATCAGGTCAAAGGGTTGATCCTCCACCATGCGGACGGCGGTGTCCCCGTCATCCGCCTCGTGGACCCGGTACCCCCACCCGCCCAGCAGGGTCCGCAGCATGGTGCGGTGGGCCGGGTCGTCGTCCACCACCAGGACGGACGGCGCTTCGGTCGTGCTCATGTTCCGGTCCTCCCCGTGGCACGGGCTCGTGCGCGGGCCTCGCGTCCGGCCTCACCCGCGGGAGTCACCCCTTCTCCCCGGCCGCCGGTTCGTCCAGCGGCAGCTCGACGGTGACGGCCGTCCCCTTTCCTTTCCCGCTCTCCACCCGCAGCTCCCCCCCGTGGCTCTCCACGATCTTGTGCACCACGGCGAGCCCCAACCCCGTGCCGGAGGACTTGGTGGTGAAGTAGGGGTCGAACACCTGGGCCAGGTCGACCGGGGCGATCCCGCTTCCGGTGTCGCTGACCGTGAAACGGGCCACACGGTTCGCCTCGTCGATCTCTGCGGTCAGCTCCAGGGTCCCGCCGCGGGGCATGGCCTCCACCCCGTTCAGGAGAAGGTTCAGCAGGAGCTGCCCCATGCGGTCCGCGTCCATGGGCACCGTGCCGGAGTCCGGGAGCCGGCTCTCCAGTCGGATCCCCCGTTCCCCGGCCTGGGCCTCGACCAGCTTCAGGGCGCGGCGCGCGACCACGTCCGGGCGGACGGGTTTCTTGTCCACGGCCAGGGGGCGGGCAAACTCCAGGAGCTGACCGATCACCCGGTTGAGCCGGTCCACCTCCTGGATCATGACCTCCGCGGTGCGGCGGTCCTCCTCCACGTCGCGGTAACGCTCCCTGAAGTAGGTGGCGAACCCCTTGATGGAGCTCAAGGGGTTGCGGATCTCGTGGGCCACCCCGCCCGCCAGGCGCCCCACCGCGGCCAGGCGGCGGCTGCGCTCCACCTCCCGCTTCAGGGTCTGCACCTCGGTCAGGTCGCGAAACAGGAGGAGCTTGCCGGTGGACTCGCCCTCCGGGCTTCTCAAGGTGCTGACGCTTGCCGCCAGGGGAACGGTCATGCCCTCCCCCAAGGTGCAGTCGATCTCCCGCTCGATCGTGCGCGCATCCCCCGGGGCGGCCTCCAGCAGAGCGACCAGCTCGGGCGGAAGGATCTCAGCCGCCTCACGGCCCAGCGCGTGATCGCCGGAACGGCCGAGGACGGACTCCGCCGTCCGGTTGAAGGAGGCCACGCGTCCCTCCGCGTCCAGGGCCGCCAGACCGATGGGCAGATTCTGCACCACGTGGTCCGAGAAGGCCCGGATGCGCCCCAGGGAGGTCCTGGCGGACCGATAGGCGTGGACGAGGAACACGGAGTAGAGGCCGGCAAAGCCGATCAGGAGCAGGATGAGCGCCATCACCACGGTGTGGCGGGCCTCCTCCTTTCTGGCCTTCTCGAAGGCTCCGAGGTCGAGGCCCACGAAGATGATCCCGGGATCGGACGGCCGCTCGAGTCGACGTCCCTGGAGCATGCCGCGTCCCTCCGGGCCGTGCATCATGCCGTGCCGGCGAGACCCGTCCGGACCCGGGAGCGGGGAGAACCGTCGAAAGACCTCGAACACCCGGCGACCGTCAGGACCGGTCGCCCGCCGCCACGCCGGTCTTCCCCGTCCGGGGATCTCCCCCAGGCCGACGGCGGGCTCCCAGGTCTCCCCGATCCGCTCCGGGTCGCTGTGGGCCAGGATCCCGCCGCGGGCGTCGGTGACCACCAGGTAGACGATGTCGGGCAGCTGGGCCGTTTCGACGAGGAGCCGCTGGAGCTTGAACGCCGTGCCCCGCATCCCCATCATGCCCATCATCCCCGTCCGGGCCCCGGCCTCGAAGGACCGGATCAGCGCGGCGCCTTTCTCCAGCAGGAGGAGGGTGGTCATCTCCTTCTGCCGGCGGATGTTCTCCGCGGCCCAGAAGACGAAGATCGGGGTCAGGATCAGCACGGCGCCGATCAGGATCCACGGCGGCACCCCCAGCCGGGAACCGACACTTCTCCTCGAGCCTCCCTGTTCTCTTCGTCGAAGCATGGGTTTCCGCTACCTCTCGGAACCGCCGGGATCAGCGGCTTCCTCGCCGGGTCGTTCCAGAAGGTGGAGGGTCAGCGGCCGCCGGGCTCCCTTGGGCTGGAACCGGAACGACCTTCGTACGGCTACACCCTTCGGAAGCCCCGCGGCCGCCGCATCCGTCAGGACCACGTCGCCGGGGCCCGCCTGGGCCTGGATCCGCTGGGTCAGGTTCACCGCGGACCCCACGATGCCGTACTTGGCCCGGGCCTCGGATCCGATGTTGCCCACCACCACCGTCCCCGCGTTCACGCCGATCCCGGCTTCCAGCCGGGGAAGGCCCCGAGCCGCCGTCTCCCGGTTGATGGCGGCCATCTCCGCCTGCATCTCCCAGGCGCAGCGCACGGCATCCTCGAGGGACGTCTCCAGGAGGCGGTCCAGGGGGTCGAAGAAGACCAGGACGCCGTCCCCGATGAAATCCACGATGATTCCGCGGTTTCGCTTGATCACCTCGATCATGTGACCGAAGTAGAGGTTCAGCGCGTTCAGGGTCGCCTCCGGGGGCAGGGCCTCGGCCAGGGAGGTGAACCCCCGGATGTCCGACATGAGCACGGCCACGTCCCGGCGTTCGCCGCCGAGCCGGGAGGCCTCCGGCCGGCGCATGAGCTCGCGGGCCACCTCGCTGTCCACGTAGCGGCCGAAGGTGTTCCGGATGAAATCGCGCTCCCGGAGGCCGTCCACCATGGCATTGAAGCTGCCCGTGAGCTGTCCGATCTCGTCCTCTCCTTCCACGGGAAGCGGCTCCCCGTAGCGGCCCTCGGCGATCCGTTCCGCGGCACGGGAGAGCCTCCGCACCGACTCCGTGATCCGGCCGACCGCGAAGCGGATGAGGAGCAGGATCAGGACGATGCTCGCCCCGCCGGCCGCGGCGTACCACGACCTGAACCGGATGATCGGCGAGAGCACCCGTTCCCCGGGCGCGAACAGGACCAGGGCCCAGGGGGCGTTGTCCATGTGGTAGTAGCCGGCCACGGTCTCGGCCGGGTGTCCCGGTCCCAGGAGCGTTCCCTGGGTGTTCTCCCGGAGACCGTCCAGCACGGCCTGTTCCAGGGGATCTCCGGATTCTCCCATCCGGGCGGGTTCCGGACCCATGGCCGCGGTCCGGGCGAGAATCCTTCCGTCTTCGTCCACCAGGCAGGCGATGTCGCTCTGCCACCACCCGAGCCGCTGCATGTCGCGGATGAGGGAATCGAAGCGGAGCGTGACCGTGAGGCTTCCCAGGGCGGCCCCGGTTTCGTCCTGGAACCGGGTCACCAGATCGACAATTTCCCCGTCGGCCTCCGGGTCGTACTCCGGGTTGGTGACCCGGGCGATGCGGGCTCGGTGAAATTGCATCATCCGGCCCATGCCGTCGCTCCGGGCGCGCATCCCGCCCATGCGGCCCATGGAGGCGCCGGCCTCGGACGGTGCGGGTCCTTCCCAGGCCGTTCGAACGTCCGTGACGCCCTCCACCTCCTCCAGCAGATCCACGATCCACGCCTGGATCGCCGGACCGTCCCGGGCGTCGCCCGTCGCTCCGAGGAGCTCCACCAGCCTCATGGGCCTCTCCAGCCGCATGTCCACGTGATGGGCCGCGCGCTGGAGTCTCAGAACGGCCGCCTCGCGCCACTGCTCCAGCATGATGTCCCTGACGTAGACGAACCCCAGGAAGCCGAGGAGGGCAAGCAGCCCCCCGACGGGCAGAAGCACCAGGAGGACCATGCGCTGCTGCAGGGTTCGTATGCGCATCGGCTGCCTTTCGTGGTTCCGGTCCATCCCCGTTTTCGGTGCAAGTTCGGGACCGGGGTTTCGCCGGATGCGGGCGGGAAGGGAAGATGCACACGGCTTCCCGGCGCATGGGCGCCTCCCCCCGTTCGGTTGACCCGGAGAGGTGTAACCTTTCTACCCGGAGCGTCGAAGACCCCGGGTATCAAGTATCCAGGTTCCCGGGTTCAAAGGCAAGCCGTTTTTCCGGAAGTCTGATGGTAAGGGAAAGACATTGCAGTAAAAATCAGGCCGGTACCCCCTTTTGGCATGGGGGTTGCTCAAATGGAAGGCGAACGAGAACCCGTTGGAACGATCTCACAACCCCAAAGCACCCAAAAAGGAGGAACGCCATGATGAAACGAACCCTCACCACTGGAGCCATTCTTCTGCTGGTCGGGACGCTGGCCGTCCCGGTCTTCGCCTGGGGACCCGGCCGCTCGGGCGGCAAGGGCGGTTACGGCCCCGGCGCCTGCCGGAACGACGGCAGGGCTTACGGAGCCGCGGCCCTGAGCGGGGAGGAGCAGGCCAAGGTCGACGATCTCCATCGCCGCCACCACGAGGAGACCGCACCGCTTCGGGAGCGGCTCCGGGCCAAGCGGGCCGAGATGAGGTCCCTGCTGGCGGCGGAGACCGTGGACGAAGCCCGGGTCAAGGAGCTTCAGAACGAGATCAACGGGCTCCGGGCCGAGCTCTCGGACAAGCGGACCGATCTGAAACTGACCCTCGGCAAGATGGATCCGAACCTGCGGTCTGCCGGTCGCTACGGACGCGGCGGGTACGGTCATCGCGGGTATGGATGGGGGCCCGGCCGGCACATGCGGGGCGGCTACGGTCCCGGATCCGGCGCCTGCGGGTACTAGGGACGGCAAGCGCTCCGGCGGCCCCCAAGGGTCGGCCGCCGGAGCGGCCTCCTACCGTCCATCCTGTATTTTCCCGTTCCCGGCCCCAGGCCGTCCCGCGGTGTGGTATCCTTTCTCCAAACCTCGAAAAACCCGGTGCAAAGCCCATAGGAGGAACCCATGAAGCGATCCGTGAAGGCGGAGGCTGCGCCCCCGGGTCGGGCCCCGGCTACGGTCGCCGGGGCCCGATGAGCCGCCGGGCAAGGGGGAGGCCCGGGACATCCTCCGGCGCTACCTGGACACCTCCCCGAACCCCAACCCGAAGGTCGGGGAGGTCGGGGAGAAGGGCGACGTCTTCGAGGCGGAGATCGTGACCCGGAGGGGAGAGGCTCTCGTGGACCGCGTCCAGATCGACCGGCGGACGGGGTGGATGCGCTCCGTGTACGACCGGTGAAAGGAGAAAATGCATGTTCTTCCCTGGATTCAATGACGTCCCTCTCGGACAGTGGCACGGCGGCTACGGGGGGGGCATGGGCCCGGGCGGCATGATGGGCTGGGGCATGGGGGGAGGCTGGTTCGGGTTCATCCTCATGATCCTGTTCTGGGCCGCGGTCATCGCGGCGGCCGTGGCCTTGATCCGATGGCTGGTCAGAAGCGGCGACTCCTCCAGGCCGAACGACAGGGTTCAGGCCCGGTCCGGGGATTCCGCGCTGGACATCCTCCGGAAGCGGTACGCCCGGGGCGAGATCGACAGCGAGGAGTTCCAGCAGAGGAAGCGGGCCCTGACGGAGGACTGACGGATTCGCAAAAACCCGCTCATCCGCCGCTGAAACGCCATAAACCATGGATATTCCAAGAGCGGATCTCGAGGCTCCGGGCTTTTTGCAACGTCGTCAGGACGGAGCCGGGCTCAGCTCCCCAGACGGTCGAGCCTCAGCCGGTGACGGTCGTCGAAGAGCCGTTGCGCCCCGAGCCGGACCGCGGCCAGGGTGCCGAAGCCCGTGCCGGTCGTGATGAGGAACATGATCAGGATCTGGTACTTGACCGCGTCCAGGGGCGGGCTGCCCGCCAGGATCTGGCCGGTCATCATCCCGGGGAGGCTCACCAGGCCGGCTACGGCCATGGCGTTCACAACGGGGATGAGCCCGGCGCGGATGCTCTCCCTCTGGATGTCCCGGACGGCCTCCGGCCAGGTGTGTCCCAGGAGGAGCCGGGCCTCGATCACCCGGGCCTCCCGCCAGGCCGTGGCGGTCAGCCGGTCGAGCCCCAGGGCGACGCCGTTCATGGTGTTTCCCAGGAGCATGCCCAGGAGGGGAATGGCGTACTGGGGCGCGTACCAGGGCTCCACCCCCACCATCACCACCAGGGCCAGGATCGCGACGGAGAACGAGGAGAGCAGCATGGAGACTGCGCCGGAGCCGAACCCCCACCATCCCGTGAAGCGACGGTGCTGGCGCTGCATGACCTCCCGGGCCGCCACCCCCAGCATGACCAGCGCCATGGCCAGCAGGAGAAGGGGGTGGACGTAGGAGAAGATCGCCTTGAGCAACAGCCCCACGAGCAGCAGCTGGACCGTGGTGCGAAGGGCGGCCGTCAGGATGGAGCGGCCGAGACCCAGGCGCATGCGAATGGACACGACGGCCAGGCCCGCCACGAGGCAGCCGGCCGCGAGGAGATCCAGGAAGGAGAGAGGAATCACGCCCACGATGCAGTCTCCTTTCCGCCCGGCCCCCGGGCTTTCCGCAGCATGCCGCCGGAAAGAACGAAGTGCCGCGTCGAGACGCGGGAGGCCTGCTCCGGGTCGTGGGTGATCCAGAGGCAGCAGGCGTCGTGAAGGGCCAGGTAGTCCGAGAGGAGGCGTTCGACCCGGAGGGCGCCGTCCGCGTCCAGGTTGGCCGTGGGCTCGTCCAGGAGAAGCGTCCGGGGAGCGATCCCCAGGAGCCGGAGCAGGGCCAGGCGCTGCCGCTCTCCCGTGCTCAGCCGGGAGACCGCCCAGTCCATCACCTCCGGCCCGAAGCCGAGCCGCTCCGTTTCCGCTTCGCCGGGGGTTTCGAAGTGCTCGCGGACCGTATCGCCCCACCAGGCGCTCTCGGCCGGGAGCATGCCCACCCTGCGGCGCCACTGGTGTGGCTGCATGTCCCTGCACTCGACGCCGTCCAGGAGAACGCGGCCTCCCCAGGGGTCCAGGTCGGCGAGGGCCCGGAGCAGAAGGGTCTTGCCGGCGCCCGAGGGGCCGGACAGGGTCACGCACTCCCGGGAGGCCAGTGAAAGGTCGAGGGGACCCACGTGGCGGCAGGTCAGCCCTTGGATCTCGAGGCGGGGGCGGTGCTTCATGGACGCAACCCGAAGAGTTGGATGCCTGCAATCGGTATAAACAGGGGACGGCGGCACGACAACAGGGAAGCCCGGGCGGGCGAAGCCTTCTTTTGACACGCCCGGGGATCATGTTTACTTTCTGTTGGAGTTGCATATGGATTTGGTGTGATTTTCATGAAAGGGAGGAGACAGCATGGAAGCCAAGACCCTCAGCGTACCGAACGTCTCGTGCGGCCACTGCATCATGGCCATCCAGCGGGAGCTGAACGACCTGGAAGGGGTCTCCAAGGTGATCGGGGACCCGGACAAGAAACAGGTCACGGTGGAGTGGGAGTTCCCGGCCACCCTGGACCAGATCAAGGCGACCCTCGAGGAGATCAACTATCCTCCTGCCGAGTAGCACGGCTGGGGACAATCCGTTGCAAGGCTGGGACCGACAGCCCGGACCAAGGAGAGCACACGGATGGGTGAGACCAACGTGCGGCTGCCCATCACCGGCATGACCTGCGCCAACTGCGCCGCCAACATCGAGCGCAACGTGAAGAAGCTCGCCGGGGTGAAGGACGTGAACGTGAACTTCGCCTCGGAGGAGGCCTCGGTGACCATCGATCCGGAGACCGTGAAGGTCGACGACCTGCTCGAACGGATCGAGGGGGCGGGTTTCGGTGTGGCCAGGACACGGGTCGAGCTGCCGGTGACCGGCATGACCTGTGCCAACTGCGCCGCCAACATCGAACGGGCCTTGAACCGCAAGGTGCCGGGCGTGGTGAGCGCCTCGGTCAACTTCGCCACGGAGCGGGCCTCCGTGGAGTACCTGCCCTCCATGACCGACCTGGACGAGATCATCGGGGCCGTGGAGAAGGCGGGGTACGGGGCCGTCCGTCCCCGGGAGGAGGAGATCGACGATGCGGAGGCGGCCGCCAGGCGCGCCGAGATCCAGGACCAGACCCGCAAGTTCGTGACGGGCGTGCTCTTCGCGGCCCCCCTCTTTTTCCTGAGCATGGGCCGGGACTTCGCTCTGCTGGGCGCCTGGAGCCACGCTCCCTGGGTGAACTGGCTCTTCTGGGCGCTGGCCACGCCGGTCCAGTTCTACACGGGATGGGACTACTACACCGGGGGCTGGAAGAGCCTGCGAAACGGCAGCGCCAACATGGACGTCCTCGTGGCCATGGGCTCCTCCGTGGCCTACTTTTACTCCCTGGCCCTGCTCCTCTACCCGCCCCTGGGGGAACACGTCTACTTCGAGACCTCGGCCGTGATCATCACCCTGATCAAGCTGGGAAAGATGCTGGAGGCCCGGACCAAGGGCCGCACCGGCGGCGCCATCCGGAAGCTCATGGGCCTCCGGCCCAAGACGGCCACCGTGGTGCAGGACGGCCGGGAAACCGAGATCCCCATCGAGCGGATCCAGGTGGGCGAGGTGATCGTGGTGCGACCCGGAGAGAGCGTGCCCGTGGACGGGGAGGTCCTGGAGGGCGCGTCCAGCGTGGACGAGTCCATGCTCACGGGCGAACCCCTGCCCGTGGACAAGAGCCGGGGGGACGAGATCACGGGCGGCACCATCAACGAGGAAGGCCTGCTCAAGTTCCGTGCCACCCGGGTGGGAAAGGACACGGCCCTCGCCCGCATCGTCCGCATGGTCCGGGAGGCCCAGGGAAGCAAGGCCCCCATCCAGGCCCTGGCCGACCGGGTGGCGGCCGTGTTCGTCCCGGCGGTGATCGGGATCGCCCTGGTGACCTTCGCGATCTGGTGGGTCGTGGGGGAGGCGTTCGTGCCGTCCATGATCCGCCTGGTGGCCGTGCTCGTGATCGCCTGCCCCTGCGCCCTGGGCCTGGCCACGCCCACCGCGATCATGGCGGGCATGGGAAAGGGCGCCGAACGGGGCATCCTGTTCAAGAGCAGCGAGGCCCTGGAGATCGCGTCCAGGCTGGACACCATCGTCCTGGACAAGACCGGCACCCTCACCCGCGGGGAGCCCGCGGTGGTGGACGTGGTCCGGACCGACGGTCTTTCCGGGGAGGACGAGGTCCTGCGGCTCGCGGCGACCGTGGAGCGAGGCTCCGAGCACCCTCTGGGAAAGGCCGTGGTCCGGGAGGCCGCGCAGCGGGGGATCGATCCGGCGGAGCCGGAGGACTTCCTGGCCTCGAGGGGCGCCGGCGTGCGCGCACGGGTCGGGGGAAAGCAGGTCAGCGTGGGCCGGCCGGAGTGGATCCGGGAGAGCGGTACCGACCTGGGTGCCTTGGAGGCACGCATCGAGGCGCTCCAGGGCCAGGGCAAGACCGTGATGGTCCTGGCCGTGGATGGGGAGGCCGTGGGGCTGGTGGCCGTTGCGGACACGCTCAAGCCCGAGTCGAGGCGGGCCGTCAAGGAGCTCCACGACCTGGGGCTCCGGGTGGCCATGATGACCGGGGACAACGAGCACACGGCCCGGGCCATCGCGCAGGAGGCGGGCATCGACGAGATCGCCGCGAACGTGCGTCCCGAGGACAAGTCGTCCAGGGTACAGGCCTTCCAGGAGGAGGGGCGCAAGGTGGGGATGGTCGGGGACGGGATCAACGACGCGCCGGCCCTGGCCCGCGCGGACGTGGGGCTGGCCATCGGCACGGGCACGGACGTGGCCATCGAGACGGGCGGCGTGATCCTGGCGAGCGGGGACCTCACGGGCGTGCCCCGGGCCCTGAAGCTCAGCCGGGCCACCATGCGCACCATCCGGCAGAACCTGTTCTGGGCGTTCGCCTACAACGTGGCCCTGATCCCCATTGCGGCGGGGGTGCTCAACCCGTTCGAGTCGCTTCCCTTCCTCCTCCGGCAGCTCCACCCCATCCTCGCCGCCCTGGCCATGGCCGTGAGCAGCATCACCGTGGTGTCGAACAGCTTGCGACTGTACCGGGCCCGGGTGTGATTTTCCGGGCGGGAAATGGCTTGATCTTGGAAGAAATGGCTCATTTCCCGCCCGGAAAATGTCTCGGGTCGAGCCCGGCCCGAGGGACTGTGGCCGCTTCTGTCCGAGCTTTGTTGAGCTGGAGCCCGTCAGAGCTCGGAACCGGTTCCGAGGCTCGGAGCGGAGGAGGTGGGGCCTTCTGGAGCGGACATTGCGGGAGGCCTTCGTCATTGCGGCGGTTACGCCCGGGCGTAACCGCCGCAATGACGAGGCCGGGAGCTGAGGGAGCGGAAGAAGGCCTCGCCTCCGGAGCCGGGTCCCTCGGGCAAGGATCCGAAGCCTGAGGTTCGCCTCCGGAATTCCAATCGGTGACAGCGTTCCCCGCGGCGGGGCAGCCGGTTTTGGGAATCCGTCACATATCAGCAAAAAAATCGTCAACGCCCGTCTTTTCTTGACCCAGGTCAAGGATCCACTCCGGTTTCAGGGGTAGGATGGGAGCCGACATCATCGAGGAACGGCTTTCACCCGTTGCACCCCAACCAACGAAACGAGGAGGAACACCATGTTTTGCAATCAGTGCGAACAGACGGCCAAGGGCGAGGGATGCACCAGGATCGGCGTGTGCGGCAAGCAGCCTGACGTGGCGGCCCTTCAGGATCTTTTGATTTACGCGGTCAAGGGCCTCTCGGCGGTGGCCCACGAGGGGAGAAAGGTCGGCGTGGTCGACCCGGAGGCGGATGCCTTCGCCTGCGAGGCGATGTTCTCCACCCTCACCAACGTGGACTTCGACCCGGAGCGGTTTCCCCCGCTCGTCCGCAGGACCGTGGAGCTGCGGGCTCGGCTGAAGGGAGGGGTTAAGGCCGCGGGCGGAAACCCCGAACCGTTCGAGGGCCCCGTGACCTTCACCCCGGCCTCGGGCCTGGACGAGATGGTCGCCCAGGGCGAGTCCGTGGGCGGACCGGCCGACCCGGACGCGGATCCGGACATCCGGAGTCTCCAGCTGACGCTGGTCTACGGCATCAAGGGCGTGGCGGCCTATGCGGATCACGCCCGGATCCTGGGGCAGGAGGACGACGCGGTCTACGCCTTCATCCACAAGGGTCTGGCCGCCACGCTCCGGAAGGACCTGGGACTGGAGGAGTGGGTGGGCCTGGTCCTCGAGTGCGGCGAGGTCAACCTGCGGACCATGGAGCTCCTGGACACCGCCAACACCGGGGCCTACGGGCACCCCGTTCCCACCAAGGTCCCCCTGGGCGCGAAAAAGGGCAAGGCCCTGCTGGTCTCGGGCCATGACCTCAAGGACCTGGAGGAGATCCTGAAGCAGACCGAGGGGAAGGGGATCAACGTCTACACCCACGGCGAGATGCTCCCGGCCCACGGCTACCCGGAGCTGAAGAAGTACGATCACTTCTACGGGCACTACGGCACGGCCTGGCAGAACCAGGGCAAGGAGTTCGCCGAGTTTCCGGGCGCCATCGTGATGACCACGAACTGCATCCAGAAGCCCAGGGAGTCCTACAAGGACAACCTGTTCACCACCGGGCTGGTGGGCTGGCCCGACGTGGCCCACATCGGGAACAAGGAGTTCACCCCGGCCGTCCAGAAGGCCCTGGAGATGCCCGGGTTTCCCGAGGACACCGAAAAGGGCGGCGTCATGGTGGGGTTCGCCCGAAACGCCGTCCTCGGTGTGGCCGACAAGGTGATCGAGGCGGTGAAAGCGGGAGACATCCGTCACTTCTTCCTGGTGGCCGGGTGCGACGGCGCCAAACCGGGGCGGAACTACTACACCGAGTTCGTGGAGAAGGCGCCGGAGGACACGGTGATCCTCACCCTGGCCTGCGGCAAGTTCCGGTTCTTCGACAAGGACCTGGGGGACATCGGCGGCATCCCGCGTCTTCTGGACGTGGGGCAGTGCAACGACGCCTACTCGGCGATCCGCATCGCCCTGGCCCTGTCCGAGGCCTTCGGGGTGGGGGTGAACGATCTGCCCCTGTCCATGATCCTCTCCTGGTACGAGCAGAAGGCTGTGGCGATTCTCCTGACCCTGCTCCACCTGGGGATCAAGGACATCCGCCTGGGACCGAGCCTGCCGGCGTTCATCACGCCCAACGTGCTCGACGTCCTGGTGAAGAACTTCGACATCAAGCCCATCGGCGGCACCCCCGAGGAGGATCTGCAGGCGATCCTCGGGTAGGACGCGGACCGGCGGCGGGAAGGCCCGCCGCCGGTCCCACGGCCAAGAGACGGCCGACCGGGAACCCGAGAACGTTCGAGAACGGCGGAAGGGGGATTGGAGCATGAAGTGCCCAGGTCAGGACAGCCGGTACTGGAAGCCCGGCGCCATCTTCGAGGTGGACTGCCCCGAGTGCGGGCGGCCGGTGGAGTTCTTCAAGGACGAGACCACGAGAAAATGCTCCGGGTGCGGGCACCGGTTCGTCAACCCCGAGCTGGATTTCGGCTGCGCCGCTTACTGCAAGTACGCAGAGCAGTGCATCGGCGATCTCCCCCCGGAGCTGATCGCCCAGAAGCAGGACCTGCTCAAGGACCGCGCGGCCATCGAGGTGAAACGGTACCTCGGACGGGACTTCAAGCGGATCGGGCACGCCGTGCGGGTCGCGCGCTATGCGGAGGAGATCGGGAAGGCCGAGCAGGGGGACCTGGCGGTGATTCTCACGGCGGCCTACCTCCACGACATCGGCATTCCGGAGGCGGAGCGGAAGCACGGGAGCGCGGAACCGCGGCTCCACGAGGAAGAGGGGGTCCCCGTGGCCCGGGGTCTCCTCGAGAGGCTGGGTGCCGCCGAGGGCCTGGTCGAGGAGGTGTGCGACATCGTCGGCCGCCACCACCACCCCGGTGCGGAAGAGTCGGTGAACTACCGTGCGGTCTACGACGCGGATCTCATTGCCAACCTGGAGGACCGGCAGAAGGAGGGGGGCGAAGCCCCGTCCGAGGAGGCTCTCCAGGAGGCGGGGTTTCTGACGGCGGCCGGGCTGGAGACCGCCAGGCGGCTGTTCGGGACCCGGGGTTCGGGGGGACGGCCCGCGTGATCGCCCGTCGGGGCCGGCGCGGCGGCACGGCACACTTGACGAGGAAAAGCGCCCTATTCGGGCGGGAGGGAACGAGATGAACGTGAAGCGGAAAATCATCGAGATCGACGACGAGCTGTGCGACGGATGCGGCCAGTGCGTGCCGTCCTGCGCCGAGGGGGCCATCGAGATGGTGGACGGAAAGGCGAGGCTGGTGGCCGATCGATACTGCGACGGGCTCGGCGCCTGCATGGGCGAGTGCCCGACCGGGGCCCTTCGAATCATCGAGCGGGAGGCGGAGGAGTTCGACGAGGAGGCCGTGGAGGAACGCCTGAGGACGGCATCCCCCGAGGAGAAGACGGAGCCGGCGGCCATGGCCTGCGGCTGCCCCTCCTCCCAGGTCCGGACCTTTCAGCCCGCTCCCGGATCCGGGGAACAGGCCGGGGAAGGGCGTTCCCCCTCGGCCCTCTCCCACTGGCCCGTCCAGATCCGGCTCGTGCCTCCCGAGGCCCCGTTTCTCAGGGGCGCGGACCTTCTGGTGTCGGCGGACTGTACGCCCTTTGTCTATCCCGATTTCCACCGGGACTTCATCAAGGACCGGGTGGTGCTGGTGGGATGCCCGAAGTTTGACGACCGGGACGAGTTTGTGGCAAAATTCACCCGGATCTTCCGCGTCGCGGGCATTCGCAGTGTCACCGCCGTCATCATGGAGGTGCCCTGCTGCTCCGCCCTGCCCGCGATCCTGGAAAGGGCCGTGGAGAAGGCCGGCGTCCGGGTTCCCATGGAGGTGGTGGTGCTGGGAACGCGCGGAGAGATCCTGGACCGGGAGTCCCGCCCCGCGGCCGCGCGGGGCGGAGGATAGCATGCGGGTGGGAGGGGCCGATGAAAACCCGGGAGAGGTTCAAGAACGTTCCGTTTTCCAGCACGCTCGATTTCGCGGATCTCGTCCGGGTCCAAACGGGAAGGGTGGTCCATCGTCCCCTGGCGGAAAACGACCGGGTCACCATCAGCCTCTTCGCCATGGACAAGGGGGAGTCCTTCGAAACCCAGTCCTGTCCGGGGGACGCCTGCTTTCACGTGCTGGACGGGGAGGCCCGCATGAACATCGGAGGAAAGGAGGTGACCACGGCGGCCGGGCAGGCGGTGGTCATTCCCGCGGACGTGCCGCACGCGCTGGAGGCCGTCGCCCCCCTGAAGCTGCTGTTCACCCTGGTGCGGTAGCCCGGCCTCGATTCGGGGCCGCGCGTCTCAACCCACCAGGACCACCGGGATCCCGCCCGCGCCGTGGAGGATCTTCTGGGAGACGCTGCCCATGAAGAACTCCCGGACCTCCGACATACCGCGCCGGCCGACCACGATGACGTCGTAGCCCTTCTGCGCCTCGGCCAGGATGTCCCGGGCGACGCCCTTCTTTTGCGCCTCCATCTTGAGGGAGAGGTTCTCCTCGGCGAACCCGGAGCGGATCAGCCGTTCCCTGGCCTGCTCCATGGCGGAGCGGACGATCTCGTTCTTCTTGTTCTCCAGATCGCAGAACGCTTCCTTCTGGCTCATGAAGTAGGGGATCAGGGTCGGGCTGTTCATGTTGCAGAGGGCCGCCGTGTCCGGGACCACGCTCATGAAGGTGACCCGATGGTCCGGTGTGAAGTGGCGGCAGACGAAATCCACCGCCCGCAGTGCGTTTTTCGATTCATCGAGTGCAACCAGTATGTTACATCCCATCTCCAACCCCTCCGAAAAATAATGTTTGCCCGGTCTCGGGGATCCGGTGGAAAATGCCGCTCTTGCCCGAAAGCCGTTTCCCCGCGCCGACGAGCATACCGCATCGCTTATCGGCTGTCCAGTCCCGGGGAGCTTCCGACCGAGGGCGCCCGGCATTTCAGACCGGACCGCGAAAGGCCGATGGACAAAGATGTCCCTGCATCCAGGCCAGGCTGTACATCGAAGGGGATGTGGGATAGGATTCGGTCATTCTTTCGACGAGGAAGGCCTGCATGGCTCGGGAACACCGACACAATGGTTTGCCCAGCGGGTCCTTGGGCCCCGAGGGTCCCTGTCCGGGGCACGAGCGTCTCGAGGAGGAGCTTCGAGAGAGCCGGGAGAAGGTCGAGTCCCTCTCCAGGGCGAACGAGGCGCTCGAGCTGGAGATCTCGCAACGAAGGGAGAGGGAGGAGCGTCTCCGCTGTCAGAAGGCCTGGTTGGAGTCTCTGGTTCAGCACTCCTCCTTCGGGATCGTCACGGTGGACCGGGGAGGCGTCGTGATGTCCTGCAACGAGAGCTTTGTCCGCCTCTTCGGGTTCAAGGAGGGAGAGCTGCTGGGCGCCGGGATCGACGACCTGATCACCTGCGAGCGCTGCAGCAAGGAAGCGCGGGCCTTCACCCGCACCACCCTGGAGGGGGGGACGGTTCAGGATACGGCGGAGCGCCACCGGAAGGACGGAACCTCCGTGGACGTCGAGATCTTCGGGGTCCCTGTCATCGTCGACGGGCAAGTCGTCGGCGGCTACGGCGTGTATCGGGAGATCTCGGCGCTCAAGGCCGCAGAGGAGGCCTTGAGGGAGAGCCGGGAGCTGTTTCGGGTCTTCGGGGAGGATGCCCCCTTCGGCATGTCCATCATGAATGCGGACATGACCTTCGAGTACGTCAACCCGAAGTTCACCGAGATCCTCGGGTACACCCTGGAGGATTTGCCGGACAAATCGACCTGGTTCCGAAAGGCCTATCCCGATCCGGCCTACCGGGAGATGGTCCGGGAGGTCTGGACCGAGGACTCGCTGACCGACAGAAAGATGGGGGAGGTCAAGCCCAGGATTTTCAACGTCCGCTGCAAGGACGGACGGGACAAGACGATCCACTTCCGTGCCGTGATGCTCGAGGACCAGAGGCAGCTCATGACCTACGAGGACATCACGGCCAGGGCCCGGGCGGAGGAGGCGCTCCGGCAGAGCGAGGAACGGTACCGGACCCTCTACGATGAGGCGACGAGGCGGGAGGAGCTCTACCGCTCCCTGCTCCAGTCCTCGCCGGACGCCGTGGTCATCTACGACCTCCAAGGCCTGGTCCAGTACGTGAGCCCCGCCTTCAGCCGGCTGTTCGGCTGGACCCTGGACGAGCTGGCCGGGAAGCGCATTCCCTTCGTCCCGGAGTCCGAACGGGGCCGGACCATGGAGATGATCCGGACGCTTCACGACGAAGGGATCCCCTGCTCGGGTTTCGAGACCCTGCGTTTCACCAAGAGCGGCGATCCGGTCCAGGTCAGCATCAGCGCCTCGCGCTATGACGATCACGAAGGAAACCCGGCCGGCATGCTGGTCATGCTCCGGAACATTTCCGGCCGGAAGGAGCTGGAGGCCCAGCTCTCGCAGGCCCACAAGATGGAGGCCATCGGGACCCTGGCAGGAGGGATCGCCCACGACTTCAACAACATCCTTCAGGCCATATCCGGCTACACACAGCTCCTGCTGATGAACAGGAAGGAGGACCACCCGGATCACGCCAAGCTGGCGGCCATCGATCATTCGGCCCGCAGGGCGAGCGAGCTGACCGAGAGGCTGCTCATCTTCGGCCGCAAGGTGGCGAGCCGGCTCCGTCCGGTGGACCTCAACCACGAGGTGCGGCAGGTGGTCCTGCTCCTGGAGCGGACCATTCCGAAGATGATCCGCATCCAGACGGAGCCGGCGGACGATCTGGGGATCATCAACGGGGATCCCGCACAGCTGGAGGCGGCGGCCATGAACATGGCCGTGAACGCGCGCGACGCCATGCCCGACGGCGGCGTGCTCATCTTCCGCACGAAGAACGCCGTTCTCGACGAAGACGACTGCCGGCTCCACCCCGGGACCGATCCCGGCCGGTACGTCCTCCTCGAGGTGATCGACACGGGTCACGGCATGGACCCGGCGGTCCTGGACCACATCTACGAACCCTTCTACACCACCAAGCCCACGGGCAAGGGAACCGGCCTGGGGCTGGCCATGGTCTACGGCATCGTGAAGGGCCACGGCGGGGTCATCACCTGCAGCAGCAGACCGGGGGAGGGGGCCGCATTCCGGATCTACTTCCCGGTGCTCTCCACGGGAGAGGTGCCCGAACCGGAGAAGGCGGCGGGGAAGGCCATTCCGGGAGGAAGGGAACGCATCCTGGTGGTGGACGACGAGGAAAGCATCCTGGAGATCGCCTGTGATGCGCTCGAGCGCCACGGGTACCGCACCCTGACCGCCGGCAGCGGCGAGGAGGCCCTGGAGATCTACGGCGCGGAGAAGGACCGGATCGACCTGGTCATCCTTGACCTGAACATGCCGGGAATGGGAGGAAGCAAGTGCCTCCTCGCCCTCAAGAAGATCGATCCGTCGGTGAAGGTGGTGGTGGCCACCGGCCACACGTCGAAGGCCCGGGCGGACGAGGCCCTGTCCCTGGGTGCGAGCCGGTTCGTTCCCAAACCCTACCCCCTCAGGGAGATGCTCGAGACGATCCGAGAGACCCTGGAGGAAAAGGCCTGATCAGGGCGCCCGATCCCGATCCCCCTCCAGCCGGGTCAGGTTTTCCCTGGCGAACCCGATTCCCGGATCCAGCTCCAGGGCGATCCGGTAGTACCGGATCGCGTTCTCCCGGTCCCCCATGTCGCGATAGTTGGAGGCGATGTTGGCGTAGTCGATGGCCGAGGACGGGTCGAGCTCCAGCACCTTCCGGAAGCTTTCGATGGCCTCCTCGTGCTCCCTCAGCTTGTAGTGACAGAACCCCGCCAGGTTGTGGATGTCCGTCCGCTCGGGGTCCAGGCGTCCCCCCTTTTCGAGGACCCGGATGGCCTCCCGGTATCGTTCGAGCTCCTTGAGGCACTGTCCCATGTAGGAGTAGATGCTCGGCAGATCCTCGGGCTTGGGGGCCAGGTCGACGGCCGCCTCCAGCCGTTCCAGGGCACCCTCGGGGTCCCCGAGGGAGTAAAGGCACATCCCCTGGAAGAACCGGATGTAGTATTTTCCGGGAAGCAGCGCTTCCAGCCTCTCGAGCTCGTTCAGGGCCCAGCGGGGAGGTCCCTGCTCCGCGATCAGCTTGGCCGTGAACATGCCCACGCTCGTGCCCGCCGCCCGTTCCCTGAAATGGGCCCCGGGGATGATCGTGTAAAAGGCCGGAATCTGCAGCAGGGGATGGGTCGTCTCCACCGCGATCACCTCGAAACCGCCGTCCGAGAGGGCCGACAGGCAGTTTTCCACCTCCACCCGCAGGTTCGGGTCCGACAGGTCGGGCAGGCTGTCGAGGTCGATCTCCCGGCCGGGGTTCATCACGAAGTCCGCCTCCTCCGGGCCCTTCAGCTTGGGCAGGCCGCTCGCCACGTAGCTGGATCCGGAGTCGAAGTCCCCGGCGAGCTGGGCCACCTCCGTGAGCGCCCGGCTCAGGGCCTTTTCGGGCGACGGCGTGCTCCCGGCGGTCCAGACCATCTCGCTCTTCTCGGGAAAGGTGGCCGGGTCCCAGGCCAGCACGCCCACGCTGGGGATCCCCATGCCCAGGGTGAAGTCCGTCGGGTAGAGGCGAACGCCTGCATTCCCGTACTTGCCGAGCATGTCCCGCACCAGCTCGTCGCGGACGTTCTCCAGCCGCAGGGCGGCGGTCCTCATCCGCCCGCGGCTCACGATGGAGGAGACGTGACGCTCCACCACCTCGCAGATCCCCTGGAGCAGGGCCTCCTCCGCGCAGTTGCCGGCGGACGGGCCGTTGAACTCGTTGATGGCGAAGAACCAGTCGAACGGCACCAGGACCTCTTCCTCGCGGGTCAGGTTGTAGGCCGCGCACCACCGCATGGGCAGCCGTTCGAAGGCCTTCCGCGCCCGTTCCAGGTCCTCGGACTCCTCGTGCACGGAACGGGCGACGGCCTCGAAGGGAAGGGCCCGATCGCCGAGGTTCCGGTGCTCGTCCACCACGAAGTTGCCCGCGTCGTTGTTGAAGCTGAAGAAGCTGAAACGCTCGGCCAGCTCCATCACGGCGCTGGCCTCGGCCTGGGTCGGCGTGCCGCCCTTGCCCATCTGCTTCCTGGTGCCGATGATCTCCTCGGCGTCCCGGCCGCACAGGCTGAAGTAGACGGGGATGCCCAGCCGGCCGTTGTCGATGCGGACCGTGTCCTCGAGAATGTCCAGGTCGATCCGCTCGAGCCGCTCCCGAAAGCGGTGGACCGTCTCCTCCGGGTGGACCCACTTGTCCTGGTCGACGGTGTAGCCCTTGTAGACGTCCTCGAGCACGATTCTGCGGGTCATGCACGCTTCCTTTCAACTGCGCAGGCGTCCGGGGATCACGCCTGATTTTCGATGATTTCCCGGTTCAGGCTTCCCGTCACGTACCCCTCGAGGTCCAGGGCCACGTGAAGAAACCCCAGCTCCCTCAACCGATCGACGATCTCTTTCCGCACACCCGGCGCGAGGATGCGGTCGATCTCCCCGGGCGGGATCTCCACGCGGGCGAGCCCCTGGTGGTGGCGCACCCGGACCTGCGAGAAGCCCGCCTCCTCGAAGAACCGCTCCGCCCGGTCGATCCGCTTCAGCTCGGGCGGGGTGATCCGCTCGCCGTAGGGGATCCGGGAGGCCAGGCAGGCCCGGCTCGGGAGGTCCCAGGTGGAGAGCCCCATCTCCCTGGAGAGCCGCCGGATCTCGGCCTTTTTCAGCCCGGCTTCCAAAAGGGGGGCCTCGATTCCGGCCTCCCGGGCCGCCCGGAGCCCCGGCCGGTAGTCGTCGAGATCGTCCAGGTTGGCGCCGTGGAGAACGCGCCTCGTGCCCGATGCCGCCGCCGCTTCCCACAGGAGGGCCGACAGGGCCTCCTTGCAGAGGCGGCAGCGATCCGGCGGGTTGCTCGAGAAGGCCTCCAGGCCGGTGGGATCGAAGGGGAGCCTTCTCCGGGCGATGCGGCGTTCCCTGCAGAAGGCCGAGGCCCGCTCCAGCTCCCGTTTCGGGAAGAGCGGTCCCTCGGCCGTGGCCGCGAGCACCTTCTCCACGCCGAGGGCCCGGACGGCCGCGGTCAGCAGAAAGGCGCTGTCCACGCCCCCGGAGAAGGCCACCAGCACAGGTCCGCCGGACGCGAGGTCGTGCATGAGCCGTTCCTGCTTCTCCTGAAGGGTCGCCTGTGCCATGCTCTTCCCTTGGATGAGATCCCGGTCTTCGGAGGTCGCCGAATGCCCGCGTTTCCCTCCTTGGTAGCAGGCGGTCCGCGGAAACTCAACGGACTTTTCCACCGGCTCAGGAAACGCATCCGGTTCCAGACCGGTTCGAGCGGTTCCGGCACTGGGTGCAGGCCGCGTGGTCGTGCCGGGCGTCACGGGCTTCGGGATCCATCGTGCCCAAGAGCGAGCGCATCAGGCACAACCCGCTCCAGCGGCTGACCTGCCTGGGGATCCCGGTCTTCCTGTTCCCCGTACAGATGGCTACCGGTGTGCTATACTAGCGTGAAACCCGCATTGTCGAAGGGAGGAAGAACCGTGGCACAGGAGAAGGAAAAGGCCGGACTCATCTGCAGCAAGGACACCCTGGACGGGGCCTACCCAGCCCTGATCCTGGCCATCAACGCGGCCCGCCTGGGGATGGAGAGCAAGATCTTCTACACCTTCATGGGCCTGAACCTGGTGGTCAAAGGGGGCGTGGACCGGGCCAAATTCATCCCGGCGGGGCTCATGGGCGCCGTCCCAGGGATGTCCAGCATGGCCACGGCCATGATGAAGAAGAAGATCGACAAGGCCCACATTCCCAACCTGGGCGAGCTCATGGAGATGGCCCAGCTCGAGGGGGTGGAGCTCATCGCGTGCCTGATGACCGTGGAGATGATGGAGATTCCCGAAGAGGAGCTGATCGAAGGGGTCTCCATCTGGGCGGCAGAGGAGTTCGTCAAGTACGCCAAGGAATGCAAGCTCTGCCTGTTCACGTAGGGGGGCGTCCGGCGGCTCGTGTGGCGCGTGGAACGCACCCGGAGAAGGCGCTGTTTCCGCCGCACGAGCCATGGACCCTGACGATGCCCCTTACAGGCTGATCACCGCGGCGTCGCAGGCGAGGTGGATGAGCTCGGCCGCAGAGGCCATGCGGGCGCCTTCGATCAGCTCCTCCTCCTTGACCCGGCGGGCCTTGGCGCAGGGGGTGCAGGCCAGGATGGGCACCTCGTGGGCCTGGAGGTAGGTCATGAGGTCGTCCGCCACGTCCCCGGTGGCGGCCCGCAGGTTGTCGAGCAGCCCCTCCCGGGCCAGGTAGACGGCCTCGTCCAGCAGGAACAGGGTGACGTTCTTGCCTTCCTTGTGGGCCACCGTGGCCAGGTGGATGGCCCGGGTCGCCCGGTTGGGGTTGTTGGTCCCACACGAAACCGTAATCACCACGTTGTTGTTCATCTCCTCTTCTCCTTTCTCCATCCCGGGGGATTCCCCCGCCGGCCGGGGGGAGACGGCCGCTCCTTTTCGCTCCAAGATATGGTCCTAAAGAGCCTTGATTTCACGAGAGGTTTCGAGGATGGGCTTGCAATTTTCCTTTGGGGCCTCACAGTATGGAGTGATGGGAAAACAAACGTCCTTTTCCAGGCCCGCATGAAAAGAGGGAACCGAGAACCGCGCGGGAGAGAGAACCCGCCCATTCAACGGGAGGAACGACGATGAAAGACCTCTGGACGCGTAGAGACGTGATGAAGGGACTGGGCGCGGCCGCCGTGACCGTGGCCGGCGTACACAGCCTCCGGGGGACGGCACACGCCTCCTCCCACGGCGGCTCGGAGACGAAGACCGCCGGGTTGAGCGGGGGATGCAGACTCCCGCCGCTTCCTTACGCCTACGACGCGCTCGAGCCCCACGTGGACAAGAAGACCCTGACCATCCACCACGACAAGCACCACGCCGGGTACGTCAAGGGGTTCAACGCGGCCCTCTCGGCCCTGGCCGAGGCCCGGGCCGCCGGTGACTACGCCATGATCAAGCACTGGTCCAGGGAGCTCGCCTTCCACGGATCGGGTCACGCGCTCCACTCCCTCTACTGGGGCAGCATGACGCCGAAGGGAACGGAGCCCGAGGGAGCGTTCCTGAAGGCCCTGGAGCGGAGCTTCGGGAGCTTTCAGGCGTTCAAGGAGCAGTTCGCCGCGGCCACGGGCGCGGTGGAGGGGAGCGGATGGGGGGTCCTGGCCCACGAGCCCTACATGGGCCATCTGGTGGTCCTTCAGGCCGAGAAGCACCAGGACCTGGGCATCTGGGGAGTCCATCCCCTGCTGGTCTGCGACGTCTGGGAGCACGCCTACTATCTCCAGTACCAGAACCGGCGGGGGGACTACGTCCGGAGCTTCCTGAAGATCGCCAACTGGGTCGAAGCGGCCAGGCGGTACGAGCAGGTCAAGGACCTGGCGGGGTACCGCTAGGGTATGTGGGATCCGCCAGTCACCGCCGTCCACAGATTTCATCTGCAGACGTGCTCAGAGAACACAACGGATAGAGATTTTTGTAAAAACCGCATTTTGAAGTAGGCTGGGATTTCCCAAGATGATATGTCAGTAAGGAAAGCAATCTCGCTCTTCGAGACAATGGCGACCTTTCTCAGGGACTGGCAGGGATCGGCCAAGGCCTTGGGCCTGACAGGTGCCCGACGGTGGGCGGGTCCGTCGTGAGGGTCAATTGATCTATGGCGAGGGCAACAGGAAAGACTCTGTGCCGGTTTGCACGCGGGCGAATGGGCAGGCGTGCGTACGCCTTTGATGCCGCTCGGGGTATGTGAAACGTCTCTCGGGAATCTCTCCTGCGAAATCACGTTGGCAATCAAAGGGAAGCGAGCGAAAGGTTCTTTTCTATCAACAACGATCTGGTTGGCTTTATTGATACAAAATGCACCCAATGCGATGATGTGACGCAAAGAGGTTCTATCTCTTGCATGTCCAAAGCAAACAAGAAGGGGTGGATCTTTGCCTGATCTTCCCCCCGGTGTGGTTGCCTATGGTCCCCCATCTGGCCCTGCCCACGTTGGCCGCCCACCTCAGGCGGATGGGCGCGGGTGTGGTGACTCTGGATGAAAACGTGTCCTTCTTTACTCGTTACCTGTTCACACCGGTGACGCTGGAGGGATTTCTCGACGCGGCGCGGAGATTGTCCGAAGCGCCGGACGGTTCCCAGGGGCCGGGCTGGAAGGCCCCTTCGGGCCGGGAGATCGCGCAGTGGGAGCGGGCGGCGGATCGCATCGAGCATACCCTTTCCGTGTTTCGAGAGATGGACGCCTTCCTGCGCCCCGAGCTTGCGGTGCAGGCCTTGGACGACCTGGAGCGGCTGTTCCGGCTGTGCAGCCGGGTGCACGGACCCGGGGACCTCTCCTTCGACCACTACCGAAGGGGAGACGTGGACACCCCGGAGGACTTGGCCGCTCTTGCGTGGATCCCGCCAGGAACGTGTTCCTACCTTATTTTCAGGACCATATCCTTCCTCGGATCGAGCGGTGGTCGCCCCGGGCCGTGGGCATCTCGATCTCGAGCTACCACCAGTTCGTCGCGGCCCTGACCCTGGGCGGGCTGGTGAGGGAGCATCTTCCGGACGTCCACGTAGTGGTCGGGGGGAAGCACCTCCTGAACATCCGGGGCGGCCTGCTCAACACCCCGCTTCTTTTCAGGCGCTTCTTTCACTCAGCTGCGCTTCGGGAAGGAGAGGTCCCGCTGGAGCGCCTGCTCGAGACGCTTCGCTCCGGCGGAGCGCTCGAGGAAGTCCCCAGCCTCCGGTACCTGAGAGGGGCCAGGTGGTGGAGACGGAGCCCTGCGAGCCCCTGCCCCTGGCCTCCCTTCCGCACCCCGACTTCAGCTACACCCCTTGGGAGCGGTACCCCGTGCCGCGGCGCTACGCGCCGATCCGGATGGCCGAGGGTTGCTACTGGGGGAAGTGCACGTTCTGCTTCCGCTACCGACGCCTAACGCGGCGGACTGGCATTCTTATTCTCGAGGCTGAAGAAATCGCTTGACAAGCGGAAACTGGTTTGTATACAAGATTGTATATAGTCGTTCCGGAAGGATGCCCTTGAACCAGTGAAGCTGGAAACCATTTCCTTTATGCGCGAAGCAGGAATCGACAAAATCACAAAGACCGCCTATTACTTGATGAAACTCGAAAGATGGATATCAAGGCTATGGATTTTTTACGACTCCTTCAGGAATTCATTTCAAAGCGTTTTCCAGGTTCGGGCTTAACTTGAACGAGAGATCAGCGGAAGTAGACTTAGTGCAGGCACCCCATGGTTGTCATCGACTATTTGAGCCTGCCTATTATGATGACCATCTCAAGCACGTGAGGTTAAGCCATGTATTTTGAGCCCACCGAGCCTCGCCAAGTCGTTAAAATGTCGCTGGTCGGTCACCGTTTCCATACAAAATAACGACCATGAGTTTTACCAAGATTTCTTTTTGTATGCAGCCTCGTACGGATAGGTAATTAAAAGAATGCAATTCAAGAGAGTTAATGAATAGATTTATCCGATGAAAAGGCACAATAGAGATCCATTCTATAAAATATGGTCTGATGCGTCTTGAACTAACCAAGCATCAATAGATAACCTTATTCTAGGCATTCATGAATGTCGACAAGGAGGGAATCATGATCAAAAGATTTAGAATGGTAAACTTGCTTTTGGTTCTATTGTGCTCAGTGTGTTTGTGGACTAACTCCGCAGATGCGAAAGAGATTACGATCAGAGCCGTTACATTTCAAACTCCTGGTCCTGCGACCAAGGGATTTGAATGGTTCTTGGAGCAAGTCAATCAGAGAGGTAAGGGAATTGTCCAAATCAAATTGGTCGGTGGTCCAGAAAGTATACCAGGGCGGGATCAGCCGGAAGCCGTCAGGAGAGGATCGATCGACCTTTCGCTGGTGCCTACGAGTTACTATATGAATCTGGTTCCCGCCGGTCACTCACTGACGTTCTCTCCGTTGACCCCTGCCGAAGAAAGACAATCGGGCTACTATGATTTTCTAACCAAAGTTCACACAGAGGGTGGACTGCATTTTGTCGGGAGGGAAAACTGGGGGACCCTTTTCAACATCTGGACCAATAAAGCAGTAAAACGTCCACAGGACTTCAAAGGACAGATGCTGCGGGTAGGAAAGTCGCCTACTAAGCTCGTTCAGTACTTGGGCGCAGAGGCCGTCTCGATACCCATTTCAGACATCTACTCCGCTGTCGATCGGGGCATCGTCGATGGCTTCGTTCTTCCGGCGGAATTCGTGGTCGAGCACAGCCTCTACGAAGTCGTTGACTATGGAGTCAGGCCCGGTTTCTGGAATCGGGATGAAGTGGTTATCATGAATGCGAAAAAGTGGGACCAGTTACCAACAGAAGCAAAGAAAATTCTCAACAATGTACAGCAGGAACTTGAGGCAGATATGATAAAAGCTTCCGAAAAGCTTATGGATCGATCATTTGAAACTTGCGTGAATAACGGACTTGAAGTTATTCAATTTACAAGAGAAGACGGTGAATGGTTATCAACTAAAGCAAATGAGGTTGGTCTAAAGGAACTCAAAGAAAAAATGGATCCAGATAATTTTGCTAAAGTGATGAACTTTTTCAGTATGAGTAAATAGTCCATGTAACATGATAAGGCGGAAGGGGGGAGCAGCTTAATCATCTTATTATTATGATCTGACCAATAACTTAAAGTTTGTTTGATATCGAACATCAGCTTGAGCTGCTCTACCCCATCGCTCTATTAACACATCTTCAGTGCACGGACGGAAAATGGTAAGCATGTTTATAATCAACAAAATATATAAGGTGATTGATGCAGTTACAAAATGTTTCGCATTCTTAGCAGGTGTAGTTATATTATTTCTGCTAATTGCAATTTGTGTATCTGTTTTATCTAGATATTTTTTTCATTCACCCATAGGTTGGATCGTTCAAATATCAGAATACTGTATCGGTTTTATAGCTTTTTTAGGCGCAGCTTGGCTTGAGCGAGAAGATGGTCACATTAAAGTAGAAATCATTATTGGTTCTATCAATGAAAATGTCCGACATATATTAGATATAGTTACATCCATTATAGGATCAATCACTTGTATTATTATTGCAATTTATGGTTTTAAAGTTGTATTTGATTTTTATCAAAGAAATGTAAAAAGTGTTGACATATTGGAAACAAAGTTATGGTATATATATATTGTTATCCCAATAGGCTTTTTGTTTTATTTTTTTCAAATAATTAGAAGGAGAATGAATCACGTTGAAGATAGTAAATAATCGGAAAAAGTTATTAGTGCAAAAAACAGGTAATAAATCATCAACATATAAATAACTATAATACTAGGGAAGGCTTTTATGGAATGGTGGCTCATTCTAGTCGTCTTTTTTGTAAGCCTCATTGGCCTAATGCTAATCGGATTGCCTGTTGCGCTCTCTTTCATTTTGGTCAGTCTCGGCGGATCCTATTGGCTATGGGGCGGGCTGTCTGGCTTTGAGCAGATTATTACAAGTCTCTTCAGCGGATTGGCTCACTTCTCCCTCGTTACAGTTGTCCTCTTCATTCTCATGGGGGAGACCACTTTTCGCTCGGGAATTTCCCACAACGTCTTGGATGCCGTGGACCAATGGGTTGGCCGTCTGCCTGGCAGGCTGGGGCTGGTTGCTGTAGGGGCCGGCTCACTGTTTGCCTGCATGAGCGGTTCAAGCATGTCAAGCATTGCGGTTTTTGGCAAACTTCTCGTACCTGAAATGGAACGGAGGGGATACAAAAAACCGATGAGTTTAGGGCCCATTTTGGGGAGTGGCGGTCTTTCTATCATGATCCCTCCGACGGCGCTTGGCATTATTCTTGCGGTTCTAACGAAAGTCTCGGTTGCAGAACTATTAATTGCAATCATTATTCCCGGATTGATTATGGCGTTATGTTATATACTTTATATTGTACTAAGGTGTTATGTTCAGCCACATATAGCACCAAACTACGAAAAAAAGGTAATGCCATTGCGTAGAAAGCTAATGTTTACCTTAATATATATTGTTCCTATTGGTGGAATTATCTTTTTAGTCTTGGGGCTGATTTTTCTTGGTGTAGCCACACCCTCTGAAGCAGCAGCAACGGGAGCGGCTGGGGTCTTTTTATTGGCGGCGTGCTATAAAAAACTGACTTGGACAGTGCTTATTGATTCTCTCACCAGAACAGCAAAAACTTCCATTATGGTATTATTTATTCTTGCAGGAGCTATGGTCTTCAGTCAAATTCTAGCAATTTCCGGAGCTACGCAAGGCTTTGTTGAGTTCGTTACAGGGTTATCCTTACCACCTATTCTACTATTAATATTATTGCAAATTGTTCTCATTATTCTTGGCTGTTTTATGGAGAATATGTCAATAATGATGATTACAATGCCTATCTTTATGCCTATAGCTGAGTCTGCAGGCTTTAATCCAATCTGGTTTTCCGTTATTGTCTTGCTCAATATGGAAATGGCCGCAACCTCTCCTCCTTTTGGGCTGAGCTTGTTCGTCATGAAAGCGGTTTCACCGCCTGACACCACAATGTGGGATCTATATAAGGCGGCAACACCATTCTTAATATGTGATGCTATAGCATTAGCTATTATCATAGCTTTTCCCGGAACTGCCCTATATTTAGTAAACTTAATGCATTAATGTGAAGAAGCATCGGTTATAAAGACTTGAAAATAGGATATATATGCTATTAGATACGAATGGAAGTGTTTAATAAGGCTTGCTAGAATCAATTACATAAAGACATGTTATAAAGAGGTTTGAGATAATAAATTAATATATGGCTAATACATCAGTCAAATAGTGTTAGAGCGCAGTGTTATATTGTATTATATGAATTGAGTAGGGTTATAGGGAAATGTTGAAATGAAAACGACTTTTGACGAGTTAATAAATAAGCGTATATTAGTAGTTGATGATGAGTTGGATATTATTGATCTGTTGAAGGAATTGCTTGACGTTTGTGAGATTGATCAAGCCAGTGACTTTGAAAGCGCCTTAAATAAATTACAGTACTCCAAGTATGATGCAGCAATATTGGATATCATGGGAGTCAGGGGCTATGATCTCTTGGAGGTGACAAGGGAAAAGGGCATACCAACGATTGTATTGACAGCACACGCGCTGAGTTCAAAAGATTTTGTCAAATCGATTCGCGGAGGTGCCGAAGCCTACATCCCAAAGGACCACTTATCTGATATCCCAACCTTTCTCGCGGACACGATAGAAGGAAGGGAGGGAAAGCAGGATCGAAAGCGAAACTGGCTGGATAGACTGGACGCGTTTTTCGAGGAGAAGTTCGGAGCTGACTGGCGTGAGAAGCAAGACCCTGAGTTCTGGAGCAGGTATTTCTACACTTGATGATTAAGCTGTGAAAGGCATGGCCGAATAAGATATAAAGATCAGTGATTTATGCGTTTGAGGGGGGCTGCCGCAGCCAAGTTTATGATCAAATTGTAGCCGGTATACTACTGGAGACAGTCGGTGCATGATAAGTGCCCAAAAAAGTTATTCTAGATAATAGGTAACGTTTATTTGAATTTATAGAAAGATACATTATAAATAGTCAATGGGTTAAAAGGTGATAGCTCTCACGGGCTGCGCGAAGCGGGGGTCGATTTGGCTTCTTACTTCCCGAAAGTGTTCGAGTCATATTCTTGCTATCATGCGTCAGGATCCTCCTCTCCAACTCGTAGCCGTCCCAAGTGAAACGGAGGCGGTGACGATTGCAGCGGGTGCAGCTCTGCGAGGGGAGCGGTTCGGCGTGTCCTCACACAGCCTCGCAGCAGTTGCAAAACCGATCGGCGTTCCTCCCCTGCTTGCCTCCGGATATCTCGGCGGTTTCGACGATCAGCGTAACAATTTTCTCTACGGCATATAGTACAGTCCAATTGACACACGATAGGAGACGGACATGAAAATCGGCATCGACGTGGGAGGCACCTTCACGGACGTGGTGATGGTCGACGAGGAGACCGGGGCCTTCCACTACACCAAGACCCCGACCACCCATCACGACCTGGCCGAGGGGGTGCTCGAGGGGCTGGGCGAGATTCTCGAGATCGGCGGGGTGTCCATGGACCGGGTGGGCTACCTGATTCACGGGACCACCATCGGGACGAACGCCATCGTGGAGGGCAAAGGCGCCCGGGTCGGGCTGGTCACCACGGCCGGCTTCGAGGACGTGCTCGAGATTCGCCGGGTGGCCCGGCCCAAGGAAGCGGCCTTCGATTTCGGGGCGGACAACCCGCCGCCCCTGGTGCCTCGCTACCTTCGAAAGGGTGTGCGGGAGCGGATCGACGCCCGGGGCGGGATTGTGGTTCCCTTGGACGAGGACTCGGTCCGCGAGGCGGCTGCTGCGCTTGGCCGGGAAGAGGTCGAGGCCGTGGTGGTTTCCCTCCTGTTTTCCTTTGTGAACGGGGAGCACGAGCGGCAGGTGCGCGGCATCCTCGACGAGGTCCTCCCCGGCGTTCCCGTGTCCCTCTCCTCGGAGATCTGCCCGGAGTTCCGCGAGTACGAGCGGACCTGCACCGCCGTGATGAACGGCTACCTGGGTCCGGTGATCGCGCGGTACATGGATCGGCTGACCGCACGGCTCGAGGCCGCCTACGGTGGGGTCACGCTCCACATCATGCAGTCGAACGGGGGCACCATGACCGCGGAGGTGGCCAAGAGCCATGCGGCGCACCTGATCAACTCGGGGCCGGCGGGCGGGGCCATCGCCACGGCCTTCGTGAGCCGGCTCACCGGGAACCGGATGGCCGTGGGTGCGGACATGGGGGGTACGACCTTCGACATCTCCATCATCGACGAGAACCTCCCCAAGACCACCACGTGGGGCGGGGTGACCAACTACCCCATCAAGCTGCCCATGGTGGACCTCAAGACCATCGGCGCGGGGGGCGGGAGCATCGCCTGGGTGGACGAAGGCGGCGTGCTCAACGTGGGACCGGAGAGCGCGGGGAGCGACCCGGGTCCGGCCTGCTACGGCTGGGGCGGGACCCGGCCCGCGGTCTCCGACGCGAACCTCGTGCTCGGTCGCCTGAACCCGGACTACTTCCTGGGGGGCAAGCTTCCCCTCTACCCCGAGAAAGCCGAGGAGGCGGTGCGAACCCAAGTGGCCGAGCCCATGGGGCTGAGCGTGGAGGAGGCCGCCGCGGGGATCCTTCGCATCGTCAACGCCAACATGGCCAAGGGCATCAGCGGGAACTCGGTGGAGCGGGGGTACGACCTGCGCGAGTTCGCCCTGGTGACCATGGGGGGGGCCGCGGCCCTTCACGCGGCGGACATCGCCCGGGAGCTCAATATGGCCCGGGTGATCGTGCCGCCCATGAGCGGCAACTTCTCGGCCGTGGGCTTCGTGGTGGCGGACGTGCAGCACGACTACGTGCGGACCCTGGCCCGAAAGGAGCACGAGATCGACCCCTCCGAGCTCCTCCGGGAGTTCCGGGAGATGGAGGAGGAGGGACTCGGGCAGCTGGAGCAGGAGCGGGTGCGGCCGGAGGAAACGGAGATCGTCTGGTCCGCGGACCTTCGCTACGACGGGCAGTCCTGGGAGCTGAACGCGCCGATTGAGCGGACGCCCGGGGAGTTCACCGAGGAGCACGTCCGGCGGATTGCTGAGGGTTTCCATGATCTTCACCAGCAGGTCTACTCGTACTTCGAGCCGGACGGGGTGGTGGAGTTCGTGAACCTGCGGGTGCGGGTGAAGGGCTTGAACAAGGGCCTGGCGTTCAAGGAAGAGGGTCATGAACCCTTTCAGCTCGAGGGCGGATGGAAGGCCATGCGGGAGGTCTACTTCGTGGAGAAGGGATGGCTGAGCATCCCGGTCTACGAGCGGGAAGACCTCGCCGTGGGGAGCTGCATTCCCGGTCCCTGCATCATCGAGGAGACCATCTCCACGGCGCTGGTTCCGCCGGGGCACACGGGAGCCATCGACGGGTACCGGAACATTGTGATCGAGCTGGAGGGAAAGGCATGAAGTACGAAGCGGATCCGGTCACCATGCAGGTGATAAGATACGGTCTGGAGGCCGTGGCCGACGACATGGGGTACAACCTCATGCGCATGGGCAGAACGACCATCGTGAAGGAGATCATGGACATCAACTGCGCGGTCCTGGACGCCGAGGGGGGGATCCTGGCCCAGGCCCACCTCTGCCCCCTCATGATGTTCAGTCTGCCCACCACCGCGGAGAACATGCTCGAGCGCGTGCCGTCGTTCGAGGAAGGGGACGTGATCATCTGCAACGACCCCTACCTGGGCGGACAGCACCTCCTGGACGTCCAGTTCTTCTCCCCGGTGTTCGTGGAAGGCGGGCTGGTGGCCTTCGTGGCCAACATCGCCCACCAGCTGGACATGGGCGGGGCCGTGCCCGGCGGCGTGGCCGGGGGGCTGACCGAGATCTACCAGGAGGGACTCCGCATCCCGTTCGTCAAGCTCTACCGGGCCGGGCGGGAGGACCCCCAGATCTTCGATCTGATCTCCCGGAACATCCGCATCCCGGAGAAGACCATGGAGGACTTCCGTGCTCAGGCCGCCACGACCGTGGTGGGCGTCCAGCGGGTGCAGGAGCTGGTGCGCAAGTACGGCCTCGAGGTCTTTCGTGACTGCACCCGCAGGCTCCTGGACTACAGCGAGGACCGGGTGCGGCGGTTCCTGAAGGAGATTCCGGACGGGGACTACACGGGGAAGGACCAGCTGGACGACGACGGGCGCACGGAGGATCCGGTGGACATCCAGGTGAACGTCCAGATCCGGGGCGACGAGATGACAGTGGACTTCGACGGCAGCAGTCCCCAGACCGCGGGGAACGTGAACAGCCCGTGGGCCTGCACCCAGGGAGGGGTGTTTTACACCATGGTGGGGATCATCGATCCGGACATGCCTCTCAACTCGGGGAGCTTTCGGCCCATCCGCGTCTCGAGCCGCGAGGGCCTGGTGACCAACCCCCGTCCGCCGGCGGGGGTCACGGCCCGGAGCCAGACCATGACCAAGATCGTGGAAGCCATGCTCAGGGCCATGAGCACGGTGGTGCCGGATCGCGTGGTCGCCGGCAGCCACGGGCAGGCCTGCACCAACAGCTTCTCGAACGTGGACCCGGAGACCGGGAAGCGGTTCAGCTACATCGAGATTCAGGGCGGGGGTGCGGGCGCCCGGCCCACCAAGGACGGGCCGGACGGGCAGGATCTCCACCTGGGCCGGTTCATGAACACGCCCGTGGAGGCCGCCGAGCTGGAAAACCCGGTGATGATCGAGCGCTACGAGTTCATCCAGGACTCGGGCGGGGCGGGGAAGTTCCGCGGGGGCCTGTCGTTGAGGCGGGACATCCGGTTCCTGGCGGACGTCACCTGGGCCCGGTACTCGGATCGTCAGAAGTTCCGGCCCCAGGGCCTCTTCGGAGGCCTGGAAGGCAGCACGGGGAGCCTGGTCCTGAACCCGGGCGCGCCCGAGGAGACCCGGTGCCGCTCCAAAGGGGTGGACGAGATCAAGGCGGGGGATCTCTTGAGCATCCGGCTGCCCGGCAGCGGCGGGTACGGCCCGCCGACGGAACGGGATCCAGAAAAGGTGGCCTGGGACGTGCGGAACGGGAAGGTGAGCCTGGAGTCTGCGACAGAGCACTACGGCGTCGTGTTTTGTTCCGATCTCTCCGTGGATCGGGAAAAGACCAAGGAGCGCCGCGCAGGGATGAGTGGTTCCACAGAAAATGGCTAGAGGACGGCCTGTTGCTCGTCATGAAAAACCCGCAACCCGCAGGGCTCTTCGTTCTCGAGCCGCGTGGAAACAAAACTGGATCCGGCGAAGCGTCGAGGCCGTGATAATGAACCCCTGGAATATGTGTGCATCGTTGCACTCAAGGTAGCCTGCAGTTTGCTGCTGGACAGTGAAAGATTCCACAGTGGCGATGGCTTATTGAACTCTCTGTATTATATTAGAAACGGTACGATGATATGAAACCATTTGAGTTTATTAAGATAAATACTATTTCTGAAGCCTGTTCAGTATTGTCAAGGCAGGATCGCTGTAAGTTGATTGCCGGAGGAACGGATTTAATTATCAACATGAAGGAGGAAAGAGAATCCGTCGACCTATTGATTGATCTGAAGACGTTTCCTGAGCTTGATCAAATATTTATTAAGGACAATCAGATTTACGTTGGGGCGACCACCTCTCTTGCCAAGCTCGAGCATCACCCCCTTATTCGAGAACACGCCTCGATTCTTTCGGACACAGCGGAGCAGATGGCGAACCCGGCCATACGTAATATGGCCACCATTGGAGGAAATCTCTGCAACGCGGCTCCTTCGGCAGACATGGCTCCGCCACTGCTAGTGCTCCAGGCAATCCTTGACAGCTCCGGACCTTCAGGGGAGAGGTCTTTGCCCGTGGAGGAATTCTTTTCGGGGCCGGGCGAGCATGTCTTGCGAGCAGGCGAGATCCTGACATGGATCCATTTTCCGATTCCTTCACGCCAAACCCATTGCAACTACCTGAAGATGACGGCCCGCACCAAGCTGGGGATCGCGCTCGTGGGTGTCGCTCTTGCGCTCACGAGAGAGGGACCACGCATACGAGAGGCTCGAATGGCATTGGGAGCCGTTGCTCCCACGCCCATACGGGCTTTTCGCGCAGAGGAGATGCTGAGAGAGAAACCCATTGAGGATCAACTGTTGGAACAGGCGGCGACGGAAGCGATGAAAGAAGCAAAGCCGATATCGGATATCCGTGGTTCCGCCCGATACCGATCGGAGATCATCCGAGTTCTGGCCCTCCGGGGCCTCCGGTCGGCAATGAATACAATGGATGAGAAATGAAAACAGATCAGGCGCATAGAGCCACTTATACCCTTCGAGTCAACGGAGAAGTGTACCATTTGCCGAGCAGTGATGAGCGGACCCTGGCTGAGGTGCTTCGGGAGGACTTGGGCCGAATGGGCGTGAAAATCGGCTGTGGCACGGGAGAGTGTGGGGCCTGCACGGTGCTCCTGGACGGGGTTTCGATCAGAAGCTGTTTGATGCTACCTCAGCAGGCAGAGGGCAAGGAGGTTCGCACCATCGAGGGCCTGGCCGAGAACGGTCACTTGCATCCGATCCAACAGGCATTCGTGGATCATTTCGCAGTGCAGTGCGGTTTCTGTACCCCGGGTATGATTCTGACGGCCGAGGCCTTGTTGCGGGAAAACCCGACCCCGTCAGAGGCGCAGGTGCGTCAAGCGTTGTCGGGAAACCTCTGTCGCTGCACGGGTTATTTCAAAATCGTTGAAGCCGTTCTGGCGGCTTCAGAGTCCATGAGGGTGACAGATGATGCAGACGCGTCTCGAGACACAGGTGATCGGACAAAATGTTCCCAGGGTTGATGCCGTAGATAAGGTTACTGGAGAGGCCGACTTCGCAGCGGATATTCGGATCCCAGGCTTGACGCATGCGAAAATTTTGCGAAGCACCCAAGCGCACGCGGCAATACGACACATCGATATCTCGAAGGCAGTAAAGATACCTGGCGTAAGATTGGTGCTGACCGGGGATGATCCATTGAACAAACGCCAAGGGGTTTTGTTTGCAGATCAGCCTTTGATCGCACGGGGGAAGACCCGCTATGTGGGAGAGCCGGTTGCCTGCATTGTGGCGGATTCGGCGTCCATAGCCGAAGAAGCCTTGGATGAGCTTAATATTGTCTTAGAGGAGTTGCCAGGCGTGTTCGATGTGGAGGAGGCATGGAAGCCGGATTGTCCTGTGGTCATCCACCCCGAGCTGCATTCGTACAAAAGTGTGAGTTCCATGAAGTGGAATGTCGGATATGAAAAACGCCCCAATGTCTATCATTACTGGCACGGAGTTCACGGTAATGTGGACAAGGCCATGCAAGAGGCCGATTTTGTCGTCGAGAACCGGTACTCGTCTGCGATGACCCATCACGTGTGCATGGAGAACCACCATGTGGACGTCTGGCCCGAGCGAGGTGGAGGGATAACCATCCGAACCAAGAACAAGGCCCCTTTTTCCCTCAAGGCGCACATCCATCATCTGTTCGGCATACCTCAGTCGAGAATCGCGGTTGTGACGCCATACATGGGAGCCGATTTCGGTTCTTCCGGTGGACCTTATCCGGATACGCTAGCCGTTTTGCTGGCGTTGCGTTCCAAAAGACCGGTCCGCCTGTCCTTTGATCGAAAGGAGACTTTTTTCGGAACCACACACAGGCCGCACCAGGTCATTTATGTGCGAGATGGAGTTCGGAAAAGCGGTGAGATCATCGCAAGAGAAATCACAACCCTTACTGATGCAGGAGCATACACAGGGGCAAGCAGCATCATTACTTATGTGAGCACGATAGGTAGCGCAGCCGTGGGTTTGTATAGAATTCCGAATTTCCATTATCAAGGTTACGGTATCTATACCAATCAAATTCCTTCAGGAGCTTTTCGTGGCATTGGAATGCCTGACATTACTTGGGCCGTTGAACAGCAGATGGATGAGTTGTCACGGGTTGTTCGTATGGATCCTATTGATTTTAGAATGAAACATATTTTGCAAGAAAGTGAAATAAATTGTTTGGGACAACCAACACACAGTATAGGCGCAGAAGAGTGTTTGAAAAAAGTTAAGAAAACTGTTCAATCAAAACAGGCAAATTTTGAAAAGAAAGAGGACCGGCGACGCGGATGGGGAATTGCCATCGGATGCCAATCAACACCCACGCATCCTCCTGCATTCGTCAAGGTCAAAGCGCATCCGGACGGTTTCATCGAGGTCTTTCATTGTGCCATCGAGCAGGGACAGGGTGCTGATACCGTGATGACCCAGGTAGTTTGTGAGATCCTGCACACAATCCCTGATCGGGTCAAGGTGGCCCCCAAGGATACGAGACAGGTTCCCTTTGGACCAAGAACCGGCGGAAGCCGCTCAACTTTTTACTTGGGAGAAGCGACGCGCAGGGCATGTATCGATCTCAAAGCCCGCATTCTAGACATTGCAGCTTCAAGGCTGGGCGCCGCATCTAAAGATGAGCTGGAGTTGAGAGAAGGGAGCGTTTTCAGGAAAAACCAAGTTGATGACGCTATTTCGCTAGAAGATCTGTTCAATCCAATGGGATTTGTGCCGGAAGAGGGTGAGCTCGTCGGCTTTGGAAGGTTTACACTTCATGGCGCCCCGATGGATGTTGTGACTGGTCAAAGTGAGCGTTGGGTGGCTTATTATTCGTACGCTGCGTATGGTGTCGAGTTGGTCGTGGATGAGCAAACGGGAGAGATCGTCATTGAACGGGTCGTTGGTTGCTGCGACATGGGAAATCCGATTCACCCCAAGATGTGTGAGCAGCAGATGGAGGGCGCCATAGGGCAGGGGATCGGAATCACGCTTTTTGAAGAAATGGTGATGGATCGTGGCCGCTTGCTCAATGCCAACTTCGTCGATTACAAGATTCCCACCTGTCTTGACACCCCCTTGCTACGAGATACCGCAACCGTCTTCGCGGCGGCCCCCCATCGTGAGGGCCCTTTCGGAGCAAAGGGTTTGGGTGAGGTCGCTCTCAACCCGTTCTATGCGGCGGTGGGGAATGCTTTTTCCAATGCCACTGGTCTTCGAATGAAAGAGATGCCCATGTCCAAAGAGAGGGTCTTCTGGGCACTGAGATCCATAGAAAGAGGGCTGAGGCGGAGAGTCTGAGGCCGACTCAGGAGGGGGTTTTGATGCCGTTGCGCTCGGATGAGGAAAATGTGGCACATGTCTTGGATCGAATCGATCAAGATGAGCTGGCTGCGCTGGCCCTGGATCTAGGCAACATTGACAGCCCTCCGGGATGTGAGAAACCCGTTGCCGATTTCCTTATCGAGTGGCTGTTCAGCGAGGGCATCAGCGCGAAAGCCATCGCCCTGAACCCGGATCGGCCCAATGTGGTGGGCAACGTGGTCGGGAGTGGCGGGGGGCATTCGCTGTTGTTCAATGCCCACATGGATACTTCGGTGTCCGATCGCGACATATGGATTCACAGGGATCCTCAAAAAGAGATTGATCATCGCGCTTGGCGCGACGAGGACCATCTCTATGGAAATGGCATCGTCAACGATAAAGGTCCAATGGCATGTTTCCTGATTGCTGCAAAAGCCTTAAGGGAGGCAGGTATTATTCTGAAAGGTGATTTGATTTTGACAGCAGTGGTTGGTGAAATTGAGTGGGAACCCATCGATGAATATCTTCCTGATGATTTTGCAAGCCATGATTTAGGATGCCGATATATGGTTTCAAGGGGTGTTGTTGCAGACTATGCGTTGGTAGCGGAAAATACACAGCTTGCTTTCGGTCCTCTGGAAGCAGGCAAATGTCTTTTCAAAATAACTGTTTACGGCGAACCTTCTCTTTATGTCCCTTATTTGTGCCGTCCCTATCGTGTGTCTGAAAACCCCAATGCAATTGTTCGGATGTGTAAACTGGTAGAAAAACTTGAAGAGTGGGCTCTGAAGTATGAGAACGCGAGCACTTATGAGAGCGAGTGGGGAAGACTGACACCAAAAGTCAATATCGGTGCGATTCGGGGAGGAGCGCCCTATTTTCCTTCCGTCTCGCCCGAGATCTGCACAATCTACGTGGACGTGCGAACGCCCCCGGCCCAAGATCCACTCGCCGTCAAGCATTCGCTCGAGCAATTGGTCCGGTCCCTTGACTTCAAAGGGGAGGTTGAACTCTATGTGCACAGGAGGGGGTATGAAGCCAAAGGGATTGAACCTCTTGCCGAAAGTGTAGAGAGGGCCCATCGAAGGGTCGTCCGTCAGGACATGAAGCGGGTGTCCGGTCCGCGTGCCAGCATGTGGCGGGATACCAACGTGTTCAACGAGGCAGGCATTCCCGCGGCCAACTACGGTCCGGGCGCGGGACGGGGACATGGGGGCATTCCAGCGGTGAGCATGAATGACCTTGTGCAAGCGGCAAAGGTCTATGCATTGACCGCAATGGATATATGTAACCAAGAAAAACACGAAACAAAATTTGGTTAAGTTGTTTTGTTCCAAAATGTCAAGTTCTCAGGTGAAATAATGAATACTTTTTCTGAAGAAATCGCATTGCATATATTCAATTATGAGTTCGATAGTATACAGCCATCTGTTTTAGAAAAATCAAAAATGCTTTTTTTTGATGGATTAGGGTTGATCTTGAGCGGTTATCGTACAGTACATGGAGACAATATTTGTAAATTGATAAAACAGCTGGATCGAAATCAAGAATCGACTATTTGTGGATATGGCTTGAAAACTGATTGTATGGGTGCTGCACTAGCCAATGGCGTATTAGCATACACCCATGATTATAGCGATACTGTTCTGGAGTGTGTTTTACACTGTGAGCCGGTGCTCGTCCCGGTCGTCCTTTCGGTTGGAGATACCTTGCATGCGGATGGAAAATCTCTGTTGACCGCTCTGATTGCTGGCTATGACGTGATGACATCCATTGCCATGGCGATCAACTCAGGGGTAAACAGGATGGCCCATCAAAATCTGGGTTTTCATCCCACAGCTACTTGCGGTGTCTTCGGCGCCGCCGCCGCCGCCGGAAAGCTGCTTGGGGCCACCCAGGAGCAATTGTGCAACGCACTGGGTATTGCCGGCTCCATGGCGGGGGGGCTCCTTGAACCCCTAACGAGCACACCCATCACATCGGCAAGGCGGCTGCCGGGAGGGAACAGCGCAAGCTCCGGCATCCTGTCGGCGCAGATGGCCATGGCTGGGTTTTCCGCTCCAACAACCGTGCTGGAAGGGAAAAACGGGTTCTTGCGGGCCTTTTCCTGTGGGCACTTTGACCCTGAATCTCTCGAAAGTTTCGGAGCGCATGAGCCCTATGTGCTGAGGGCGGCCATCAAGTACCGCAACTGTATTCATGCCGCCGCGTCTCCCATCGACGGTTTGCTGGACATTCTTGCGGCCAATCATCTCGGGCCGGAAGACATTGAGCGGATCGATGTGGCGATTCCAACCGCTCATGACAGGATTTTCTCTTCCAAGACAGATGCCTATCGACCTCTGACCTATGGAGACGCTCAGACGAGCCTTCCCTATTGCCTGGCGGCGGCCGCGGTCTTCGGCGAGCTCACGCCGAATGAGTTCAGTAAAGAGGCCTTGCACGATGAGGCCGTTCTGGGCTTGGCGCAGAAGATTCATTTTGAAGCGGATGCCCGCATGGACCAGGCGTTCTCAAAGGGCCGGTGGCCGGCCACGGTGCGGGTGGATACGCTTCGGGGGAAGACCCATGAGCAAAGGGTGGACCATCCCAAAGGTGCGCTGGAAAACCCACTGAGCTGGGCCGAGCTCGAGGCGAAGTTCAGCCGCTTGAGCGAGCGGACCTTGGGAAAGGATCGCCGGGACGAAATCACGGCCATGTGCAAGACCATCGAAACGCTTCGAGATGTGCGTGGCCTGACGGCGTCGACCGTTGCTGTGCAGTGATGGTGCTCAGGAGGAAATCGAATGATTCAGACCACGGCGGAATTGGAATCGATCGAGCGCTTCGACCAAGAGACGGCTCGGCTCACGCTGCTGGATCCATCGGGACTGGCTCAGCAGGTGGAGCCGGGGCAGTTCCTCAATGTGCGCGTACGGGACCTGATGGATCCGCTTTTTCGGAGGCCCTTTTCGGTATTCAACGTCCGAGGCGCAGCCGGGAAACCTTGGAGAATTCAAATCGTATTCAAGGTCGTCGGTCGGGGGACATCCCTCCTGTACCGTATCCAACCCGGCGACGAGTTGGACCTGATTGGGCCATGCGGTCGGGGGTTTCAGTATGAAGATACGGATCGGACCCACATCCTGGTCGGAGGGGGAATGGGAGGAGCCCCCCTGCATCTGCTCGCAAGAAAAATCATCGAAAAACATGGAAAAGAAGCCGATTTGACTTGCTATTTGGGCGCGAGGAACGCCGAGGTGTCCCTGTTTCCCAGGCTGTTTGGGGAGCTCGGACGTGGAGCCGGGATTTTGGTGGCCACCGAAGACGGCTCGGAGGGCTACCACGGTGTGGTCACGGAGCTTCTGGATTCCGATTTGTCGGCAATGGACCCATCGAAGAAAGAAGAATTGAATGTTTATGCGTGTGGCCCCATCCCGATGCTGAAAGCATTGCAAGTGGTATCGGAAAAGCACAGCTTGAGGACACAAGTTTCCATTGAAAAGCGCATGGCATGCGGTATGGGTGTTTGTTATAGCTGTGTGTGCAAGGTTGATAGAGAAGCCATTCAGAAGAATAGAAATAACGACTCTTATGCACAATTCGAAGATGGTTCATCATACGGATATGCTCTAACCTGCATCGATGGACCTGTATTTTCTCTAGAAGAGGTGGTGCTGGATGAATCCTGATACAATTGACCTGTCCGTAAAGATCGGACGCATGGTACTCAAGAACCCCGTGATACCGGCTGCTGGAACGTTTGGGTACGGTCGAGAGCTAAAGGATTTTGTTGATTGTTCCGAGCTTGGAGCGTTGATCACGAAAGCCATCAGCGTGAAGCCCAAGTTGGGAAACCCGCCCCCTCGTTTCTTTGAAACCTATGCAGGTGCTTTGTTTTCGGGGGGATCCCAAAATGTCGGGCTCGATCGGTTCATTCGTGAAAAGCTTCCTTACTATCGGAAGCACGATACACCGTTGATCGTCAATGTGCGCGGAGACACTGTCGCGGATTTTGTCCAACTTGCGGATCGATTGAGTCAAGAAACCGGGATTTCCGCCCTCGAGCTCGTGATTAGCTGTCCAAATCTCGAAAAGGGGACGTTGTTCAGCTCGGATCCTGATCTCGCATATGACGTCGTGAGTCGGGTCAGGGCGGTGACGGACCTGACACTGATTCCCAAGCTGTCTGCCGACATCACGGATGTCTCCGTGATTGCTCGTGCCTGCGCAGAGGCCGGGGCCGACGCATTGTCCTTGATCAACTCACCGAGAGCCATGGGGGTGGACATCCATACGCGCCGGTCCGTGATCCACCCGAATCAGATGGGAAGCCTCATCGGCCCTTGTGTCAAGCCTCTGGCCCTTCGATTGGTCTATCAGGCGGTTCAGGCCGTGGATGTTCCGGTGATTGGAATCGGGGGGATCACCGGTCCGGAGGATGCCTTGGAGTTCTTGATCGTGGGAGCCAGAGCTGTAGAGATCGGTACATACAAGTTCATCAACCCCCACGTGATGCATCAAATCATCGAAGGCATTCGAAATTACTTGATTGAAAACCAAATCAAGCTAGACGATCTTGTTGGTAGTTTTAGCGATTGATTTTTGTCATAATGTACATTATAGTACAAAGAAAGAGGTGAAATGAAGATTTTATTTCTATCGCCATTCTTTTGACTTTTTCTTTCATCATATTATAAATAAAGCCTGTTGAAGCGAAATCGATTCAGTTGAAAGCGATCACTTTCTAGCTTTCAAACATCATTGTGTGTACTTTCTTCAATCAATGGGTGGGACGGATCAATCGTGAACGTGCGGGAGAGCTGGAAATCAAAAGGATAGGCGGTCCCGAGGCCGTCCCTTCATTTCAGCAGGCCGAAACCTTGAGAGGGGGAATCGTTGATATCATCTGCACCGCACCTCCGTACTTCAAGGGGCTGGTTCCTGAAATGCAAGCGCTTTCGGCGATCCCCCAGGATTCCGCAGAGCTTGACGAAAGGATGATCATGATCAAATCCATGAACATCGCGTGGTGGGTTCAGCGCTGGAGCGAGCTGGATCCCGAGAAGCCGGCCATCCTGTACGAGGGAGAGGAGATTACTTATTGGGAGCTGCACCAAAGGGCCGACCGGGCGAGCTGCTGGTTTCAGTCCCTGGGGATCGAAAAGGGGGACCGTGTGGCGGCCATGCTTCCGAACTGCCCAGAGTTCCTCGAGATCTATCTGGCCTGCTCCCGTCTCGGCGCCATCTTCATCCCCGTGAACTTCCGGCTGGCCGGCCCGGAGTTGGAGTACACGCTGAGAAACGGGCGGCCGAGGCTGTTCGTCTTCGGGGAGCGGTACGAGGGGATCGTGGAATCGCTCGGGCTGGATCGTGACCTTCCCCTCATGCTGCAGGCCGTGCTGAGGAAGAAGCCTGCGGCCGGAGGGCAGGAGAACAGCCGGTTTCTCGACTACGTGCGCGACTCGGCGCCGATGGAAGGGAAAAGTCCCTTCCTGACCAAATCCCTCGGGCCTGCGGACCCCGAGGAGCCCCATGTGATCATGTACACCTCGGGGACCACGGGACAGCCCAAGGGGGCCGTGCTCTCACACAGGAAGACATTTTTCAACTGCCTCAATGCGGACATCTTCTTCAAGCTCCACTTCGACGACGTCATGCTTGTGCTCCTGCCGCTCTTCCACTCGGGAGGACTGTTCATTCAGGCCTCTCCTATGCTATACAAGGGTGCGACCATGGTCATCCATCCGAGATTCGATCCGGTTCGGGCGTTTCAGGAGATCGAGAGGCACAGGGTCACGAAGTTCTTGGGTGTTCCCACCGTGTACCGGGCCCTCCTGGGGGTGGACCCCGCAGAAAAGGGGTCTCTTGCCTCGCTCAAGGTCAGCGCCATCGGCGGGGAGAAGACAACCCCGAAGCTCCTGGCCGCCTGCAGTGAGGCGGGGTTCCCGCTGCGGCAGATCATGGGACAGACCGAAACCTCGATCCTTCTATGGGCCTCCGAGGAGGATTCGCTTCGGAGACCCGGAACCGTCGGCCGACCGGTATTCCACGCGGAGGTGGAAATCGTGGATGCAGTGGGAAAACGGGTGGTTCCCGGCGAAGTGGGGGAGATCGTGGTGAGGGGTTCCATCATGATGAAGGAGTACTGGCAGGACCCGGTCAGGACCGAGGAGACCATCGTGAACGGGTGGCTTCACACGGGCGACCTGGCCAGGCAGGACGAGGACGGGTTCTTCTACCTGGTGGACCGCTCCAAGGACATGTACATCTCCGGAGGGGAAAACGTGTACCCGGCCGAGGTGGAGCGTGTGCTCCGGGAGCACCCTGGGATCGAGGACGTAGCCGTGGTGGGGCTTCCTGACGAAACCTGGGGAGAGGTCGGCGTAGCCTACGTGATCGCGAAGGATGGGTCTCGCTGCACCCTGGCACAGTTGCACGGGTTTTGTGAAGGACGTTTGGCCAAGTACAAATGGCCGAAGAAGATCGTACTTTGCGAAGAGTTTCCGAGGACTGCTTTGGGGAAAGTGCGGAAACATGCCTTGTGAATGTAAATTGGATATGTTAGTCGTAATTGAGTGATAGAGTCATTAGTTATCTATTCTTACGATTAGTAGATTACATTTATTTTTCGATAGGAATAGAGATATACGGGCTATATATAAAAATGAATCTTAAGCAAAAAATAATTAGGGAACTTCGAGAGGCTATAATAAACAAGATATATAATCCAGGAGAACATCTTACAGAGTTAGCGCTTTCCAAGCAGTTTCAAGTTAGCAGAACTCCTGTAAGAGAAGCCTTAAACCAGTTAGAAAAGGAAGGTTTTATACAGATAATCCCAGGAATAGGTGCAAAAGTAACGAAGCTTTCTCTTGAACAAGTTTTCAGTATTTATGATGTATTGATCATCCTTGAGGGAGCATCCAGTAACTTGGCTTGTACCAAAATCAGCGACAAGCAAATTGCAGAACTCGAAAAGTGTAACAAGCTATTTGAGGAAGCAATCCATCAGGAAAATTTGGAGTCGCTTTTTGAACTGAACGCCCGTTTTCACTGGCTGATTACCGAGGCAACTCAGAACTCCTATCTTATTGAAATTCGATCTAATTTTCGTTTTCGTGTAGACCCTATCGCCAGAATTTTCCCTACCATGCCCAACCAGTGTCGTAGAAGCTTGGAGGAGCATGGCCAGATCCTGGACGCCTTGAGGGCTCGGGACCCTTCGTTGGCCGAATCCGCAATGAGAAATCACTTGGAGGAAGCAAAAAAGGCGCTGCGGGTACACTTGACCCAATCAAAAAGAAATCACTCAGCAATTGCTTTGTTGTAAGCCCACCGACCCCGTGACCGGTTGCCCATTTTACGACCTTTTCCCAGACATTGGCCTCGAATCATCGTATTGTTTCGGCAAGCTTCTCTAGCGTGTCGTCCAATCGGGCCTTCTGGGCCCGAGCCTGCTCCGGGGTGAGCCGACGGATGCCTGCGGTCAGCCTCAGGAAGTTCAGAAAGGCGCGGTCCATAGGGAGCCTGTGGGTGTGCACGCCGCCCTGTGCTTCCTGGAGGATCCCTTCCCGGCGGAGGCGGTCGAGCAGGTCGCGAAGACCGGATTCCAGGGCCTTGGCGGTTTCGACTTCCCGGAGCAGCCCGATTCCCCTCAGCGCGCAGAGCCGCTCCACGGGATAGGCCCAGCCCCGGGGGGCGAGAGAGGATGCCAGGATGGGGTAGGCCCGCTCCAGGGAGGCGGCGGAGTGACAGGGACCCCGGCCCTTCGCGTCCCGCTGGATTCGCCGGAGGACTGTGGGGCCCCAGTTCAGGAACCGGAACAGGGGGTTCCGGAGCCGGCTGGAGTAGGCGAAGGCGTCCAGACCGTCCGCCAGGCGGAGCCAGAACGCTCGGGCGTCCGGTTCCAGCCGGTCGAAGACGTCCGCCTCGGGGCAGGCCTCTCTCCGGCACTTTTCGCCGAAGTCGACCCGGAAGCGAAGGTCCTCCCCGCCGTGGCGGGCCGGGTGGAGCAGGCAGCCCACGAGTCGGCAGGCCGGATCCAGGTACCCCAGGGCCCAGCAGCTGAACCCCGTGATGGGCCGCACCTTCCGTTCCTCCGCCCGATAGGCCCGCGTGTTCTCCCGAAGGACCCGCTTGACCAGGATCTCGTACCGGACGTGCTCGTATCCGGCCGGGCGGATGGGGGGACAGCAGGCAAAGCAGGATTTTTCCCCGTCCGGAAAGCAGAGGGTCGTTCCTTCCGCGGGGCTCACCCCACCTCCTCCGAGGACGGCGTCACGAGCTGGCTCCGCCTGGAGCGGGCCAGCTCCCGCTTGTCCGCCACCTCGTCGAACTCGTCCATGATCTCGCGACCCAGGATCTCCTCCAGGATGTCCTCCATGGTGACCAGTCCGGCCACGCCGCCGTACTCGTCGATCACCACGAAGAGCTTCTGCCTGGAGCCCATGAACTGCCGGAACACCTGGTCCAGGTGGGCGGTCTCCACGACGAACTGAACGGGCTCCATGAGCTCCGTCAGGCGGGTCTCCCCGTCCCCCTGGAGGGCCATGAACAGCTTCCGCGTGAGGACGACCCCCACGATGTCCTCCACGTCGTGGTCGTACACCGGGAAGCGGCTGTGCTCCCACCGGGAGACCCGGCCGGCGGCCTCCCGGACCGTGAGGTGCTCGCTCAGGGAGAAGATCACGGTCCTCGGCGTCATGACCTCCTTGACGGCCTTGTTCTCCAGGGAGAGGATGTTCTCGATCACCCGCTTCTGGTACGGCTGGATGCTGCCCGACCGGAAGCCGACCTGGGCCATGATCTTGAGCTCGTCCGCGGAGATGATGTCGAGGGCCCGGTGCTTCGAGATGAGGCGGGTGATGTGGCTGCAGAGCCAGATGGCCGGGGCCATGACGATCACCAGCCCCTTGAGCGGATAAGCCGCGTGGGGGGCCAGCCGCCGGGCGTAGACCACCCCGGCCGTCTTGGGGATCACCTCGGAGAACACCAGGATGGAGAGGGTGAAGATAGCGGAGAAGATCCCGATCCACTCGTACCCGAACACGGCGGTGGCGGCGGCGCCCGCCACCGCGGCGCCGGCCGTGTTGGCGACGGTGTTCAGGGACAGGATGGCCGTGATGGGTTTTTCCACGTTCTGCTTGAGCTCTTTGAGGATCCGTCCCACCTCGGGTCTGGACTGGACGAGGGTTTCCACGTGGCGCATGGGAACGGAGTAGAGAACGGCCTCGAAAAGGGAGCACCCTCCGGAGATCACCACGGCAAAGCCGAACGCAAACGCAAGCTCGAGCATGACTCGTCTCTCCACCCTGGGGCAGGTCGTTCAGGGATCGACCGCCGGCGAAGCGAAATGCACGACCTGGAACGTCAATCCCCGCATTCTTCCGGCGGCTCCATGGAAAGGCGCAGCTCGTCGGGACGATTGACGTCGGTAAAGGCCTCGAGGTTCGGATCAAAGGCCCGAATCTCGCTCTCAGTCACGTATCGGATCCGAACGGCCGGATAAAAGGACACGATGCGGCGCTCCCCCCGATGGATGGCCTGGAGCACCGGATCGACGCACCGCTTGCGATAGAGGGCGTGAAGCGGCTCCACGTACTCTCCGACCTTCGGGATCACGGCGTCCGCCTCCGTGGAGAGACGGGCCATGTAACGGATCAGGCCGGGGTCGAGGAAGGGCATGTCGCAGGCCGTGAAGAACCCGGCGTCGTCGGACAGGTGGGTCAAGCCGGCGTGGAGGCCCCCGAGCGGGCCGACCCCCGGGTGGAGATCCTCCACCGCGGGAAGGCCGAGAAAGCGGTAAGGCTCCGGGTCGTTGGCGCTGAGAATCACGCGGTCGAACACCTGCTGCAGCACCCGCACGACCCGCTCGATCATCGGGACGCCGCGAACGCTCGCCAGGGCCTTGTTCCGGCCGAAACGGCGGCTCCTGCCGCCGGCGAGCACGATCCCGGTCACCCCGGGCACCGTCTCGATCGACGGCGGTCCGGTCCCCTCCCCCGGAGGAGGCGTTTCGCTCGGGGCGTCCGTTTCGCCGGGATGGCTTGGCTCGTCGGGCATGGGTCCGGGTTCGGCCGCCGTCGCTGTCGGGGACGTGGGTGCGGTCCGGTAGAGAGCGGATGGTTTCGTTCGTCATGGAGGCGGGCCTCACGGCGTCTACGGTCGGCGTTCGCGAGGCATACCCGTTTTTTCTCTATACATCATGAGCCGGGCCAGGTCACGGGAAATGTGCCCGGGGCCGCAGGGTGACGGCTTCGCAGGAACCGCTCAGCCGCAGCTGGGAAGGATGGCGCCTGCGGATGCGACTAGACCGGTGGCTCCAATCTCGGGGGCGTCACGACCCGCCCCGTATTGACACCCGTCCGGCCGGGTCGTTAGAATGCCATTCGGTGACCGGATGCCGAAAAGGGGCCTTTCCGACATGATGGAAAACGCGTTCGTCTACACAGAGAAGTACGGCGATTTCGACTACGGGCCCTGCCATCCCCTTCGAATCGAACGGCTCCGCATGACCCGGGAGCTCTGCAGGGCCTACGGCCTCCTGGACCTTCCCGGTGCGAGCCTGGTGGAAACGGAGAGCGCCGTGGAGGACGCGGTCCTGGGTTTCCACACCGCGTCCTACGTGAACGCCCTCAAGCGGGCCAGCCGCGGGCGGCTCTCGGGCTACTACACCCACGGGATCGGGCCGGGCGACAACCCCATGTTCGACGGCCTGTGGGACTGGTCCCTCCTTCACACCGGCGCGTCGCTCCAGTGCGCGGACCTGATCCTGGGAGGAGCGTGCCGGACGGCCTTCAACATCGCCGGAGGCCTGCACCACGCCGCTGCGTACCGCGCCTCGGGCTTCTGCTACGTGAACGATCCGGTGATCGCCATTCAGCGCCTGGTCGGAAAGGGCCGGAGGGTCCTGTACCTGGACATCGACGCCCACCACGGGGACGGGGTTCAGTGGGCGTTCTACGAGGATCCGAGGGTGCTCACCGTGTCGTTTCACCAGGACGGCCGCACCCTGTTTCCGGGAACGGGCCGGATGACCGAGACCGGCCGGGAGGCGGGGGAGGGTTTCTCGGTGAACGTGCCCATGATGCCGGGCACGGACGACGAGGTCTTCCGGTCGGGGTTCCAGGCCGTCGTGCCGTCCCTGACGGCGTCCTTCGATCCGGACGTGATCGTCACCCAGCTGGGGGTGGACACCTTCCGCGACGATCCCCTCGCCGACCTCGAGCTGACCACGAACAGCCTGTGCGGGGTGGTCGCTTTCCTGCGGGACCTGGAAAAGCCCTGGGTGGCACTGGGGGGAGGGGGGTACGACGTGGACAACGTGGCCCGGGCCTGGACCCTCGCCTGGGCGATCATGAACGGCGTGGATCTGCCCGAGGCGCTTCCGGAGGCCGTGAGGGGGCGCATTCGGGGAGGGGGTTCGGGGACGCTCCTCAGGGATCCCGTTCACCGAAGCCGGCGGCACGACGCGTGCGCCCGATTCATGGACACGTGCGTGGACCACCTGGAGCGAAACGTCCTGAAGCGGGCGAAGCGGTAGCGCGATCCGGGGCCGGCCCTCAGTCCCGCTCGCAGAGCTCCACGAGCACGCCGTTGGTTCCCATCCCGCGCACGTCTCTAATCGGAAGACCTTGAAATACCGAAATCGATTCCTCTGGAATGGGCGGTCGGGTACTGCGCATAGTCGGCATAACGCCGGCTCAAGACAGGGACCTGAACCTCGACGTGGCCCATCACCTCTAGCACAGAGACGATGCCCATAGGTGGAAGCCGGTCGGCCTCGCCTCTGAGGGCGTTCAGCAAGGAGTGCGTGAACACCCCATGACCCAGCCTGTCCAACTCCAAAGAGAACTGGCTGCGGTTCGTGGCCGCCAGGATGTGGAGCCCTACCGTCTTCGCCAATAGCCGCAAGGACTTCATCCCACTGAGACGTTGGATGGGTGAGATGGCCATACCCGAGTGGCACGCATCAATGAGCAGGAATACCCTATTGGCCGATATGGCCTGGATCTCCATCTCGAGCTCACTGGTTGATATTCCTCTCTCTTTCAGGGATTCTGGGTTTTCCAGTTCTTCGACCTCGTAGGGCGCGAAGTACCAGCTGTCCCCAGCCGCGCCCCCGTGACCCGCAAGATAGACCAATGCAGTGTCTTGAGCGGGGACGTATCTTAGCTCTCTGATCGCTTGTATGATGCCTGCCTTTGTTGCGTGCTGATTCATCAAACAGGTGATGGATGCCTCGCGGTACGGGTGGGCTTTCACGGACTCAAAAAATGTCTTCACCGAATCGGCGTCATCCTGCGCGTACTGAAGATTCAATGACGGGTTCTTGTATTCATTGACACCGATCGCAATCACGTGGAGCACGGGGCCCTTTCCGAGACCCGGATCCCCTTCCGCTTCCGTCGACGCCGGGTTGCTTTCCAGCCGCTCCCGGTTGAGCGCAATAGCATCCAGAATGTTCCGGCCTGGGCTCAGCTCGACCTGATAGGTTTTGACGACCTTCGGCAACCCGGCTTCAGTCCTTTCCTCGATCTCCTGAACCACCCTGTCCAGGGTTACCCTCTTTCCATTGTGATAGAGCCGGACCTCGTTGATTCCACCCCCTTGCCCCTTTGCTTCAATCTTGACCCGCTTAATACCTCGACGGCCGGCGGGCGAAGCATCGTCCAGTTCAATGATGACGGATGGGGGGAGAAAGATTCCTTCGGACACGCTCGGGACCCCGGACCGTGCCTCCGGATCCTTCTTCTCCCTTATAGATTTCGCCAGCAAGGCCGGTTCGTAGTAACGCTCTGTGAAGCGGCTGATACGGAGCCTGTAATCCCCATCCTGCCACTCGATCCCGTCCAGGGAGGATTCTGTTCCATCGAAGCGTCCTCGGTCATCCACGACCGTCCAGCCCGTCTCCGTTGAAATCATGGATACGAGGAGGGATTGAGATAGCGTGTTCCAGAGTTGGGTGAGGCCATCCTCGGATGCCGTGAGAGCGAAAGTCCCCTCATGGTTGAGCTGCACATAGGTGACCGGTCCCCCATGGGTACCCAGGAAGGCGATCTCCTCGCCGGTTCGGACATTCCAAAGCTGGGCCGCACCGTCCTGACCGCCGGAGGCCAGAATTCCGGAGGCCACGTTCACAGAGATGCTGCGGATTGCGCCGTCGTGCCCCTTTTTTCTCCAGAGGAGTCGACCGCTAGCGCGGTCCCATACGGCAACCGAACCTGACTCGCCGCCGACAGCCACAATGCGCCTGTTTCTTCCAACAGCGAGACAACAGAGATCCTTGAGCTCGGTGTCGATGGTGAACTGCCGCTTCCCCGTTACAAGGTCCCATCGGCTGATTCGATTTCCCGAAATACACCAGGCCCAGGTATCTCTGCTCGGGGCTATCTCCACAGCGCGAATCGGCTCGGGGGAAATGGGAATCGTTTTAACCAGGCTTGCGAGGGCTGTGTCCCACACCCGAACCTTTCCATCGTTTCCTGCTGTCACCAGCCATTCGCCACCATTGGCCAGTCCGATGCCTGAAACGCCCTCCTCGGCATGGGCAGTGATCAGGTGGTGTTCTCGAAACGTTTCCAGGTTCCACAGCCGGATCTCATGCCGCCCTCCCAGGGAGGCCAAGGCAGCCCCGTCTTGGCTAAGGGCCAAGGCCCTCACGCGCTTTTTGTGCCCTGTGAGCACGGCCATCTCCCTCCCGGCCTCCAAATCCCAGAGGCGGAGAGAGAGGTTCCCGACGGAGGTCACCAGGAACTGCTCATCTTTGCTGAGGGCCAGCGCCGTCACAGGGCCGGTCGAGCCCCGGGCCACCACCAGGTGGGGCCGGATCTTTAGACTGATGTTCTTTCTGACGGCCCGCTCCATCGCCTGGGATTGTCTGCGCATGACACCGATCGGCGTCCTTGCGGAGATGGTGGTGGGAATGACGATCATCAGGACCATGGCCGCGGTTGCCGCTTTTACCAACAAAGGCCGATTCATGGAAACCCCTTATTTCATGACGAAACTGTTTGTGCGAGCTGAGTGCCAGTTTTCCAGAAACAGCTTCCTTTGCATGCGCCAGAAGCGGGTGAGGTGGTCGTCACCACAAGCCTTGATTATACAGTCCATGGTCCGATCCGTCGACCTGGCGTCCATGATCACAAACTCGAAATCCCCATAGGTCTGTTCCGAATCGAATGGATGGTGTACTCGCCCCAGCGTTCCTCATTGAATGCACTCATGAGAACGAAGACGACAGGTTTTCCGCCGTTTGATCTGGTGGAGGGCGAAGCAATGGCTCAGGGGCTCCGGACCCACCTGCCTTCACCCGATGTCATGACTCCCCAGCTTATTCGAGCGCCTGCACATTCAAAATTTTCAGGTTTTTATGATTTTTTCGCTTACCATATTGACACAATAGAACAATTATGCAATACCTTTCATGTTTTTGGAGCCACCCTTGAATACCGGAGATCCGAGCGCAGACTGCTTTTCTAGCTTTTCTCATTTTTCACAGGGGGGAGGAGATGATGGAAAGAGCACTCCGTCAGTTGGGTTTGATCTTCGCGGTTTGTGGCGCCACAGTATTTCTGTCTCTCGCTCTTTTCGTTTCAAGACCCGACTTTGCCAACTGCTACACGACGGGGTACTGCTGCCCATGCGGGTGGTATGATAGCTATGGCGCCTATCATCCCGGCGAGATATCATGTTATCTGATTGAACTAGATCCCTACTATGCCGCCTGCGCTCCTTGTGAAGACGACAGCACCTCCGAGAAGGACAGCGGCACGGTGGTTTCCCAGGACGTTGTCCGGGCGACCTCCAAAGAGGTGGGAAGGCTTCTGTCCTCCCGAATCGCCGCCATCGTCTCCTCCAGGCCCGTCATGCAGCGTCAACCGGCGGGCAGCCCGGGTAACCAGGGGATGCTTTCCAAAACATCCCTGTTCGGACCTTCCCTCGACTCCCGTGCCCTCACGATCGACGAGGGTCGGGTCGAGGTCCACTTCACGGATGCCTTGAGTCGGCTCTCCTCCCAATCCTTCTCCTTAGACGACATCCAGGTCCGGAGTGAATTTTTCGACCTTCCCATTCCCGCCATCATGTCGGGTCTTTCCTCCGGCGACGAGCCAGCGGAGCAGGCACCTTCCACCGGGTTCTGGGTTTCCGGCTCCTGGTCCGATCTCGAGAACACCCTTTCGTCCACGGAGTACGACGGTGATCTCTACCTGCTCATGGGCGGGATGGATCACATGCTTCTGGACAACCTTTTGGTCGGCACGGCTGTCGGGTACGAGAGAACCGAACTGGATACCCCTTTCAACCAGGGGGAGCTGACAGGCAATGGTTACTCCATCGCTCCGTACACGTCGGTCATCCTCACGGACTCGCTGACCCTTGATTTCATCGGAAGCTACACCATGATCGACTACGATACGGCCAGGGATCGTGGTGACGTGACTGGCTCTTACGACGCCGACCGGTTCATGGTGAGCGGCAGCGTGAACTATTACTATGTCATCAAGAACTGGAACCTCAGTGCCCGTCTGGCTTACCTCTACTCCAGCGAGAACTCTGAAGGGTTTCGAGAGAGCAATGGGAACGACGTGGGATACCGGGACACTGATTTGGGAGAGCTGCGCGTCGGGGGGAGGGCCGGCTACGTTTTCGGCAACTGGGAGCCCTACCTCAGCCTGTACTATCTGTATGATGCCACCATGGAGGATGTCCAGGTCGGACCCGATCAGGAGCAGCCCTCCAACGATGCGGACGAGGTCGAGGCCACTCTGGGCGTGAACTATCAGGCATTGGAGAGCATGATTTTTTCGCTGGACTTGACTCACGCCTTGTTCCGTGAGGACACGCGGAGCACGAGCCTGTCTCTCAACTGGCGGTTCGATTTCTAGCGCCGGTCGTGAGACGGGATCCATGCGGACGGTCCTGTTTTGCAACCGGTGTCGCCCTTCTTCTCGCATGGCATGTACTGGGGTGCGCTGCGTCCCCTCCTCACGAAAGGGGCCTCGGACGCGTGGTGGAGCTCGCCTCTTCTCCGGATTGGGGACTGCACTGGCTCGACATCGATGGCCTTCCTCTTCTGGCGGTCCTCAAGAACGGCGTGAGCCCCAGCTGTGTGGTCTACATCGAGGGTGATGGGCGAGCCTGGAGTGATCGCCGCACGCCCCCGTCCGACCCGACCCCCTTGGACCCCCTGCCCCTGCGTCTCGCCCGGAGAGACCCCGCGCCGAAGGTGATCTATCTCTCACGCCCCTGTCAGTACCTGCCGCCTGACGTCCACACGTTTTGCCATCAAGGCGTTTGGACGGAATCCCGATTCGCCGGGGAGGTGGTGGCCGTGATGCATGGTGCACTGAATCGGGCCAAGGCGCTTTGGGACATCGAACGTTTTCACCTCGTGGGGTACTCCGGTGGAGGAGCCGTGGCGTTGCTCATCGCAGCGGAACGCGATGATGTGGGTTCCGTCATGACCGTGGCCGGCAACCTGGATCCCGCGGCATGGGCGGCCCATCACCAAGTGACGCCCCTGAGGGGGTCCTCGAACCCGGCAAGCCCTTGGTACCAGGCGAATTTGGATTGTCCGCAGGTCCACTTTGTGGGTACAGAGGACGAGGTCGTGCCTCCGGAGACGGCTTGGTCGTACGTGGAAAAGGCAAGGCCTTTCGGTGGAACCCCCCGCGTCGTCAGGGTGGAAGGATTCGATCACCGCTGCTGCTGGGAAGCGATCTGGCCGGAGCTCCTGGCCGAGCATCGATCCTGGTGAACGGCCCCTCAGCGATCCTTTCCGGAGATCTGCGCGAGAAGATCCGGATCAATGTCCATGTACCCTTCGATTCCCATGGCGAGCGCCTCGCGCAACATGCGAAAGCCGTCCTGATGCTCCTGTGCGTCGCCGAAGAGCAGGACGGCCCCTGAAAACCACAGACCCACAGGGTCCAGCGGGTCGTTCGTGCGGACTTGAGCCAGGAGGGATCGCATCTCCCCATGATGACCGGCTGTCAGGGCCCAGGAAAGGTAGGGGATGGCAAGATCCGTTCGATGGGGCGCTTTGCCGAGCACCCGTTCGAGCACACGCGCCCAGCGAGGCAGGTGACGGAAACTGATTTCCTGGGATTCCTCCTCGGGGAGGGTGTATGTCACGCGCCCCAGGGCTTGGAGGTAAGCGGTCTCCAGGCCGATGCATGTCTCTCCGGCCTCCATCCTCTCTGCTGCCAGGTGAAGGCGCCTCTGGAGAAAGTAGCGATCTTCGGGTTTGAGGGGGCAGTTGCACTTGGTGATTTCCGCCACCGTTCCGGTGGAGAGGAGCAACAGGTCCGCAATGCCGTGCCCTCCTCTATCCGGTCGGCCGAACGGGGACGGTTTTTCCCATGGAGGGGACATCGGGTCAGCTGAGGGGTTCTCCAGTTCCCTGGTGGAGGCAGCCGCATCACGGTACACCAATGCGGCTGAGCTCAGCTGAACCAGGAGAACGATGCAGAGCACCACGGCTGGGATGAAGGGTTTGATGGCTTTTGCCCTGTTTTCGAACACGCATCCGGAAAAAAGGAGGGCCGGAAAAGCGGCCGTGAAGGGCTGATGGAACCAGGCCGCCCACAGACCCACGTAGGCGATGACAAAAGGCAGGAGCTGCGGTACCTCTCGTTTCGAAGCGGATTTCGAGAGCTGATAGAACCAGGCCAGCATCAAGGCGGTCCCCACGATCCCGAGGGCAAGGAGCGACTCCAGCAAGATGTTGTGGGTGTGAGGCCAGGCATTTCGCAGTCCCTCCCGGGCGATCACCGCCCCGTCGGCGCTCAGGAAGAAGTCCGTACCGGTGTGAAGGCCGTACTGGATCAAAAAATCATTCCAGTGTCCCCAACCGAACCCCGTGAGGATCCGGTGCGGCTGGTCGAAGAGCCCCCGGAGGACAATCTTGTACATTTCCTTTCGAGTGGCCAGGGTGTCCAAGGCCTCCCACGATCCGGCCGCCACGACCCCGATGCTGACCACGAGCGGCACTCCCACGGCACAGCAACCCCAAAGGCCCGACCATCGCCATATGCGGGGCAGGACCAGGGCAAGGAAGCCGCCCGCGATCCCTGTGAACAGGAGCAGCACCAGCGCCACCTGGTTGTCGGAATAGGCCACGACAGAGAGACAGAGCAGCAGCGTTCCAGCCGTGCCATACCAGGATTTCACAGGCCAGCCGGCGATGAGGATTCCCGCCGCGGCGATGGCCGGCATGGCAAGGAAATCGGTTTTGGGGAAGGAGAACCATCCGCGGGATTTCAGCTCGGGAAGCTGGAAGAACGCCATGGCCAATACGGCGAGACCGGCGGCCAAGGCCAGGGTGCGGAGTGTTTTTCTCGAGCCGCGAAGGGCGAGTCCGCCCCACATCAGAACAGCGATGTCCAGGAACCAGGTGGCTCCTTGTCCGGTCTGGCGATTGCCCAACACGGTGGTCAGCGGGAAATCGGCAAACAGAACGGCCAGGAGCGAAAGTCCTCCCATGGCAAGAGGGATCGCCAGGGGGGCGTTTGTCAGCCATTTCCCGACATCGGAGCGGTCGTCGAGGACGCTGATGAGAAGGCCGAGGCCAACCAGGGCGGAGCTCAAATGCAAGGCCAGGGTGGTCGGCTCGCACTGGATCCAAAAGCCGAAATGAAATGGAAGCAGCCCGAACAGGAAGGTCCAGAGAGCGGCGATTTCCCCGATGAGGATGAGCTTGCGGCCGATCATCACGGGTGTTCCAGTCTCCCGTTCCATTCGTCGATTCGGAAGGACCCGGCTACAGGCCCTTTGGTGGCTGAAGACCGGAGCGCTCTACCCTAATCCCGCTCGCAGAGCTCGACGAGCACGCCGTTGGTTTCCTTGGGGTGGATGAAGGCGATGCGAGCGCCGCCCGCGCCCTTTCTGGGCTCCTGGTCGATCAGGCGGACGCCCTTCTCCTTGAGCTCGGCCAGGGCCTCGTCGAGGTTCTCCACCCGGTAGGCGATGTGCTGGATCCCTTCGCCCTTCGACTCGATGTGGCGGGCCACGGGTCCGTCCGGCTCCGTGGACTCCAGCAGCTCGATCTCGCTGCCCGTGACGGGGATGAAGGCGACCGTGACCTTCTGATCCTCCACCGTCTCGGTTTCCTGGACGGGGAGGCCCAGCACGTCGGTGTAGAACCGGCCCGCCTGATCGAGGCTTTTGACCGCGATGCCGATGTGGTCGATCTGTTTGACCTTCATGTTTCCTCCCTGGAGGGGTGTCCCACCGGCCTTGCCTTTGGAAGTCCGGATGTCTATAGTGAAAACCAGGCAAGGGAGACGGGGCCCCGGAACGCCACCGCCCCGCAAAGATTTTTCTGTACCACAACCAGGGGATGAAAAACCAGAGGTTTCAGCCATGACCTACGGGCCATACGACTACAGCCCTCCCGGCGGGCCTCCGGGCGGCGACACCGGTGATCCGAACCGGGAGTTCGATCAGCTCGAGGCCACCGAGCTCTACTGCCCCCGGTGCAGGGCGGCCGTGCCGGTGCGGAAGTTCCTGCTGCTGGTTCTACCCGAAGGCGACAAGTACGAGTACCGGTGCCAGGTCTGCGGCACCCCGGTGGGCGACAAGCTGGACAAGACCGGCGACTTCTACGGCGTCCTGCGGACATGACCGGCGAGGCGCCGACCGTTCAGGGGTCCCCCGGGAGAGGGTCCCGTCGCGTCGTCTTCATCGCCATGGACCATCCCCTGGACGGGGACGCCCACCTCCGGGAACGCATGGCCGGCGCGGAGAGGCGTGCCGAACGGCAGGCCCGGCGGTACCCCGGGCTGGACCTGCCCTCCCTGCAACGGGGCGTGCACCGGAACCTCCGCTCCCTGCTCCTCGAGCTGGACGGACGGTTCACGGACCTCCTGGACCTGATGAACTACGTCCGGAACGGCCGGCGCCACGTCGAGCTCACTCCTCGAAACGTCGCCTCCAACCATTCCCTGGCCACCTCGGCCACCCTGAACGGCGTCTACATGCACCAGTTTCTCCGGGCGGCGGGCTTCGACCCCGTCATCGTCCAGAACTACACCCTGGCCGAGCTCCCGGACGTCCTGGACGGCGGCCCGCTGGCCGTCTGCATCTCCTCGAACTTCGTGTTCATGGAGGACATCAAGCGGATGGCCCGGGAGATCAAGGCCTGCGCCCCGGACGTCCCCGTGGTGGCCGGGGGCATGCTCGTCAAGAAGGTGCTGGAGGAAGGGGACGAACTCAGCCCCGAGGCCCTGGGCTATTTGGAGACGTTTCGCGGGCTGGTGGACGCCTTCGTGGTGGAGGCCCAGGGGGAGCAGACCCTGGTCCGCCTGCTTCAGGTTTTCCGGGAGGGCCGCGGACTCGAGGACGTTCCCAACCTGGCCCGGTTCGACCGGGACGGCAGCATGCGGTTCAGCCGCCGGCAGCCCGAGGAGCTCCACATGGACGAGACGGCGGTGGCCTGGGACGAGATCCCCCGAGACTACCTGCGGCCGACGCTGCCCGTGACCACCAGCCGGGGCTGTGCCTACCGGTGCCGCTTCTGCACCTACCACTGGCTGTTTCCCCGGGTCGTGTTCAAGTCCCTGGACGTGCTCCGGGACGAGCTGAGGCGGGTCGCGCGCCTGGGCTTTGTCCGCCACATCCGGTTCACGGACGACAACTTCACCGCCAACCGAAGACGGCTCGTGAAGGTCCTCCAGATGATGATCCAGGAGGGGTTCCCCTTCACCTGGTCCTCCTTCGCGCGGGCCGGCGCCCTGGACCCGGAGCTGGTGGGGCTCATGAAGGAGGCGGGCTGCGAGTTCGTGGACATGGGCATTGAGTCCGGCAGCCAGGTCGTTCTGGACAACATGGACAAGCGCCTCGAGCGGGCCGAGTCCCTGGCGGCCGTCCGCATGTTGAACGAGCACGGCATCATCGGGCGGGGCAGCTTCATCGTGGGGTATCCGGGGGAGACCGAGGAGACCTTTCTCGAGACCGTGGACCTGATCCGCGAGAGCCGGCTGCCCTACTACCACCCCTACCTCTTCTACTACTCCCGCAACACCCTGGTGCATCGGGAGCGGGAGGCCTTCGGCCTGGACGGCCTGGGCCTGGCCTGGCGGCACAACACCATGGACTCGGTGGAGGCCTCCGAGCTCATGGCCCGGATGCCCCGCCTCATCGAGCCCGGGCTCACGGACGGGCAGACCTACATCGAGGAGATCTACAAGCTGCTCCGGGGCGCGGGATACTCCCGCGAGGCGATCCGGGAGCTGTTCCGGCTCAAGCGGGAGATGGTGATCGCCCCCGACGCGACCGCCCCGGCTGCGAGAGCGGCGCTCGACCGCGTGGAGGCCCTGGTGACCCGATCCGAAAGGGGCTGAGCCGCACAAGGCCTCATCAGGGGGAAGCCTCCGTCCTCAATCCGACTCTCTCCACCACTCCCCGAAAAACCCCTCCAGCATCAGCACCTTTTCCAGCAGCAGGAGGTGAGGCTTCAGCAGGTCCGGGTCTCCGCCTTCAAGGGCCTCGAGGATCTCCGGGCGCAGAATGGAAGCGAAGACCCTCGGCGGGCGGTGGCATAGCGCCCGGAGCCTGGCCTTTCTCCGCTCGCTCCTTCCCTCGAGGGTGTCCCTGGGGAGGGTCTCGGTGAGGAAGGGCGCCATGCGCCCGGGGTCCTTTTCGTTGGTGGAGGGGATGGCCGCGAGCCCCGGATGCGCCCGCTCCAGCAGGCGGCGGTAGACGGACCCGTCCCTTCGTCCCTCGAGGGGAAGCGAGAGCGCCGTCCGGACGAAGCCCGGATCGCAGAAGGGGAGGTGGACGTCGCCCTTTCGGCCGAACACCAGCCGGGGGAGGGGGGCGATGGCCCGCCGGCTCCGGTTTCGGAGGAAGAAGAGCGTGGCGGCCTCGGGGTGGCCGATCCCGCCGACCTCGTCCTCCAGCCACTCCTGCAGCCGGTCGCTGAACGACTGGAGGATCTCCGGCCGGAGGACGGCGCTCCAGGCGTCGAGGCCGGGCGTGTAGGGGTTGAACCCGCGCACGAACCGGCGGTGGAGGATGCGGCACAGGGCACTGCGGTCTCCCGCCTCCTGGGCCGCGGCGAGCTCGTCGTCCAGAAACAGGGCCCGGAGCAGGATGTCGCCCAGGAGGCCGTCCAGCATCAGGAACCGTCCTTCCGGCACCTCCTCGGCCATGGCAAAGGACCAGTCATGGAACCAGGTGGCGTGGTCCAGTCGGGCCGCCCGCCGGTGGAGGGTGGACGGGTCCCTGTAGAGGGGCGGGACGAAACGGTTCTCGACGCGGAGAAGCGCCGCGACCTCCCCGGCGATGCGTTCCTCGGAGACGAACCGGCCGTCGAAGCGGACCTTCTGCCTCGTGGTGAGGGTGTGCGAGATCCTTCCGGCCTCCGCGAAGAGGGCCACCAGCAGCCGGCTGTCCCACCCCCCGCTCAGGAACCCGATGACCGGATCGTTCGCGAGCCGGGCGTACCGGTCCCGCTTGTGCACGAGGTGCTCGTACAATCGGTCTGCGGCTGCTGAGGCGCTGATGCGTGCGACGGGATCCCTGTCCGGTGAAAGCCGCCTTGCATAGGAAGAGACGTGGACGCCCCCGTCCCGGCAGACCAGGCGCGTGCCCGGCGGAAGCATGCGCACGCCCTCCATCAGGGTCTTGTCTCCCAGGGGATGCCCGGCCACGAGGAACTCCAAGGCGGCCTGGAGGTCCGGCCGGGCCTCGGACCCCAGCAGAACGCAGAGAAAGGTCTGAAGGGTGGAGAAGAAGAGCGTACCCCGGCGCAGCGTGTAGCAGAGGGGAAACAGGCCAACCGGATCCACGGCCAGCGTCGGGTCCCCCCCCTTCCGGGGCAGAAGGGCGCAGCTGTAGCCGTCGAACGCCTCGGGTGGGGCGGGATCGGTCCCGAGGAGCTCCCGGGCCAGCGCACCCAGTGCGGTCTCTTCCCCTTCGAGGCGACGCCACTGGACGCCCGCGGCGCCGGCGTCCAGGTGGGGGGTGGAAAGGAGAAGCGGGCCCTGCCAGAGCCGGCCGTGCCCGGCCTGGGCCAGGAGCCGCGAGGGTCTCGAAAGCAGGGCCGGTCTGCGGGGCAGTAGGGGCTCGATCCCGGCCAGCGCCTCCAGGAAGCGCGTACGCTCACCCTCTACAAGGGATTGCGCCTCCAGCGCTACGGCGCCGGCGAGAAAGGTCATGGCCGGTCTACTCGAACCACATGATACGGCTCTTTCCGGCGGAAATATTGGAGTACTGTCCCTCGTGGGCCGCTATGTATATGGTCCCGTCTTGCTGCTGAAGGTCGGCGATGGCGTACTGGATCTCCCGGGTCGTCCAGGCCTGCTCCAAGGTCGAACCCTCGACCTTGTAGGCAATGAGCCTGGACGTCCTGTAGATCCGCATCCTTTGAATCACGGCGATGTTCGGAATGTTTTTTGCCGCAATGACCTCCCTGGATCCGTCACCGTCGATGTCCGCCACGATCACCCGGCAGTTGATCTCCGTGGGCGCGGGGGTCGAGATTGGCTCGGGGCGCTCGCCGATCTCTACGGCATTGTTGGAGCCGTCCAGGTCCTTGTTCCCCTTCCAGAGGACCGCGCCGCTGTTGTCCCAGACATGGAGACGGCCGCTCCGGTCGAGGCCCAGAAAATCGCCGATTCCGTCTCGGTTCAAGTCCGTGTAGGCGAGGGTGTAGAGCTGAGCCGCCTTCAGCGGGAGCACGTCCTTGCGTTCCAGCGCACCGTCGGCGCCCAGCGCCATGTAGTAGATGTCCCCGGAAAACAACGTATCGATCTTCGAGTTCTGAAACAGCAGAATCCGCCGGTCCAGCAACGGATCTCGTACGAAGTTGAGATGACCGTACTGTTGCTGGATGCGGCGGAACCCGTCTTCCCAGGCATAGACAGTGGTTTGGGCTCGTTTGCCGTAAAGGCCGACGAGATAGATCTCGGCCTTGCCGTCACGGTTCATGTCGCCGGCGCTGACGCGCAGAAAGGTTTCCCCCATTCTGGCGTTCAAGGAGTCCTCGAGCACCAGGGTGTTGTCGTCCCGCGAGGCCACGAGCAGTCTGCTGCGAGTCGCCATGACGATCTCTGCGTTGCCGTCCCCGTCCAGGTCGGCCGTGGCCAGGGAGACAACGCTCGCACGCATGTCGGTGTATCCCTTTGGCTCGAACCCGTAGGATTCCGCCGTGGGGCTGAAGAAAAGACCCATGGCGCCTTCGCCTTCCGGGAGCCGGCCCTGGCCGTCCAGTGCGAGCTGGTAACGGCGGGGGTCAACGCCTTCGATGACCCCGCGGAACCGATAAGCCACATCCGAGAGCTTGGGAATGAGCTGGTCCTCAGAGGCTGCTTCGGAGACGTGGGTCAGCCTCGGTGGGTCCTTTGTGAGGTCCAGAAGCGCAAGGTCCAGGCTGTAAGATCCTCCCAGGGCGGTCACACTGCCGAAGATCACATAGTCGGTGCCCGCCCTGCCTGCCAGCTCTTCCGCCCGTTCCTCGGACACCACGCCCCGGCGTTCCGTTTCGGACAGCAACTCCACTGTCGACTGCTCCGAAACGAGAGCCAGCCCCTCTGCGCCCAGACGGGACACAAACATGGAACGGAGCCCCTGCCCGAGAAAGGAGTGCTGCTCCTCGGCGGCGTGGATTTGAAGGGGAAGCAGGAGGACCTTGGGTTTTTGCTCGGCACGCGCCACTCCGGGAAAGAGAAAAAAGCCGGCCAGGACGATTGCGCACAAAAGGGCTGTGCGCAGCAGCCGGCACCGATTCTCCGTCACTTCTCGAACATGCGCGGGTGTGCTCATTGGGACCCTCAATGGTGTAGCGGATAAGTCCGGAATTCTATGTGAAACACAGCCGCCCGTCAATGCCCAACGGGTTGCCAGTCCGGCCGAGGGAATCGACGAAGGAACGAACCGGCTGCATGAAGGGCAACCGGCCATGGATGGAAAAGAACCGGGGTGCGCGGCTGCGCACCCCGGTCGAGTCGAACAGGAGCCGGCATGCTCCATAGAAGACGATATCTTCCTAGAAAGAGATCATCCAGTACACGCCGTAGTACGTCTCCTCTCCCTGGTCCTGGTTGTTCACGCCGTTCTCGAAATCGACCTGGCCGATTTCAGGAATGAGCGTAACACCCTTGGCCGGGGTGATCGGAAACTGCACGAACCACTCTGACGTCTCGTCTTCAAACTGGCCCAGGATATTGGTATCGACTTCATCCTGGCCGTAGCCCGCCTCGATCTTGAACATCTCGTTGATCCTGAAGCCGGCCACGAGGTTGAAGCCCCAGCGGTCCGAGTCGATGATGGTGTCGTTCACGGCGTCGTATGTGGCACTGTTGCTGCCCCCGGCCCAGGTTGCCTGACCGAGGTGCGTCACGTTCTCGCCCGTGTGGATGAGGCCGTTGGCGTAAAAGGGCCCGATGTTGTACATGAGGCCGAAGGCCACCTGCCATGCGTCGATGTCGTACTCGCGCTCGGCATTGCCCACGATCCGGGTGTCCTCGACCTGTGCCCATCCGCCGTTCAGCTCGAGCCGCAGCCCGCCGAACTTCATGACCATGTCCATCTCGATCTGGGGCAGGGTGTTGTCCGCATCACTGCCGACCACGACAGGAACGTCCTCTCCCGCGCCGTCCTCGTCCAGGTTGGTGGGCTCCACCAGGGCAAAGGTGATGAAGTCCAGGGGACCGGGCAGCTCGTCGAACCGAAGGCGGACCATGCCGTCCGCGCCCGTGTAGACGCCCGTGGTGACGATGCCGTTTTCATTCATGCCGGCCTGGCCGGCGTAGAACATGTTGATCGGAGTGTAGGTCTTGCCGACACCCAGCTTGCCGATGCCCCAGTCCCACTCGCCGAAGATGTGCCGGAACTCGCCGCTCTCGCGAATCTCGACGTGCCCGGTGATGTTTCCTGCGCTCGCTCGGGCGCCGAAACGGCTGCCGTCCTGCAGGTGCCACATGGTGTCCCGGTCGTCAAACAGGGGACCGTTGGGTGCGCCGGCGTTTGCATCGGTGTCGTACACCATGGTGGAGACGCGGGCGTCCCCGTAAAAGCTCCACTCGGTCTTGTCCGCGGCCGCTGCGGGCATCGCAAAGGCGC